>NZ_JBVJHB010000013.1:0-274677 GCF_055587045.1 Streptomyces sp. NPDC048671 | reverse complement strand
GCCCCCCCCCGCGCCCCCCCCCCCCCCCCCCGCCCCCCCCCCCCCCCCCCCCCGCCCCCGCCCCCCCCCCGCCCCCCCCCCCCCCCCCCCCCCCCCCCGTGCTCCGCCCCCGGACCCCCGCGCCTCAATCGCCGGCGGGGCTGGATATGCCCGGATACGCAGGGCGAAGCTGAACGCGCAGGGCTGGATATGCCCGGATACGCGCGGCGAAGCTGACGTGCCAGGCTGGATGTGCCCGGATACGCGCGGCGAAGCTGACGTGCCAGGCTGGATGTGCCCGAATGCGCGCGGCGAAGCTGACGTGCCAGGCTGGATATACCCGGATACGCACGGCGAAGCCGGACGCGCAGGGGCCGGACATGCGAAAGGCCCGGTACCCCTTGCGGGGTACCGGGCCTCACCGCTTGCGCGGAGAGCTACCCGCTAGTGCGAGTGACCGTGGCCGTGACCGGCATCGGCCTCTTCCTCGGCCGGCTTCTCGACGACCAGGGTCTCGGTCGTGAGCAGCAGCGACGCGATGGACGCGGCGTTCTCCAGCGCGGAGCGGGTGACCTTGACCGGGTCGATGACGCCGGCCTTCACCAGGTCGCCGTACTCGCCGGTCGCGGCGTTGAAGCCCTGACCCTTGTCGAGCTCGGAGACCTTCGCGGTGATGACGTAGCCCTCAAGGCCCGCGTTCTCCGCGATCCAGCGGAGCGGCTCGACGGCGGCGCGGCGCACGACCGCGACACCGGTGGCCTCGTCGCCGGTCTTGCCGAGATTGCCCTCGAGGACCTTGACGGCGTGGACCAGAGCGGAGCCACCACCGGAGACGATGCCCTCCTCGACCGCGGCGCGGGTCGCGGAGATGGCGTCCTCCAGACGGTGCTTCTTCTCCTTGAGCTCCACCTCGGTGGCCGCACCGACGCGGATCACGCAGACACCGCCGGCCAGCTTCGCCAGGCGCTCCTGGAGCTTCTCGCGGTCCCAGTCGGAGTCCGTGGACTCGATCTCGGCCTTGATCTGGTTGACGCGGCCCGCGACCTCGTCGGACTTGCCACCACCGTCGACGATGGTCGTGTCGTCCTTGGAGACGGTGACGCGACGGGCGGTGCCCAGTACGTCCAGACCGGCCTGGTCGAGCTTGAGGCCGACCTCCTCGGCGATGACGGTCGCACCGGTGAGGGTGGCGATGTCACCGAGCATGGCCTTGCGGCGGTCACCGAAGCCCGGGGCCTTCACCGCGACAGCGTTGAAGGTGCCACGGATCTTGTTGACGACCAGGGTCGACAGGGCCTCGCCCTCGACGTCCTCGGCGATGATCAGCAGCGGCTTGGAGGCACCGGCCTGGATGACCTTCTCCAGGAGCGGCAGCAGCTCCTGGATCGAGCCGATCTTGCCCTGGTGGATCAGGATGTACGGGTCGTCGAGGACGGCCTCCATACGCTCCTGGTCGGTCACCATGTACGGGGACAGGTAACCCTTGTCGAAGGCCATGCCCTCGGTGAACTCAAGGTCCAGACCGAAGGTGTTGGACTCCTCGACGGTGATGACACCGTCCTTGCCGACCTTGTCCATCGCGTCCGCGATGAGGTCGCCGACCTGGCTGTCCTGCGCGGAGAGCGCGGCCACGGCGGCGATGTCGGACTTGTCGTCGATCGGGCGGGCCGTCGCGAGGAGCTCCTCGGACACGGCCTTGACCGCGGCGTCGATGCCCTTCTTCAGGGCGGCCGGGGACGCGCCCGCGGCCACGTTGCGCAGGCCCTCGCGGACGAGCGCCTGAGCGAGCACGGTGGCGGTGGTCGTACCGTCACCCGCCACGTCGTTGGTCTTGGTCGCCACCTCCTTCACCAGCTGGGCACCGAGGTTCTCGTACGGGTCGTCCAGCTCGACCTCGCGCGCGATGGTGACACCGTCGTTGGTGATGGTGGGCGCACCGAACTTCTTGTCGATGACGACGTTGCGGCCCTTGGGACCGATCGTCACCTTCACCGTGTCGGCAAGCTTGTTGACGCCGCGCTCGAGGGCGCGACGGGCGTCCTCGTCGAACTTCAGGATCTTCGCCATGGAGCTGAACTGTCCTCTCAAAACAAGAACTGCGCCCCTCGCCGCCCGGCTAGTTATTTCGCAGGGGGCCAGGGGCGCAGAACAGAAGCAAACGTGGGTGAATTACTTCTCGATGATCGCGAGCACGTCGCGAGCCGAGAGAACGAGGTACTCCTCGCCGTTGTACTTCACCTCGGTGCCGCCGTACTTGCTGTACAGCACGACATCGCCGGTCTTGACGTCGAGCGGAAGGCGCTCGCCGTTCTCGAAGCGGCCCGGTCCCACGGCCAGGACGACGCCCTCCTGGGGCTTCTCCTTGGCGGTGTCGGGAATGACCAGGCCGGAGGCCGTGGTCTGCTCGGCGTCGAGCGGCTGGACCACAATGCGGTCCTCGAGCGGCTTGATCGCAACCTTGGTGCTGGTCGACACGATCCGGTCTCCCCCTTCGGAGATCTCACGGGGTTAACAGTCTTTGGTCGGCGACCAGGTGGGCCCGTCGTCGCGGGTGCCGGACCTGCCGGTCGCACAGTACTGCTGGCACTCTCCAGTGGGGAGTGCCAGCACTGAGACTATGACCGCGATTAGCACTCGGTCAAGCGGAGTGCCAATTCACGCCCCTCGTGGCGCGCATGTCGTACGACGTCACGGACCGGACCCGGCTCGAACCGGCCCTGCCACAGGGAGAACGCCCGGCCCCTCCCGGCCGTTCCGGACTCCTGCGGCCAACCGCAGGCGACGACGACCATCGAGCCAGGTGCCCCGTGGTCCCCGCGCACCGCCGCCGGCCGCACCTCCGCCGGACTCGGCGGCCGGTTCACCCGCTGCGCGGCCTTGCGGCCCAGCCGTTCGATCGGGTCCACCGACTGCGCGCAGCCGGTGGTGACGGTCAGGAGCGCACCGGCGGCCAGCAGTCCGGCCAGCAGCCGGTGCGCCCTTCTCATACGTAGTCCTCCAGCCGGGCCACGGCGTATCCCTTGTCCGTGACGACCTTCATGACGGCGCGGACCAGGTCGGGCATGGAGCCCTTCCAGTCCTTCTTGCCGCGGAAGTGCGTGAGGATGATGTCTCCGGGGTGCAGGTCCTGGTCCTCCTCCCGCCACTCCATGTGGTCGGGGAAGGCCTCCTCCGACCACAGGGGTACGGCGGTGATGCCGCAGGACTTGGCGATCCGGAGGGTGTCGCCGTTGTAGTTGCCGTACGGCGGCCGGAAGAGCCGGGGGCGCTCGCCGTACTGCTTCTCGATGATGTCCTGCTGGTCGCAGATCTCCTGCTTCTGCTCGCCGTAGGAGAGGCCGGGCAGATAGCGGTGGTTGAGCGTGTGGTTGTTGAGGGTGACGCCACGGGACTGCGCGTCCTTGAAGTACCCGTAGTTGTCGCTCACCAGGTAGTCGCTGAGGAACGCGCTGTACGGGATGTTCAGGTCCGACATCATCCGCAGCAGCTCGGGGTCCTTGTCGTCCCCGTCGTCCATCGTCAGGAAGACGATCTTCTTGTCGGTCGGGACCGTGGTGAAGACCGGCGGCAGCGAGTCGTCACCGCCCTCGACCTCGAAGCCCTTGCGGGTGGTGATGTGCGGCTTCACGGCGGGCGGGACGGGCGCGGCCAGCGGTGTGCTCGCCAGACCCCACTTCTTGGCGGCGACCGCGCGGGCGGCCTGGGCGAGGCGGGCCTTCTCGGCCTGCGCGGCACGCGTGCCCGCCGCCCCCGCGTTCCCGGCCGGGCCGCCCGGCTGCCCGGCGAGGGCCTTGGCTCCCTGCCCGGCCCCGGTCGCGGTGCGGCTGTCGGTCCCGGCCGCGCAGCCGGAGCCGACCGCGGCGACCAGGAGCGCGGCCAGGACCGCGTAACCGGGCCGGCGCCGCAGGTATCCCCGGCCTCGCCCCGTCCCGCTCCGCAACACCCCCCTCCGCACCGACCAGATCCGACCCGACCCGACCCGCACCGGCTCCGCCCGCATCTGCGCCTGCTCCGCCTGCACCCGCTCCTCCTGTCCCGGTCTGCGCCTCTTCATGGTTGATTCTTCCTTTTGTCGTACAAGCTGCATGGCGCCGCATACTGCCAGCACGTGATCGGGCTCCCGGGCCGACACCGCCGCCGGGCCCGCACGGTCCCCCGGCTGGCTCACAATGGGTCAGGTGAACGCTCTCGCCCCGACCGGCCCGCCCGGCCCGCCCGACGCCCCCGACCCCCTCGCCGGCTTCCTGGCGCTGCGCACCCCGGAGGGCGCCGGACTGCTGGCCGGGCTGCGGTCGTACGACCCCGCCACGGAACTCGCCACCGCCACCCTGCTGCGCCGCACCCACCCGGCCGACCTCGTCTCGGCGGCGCTGGGGCAGGCCCGGCTGCGGCAGCGGGCGGAGGCCAAGTTCGGCGCGGAGGACGCGCACCGGATGTTCTTCACGCCCAACGGGGTGGAGCAGGCGACCCGCACCTCGGTGGCGGCCCACCGCGCCGGACGGTTCGCGGGCACCGGGGTGCGCAGCGTCGCCGACCTGTGCTGCGGCATCGGCGGGGACGCCATCGCGCTGGCCCGCGCCGGGATCTCCGTCCTCGCCGTGGACCGCGACCCGCTGACCGCCGAGGTGGCCAGGGCCAATGCCGCCGCGCTCGGCCTGGACGCGCTGATCGAGGTGCGGTGCGCCGATGTCACGGAGATCGACACCTCGCCGTACGACGCGGTGTTCGTCGACCCGGCCCGCCGGGGCGGCCGCGGCCGGATCTTCGACCCGGAGGCCTACTCCCCGCCCCTCTCCTGGGCGACCGCCGCCGCGCTGAAAGCCCCCAGGGCGGCGCTGAAGATCGCCCCGGGAGTCCCCCACGAGGCGATCGGCCCGCAGGCGGAGGCCGAGTGGATCTCGGACGGCGGCGACGTGAAGGAGGCGGTGCTCTGGTTCGGCGAGGGCTTCGAGGCCGGCGCGTACCGCGCCACGCTGCTCCCGTCCGGAGCCACCCTGTCGGCCCCGGCCGTGCTGCCCGCCCCGCCGGTCGGACCGGTCGGCCGCTATCTGTACGAGCCGGACGGCGCGGTGATCCGGGCCCATCTGGTCGCCGACATCGTGAACCGGTGCGGCGGCCGGCTGATCGACGGGATGATCGCGTACGTCACGAGCGACGAGCTGTACGAATCGCCGTACACGGCCGGGTACGAGATCACCGATCAGCTCCCGTTCAACATGAAGCGGCTGAAAGCGCTGCTGCGGGAGCGGAAGGTCGGTGTCCTGACGGTCAAGAAGCGCGGCTCACCGGTCGAACCGGAGGAGCTGCGACGGAAGATGAAGCTCCAGGGCCCGAACCGGGCCACCGTCTTCCTGACCCGGGTCGCGGACGCTCCGACGATGCTGATCGGCCACCCCGTGACCGGCCCGGAGGCAGGTCGGGGCTGAAGACGGGAGCCGACCGGGCCCGGGGCCTACGCGAGGTCGGTCAGGTCGTCGGCGTACACCTGTGAGAGCGGCTGCGGGCCCACGTACTGCTGGCAGTTGCACTGCCCCGACTCGAAGCGGACCGGCTTCTTCTGCTCGTCCCAGGCGGTCGGCACCTCGACCAGCTCATGGCACTTGCCCTGCTTGTCGTGCTTGGCGAGGTGGTGCGTGCAACCGCAGACCGGCTCCGGCGGCTTGTGCGCCGCCTCGACGGCCAGCCGTTCCTGCCGGTCGGCCTCCAGCAGCTCCAGCTTGCGCGTGTGCCGATTACGCAGCGCTGTACGGCCGTTGTCGACGAGCCAGCCGAATCCGCCCGTCCAGAAGATGATGAGCAGCCACCAGTACCACTGCATGAGCAGTCCTCCCCCTGAGTCCTTCGTGTACGCGCCAAGGATAGGGCCGGATTCAGCGGTGCGCCCCGCCGCCGGAGGAGATCAGCGGCGCGGGCGCCGGCGCCCCGATCAGCACCCGGATCACCCAACGCCGGTGCAGGAACGCCTTGGTGGCCCCGATGATCCCGATGAGCCAGCCGATGAACCCGAGGCCCATGACGAGGGCCATCAGGCCGTAGGTGTCGTCGCCCCGGACCGCGCCGGCCGGAACGGCGACGCAGGCGTACAGCCCGAACGCGCACAGGAGGAAGGAGCCCAGCAGCCAGACCAGGCTCGTGCCGGGCAGCCGGAGCACCCGGTCACCCGCCGCGTCACGGTCCAACTCGCCCCATTGCGCGAGCAGTCGGCGCACCTGCCGGTCGCGGCGCAGCCCGACGACGACAAGGATGACGGCCGGCACCAGGCAGCACACGCCCAGGGCGAGGAGGACCACGCCGAAGAAGGCGCTGAAGATGTCGTACGACTCCTCGAAGGTGATGAGCGCCGCGCCGGCCAGCGACCAGCCCAGCGCGCCGAGCCCGCCCCAGAGCCACAGCATCCCGAGCCGCGCCGGCCCCAGGTGCGTCTTCACCAACTCGCCGAGGATCAGGGCCCGGTCGGCGAGCAGCGCTCCCCGGTCGGGCCAGGTGCGTATCTCCACGGGCGGCGGTGGCGGGGGCAGCGCTGAACGGCGGGACATGCGCGCGACCCTACCGAGTGCCGGGCGCGCGCACGGCCTTCCGCCGCCGTGCGCCGGGGCCGGTGCTCAGGCGTTGCGCAGGGCCTCGACGTCGAGCCGCTTCATGCCGAGCATCGCCTTCATCGCGCGGGCCGCCTTGTCCTGGTCCGGGTCGGTCAGGGCCTCACCGAGGCCGGGCGGGACGATCTGCCAGGAGACGCCGAATTTGTCCTTGAGCCAGCCGCACTGACTCTCCTGCCCGCCGTCCGCGGTGAGCTTGTCCCAGAGCGCGTCCGCCTCCTCCTGCGACTCGCAGTCGACGGAGAGGGAGACCGCCTCGCTGAACGGGAACTCGGGGCCGCCGTTGAAGGCGATGTACTCGGTGCCCGCCAGCCGGAACCGTACGGTCATCACTGCGCCCGCCTCGCCCGGTGCGGCCGCGGTCCAGCGGGTGACGTCCACGACGCCGGAGTCGCCGCCGACGACCGAGATGTAGTGCGCGGCGGCCTCCTCGGCCTGGTTGTGGTCAAACCACAGGAACGTGGTGATCTTCTGCATGGTCGCTCTCCTCACGCGGTGGTGCGGACGGTCGTGCAGGGTAGACCGGTCGCGGGCCCGGAACTCATCGGCCGGCCCGGCCGAGCTCATAGGCCGGCCGGGTCAAGGAGCATCGCCCGGTCCAGGAGCATCGCCCGTTCCCGCTCGTCGCGGGTCGGCTCCGCCGCCCGTACGGACTCGGCGCGCGCCTCGTCCGTACGCCCCGTCCTGACCAGCAGATCCCCGCGGACGCCCGGCGGCAAGTGGTACGCCCTTGAGGGCGGGGTCCGCGGCCGGCGCGTCGACCGGTTCCCCGGCTCTCACCCCTGCGTCGAACGGGCCACGGCCGGACCGGCGCCTCCCGCGGAATTCTTCTGAGAATCCTCCGGACCGGCCACCGGGACACTCCCCGGATCGGCCCCCGAGGCACTCGGGAGCAGGACCAGCGCCGCCAGGGCCGCCAGCGCGAGCAGCCCGGCGGCGACCCAGAACGCGGCCGCGTAGCCTCGGACCAGCTCGTCCCGGCCCGCCGCTCCCCCGGTGACCCGCGCGGCGACCGTCACCAGGACCGCGAGTCCGAGCGAGCCGCCCACCTGCCGGGAACTGTTCAGCAGACCGGAGGCCATTCCGGTCTCCCCGGGCACCACATCGGTCGTGGCCGCGGTGCCGAGCGGTACGAAGCACATGCCGATACCGACGGCGGCGACCAGCGACGGGCCGAGGATCGAGGTGAGGAAGGTGCCGTCCGTCCGCGCGGTGGCCGCGAAGCCCGCGATGCCGAGCGCGGCGAGGGCGCCGCCGGTCGCCAGCAGCCGTCGGGTGCCGAGCCTCGCGACCGTACGGGTGGCGATCACCGAGCCGGCGACGACGCCCACACAGAACGGCAGGAAGGCGGCTCCGGCCGCCGTCGGCCCGTAGCCGAACACCTGCTGGAGGCAGAGCGAGACGAAGTAGAACGCGGCGAACTGCCCCGAGCTGAGCAGCAGGCAGAACAGGTTCGCCGTCAGGACCGGCCGCCCCCGCAGCAGGCCGGGCCGCAGCAGCGGCGACGCGGTCCGCAGCTCGACGGCGACGAAGGCGGCCAGCAGCAGGGCCGCGCCCCCGAGCGTGGTCAGCGTCCTGGCCGAGCCCCAGGGGTGTGCCGAGGTCCCCACCAGGCCGAGGACCAGCAGCGTCGTGCCGCCGGTGGCCAGCAGCGCCCCGGCCACATCGAGCCGGGCGCCGGTCCGGGCCGGGCCGGAGACCGGTCCGGTGCGCAGGGAGGCGATCAGTGCGAAGGCCACGATCGGCACGTTGACGAGCATCACCGCACGCCAGCCCGCCGCGTCCGTGAGCACCCCGCCGGCCAGCACCCCGACCGCACCGCCCGCCGCGCCCGCCATGCCCCAGAGCCCCAGGGCGCGGGAGCGCGCCGGTCCGGCCGGGAAGGCGATGGCGATCAGCGCGAAGGCCACCGGGGCGAGCGCCGCCGCGCCCACGCCCTGCACCGCCCTCGCGGCGATCAGCGCCCCGGGCGACTGGGCGAGGCCCCCGGCCAGGCTCGCCGCACCGAACAGCGCCAGGCCGCCCCTCAGCACCGGCCGGCTGCCGAGCAGGTCCGCGAGGCGTCCGCCGAGCATCAGCAGCCCGCCGAAGGCGAGCGCGTAGGCGTTCACGGCCCACAGGAGCCCCTCGGCCGAGAAGCCGAGACCGGCGCGCATATCGGGCAGCGCGACGTTCACCACGGACATGTCCAACGCCACCATGAACTGCACGACGAGAGCTACCAGCAGTAGCCAACGCGTCTGCCGTGACTGGTCGTTCACGGTCTTCCCCTTCCCTCACGGTCACTCGGTCGATGATTACTATACGCGTATAGAAATTAGGCGCGAAGGAGTCACGGCGAAGGAGGAGGGAGAGAAGCCGGGCGGAACGGGGACAATGGCCGGGTGTCAGGGACAGAGAAGAAACCGCCGGGGTCGAAGCGGTCCGTGGGGCGCCCGCGCAGGCTCGACCCGGACGCCATGGTCGCCACCGCGCGCCGCATCCTTGAGGAAGAGGGCCTGGACGCCCTGAGCATGCGGCGGGTGGCGAAGGAGCTCGGCTCCACCCCGATGGCGCTCTACCACTACGTCCAGGACAAGGACGAGCTGCTGATGCTCACCCTGTCCGGGACGGCCGCCGCCTTCCCGCGCCCGGAACTGCCCGCCGACCCGCGCGAGCGGCTGACCGCCGTCGCCGCGCACATGCACGAGATCATCGGGCAGCTCCCCTGGGTGCTCGACATCCTGGCGCTGGGCGAGCTGACCGACCGGAACGCGCTGTGGATGGTCGAGGAGATCATCGACTGCGCGCTCGCCTGCGGCCTGACCCCCGGGCAGGCGGTACGCGCCTACCGGACGATCTGGAGCTACGTCTACGGCGACCTGGTCTTCCGCAGGGCGGCCACCCGCCGCGCCGAACACCCGCCGCCCAAGCGGTACTTCCCCGACATGGTCACCGACGCGGACGCGGCGGAGCTGCCCCGCCTCACCGCGATCAAGGACGACTGGCGGGCGTACGCCGCCGACTACGACGTGGTGGACGAGCTCGACGCGATCGTCACCGGTCTGCTGACCCGAGGGACTCGAAGCGCCAGCGGTGCACCGGCCGGGTGACGATCCCCGCGTCCGGCTCGGGCAGCTCCGGCAGCTCGTCGCCGTACGCGCCCTCCCACCAGGTGATGACCAGGACCCGGTCCTGCGGGGCGCGCAGCAGCTCGCTGCGCAGCGGCGGCCGCGCCAGCTCGCCCGTCCGGGCCCGCGCCCACGCCAGCAGCTCCGCGCCCCGGCCCTCGGTCGCGCGGGCCTCCCACATCATCGCGACGGTCGCGGTGCTCATGAGTAGAGGTTGTCCTTGCTGATCTCGTGCACATGATCGTGCGTGTGGGCATGGCCGTGGGCGCTGCCCGGTACGTGGGTCTCGGTCACCGGCAGTGAGGAGTCGGCCGACAGCCCCAGGTCGGAGGCCGGCCGGTTGCGGGCCACCATCTCCGCGCCCAGTGCCGCGACCATCGCGCCGTTGTCGGTGCACAGTCCCGGCCGCGGCACCCGCAGCCGGATGCCGGCCCGCTCGCAGCGCTCCTGGGCGAGTGCCCGCAGTCGCGAGTTGGCCGCGACTCCGCCGCCGATCATCAGGTGGTCGACGCCCTCGTCCTTGCAGGCGCGGACGGCCTTCCGGGTGAGCACGTCCACCACGGCCTCCTGGAAGGACGCCGCCACGTCCCGTACCGGCACCTCCTCGCCGGCCGCGCGCTTCGCCTCGATCCAGCGGGCGACGGAGGTCTTCAGGCCGGAGAAGGAGAAGTCGTACGCGGGGTCACGCGAGCCGCTGAGACCGCGCGGGAACGCTATGGCCTTCGGATCGCCCTCCTTCGCGAGACGGTCGATGACCGGGCCGCCGGGGAAGCCGAGGTGCAGCACCCGGGCGATCTTGTCGAAGGCCTCGCCCGCCGCGTCGTCGATGGTCGCGCCCAGCGGCCGTACGTCGTTGGTGATGTCCGGCGCCAGCAGCAGCGAGGAGTGCCCGCCGCTGACCAGCAGCGCCATCGTCGGCTCGGGCAGCGGGCCGTGCTCCAGCTGGTCGACGCAGATGTGCGAGGCCAGGTGGTTCACCCCGTACAGCGGCTTGTTCAGCGCGTACGCGTACGCCTTCGCCGCCGAGACGCCGACGAGCAGGGCGCCCGCGAGCCCCGGACCCGCGGTGACGGAGATGCCGTCGAGGTCGCGGCCGCTGACCCCGGCCTCCTTCAGGGCGCGCTCGATGGTCGGCACCATCGCCTCCAGATGCGCGCGGGAGGCGATCTCGGGGACGACGCCGCCGAAGCGCGCGTGCGTGTCGACGCTGGAGGCGACGGCGTCGGCGAGCAGCGTCGTCCCGCGGACGATGCCGACGCCGGTCTCGTCGCAGGAGGTCTCGATGCCGAGTACGAGCGGTTCGTCAGCCATCAGTCAGTCTCTGTCTCTTGTACGGGTGCCTGTACGTCTTCTTCTTCGTGTACGTGCAGGCGCATGACGAGCGCGTCGATGTTGCCCGGCTGGTAGTAGCCGCGGCGGAAGCCGATCGGCTCGAAGCCGAAGCGCTCGTACAGCTTCTGCGCCCGGGTGTTGTCGACCCGGACCTCAAGGAGCACCTCGGCGCACTCGAAGGCCGTGGCGTGCTTGAGCAGATCGCTCAGCAGCTCGGAGCCGAGGCCGCCGCCCCAGTGGTCGCGGGAGACGGCGATCGTCTGTACGTCGGCGAGGTCGCCGGCCGCCGCCAGTCCCGCGTACCCGACGATCCGGCCGGTGACCGGGTCCTCGGCGACCACGTAGCGGCGGGTGGCCTGCGGGCCGCGGGCGTACGCCAGCTCGGACCAGAACATGCCGGGTGACCAGGCGTCGTCCGGGAACAGCTCGTGTTCGAGGCCGAGCACGGGGTCGATGTCCCACCAGCGCATCTCGCGCAGCACAGCGGTCGCGGTGGTCACTTCGGCGTGACCACCTTGTAGTTCTTCGGGACCTGCGCGTCGGGCCTGCGGAGGTAGAGCGGCTGCGGCGGCAGCAGGCCGGCGCCCGCGGCGAGGCGCTCGGCGGCGAGGGCGGCCAGGGCGCCGGCCGCGACGTGCTCGGGGCCGCGCGCGTCCGGGAACGCCTCGGGGTAGAGCACCGCGCCCGCGCCGACCACGGGGACCCCGGCGAGCTGGGCGGCGATGTCGGCGGGCCGGTCGACGGCGGGTTCACCGGTCCGGGTGCGGGGGTCCTCGTACCGCGCCCAGTAGACCTCCTTGCGGCGGGCGTCCGTCGCGACGGCGAACGGCCCCTCCAGGCCGGCCTGTCCGGCGGCGTACGCGAGTCCGTCCAGGGTGCACAGTCCATGCACGGGCACGGACAGCGCCGACCCGAACGTCGCGGCCGTCACCAGGCCGACCCGCAGCCCGGTGTACGGGCCGGGGCCGACGCCCACGACCACGTCCGTCACGGCGTCGAGTTTCACCCCGGCGGCGGCGAGGACGCGGTCGACGGCGGGCAGCAGCAGCTCCCCGTGCTTCCGGGCGTCGACCTGACCGGACTCGGCGACGACACGGGTCCCGTCGTACAGGGCGACGGTGACGGCAGGGGTGGCGGTATCCATAGCGAGCAAGAGCACGCAAACAGCCTACGGCTCCGGCGCGGGGGGCGACCGCGCCCCGTACGGCGTCCCGGTACCGGGGGTCTCGGCTGCTACCGTCACCGGGTATACGCGGAGTACGTGTAAACGCTTGTACGACAACCCAACGGCGAAAGAGGCGCGCACGGTGGCAAGGGGCAGCTCAGGAATCGTGGCCGCGCTCACCGCGGCGGCCGTAGCCGTGGTCGGTCTCCTGGCGTACCAGGCATCGGCGAACGCCCCCGACTCAGTCGCCCCCAAGCCGAAGACGTCCTCCAGCGGCACGCCCTCCGGGACGGGCCACGCCAAGCCGAAGCCGAAGCCGAAGAAGGACCCGCTCGCGGTTCCGGCCTCCTCGGGCACGGGGACGCGGGTGGTGTACGCGCTGGGCGACCGGCGGGTGTGGCTGGTCGACGCGAAGGACAAGCCGACGCGGACCTTCAAGGTGATGCCGAGCGCGGTGAGCGCGCTTCCGGGGACGTACCAGGTCACCTCGCGCTCCGGCACCGTCACCGGCTCCGACGGGGTACCGATCGAGCACGTGGTGCGGTTCGCGGCGACCGACGACGTGGCCATCGGCTTCAGCGCCGCGCAGGACGGCTCGATGGAGAGCCCGGACCCGACGCTGAAGGCGGGCGGCGTACGGATGTCCCGTGCGGACGGCAACGCGGTGTGGACGTTCGCCACGGTCGGCGCGAAGGTGGTCGTGATCCCGTAGGCCGGTCCGGGCAAATCAGCCCGTCCGGCGATTGAGGACGTCTTTGAGCTCGGCCAAATCAGCCCGTCCGGCGATTGAGGACGTCTTTGAGCTCGGGCGACACAGGCCCGGGGTTCCGTCCTCAAACGCCGGACGGGCTGAAAGTGCCGGACGGGCTTGATGGGCGTCAGGCGCGGTCAGGGGCCGAGGGCGCGCCCTCTCGCGGCGCGGCGGCCACGGCCGCACCCGGCCGCACCACGCCCGGCGGCGTGGACACCGCGATCGCCGCCGCCCCCGCGGCCAGCAGATCCCGCATCGATACCACCCGCGGCGGCTTCCGCACTTCGTGCTCGGATGTCGGCATGGACGCCTCCTGGGGCTCCGGTGGAAGGCAGGGTTAGGCAGACCTAACCTGCTCTCGCCCTCCATGTCACCACGCCCGCCCCACCGCGCGCAACAATTTGCCGACACCGTGTCGGAAAGCGGGCGCGGACCCAGAGATCACCCAGAGATCACCCGGAGATCACTCGAAGATCACCCGACGCCTCTCAGGCCTCACCAGGCCCGTTGTCCTCGTCCACCACCCACGGCGCCCACGGCGCGAGCCGCAGTCCCGCCCAGCGCGCGCCCACGCCCACCAGCGTCACCGCGCGCCGCTCGTCGTCCGTGTCACCGACCGCGCGGTCGATGAGCACCCGCAGCCGGTCGTCCGCCAGCTCCTCGACCTTGCCGTCGCCCCACTCGACGACCACCACCGATTCCGGCAGCGACACATCGAGGTCCAGGTCCTCCATCTCGTCGAGCCCGCCGCCCAGGCGGTACGCGTCGACGTGGACGAGCGCCGGGCCGTCGCCGAGCGCCGGGTGGACGCGGGCGATCACGAACGTGGGGGACGTGACGGCGCCGCGCACCCCCAGGCCCTCGCCGAGGCCGCGGGTCAGGGTGGTCTTCCCGGCGCCGAGCTCGCCGGTGAGCATCACGAGGTCGCCGGGGCGCAGCACACCGGCGAGCCGGCGGCCCAGGGCCTGCATCTGTTCGGGGGACTCGACGGCCAGGTTCACGGTGACGGTGCCCGGCCCGGCGCCCTCGGCGACCTCAGCCGCCGGGCTGTTCTGCGGTGCTTCCATGCCCGCCAACGTTAGGCGATTCCGGTACGGCTCCCGCCCGCACCAACAGGTCGGCCAGCCGGTCCGTCACCGTCTCCGGGTGCTCCAGCATCACCAGATGCCCGGCGTCCGGAACGATGACCAGCTCCGCGTCGGGCAGCTGGTCCGCGATCGCCTCGCTGTGCGAGCTGGGCGTCACCAGGTCCTTGTCGCCCGCCAGGATCAGCACCGGGACCTCGCGGAACAGGGGCAGCGCGGCGGTCTTGTCGTACTCGGTGAAGGCCGGGTAGAACTCCGCGACCACATCGATCGGCGTGGACTCGATGAGCCGCTCGGCGAACCGCTCGACCGCCGGGTCGACGTCCCGCGAACCGAACGAGTACCGCTTGATCAGTCCCGCGAACAGATCCGCGGTCGCCCGCCTGCCCCGCTCCACCAGCTCCGTCTGCGAGCCGAGCACCTTCAGCACCCCGGGCAGTACCCGCCGTACCGCGTTCACGCCCGCCACCGGCAGCCCGAAGCTGACCTCGCCGAGCTTCCCGCTCGACGTGCCGACGAAGGCGACGGCGGCGACCCGGTCGCGGAACAGGGCCGGGTACTGGTCGGCGAGCGACATCATCGTCATGCCGCCCATGGAGTGCCCGACCAGCACCAGCGGGCCCTCGGGCGCGGCCGCGTCGATCACGGCCTTGAGGTCGCGGCCGAGCTGGTCGATGCCGACGTGGACGCCCTGCGCCTGCGCCCGGCCGCGCTCCGAGCGGCCGTGGCTGCGCTGGTCCCAGTGGACCGTGCGCACCAGGCCGCGCAGGGCCGCGCGCTGGAAGTGCCAGGAGTCCTGGCTGAGGCAGTAGCCGTGGCTGAAGACGACCGTGACGGGGGCGGGGGCCTTGCGCCCGAAGAGCCGGCGCCTGCGCGGACCGGCCGCGGTTCCGGGGGGCGTACCGCCCGTGCCGGTGCCGCCGCCGGGTTCGACCTCGTCGATCTCGTAGTACAGCTCGGTGCCGTCGTCGGCCGCGGCCCGGCCCGGCAGCCCGCGCAGCGAGCCGTACGGGCCGGTGGCGTCCAGCGCCAGCCTGGCCCGTTTCCGCATCCCGCGGCCGACCGTCAGCCGCTCGACCGCGACACCGGCGGCCGCGCCCGCCGCGATCACGCCTATGGCGGCCCCGGCGATCCCCGCCCGGCGCCAGCCGACCGTCGAAGCGGCCGTCGCCATCGCGTCCCCCGCGCTGATCTCGCTCACCGTGCCGCGCTCCTCGTGGGTCGTGTCCGTCAGGTCAGGGCTGATCGAACAGGTCGGAACGGGTCAGAACCGGTCCGATCCGATCCATCTGATCCGATCCGTCCAGTCCAGTCCAGTCCAGTCCAATCCAATCCAGCCCAATCCGATCCGGTCCGATCCGGTCCGATCCGGTCTTCCGATCATGCTCAGATCGTGCCCGGTCAGGAACGCTTCCTCGTTCAGGACCCGGCCGACTTGCCGTCCGCCGTCCCGTCCCGGTAGACGCGCGGCACCCGGCCGCCGATCCGGGTGACGATCTCGTACGCGATCGTGTCCGCCGCCCGCGCCCAGTCCTCGGCGCTCGGCTCGCCCCGGTCCCCCGGGCCGAACAGCACGGCGTCGCTGCCCTCCTCGACCACGTCCCCGTCGAGGTCGACGACGAACTGGTCCATGGCCACCCGGCCCGCGACCGTCCGCCGGACGCCGCCGACCAGGACCGGGCCACGGCCCGACGCATGGCGCGGGATGCCGTCCGCGTACCCGATCGGCACCAGGCCGAGCGTGGTCTCCCTGGACGTCGTGTAGTGGTGCCCGTAGCTGATGCCGTGCCCGGCCGGCACCTGCTTGACCAGGGCGACCGACGCGGCGAGCGTCATCACCGGACGCAGTCCGAAGCCGGCCGGGGTGCCCAGCTCCGGGCTGGGCGAGATGCCGTACATGGCGATCCCGGTCCGCACCAGGTCGAAGTGCGACTCGGGGACGGTCAGCGTCGCCGGGGAGTTGGCGATGTGCCGGACCTCGGGCTCGGCACCGGCCTTCTCGGCGTACGCCACCATGTCGCGGAACGCGTCCAGCTGGGCGGCGATGGAGGGGTGTCCGGGCTCGTCCGCGCAGGCGAAGTGGGACCAGAGGCCGGTGATCCGGACGGTGCCCGCCTCCTCGGCGGTACGGGCGGCGGCGACGAGCTCGGGCCAGTCGGCGGGCTGGCAGCCGTTGCGCCCGAGGCCGGTGTCGGCCTTGAGCTGGATACGGGCGGGGCGGCCCGCCTCCGTGGCCGCCGCGGTGACCTCGCGCAGCGCCCACATACCGCTCACCGAGACGTCGACATCGGCCTCGATCGCCTCGCGCCAGGGCCCGCCCGGCGTCCACAGCCAGCACATCACCCGGCCGCCGAGCCCCGCCGCGCGCAGGGCGAGCGCCTCCTGCGGGGTGGCGGTGCCCAGCCAGGTGGCGCCCGCTTCCAGCGCGGCACGGGCACAGGGCACCGCGCCGTGTCCGTAGGCGTCGGATTTGACGACGGCCATGAGCTGCGCGCCGGACGCTCGGGCACGCAGAACGCGCACGTTGGCGCGGAGTGCGGCGAGGTCGATCTCGGCACGGGCTCTCAAGGACGCTGTCTCGTTCATCGCGCCCAGTGTCTCAGAGCTGTACGGCCCGGCCCTCCGGGCGCCGGTCGCGGCAGGGCGCGCGCCTCCGCTCCCGTCAGCCGTGGTGCAGCTCGTGTTCCAGGTGGTCGACGAGGACCGGTACATGGCTGTGCGGGACGTCCTTGACGGCCGTGACCAGCGTCACCGGGCCGCCGTCGCGGACCAGTGCGACGAGCTCGCCGACGGCGGCGGTGTGCGCGGGATCGGCCAGTTCGGCGCGGTAGCGGTCGACGAAGTCGTCGTAACGGGTGCCGGAGCGGTCCTCGTGGTACCAGGAGCGCAGCTCCTTCGACGGGGTGAGGTCCTTGAGCCACTTGTCGATCGCGGCGCGCTCCTTGGCGACCCCGCGCGGCCAGAGCCGGTCGATCAGGACGCGGGTGCCGTCGTCGTCCTCCTGCGCGTCGTACACCCGGCGTACGCGCACGTCACCGTCACCATCACCGTTGCTGCCCACGACCGCTCACTCCTTCGCTGCCGCTGTCCCCCGTCTCCGCCTCCCAGCATCACTCAGGCCCGTACGTCCCGCCAGGCCGCCCGGATCGCCTCCGCGACGTCCTGCGCGGCGACCGGCGAGCCGTCCGATGCGTGCCGGGCCGCGAGGCCGTGGAGGTGGGCGCCGACGGACGCGGCGTCGCGCGGGGCGAGGCCGGCGGCGAGCAGCGAGCCGGTCAGGCCGGAGAGCACGTCACCGCTGCCCGCGGTGGCCAGCCAGGAGGTGCCGGTCGGGTTGACCCGCACGGGGGTGCGCGGGGTGTCGGTGGCGACCAGCGTCGTCGAGCCCTTGAGCAGGACCGTCGCGCGGAAGCGGGAGGCGAGTTCGCGTACGGCGTCGAGCCGCCCCGCCTCGACCTCCTCGCGGGGGACGCCGAGCAGCGCGGCGGCCTCCCCGGCGTGCGGGGTGAGGACGGTGGGGGCGGTGCGCGCCCGTACGGCGGCTGCGTCCAGCAGCCGCAGCCCGTCCGCGTCGACCAGCACCGGGACGACCGCGGCCAGCACGTCGGAGACCGCCTCGACGGCGTCCGTGCCGTCGCCGAGCCCCGGCCCGACGACCCAGGCCTGCACCCGCCCGGCCTTCGACGGCGGGCCCGCGTGGACCAGGGTCTCCGGGTGCCGCGCGATGACCGCGTCCGCCCCCGGTCCGACGTACCGCACCGCACCGGCCCCGCCGCGCAGCGCCCCGGAGACGGCCAGCACCGCGGCGCCCGGATAGCGGGCCGACCCGGCGACGATGCCGACGACGCCGCGCCGGTACTTGTCGCTCTCGGCGCCCGGTACGGGTAGCAGCGCGGCCACGTCCGCGTACTGGAGCGCCTCCAGTTCGGGCACGTCCGGCAGTTCGGCGCCCAGCCCGATGTC
This sequence comes from Streptomyces sp. NPDC048671, assembly GCF_055587045.1. Classification (NCBI taxonomy): domain Bacteria; kingdom Bacillati; phylum Actinomycetota; class Actinomycetes; order Kitasatosporales; family Streptomycetaceae; genus Streptomyces; species Streptomyces sp. NPDC048671. The sequence goes on along the minus strand of NZ_JBVJHB010000013.1, from coordinate 256,696 downwards.
GACGAGGTGCAGCGCCCCAGCCCGTTCGGCGGCCGGGTCGATAAGGAGACCCGGCTTGTACGCCCCGAAGGTGACGGTCGCGTCGGCGCGGACCGCGTCGCCCCGCACCTCACCGGTGTCGGCCTCGACGCCGCTCGGCAGGTCGACGGCGACGACGGGCGCCCCGTGTGCCGCGTACTGCGCCACCAGCGCGGCCGCCGCCGGGCGCAGTCCGCCGCGCCCGCCGATGCCGGTGATGCCGTCGACGACGAGGTCGACCCGGCGCCCCCAGTCGCGGTGCCGGCCCTCCGCCGGGCCCGCGTCGGCGTCCACCACCCGTCCGCCCGCCGCGCGCAGCGCCGCGCTCCCGCCCTCGTGGGCCCGGCCGGGCGAGACCCGTACGGCCAGCACACCGGCGCCGCGCCGGGCGAGCCGGGCGCCCGCGTACAGGGCGTCGCCGCCGTTGTCGCCGCTGCCGACGAGGAGGACGACGCGGGACCCGTAGACCCGGCCGCCGCGCCGCAGCAGATCGATGCACGCGGTGGCGAGCCCGGCGGCGGCGCGCTGCATCAGCGCGCCCTCCGGGAGTCGTGCCATGAGGGCCTGTTCGGCGGCCCGTACGGTCGAGACGCTGTACGCAGTACGCATGGCTCCAACGTACGCAGAGGCAGCCGCCTTCGGCACGCGGACGGACGGGCCGAAGGCCGGATCGGGCCCCGCGCTCACCCCTCCGCGATCACCACGGCCGACGCGATCCCCGCGTCATGGCTGAGCGACACATGCCACTGCCGCACACCCAGTTCGGCGGCGCGCGCGGCGACCGTGCCGCTCACCCGCAGCCGGGGCTGCCCGCTCTCCTCGACGTACACCTCGGCGTCCGTCCACAGCAGCCCGCCGGGCGCGCCGAGCGCCTTGGCCAGGGCCTCCTTGGCGGCGAACCGGGCGGCCAGCGAGGCGATCCCGCGCCGCTCTCCGCTGGGCAGCAGCAACTCGCTCTCCAGGAAGAGGCGTTGGGCCAGCTGCGGCGTACGTTCCAGCGCCGCGTCGAACCGTTCGATCTCCGCCACGTCGATCCCCACCCCGATGATCACGTACGTCCCCTCACAACTGCCCACTCACTTCATTCCACGGTCCGTTCCATTGTTCATCCCATTATTCATTCCACGGTGACGGACTTCGCCAGGTTGCGCGGCTGGTCCACCTCGTTGCCGCGGGCCGTGGCCAGCTCGCAGGCGAAGACCTGCAAGGGCACGGTCGCGACCAGCGGCTGAAGCAGCGTAGGCGTTGCGGGAATCCGGATGAGGTGGTCGGCGTACGGGACGACCGCCTCGTCGCCCTCCTCGGCGATAACGACGGTGAGCGCGCCGCGGGCCCGGATCTCCTGGATGTTCGACACGATCTTGCCGTGCAGCACGGAGCGCCCGCGCGGCGACGGCACCACCACGACGACCGGGAGACCCTCCTCGATCAGGGCGATCGGCCCGTGCTTGAGCTCACCGGCGGCGAACCCCTCGGCGTGCATGTACGCGAGTTCCTTGAGCTTCAACGCGCCTTCCAGGGCGACCGGGTAGCCGACGTGCCGGCCGAGGAACAGCACGGTGTCGTGGCACGCAAGGGAGCGGGCCAGCGCGCGCACCGGCTCCATGGTCTCCAGGACCCGCTGGACCTCGCCGGAGATCTCGGAGAGCTGGCGGATGACGGTACGGATCTCGTCGCCCCACTTGGTCCCGCGGACCTGGCCGAGGTACAGGGCGACGAGGTAGCAGGCGACGAGCTGGGTCAGGAACGCCTTGGTCGAGGCGACGGCGACCTCGGGACCGGCGTGCGTGTAGAGGACGGCGTCGGACTCGCGCGGGATGGTGGACCCGTTGGTGTTGCAGATGGCGAGGACCTTCGCGCCCTGCTCGCGGGCGTGCCGCAGCGCCATCAGGGTGTCCATCGTCTCGCCGGACTGCGAGATCGCGATGACGAGGGTGCGCTGGTCCAGGATCGGGTCCCGGTAGCGGAACTCGCTGGCCAGCTCGGTCTCGCAGGGGATGCGGGTCCAGTGCTCGATGGCGTACTTGGCGATCATCCCGGCATGGAACGCGGTCCCGCAGGCGACGATCACCACCTTGTCGACCTCGCGGAGCTCCGCCCGGGTGATCCGCACCTCGTCGAGGTGGAGCGTCCCCTCCGGGTCGATCCGGCCGAGGAGGGTGTCGGTGACGGCCTTCGGCTGCTCGGCGATCTCCTTGAGCATGAAGGAGGGGTAGCCGCCCTTCTCGGCGGCGGACGCGTCCCAGTCCACGTGGTACGGAAGCACCTCGGCGGGCCGCCCGTCGAACCCCGTGACGAGCACCCCCTCCCGGCGCAGCTCCACCACCTGGTCCTGGCCCAGCTCGATCGCGGACCGGGTGTGCGCGATGAACGCGGCGACGTCGGAGGCGAGGAACGCCTCGCCCTCCCCCACGCCCACCACGAGCGGCGAGTTCCGCCGGGCCCCGACCACCACGTCGGGCGCGTCCGCGAACACGGCGACGAGGGTGAACGCCCCTTCGAGCCGCCGGCAGACCTGCCGCATCGCCTCGGCCGGGTCGGCACCGCCGGAGTACGCCTCGGCGAGAAGGTGGGCGACGACCTCGGTGTCGGTCTCGGAGATCAGGTCATGGCCGCGCCCGGTCAGCTCGGAGCGCAGGGCGGCGAAGTTCTCGATGATCCCGTTGTGGACGACGGCGACGCGTCCGGCGTTGTCGAGGTGCGGGTGGGCGTTGGCGTCGGTGGGCCCGCCGTGGGTGGCCCAGCGGGTGTGGCCGATCCCGGCGTTTCCGGTCGGCAGCGGCCGCTCGACCAGCAGTTTCTCCAGATTGACCAGCTTCCCGGCCCGCTTCGCGGCGGCCAGCCCGCCATCGGCGAGGACGGCGATCCCGGCGGAGTCGTACCCCCGGTACTCCAGACGCTTGAGGCCCGCGACGACGACGTCCTGCGCCGACTGCCCACCGACGTATCCGACGATTCCGCACATACCAGTCCCTCCGTGGTCACCTGCCCATGTTCTTCGCATATTCGCAGAAGGTGCGGGGGGTGTCAGGGAGGACGGCGTCGGCCGGGAAATGCGGCGCCACGGCCCGGCGCCGCACGCCGCCGCCCCGGAGGACCGCGCCGGTCCGGCCCCACCCGAGACCCTGATCCCGTGCCTACGTGCGCGGGCTTCTAATATCAATGCCGGTGTTCTCCGGCGGATGCCGACGCCCGTTTGGTCGTGCCCGCCGCCCAACAGCGACACGACGACGGCCACCCCATGGCGGTGGAGTCGAGCATCGAGGAGAGGAACGTTCATGCGTGCCCGGAACATCGTTGCCGCCACCGCGACAGCATTGGCGCTGGTGGGCGCCCGCGACCTCATCCAGAAGAAGCACGCACTGCTCCGGAACTTCCCGGTGGTCGGGCACGCCCGGTACCTGCTGGAGACGATCGGGCCGGAGCTGCGGCAGTACATCGTGACCTCCAACGACGAGGAGCGCCCGTTCAGCCGTGACCAGCGCACCTGGATCTACGCGTCGGCGAAGGGCGAGAACAACTACTTCGGGTTCGGAACCGACAACGACATCGAGCACGTGCAGGGGCACGCGTACGTGAAGCAGCGCACGTTCGCCGGAGACCTGCTCCCCGACGTGCACGACCCGCAGGCCCTGCTGCCGTCGGCCAAGGTGCTGGGCGGACCGCGCGGGCGCGCCAAGGCGTTCCGGCCGGCGAGCGTGGTGAACATCTCGGCGATGAGCTTCGGATCGCTCTCCGGTGCGGCGATCACCGCTCTCAACAAGGGGGCGGCGCTGGCGGGCACGATGCACAACACGGGCGAGGGCGGCCTCTCGCCGTACCACCGCAACGGCGGCGACCTCATACTTCAGCTCGGTACGAGCTACTTCGGCTGCCGCAACGAGGACGGCAGCTTCAACATCGACAAGCTCTTGGACGTGGTCGCCGGCGCCCCGGTCAAGGCGATAGAGATCAAGCTCTCCCAGGGCGCCAAGCCGGGGCTGGGCGGGTTGCTGCCGGGCGCGAAGGTGACCCCGGAGATCGCCGAGATCCGTGGCATCCCGCTCGGCGAGGACTGCGCCTCCCCGTCGCGGCACACCGCGTTCAGCGATGTCGACTCGATGCTCGACTTCGTCGAACTGCTCGCCACCGAGACCGGTCTGCCGGTCGGGGTCAAGAGCGCGGTGGGAGAGATGGGGTTCTGGCAGGAGCTGGCCACGCTGATGGCGCGTGGCGACCGTGGCGTCGACTTCGTGACCGTCGACGGCGGCGAGGGCGGCACGGGGGCGGCGCCGTTGATCTTCGCGGACTCGGTGTCACTGCCGTTCCGGATGGGCTTCTCCCGGGTCTACGGCACCTTCGCCGAGCTGGGGCTGACCGACGACCTGACCTTCATCGCCTCCGGCAAGCTCGGCCTCCCCGAGAACGCCGTGGTCGCCTTCGCCCTGGGCGCCGACATGATCAACGTGGCGCGTGAGGCGATGCTGTCGATCGGCTGTATCCAGTCGCAGAGGTGTCACACCGACAAGTGCCCCACCGGCATCGCCACCCAGAACCCGCGCCTGGCCCGTGGCCTGGACCCGACCTCGAAGGCCACCCGTGCCGCCGCCTACCTGCGCACCCTGCGTATGGAGCTGATGAAGGTCTCGGCGGCCGTCGGCGTCGCCCACCCGGCCTTCATCACGGCCGACGACATCGAGATCCTGAACGGCGACTACGACGCCCGCACCCTGTCCGGTGTCTACGGCTACAAGGACGGCTGGGGCGAGCTGGGCCCGCAGGTCGCCGAAGAGATCACCGCGTTGCTCGCCACCCGGTCGAAGTCGGCCTTCGAGCAGGGACCGGCCGCCTGAGACGCCGGCGGTGGACCTGAACAGCTCCTGAGGGGGCGATGCCGGGGTCGATGCCGTTCCCGAGGCCGGAGCGGTGAAGTAGGAACGACTCATACTTTGAACCGTTCCTACTTTGCCGCCTGCCGCAGGAGAGCCCGTGGCCTTCACCGGACGTAGCCGTGAGCTGCGCATTCTCGGATCATGGCTGGAGCGCGTCACTTCGGGGACAGGGGGCAGCACCGGGCAGGCGCTGGTGATCAAGGGCCGACGCCGGATCGGCAAGACTCGCCTGGTGCAGGAGTTCTGTGCCCGTTCGGGGCAGCCGTACGTCTTCTTCCGGGCGACCCGCAGTCAACCCGCGCCGATGGCACGGCGGGCCCTGTTCGACGCGGTTGCCTGCGGCCAGGGAATGCGGGACCACGGCGCGGCGCTGGAGCACGCCGCCGCCCCGGAGGACTGGGTCCGGACGCTGGCCGCCGCCGCGGCCACCCTGCCGGCGGACGAGCCGGTGATTCTCGTACTGGACGAGGTCCCCTGGCTGTCCGAGGCGGACCCGGGATTCGGCGCGGCGCTCAAGACGGCGTGGGACATGCATCTGTCCGCGAAGCCGGTGCTCCTGCTGCTGCTCGGCTCCGACCTGGCGATGATGGACCGGCTGACATCGTACGACCACCCGTTCTACGGCCGGGCGGGTCAGTACACCGTGGGGCCGCTCAGCCCGGCGGACGTGCAGGATTCCACCGGACTCGACGCGGCAGCCGCACTCGACGCCTACCTCGTCACCGGGGGCTTCCCCGAAGTGGTCACCGGCTGGCGGACCGGGGAACCGGTCGCCTCCTATCTGCACCGCCAGGTGGAGGACCCGTCGTCAGTGCTGCTCACGACGGGCGAGCGCTCCCTCGCGGCGGAGTTCCCCGCCCGGCTCCAGGCGGGCAGGGTGCTCCGGGCGATCGGCTCGGGCGAGCGCACCTTCTCCGGCATCGCCGCGAGCACGGGCGGCGCCGACGGGCGCGCTCTGGCACACGGCACGCTCGCCCCGATACTGACCGAACTCACCGAGGCGAAGCGGATCGTTGCCGCCGACCTCCCCCTGTCCACCCAGGCAGCCCCCAAGCTCAAGCGCTACCGCGTCGCGGACACCTATCTGCGCTTCTGGCTGGCTCACTTGGAGGACGCCGTCGCACAGGCGGAAAGGGGCAGGGGCAAGATCTCGGCCGCACGCATCCAGCGGTCCTGGCCGTCCTGGCGGGGACGCGCGGTGGAACCGGTGATCAGGGAGTCACTCGCCCGCCGGGTACCGGACGGCCTCTTCCCCGAGGCGACCGAGGTCGGCGGCTGGTGGAACCGTCAGAACAACCCGGAGGTCGACCTCATCGGCGCCGACACCCAGCCGGTGGCGCGCCGGGTCGCCTTCGTGGGCTCGGTGAAGTGGCGCGACGAGACCCCGTTCGGGGCAACGGACCTGGCCGAACTCGTCGCGTCAGCACAGCAGGTGCCGGGCGCGCAGGACGCGGCCCTGGTCGCGGTCAGCCGCCGGCCCCCGACGGGAGCCGCGGCCGAGGGGCTGGCCGCGCACTGGGGGCCGGAGGCCGTGATCGCCGCGTGGCGGTGACGTCGGGCGCTGCCCTCAGTTGGCCGACGCGTACGAGACGAAGTCCGCCCAGGCGCCCGGCGCGAAGCCGAGTTCGGGGCCGGGGATGTTCTTGGAGTCGCGGACGTGGACGGCGGTGGGGGCGGCGGCTACCTCGACGCACGAGGGGCCGTCATTGGTGCTGTAGCTGCTCTTGAACCAGGTCAGGTCGGAAGGGCTTCCGACCGAGGGCTTCGCAGTCATGTCTCTCCCAGCAATTTTTCGACGAAGATTCGCGAGAGCCGAGGCGTGAGTGCCTGGGCCCGGGTCAGGCCGTACCGCATCTCAAGGATTTGGACTTCCTTGGGATCGCTGATCAGCCGACTGGTGAGCTGAACTTCGTTGAGCCCGACAGCCGTGCCGTCACTCAGCTTAAACACCCGATGAGGGCCTCCCAAGCCCGCGTGCTCCTCGGTCTCGGTCGGCATCACCTGGATCTCGACATGCCTCAACATGCTCAGTTCTAGCAGGTGTTCGAGCTGCTGACGCAACACCATTTTCCCGCCGGTGGGGCGCCTGAGCGTGGCCTCCTCCTGCACGAAGGTCAGCAGCGGGGCGGGCCGACGCTCGAAAATCGCCTGCCGGGCCAACCGCGCGGCCACAAGCTGGTCGACCTGTTCCTCGGTGAACGCCGGGCGGCGCTCCCCGTAGAGGGCGCGGGCATACGACTCCGTCTGAAGCAGCCCGTCGATCACACCGGCCGCAAACGAGCCCAACTCGACCGCATCGGCCTCCAACTTGGCTAGATCGCGGACCTTCTTCGGATACCGCGCCTCCGCCACATCCCGCTTCATCGCGGCGATCTTGCCGTTCGCGCCCAGGGCCTTGTCCGCCCGGTCCAGGAACTCCGGCTTGGGGATCCGGGTGCCGGTCTCCACTTTGTAGACCAGGTTCTCGCCGTACCCGATCGCCTCGCCCAGTTCTGCGGCGCGCAGGTTCGCCGCCTCCCGCCAGAGCCGGATCTGCCGGCCGACCACGGCCATCACGGCGCCCGACTCGTCCTCGGGGTCAACAGCCCAATCCGGTCCGTCCACCACGTCGTTGCCACTCATGCGCCATCCGCCTCCACCCGTTCGCGGCGCTCCGGCGCTGTACGGCTTGGACAGGCCCGTACGACCGCTGGACAGTCACCGTCCGTATACGTGTCACTGCTTTTTAGCGTAGCGACGGACGGCCACTCTGAGTGACGTGAACCGAGAAATCACCCAACCGCGTGCACGCAGCGGCCAATTCGCCGTGCAGCTTTCCGCGACCCGCCGGGGCGCCCGACTCGCCCGGCTGCTGGCGACCGAACAGCTCCGTTCCTGGGGGCTGCCGTTGGACGACGCGAGCCAGGTCATCGCCGAGCTGGCGTCGAACGCGGCGCTGCACGGTTACGTACCGGGGCGGGACTTCCGCATCCTGCTGACGGTCACCGGGGACACGCTCCGCATCGAAGTGACGGACGCACGCGGGGAGCGGCTGCCCCGTGTGCTGGAGCAGTCCGAGGCGTACGAGTCCGGGCGGGGGCTCCTCCTCGTCGAGGCGCTGGCCACGCGCTGGGGCGTCCGGCACGGCCCGTTCCCCCGAAAAACGGTCTGGGCGGAGGTCTCCCTCACCGGGTCGTAACGAGCGCGACGCGGCCGGCTACGACCCGGTGGGGCGCGTCCCGGTCGGCCGCGACGCGGCGGCCCACGACGTAAAAGGCTTTAAGTCCTTTGGGAAGAAGAAACTCTCAAACCAAACCCGACCCAACCCATCCCGGTGGACCTCAGCAGGCCCCGGCGCGCCCACGGGGGCGCCCGTCACTCACACGGGTGAGGTTGGCCAACTGAGCTGGATTTCGCCCGGGTTGCCTGGCATATGCTCGCGAAACCAACTTCAGACATGAGACGGCCCCCGCCGGGACTGACATCCCGAGCGAGGGCCTGACCACCAAGGAAGAGAACGCTTCCCGATGGATAACCAGCAGATTATCGCGCCCTCGCGCGCCTCGTCAGGCACCCGGCCAGGCACCCGGTCAGGCACCCCGTCGCGCGCCCGGTCAGGCGGCGTCCTACACGTCAACGTGCGCCACACCAGCCACTTCACGGTCGTGGGCAACCACCTGGCCCAGCACCAGGACCTCTCGCTCGTCGCGATCGGACTCGCCACCCACATCCAGTCGCTGCCCGCCGGGGCGAAGGTCGGCATCAAGTTCCTGGTCGAGCGCTTCCCGGAGAGCGAGGCCCGCATCGCCGAGGCACTGCGCGAACTCGAAGAGAACGGCTACCTGAGGCGCGACCGCGAACGCCTGGCCAGCGGCCGCGTGATCACGCGCACGACGTCGTACAACCAGCCGTGTACGGAGGCCGTCAGCCCGGCCGCACCGACTCCGGCACCCGCTCCAGCCCGTGTTCCGGCTCGGGCTCCGGCTCCAGCCCCTGTTCCGGCTCCGGCCCTGGTTCGGGACCCAGTTGCCCCACCGGCCCCCGCGACCACGCCCGCACCGGCCCCCGCGCCCGCGCCCGCACCCGTCCTCCCCCGGCCGCAGGCACTCACCCCGGACCTGCACCAACGCGCCTCGGCGATCCTGCTCGGGCTGCGGCGGGAGGCTCCCGTACTCGTCCTCTCCGACAAGGACATCCGCAGCCTCACCCCCGCCGTCGCAACCTGGCTCGAACGCGACGCCGTCCCCGAAACGATCACCCGGGCCCTGACGACGGACCTGCCCGTCCCCCTTAAGTACCCGGCCAAGCTGCTCGCGCACCGGCTGAGCACACTGCTCCCGGCCTCCGTCCCGCCCGCGCCGTTCTCCCCTCCCCCGGTGCCGCTCCAGAACTGCGACGACTGCGACCGCGCGTTCAGAGCGCCCGAGCCCGGCAGGTGCGGCGAGTGCGTCGCGGAGTCGTCCGTCACCGCGTAGAGGCGATGGCTACCCTGTTCCCGCGCCGAAGACTGCCGGACCCAGGCAGTGTGCGGAGGCTTGCCGCACCTGCATGCTGATGGCTGCCGACAGAGACGGGGCCATCAGTGGCAGCGAACACAATCCGCGCCGTGACGCGTGCACGCATGGGATCGGCCCTGGCGGTGACGGTCCTTCTGCTACCTTTCGGCGGCTACGGGCTGGCCAGGGCGGGGCTGGTACCGGACGGAACGCCGATCGCGCTCGGCCTGCTGTCGCTGATCGCCGGTGGCGTCCTCCTGCCCGCTCTGTGCGAGGAGCGGGCCCCGTTCCGGCACTCTTCGTCGCACCTGATCGCGCGCACCTTGACCGGCGAACGGTCCGTCGCCCTCAACCGGATCACCTCCGTCCGGCTGCTGACGACCTTCTCGTACGGCAGCGCGTACCGGACCCTGCTGGTCCGCGACGCCGACGGGGTGGCGCTGGGCATCACGACCGAGAGAAGCCGCAGAAAATTGCGCCGAGCAATAGAGAAGGCCGACGCGAACGCCGCGCGAGACGCCGTCAAACCCCGTGTGAGCCGCGCGGCTCGGGCACATCTGGGCCTTGCCCCAGGGCGCGGGCTGGTAGGCCACACGGTTCTCGCCCTTCTGGTTCTGACGGTGTCCGCGAGCCTCTACGTGGTGGTCGTGCTCCGACTCGGCGGGCGGTAGGGCGAAGGGAAGTATGCCTGCGCAAGCAGATCGTGAAGCTCAAGGAGCAACAGAGCTACGGTCTTGCCCCGCCCCGCCCCGCCCTCAGGCGGGGGCTCAGACGGCGACCCCGAGTTCCTTACGGGTCCGCCGGACGAACTCACGGGCGGCCGGCTCACGCCGCCAGGGGGCGAGGGCTGTGTTGAACTCGCGGACGTAGTCCAGGGCCCTGGAGGACTGCACGCGCGCGAGGATGTCGATGGACCGGTGGCCCAGTTCAAGGCCGAGGTCGAGGTCACGGGCCTGGAGGTGGGCGGTACCCACGATCGCCAGCCGCATGCCGACAGAGCGGGTGAAGACGCCCGACGGCATGGCGGCGGCCTGCTGGTTCCAGGCCAGGGCGACCTTGGGAATCTTCAGGTCGCGGAAGATCTCGGCGGCATCTGCCGACAGGCGGGCGTGGTGATAGAAGTCGATCCACGCAGGCTCGTCGCCGCTGTCGTCCTTCGCCTGTTCCAGCAGCGTCTCGGAGGCGGCCAGAGCTCGGGAAGCGGCCCTGGGGTCGTTCTCGCGGGCGTGAGCGCGGGCCTCGATCAGCTTGGTGAAGGCCAGCACCCTGTGCACCGCCTGGCCTTTCGCCCGCTCGAAGGCGCCCTGGGCCATATCGACGGCCTCGCCGGCGAATCCGCGCAGGAGTGACTGCATGGCCATCGTGGTCAGGACATAGCAACCCAGCTGAACGTCACCACCCGCGCGAGCCAGGCGGAGGGCCTGGATGAAGTGACGTTGGGCGACATCGTGTTCTCCGACGTCGAAGGCCGTCCAGCCGGCCAGCCGGGACAGTTCCGCGGTGACGGAGAACAGTTCGCAGCCGACGTCGTCGGAGAAGGAGCCCCGCAGCAGCGGAGCGGCCCGCTCCTGGAGGCAGGTGGTGACGGAGTTGGCTTTCCAGCTCCCACCGCCGTACTTGGAGTCCCATCGGCGGGCGTCGTTGGCTGCCTCGCGCAGTTCGTCGAGATCCGCACGGCCGACCTGGCGACCACCGTCGTGGCCAGCGGTCTCATCGGCGGGGGTGACCAACCGGCGGGTGACGGGGGTACTGAACGCGGACACGGCGAAGCCGGATGCGCCGGTGGTGAGGAAATCGCGGCGGTTCACGGAGCTCCAGAACGAAGTGGCGACGCGGACGGCATCAGCGGGATCTCGTGGGAAATCCAACCCCATGTTCGTGTCCGGTGTCTGCGCATCGCACATACCGATTTCGGCAAGGCCGACGGACCGGAGCCCAGCCGTTCACCGATCGCCTGGGCGAGGAACTTGGGAACCGGCCACTTCGGCGTCATTCCGCGTCTGCACCAGTTCGCGACGGAGGTATGCGAGTAGTCCGTCGCCATGCCAGCCTGTCGGCGAGCTGGTTGATCCGGTGGGCCAGGGACTTGTGACTCACACCGCAGCCTTCGATGAGCCGGGCCAGATCCGTGTTGGGCGGACGGCTCCGGCGGACGGTCGACGTCACGACGTCCCCCCGATCAGTTGCTCAAGCGTTGCGCACACGGAAAGTCGTACGGATCGAGGCCCGGAATTCGTACGCCGCTCGACGGCAGCCGGGCATTCTCGTCCGTATGCGCTTCCCGCGTGTTGGGTCACCGAGGGTATTGCCTCGCGGGCTTGCACTGAACCGCGCATGCGAGTTGTAAGCCCCCTTGCGAGCCCTCCCCGCGATCGCCCGCAACCGCTGTGATGAGGGTCCAGGCCACCGCCGGGACCGGAACAACTTCCTTTCGGCGGTGGCCACCACCAGGCATCCCAACCACCCTCGGGGGTGAACCAGATGTGCGGAATCGCAGGACTGGCCGGAGACGACGCCTCCCGGCACGAGAGCACGGTCGGCGCGATGGGTCTCTCGCAGGCCCATCGCGGGCCGGACGGCACGATGCGGGCCGCCTCGGTCGACAGGCGGGCGGTGCTGGCGATGAACACGCTGCTGATCGTCGACCCGCAAGCCATGCCCGGCCCCTACCTCGACCGCTCCACCGGCGTTCTGCTGGCCTTCAACGGCGAGATCTACAACTTCCGCCGGCAGGCGAAAGCCTGGGGCATCGAACTGTGCGCCCGCGAGTCGGACGCCCACTTTCTGCTGCGGGCCTGGACGAAGATCGGCCCGTCCTGCCTGGACGGGCTGGACGGCATGTTCGCTCTGGCCGTCTACGACCCACGCGTCCGCAAGCTGTTCCTCGCCCGGGACCGGCTCGGGGAGAAACCGCTCTACTGGCGGCTGGACGGCGGACGACTCGCGTTCGCCTCCGAGGTCACCGCCCTGACCGGCTACGGCAGTGCCCCGCCGGTCCTGCGGCCCGAGATGGTGTCCATCGAGACCCCGACCGGAGTCGACACCCCGTTCCAGGGTATCCAGTTGCTGGCCCCCGCCACCCTGATCACCTTCGACACCACCACCGGTTCCCTCGACCAGCACACCTGGTGGTCGCTGGAGGGCTGCCGGCCCTTCGAGGGTGACTACAAGGAGGCCCTGGCCCGGTTCTCGGTCGTGCTGGCCGAGCAGGTCCCACTACGGGCCCCGGCCGGCGACTTCGCCCTGCTGTTATCGGGCGGCCTGGACTCCTCCGTGCTGGCCTACCTGATGCGTCCGCCGGCCTGCATCACGGTCCGCTACCCGGGCCAGGACCGGCTGGACGAGTCGAAGACCGCCGCGGCCATCGCCCGTGACATCGGCGCCGAGCTGATCGTGGTCGAGCCGGGCACCTCCGACTTCGCCACCGTGCTGAAGCACATGATCTCGGCGTTGGACTATCCGATGGGCAACGCGTCGACGTTCTCCGAGTACATGGCCTACCGCAAAGCGTCTGCTCTCGGCCTCAAGGTCGTCGTCGGCGGGCTGGGGCCGGACGAGCTCCTGATGGGCTATGTCCGTCACGCGCTCGTCCTCTTCGGCGCCGACGCCGTCCTGGCCTCGGGACTGGAGGCATACCGGCCGCTGGCCACGAAGCTGATGCACGCCGCCGGACAACGACTGGACCCGGCGGAGGCTGTCACCCGGCTCGTCCTGCGCGGGCCCGACCCCGAGGGGCGGATCCGCGACCTGGTCGGCAGTGCGATGAGGCGGGCCGGCGGGGATCCGGCCCGCGCGTTGACGCTGGCCGATCTGGCGACAGCCTGGCGTCCGCTGGTGATGACCAGCGACAAACTCGCCTCCGCCCATGGACTCGAACGCCGGTCGCCCTACCTCGCCCGCGACCTGGTGGAGCTGTGCTATCGGCTGCCGGCCGAACACAAGATCTGCGATCCGGCCGAGGGGAAGCGGATCCTGCGGGACGCGGCGAAGGCACTGGGGCTGCCTCGGGAGGTCTGGGGCAGCCGGGACAAGCTCGGCTTCGCCAGCCCCGTCCCCGCCTGGCTGAACGGGCCCCTCGCAGCCTGGGCCGACGATCAGATCCGCACCGCTCTCGCCGAGGCGCCGACGGCCTGGCGGCCGTTGCTGGAGGACGGGCTTAAGCCCGGCAGTCGGTTCGACCGCACACGGATGCAGGCCGTGATGGCAGCAGCCTGGTTTTCGGATCAGGCGGTGAGGGCTGCCGCATGATCTTCAACTCCGTTACTACGGTGGCCGGATGCGATCCGACACCACCACCTCCCCGCAGCCGTCCACCGCCCGCGGAGCAGTCGCGGTCATCGCCGACCGGCGCGGAGAACTCCTCCTGCACCTGCGTGACGACTTGCCGGGCGCCATCGCCTGGCCCAACCACTGGAGCCTGCTGGGAGGCGGCGCGGACAGCGACGAAACCCCGGCGGCCGCGATCGTCCGCGAGCTCGAAGAAGAAGCCGGCCTGACCGTCTCCGGACTCACTGAACTCTTCGAGATCCGCGACGCCGACGGCTCCGGCCAGATCATCACCTTCTTCGCCGGATCCTGGGACGGCGACGAGACCCACCTTCCTCTCGCCGAGGGCGTCAAGCTCCAGTTCTTCGCCCCCGAACGCCTCGGCATCCTCATGATCCCGCCGTTCATCCGAGACGGGATACACCGTTACCTGGCCGCCCGGCCCGCCTGATCACCCCGCCCTCTTCGGGCGAGGAGGGATGGGGCCGCCGAGGCGGCCCCATCCGAAGGGAATACCCGCTCGTGAAGCTCACCGTCATCGGCTGCGGCTACCTCGGCGCCACCCACGCGGCCTGCATGGCCGAACTCGGGCACGACGTGCTCGGCATGGACGCCGACATGGACAGAGTCGCCACCCTCAACTCCGGCAAGGCCCCGTTCTTCGAACGCGACCTCGACGACCTGCTGACCAAGCACACCGCGACGGGCCGCCTCAAGTTCACCGCCTCCTACGCCGAAGCCGCCGCCCACGGCGACCTGCACTTCATCGGCGTCGGCACCCCGCAGCAGGTGGGCAGGAACACCTACGACCTCACCCAACTCTTCAGCGCTGTCCGCAAGCTCGCGCCGCGCCTGAAGGGCCCGGCCGTGGTCGCGGTCAAATCGACCGTCCCGGTCGGCACCGCACCACGCGTCGCGGAGATCCTGAGCGAGCACGCCCCTGCGGGCGAGAAAATCGAGGTCGCCTGGAACCCGGAGTTCCTCCGCGAGTCGTTCGCCATCGAGGACACCCTTCACCCAGACCGGCTCGTCCTCGGCTTCAACACCGAACACTCCTGGGCCGAAGCCGTCCTTCGACAGTGCTTCGGCAAGATCATCGAAGTGGGGACACCGACGATCGTCACCGACTGGGCCACGGCCGAACTCGCGAAAGCCTCCGCGAACGCCTTCCTCGCCACGAAGATCTCGTTCATCAACGCGATGGCCGAAGTCTGCGAGACAGCGGGCGCCGACGCCGGCCGGCTCGCCGACATCCTCGGCCACGACGCCCGCATCGGCCACCGCGGCATGCGGCCCGGTCTCGGATTTGGCGGCGGCTGCCTTCCCAAGGACATCCGCGGCTTCATGGCCCGCGCCGGTGAGCTCGGCGCCGACCAGGCCGTGACATTCCTGCGCGAGGTCGACGCGATCAACAACCGCCGCCGCGAACGCATGGTCGACCTCGCCCGCGAGCAGCTCGACGGCAACCTCATGGGCAAACGCATCACTGTCTGGGGCGCCGCCTTCAAGCCCAACACCGACGACGTCCGCGACTCACCCGCTCTCGCCGTCGCCCAGAAGCTCCACGAACTCGGCGCCACGGTAACCGTCACCGATCCCCAGGCCCTCGACAACGCCCGCAAGACGCAACCCGAACTCGACTACATCGACGACCCGATCGCCGCCGTCCAGGACGCCGATCTGCTGCTGCACCTCACCGAGTGGCCGCAGTACTCCCGCCTCCACCCCCACCGCCTGGCCTCGCGCGCCGCCGGCCTGCGGGTCATCGACGGCCGCGGCACTCTCACCCCGGCCACCTGGCGGGAGGCCGGCTGGACCTTCCGCGCCCTCGGCCGCCCCTGAGCCCACACGCTGACGCCCGCAGGCCTGCCCAGGAGAGCCCTTGGGCGGGCCTGCCCGCTTGGGAGGGGCATAAATCCAACAGCCGAACCCCTAAAGTCGATTACGCTGAGTTCATGTTCAAATGCGCACTGTGCGGTGCTCCAGTCAAGCGGCGCCGTGAACACGTCCGCCCCAGTTGGCTCTTGGACCGCTACAAGGACGACGGCCCATTCACCTTCTACCAAGGCGAACAGCCGATCCCCTACAGGAGCGGAAAAACGGAACGGTCGCAGCTGCCCCGAGTGATGGCTCCCGCCTGCGGGCACAACGACCGGGGCGGACGTGACTGCAACGGCTGGCTCAACACCAGCTTCGAAAAGCCCGCCACGCCGCACATCCGGGCCCTGCTGGACGGCGAGTCGATCAGCGGCTCCGCAGTTGAAGCCGTTGCCCGCTGGGCGGTCAAGACTCTCCTCCTCGAACAGCATCCCGAGGCACACGACTCAGAGCTGCCCAGTCGGGAACGCGGCTCGTGGGCGAACCTCGACAGCATGCTGCACGGCATGCGGACGACGGGACAGTTGCCGCCCCACCTTTCACTATGGTGCGCCGTCACCAGCCAGGAGGAGTCCGGGCCAGACACGCCTGACGAAATGGTTCTGCTCCCGGACCTGCTTGTCGCGGGGAAGGCGCCATCCGCTTTCGGCTTCTCAGCACTGGGCTTCGGCATGACTGGCGGACAGCAGCTTGCTCTGCAACTGCTGCACCACCCCTACGTCGAAGTCGAGCACCCCTTCGAGGCGGCAAACCTCGCCACACGACTCTGGCCCACGCCCCCCACCACGCTCAGCTCAACCGCGACGCCGGCCCTCGGCATGCAGGGCACACGGAACTGGGACCGAACCTTCTGCAAAGGCGGGTCCGAGATCAACCTGAACCAGATCCGGCTGTCCCAGTCCGGCTCCGGGAACCGGCTCGTCAGCCCCCGGATCAAGGCTCGCAAACTCGGGCCGGGCGGACTTCCCGCCCAAACACCGCAGACCTGCAGCGTTCAGGGTGCTGATCACTACTGAACTTGAATGTGTGATGTCGGCCCGAGCGTGTCAGCTGGTCAAGGTCAGACCGACATCACACATTCAAGTTCAGTAAGGATCACCGGGGGCTAAGGACTTGCAGGGAATCAAGGTGTTGCTTCCCTGCAAGTCCTTAGGAGATAGACATCCTGTCGACAGAACTACTGTCCGAGACGATGAAGTCCCGATCGCTGGAGTGTTCCGAGTCCTCATCACCGCTGAGGTACTCACCGGCGGCGTTGCGCTCGAAATCGTGGCTGCGGTTGCAGGTCGCGCATTCGATCTGCAAATTGTTGAGGTCGTTGTACGCGGCCTTCGCCTCATCATTGTTGGTGACACCCTTGGATTTCAGGTACTGCTTCCACGGCTGGCGGTGCCCGATGTCAATGCCGGGATAGGTGACGCCGCGCTGGCAGGACGCGCACCGCCACATCAGCGTGGGCTGCTCCGTGAATGGATCAGTGACACGGCGGCTCTCCGCTTTGTCGATCACGGACTCGCGGGTACGCGCATACCACTCCAGCCGCGGCAAGTTCGCGAGGAAGGCGTCCACCTGGGCCTTGGTTTGAGCATCGCGCCGCTGCTTGCCGGGGATGTCACTCTCCCCGTCAAACAGCAGCGGATCAGCCTCATCGTCATACCAGCGCTGGACCGAGGCCGAGACAGCGCCGGCGGTGGTTGCGGCACTCGGACCAAGACCCTGAATCGCACTGGCCCTACCCGAGCGCATCCGCGCCGCGTTCGACTCCGCCTCGCGCTCCTCATCGTCGTGCGGATGGGTCATGCTGAACCCGCCGCCCGTTCGATGTCCTGTCGAGGCTTTCTCCTGGTTGCGGACGACGTGGGTGAGCTCGTGGTCCAGCGTCTCCGAATCGCGGCCGTGCTCCCCGATCACAATGTCCTGATTCACTGTGAACGCCCGCGCCTGGACGGAGGCAGCCGCCTGCCGCGCGACAGTCCCCGTGTGCACCCGGACCGCAGACAGGTCAGCCTGGAATTGGTCTTCTTTGCGGGCCAGCGTGGCCTGATTCAGCGGGCGGCCGTGAGTGCGCAGACCAGCCTCGACGTCGGACCGCTGAACGGCTTCCTCGTCGTGCTGATGCTCTCCCTCTTCCTCTTCCCGCGCACGCTGCATCATCCGCAGCACCGTCTGGTTGCCGACGCTGGCCTGCAACCCCAACAACCCGGCGGGCGGGCCCGACCGTGCTGTACCGCCACGGGTGCCCGGAGCAGCGGATCGGGACTTCTTGTCGTGCGAGTGCATCCGGGCCTCCTCGGGTGGAGCTCTGGGTTTCGAACCTAAAGGCACTGTGCCTCCTCTGGAACCCGAAGCTCCGAGGCCTTTCGGACAAGTGGGCTCCGGTTCCTGTCCCACCTGTGGGAATGCCCCCCAGGAACGTCGGCGCCGTACCCAACTCTGCCCAAACGGGCAGTGTTCCCTCTCGAACACCGCCACCCGTCCATCCACCTCGCCGCGACCACCGGCAGCGACGCGAAAGCACGGGTGCAGACCCTCACCGGACTCCACATCGCCGGCACCTTCATCTGGTCCACCCGATGATCCAAACGAAACCGCCTAGCCTTACCTTCGATCAACCGGGCAGCCGGATGGCAGGAGATCACCATGTCAGCGATCGTGGTGATGCCTCGACCCAGCTCACTTGTATTGGCCATGTCACGACCACCGCCTGTCGCACCGGGTCGCGTCGATGGTCACCGCTCAACCGGGCCAGTGTCCACCGCTGGTCAGCCCAGCCATGGGCGAGGGGACCAAGCTCTGACTGCCGCTCCAAGACTGCCATTTGTTCTACCGAAAGCCTCGGACGCCCTGGTGATCCCTTCGACCGGACACCCTCTTCACCCCCCTCACGCCACTGGCGGCGCCAGCGTTCCGACCACTCGCTCACGCGCAGCGCGGCCGTGATCTCCCCGTTCTTCGCGCCGCTCTCGAAGCGACCGGCCGCCTCCAGCCGGATCCGCTCTATTGCAGCCCTCTTGCCATCAGTCAAACGGCCGCCCTGCGCGTATCTCCCACCACACAACTGCCGACCTCGCTCAGTCCCTGTCAGGCGAACGGCCCGACATCACCCAATCAAGTTCAGTAGCCGGTCTTCAGCTGGGTGAAGCGGAGGCGGTTGCCGAACGGGTCGCGGAAGCCGCAGTCGATTCCGTAGTCACGGTCGGTGGGCTCCTCGGTGAACTCGACGCCCTGGGCGAGCAGCGTCTCGTACGTCTTGCGGCAGTCGTCCGTGGTGAGGATGAGCCAGCCGCCCATCGCGCCCTTGGTCACCAGTTCGCGTACCTGCTCCGCCGTCTCCTCCGACATGGCGGGGGCGCCCGGCCGCTCCAGCAGGATCTGGCGCTCCGGGTGGCCGGGGACGCTGACGGCGAGCCAGCGCATGAAGCCCATGTCGACATCGGCGGCGACCTCCAGGCCGAGCTTGCCGACGTAGAAGTCGAGGGCCTGGTCCTGGTCGAGGACGTAGATCTGCGAGTGCGTGATTGCTGTGAACATGTGCTCAACGCTAGAGGGCGGGCCGCGGGAAAAGTTATCCAGAACTGCTCGGTTGCTCAGTCGCTCCATCGCTTCACGGCTCCGCCGCAGCGCCGCTCAGTCGCTCGGTCGCGTCCACGCCATCGTGAAGCACGTGGGAACGCCCGTGGGTACGGATTCCTTGCGGTACGTCCTCGGTGAGCGGCCGACGATGTCCCGGAACGTACGGCTGAAGGTGCCCGTGCTGCCGAAGCCGACCTCGAAGCAGATGTCCGTCACGCTGTGGTCGGTCTCCCGCAGCAGGAACATCGCGCGCTCCACCCGGCGGCGTTGCAGGTAGCGGTGGGGCGTCTCGCCGAACGTGGCACGGAAGGTGCGCGAGAAGTGCGCCGGGGAGACATGGGCGATCCGGGCCAGGGCGGCTACGTCCAGCGGCTGCGCGTACGCGCGGTCCATCGCGTCCCGGGCCCGGAGCATCCGGCGGTTCGACTCCTCTGCGGCGCGGCTCACACCGCCATCACACCACGCCCGCCCCCGCCACCGGCTCCGCCGGTCCCACACGTGCCGGCTCCGGCGCCGGGCTCTCCACAGCCCCCGGAGCCTTCCGGTCCCCCCGCACCAGCACGAGCACCACCACACCCGCGACGACTCCCACCGCACCGGCCACCACGGCCGCCGTGTTCAGCCCCGAGGCGAACGCCGCCCGAAGCGCGTGTTCCGGTACACCGGCCGCGCGCAGCCCCGGCGCGCCGCCGCCCGCGAGCGCGTGGGACCGCCCCTCGCTCAGCGTCTCCCCCATACGCGAGGTCAGCACCGTCCCGAACACGGCTACCCCGAAGGCGTATCCGAGCTGCCGGAACGTGTTGACCGCGCCGCCGGCCATGCCCGCCCGCTCCGGCGGTACGGAGGCGAGTGCGGCGCCCGCGATGGCCGGGGAGACCAGACCCGTGCCGATGCCCGCGACGATCAGCCCCGGCAGCAGCGCGGGCCACGAGGAGCCCGCGCTCAGCACCGCCTGGCCGAGCGTGCCGACGCCGATCAGTGCGAGCCCGACGCCGATGGTCAGCCCCGGCCTCACCCCGTGCAGCAGCCGCCCGCCGACGGCCGCCACCACGAAGGCCGTCGCGGCCAGCGGCAGCACCGCGAGACCGCCCTGGACCGGGCTGAGTCCGAGCACGGTCTGCAACCAGATCGAGGTGTACGGCAGGACGGCGAAGGCCGCCGCGTTGAACGCGAGCGCCCCGGCCATCACCCCGACGAAGCCGGGCTTACGGAACAACGACAGTTCCAGCAGAGGGTGTTCGACGCGCTGCTCGACGAGCACGAAGCAGAGCAGAGCGAGCGCGGCGACCCCGAACGTGGCGAGCGTGCTCGCGGACGTCCAGCCCTGGCTGCCCGCCCGGACAACGCCGTACGTCACCGCCCCCGCGAACACCGCGAAGGCCGCGGTCCCGGCCCAGTCGATCCGCCGGCCCCGCGCCCCGCGCGACTCGGGCACGGTCCGGGCCGTCAGCCAGATCGCGGCCACGCTGACCGGCAGGTTCACGAAGAAGATCCAGCGCCATCCCGGCCCCTCGGTCAGCAGCCCGCCGACCACCGGCCCGATCGCGGCGGCGGCACCGCTCACCGCGCCCCACAGCCCGAGCGCGGCGGACCGTTCCCTGCCCTGGTACACGGAGGCGAGCAGCGGCAGCGTGGTCGCGAACATCGCGGCCGCGCCCACCCCCTGGACCCCGCGTGCGGCCACCAGCGCCGTCGGCGAGGAGGCCAGCCCGCAGGCCAGCGAGGCGGCGGCGAAGAGCACGATGCCCGCGACATGGACCCGGCGCCGCCCGAACCGGTCGGCGGCGGCGCCGATCCCGAGCAGCAACGCGGCGAGCGCGAGCGCGTACCCGTCGATGACCCACTGGAGTTCGGAGAGCGACGCGCCCAGCGCCTGTGCCATGTCCGGCAGCGCCACGATCACGATCGTGACGTCGAGCAGCAGCATGAACGTTCCCAGACAGACCGCGGTGAGCGGCCCCCACTTACGCATGTCTTTCTCCCTGTACGGATTCGGCGTGGCCGGCGACCACTCCCGTACGATCGGATGAGCGCGACCGAAATCCCCAGCCAGGAATCGATGAGCGCCGGAATCCGACACAGAAGAGGCATTCAGCGATGGAATCCAACCCGCCGGGCGACGTCCTGGACCTCCGGATCCTGCACGCACTGGAGCTGGACGCCCGCGCCCCCTTCAGCAGGATCGCCACCGTGCTCGGCGTCTCCGACCAGACGGTGGCACGCCGGTTCCGCCGGTTGCAGACCGCGGGCGGACTCCGGGTCGTCGGGGTCCGCTGCGCGACCGCCGAGGACTCGCTCGACCACTGGCTGCTGCGCGTGCGGTGCGCGCCCGAGGGCGCGATGGCGATCGCCGAGGCCCTGGCCAAACGTCCCGACACCTCGTGGATCGGCCTCACCTCGGGCGGTACGGAGGTGACGTGCACGGCCAACGTACGCAACCAGGGCGATGCCGACGACCTGCTGCTCGGCAAGCTGCCGCGCACCCCGCACATCGTCGACATCCGCGCACACCAGCTGCTGCACCGCTTCTACGGCGGCCCTTCCGGCTGGCTCCACAAGAGCGGTGCGCTCTCGACCGAGGAGGCCGCCGCCATGGCCACCGCGCCCCTCCCGGACCACCCGGGCCCGGCAGTCATCACCGCCGAGGACGAGCCGCTGGTCGCCGCGTTGGAGGAGGACGGCCGGGCCACGTACCCCGAGCTCCAGAAGGCGACGGGCCGGTCCGAATCGGCGGTCAAACGCCGCCTGGTCCAGCTCGTCGCCTCGGGCGCGCTGTACGTCGACGTCGAGTTCGAATCCGACTACTTCGGCTTCCGCAACGCGAGCATGCTGTACATCACCGCCGCACCCCGCGCCCTCCACACGGTGGGCGAGGCACTTGCCACCGACCGCGAGGTCGCGTACGCGGTCGCCACCACGGGCACGTCCAACCTGCTGGCGGTCGTGATCACTCGTGACACCCGTCACCTGTACCGCTACCTGAGCGAGCGTCTGGGCCGGCTGGACGGCGTCGAGCACGTGGAGTCGATGCCGTTCCTGCGCCGCGTGAAGCAGCTGACGTACCGGCCGTTCCGGGGCTAGGGCCTCTCGTTTGGATCATGCTGGGCTCGCGGGGGCCGGCACCGCACCTCGCGGCGTTGTCGTCGGTCGCCAGGACTCCGCCCTGACTCCCTCCTCCGCCTTGCGATGCACGGCACCGGACCCCGCTCCCTGATCCAGCCTGATCCAAACGAAAGACCCTAGGCCGTGTCCGCGGATCCTCGGTACGGGAGGGCCCGGCGGTCGGTGTGATCCGTTCCGGGCCCCGCCCGGCGGCTCCGCTCAGCGCACGTCGACGAAGTCGACCGCGGAGGTGGCGGCGCCGGTGGTGGACCAGCCGCCGAAACTCCAGCGCCAGTATCCGTCGACGGATGCCTTGACGGTGGTCCTCAGTGTGCCCGTGGAGCTGGACTTCACCGTCTTGACCGTGGCGTAGGCGGAGCCGCCCTTCTTGCGGAACTGGAGCTTGACCGTCGCGGCGGCGACGCCGGTGTACCTGTGCTTCACCCAGTCCGCGCGCTTGAGGCTGCCCGTCACGGTGAGCGTTCCGCCCTTCTTCACCGGCTCCGGCGAGGCGTTGACCGTGGCCTTGGCCCACCGCCGGATCTGCACACCGCCGGGAGCGGTCGTGTACTGCTCCGTCCTGAGCTTCCCGTTGGTCTTCCAGAGCTTCGTCGCGACGCCGATCTTCCAGGTCGTCGCGTCGTTGTTCGAGTCCAGGCGGTAGCGCGGATCGATGTACAGCGCGCCTTCGCAGTCCGAGGTCCGGGCGGCCGTCTCGTAGCAGGTGTAGCCCGCCTGGAGGCTGCCGCTCCGCGCCCCCTTCGCGGCGGTGGTGCCGTGGTAGAGGTACGGATCCGCGTCCCACGCGCTGAAATCGGCCGTGCTGTACCCGGCGGGGAGGTGGACCCGGAAGGTGATCCGCGGTTCCTTCACGTCCGACGTTCCCACGACGACGGGCTTGCCGCCGTTCACGACGATCCCCGTCACCGTGATCCCGGTGCCAGCGGCCTGCGCCGTCGGAACCGTGAACGCCGAGAGGACGAGAGTCCCCGCGAGTACGGTCACGGCCCCGGTTCTGCTGCCTGTCTTCATTCGTACCTCGGTGGGCTTGCTGCCTGAAGGGCTGGGGAGCCGGTCGGCCGACCGGCGGAGCGGCAGGCTACCAGCGGGCCGGCCGGGCGATCCGGGCAGGGTGATCATGGAAATCCGCCAGGGCCCGGAAGTCCCGTCCGTCCCCCACGTGACCGACTCCACCCCCCACTCCGTTCGAACTCCCGTCGAACTCCCGCAACAATGACCCCGTGATCACTTCGCCGACACGGAGCACGAACCGACGCGCCGAGCACGCCGCGACGCCGTACGTCGACCTCTCCCGAGCGGAGTGGAGCGCGCTGCGCGACAAGACGCCGCTGCCGCTGACCGCCGAGGAGGTGGAACGGCTGCGCGGGCTCGGGGACGTCATCGACCTGGACGAGGTGCGGGACGTCTACCTGCCGCTCTCCCGGCTCCTCAACCTGTACGTGCAGGCCACCTCCGGGCTGCGGGGCGCGCTGAACACCTTCCTCGGGGACGCGGGCAACGGGCACGGCGCGCAGCGCGGCACCCCGTTCGTCATAGGGGTCGCGGGCAGCGTGGCGGTCGGCAAGTCGACCAGCGCCCGTATCCTCCAGGCGCTGCTGGCCCGCTGGCCGGAGCACCCCCGGGTGGAGCTGGTGACGACGGACGGGTTCCTGCTGCCGATGAAGGAGCTCCACGCGCGCGGGCTGATGTCGCGCAAGGGTTTCCCGGAGTCCTACGACCGGCGCGCCCTCACCCGTTTCGTCGCCGACATCAAGGCGGGCAAGGACGAGGTGACGGCCCCCGTCTACTCGCACCTGATCTACGACATCGTGCCCGGCGAGCGGCTCACCGTGCGGCGCCCCGACATCCTCATCGTCGAGGGGCTGAACGTGCTCCAGCCCGCGCTGCCCGGCAAGGACGGCCGGACCAGGGTCGGGCTCGCGGACTACTTCGACTTCAGTGTGTACGTGGACGCACGGGCCGAGGACATCGAGACCTGGTACCTCAACCGCTTCCGCAAGCTGCGCGCGACGGCGTTCCAGGACCCGTCGTCGTACTTCCGCAAGTACACCCAGGTCTCCGAGGCGGAGGCGATGGAGTACGCGGCGACGATGTGGCGGACCATCAACAAGCCCAATCTGGTGGAGAACGTCGCGCCGACCCGGGGCCGTGCCACCCTGGTGCTCCGCAAGGGCCCCGACCACAAGGTCCAGCGGCTGTCCCTGCGCAAGCTATGAGGCGCGGGAATCACCTGAGGAGCCCTTCGTGCTGCATCTGCGCCTGCTGGTCCCCGCCGAGCACACGGACGAGGTGACGGGCCTGCTGGAGCGGACCGTCGGCACCGCCCACCTCGTGGTGCTGCCGGGGGCCGCGCGTGACCCGGTCGGCGACATGGTGATGTGCGACGTGGCGCGCGAGGCGGGCGACGAGCTGATCGCGGAGCTGCGGCGGCTCGGGGTCGACACCTACGGGTCGATCACCGTCGAGAACATGGATCTGACGCTCTCCGCGCGCGCCGACCGGGCCGAGGAGGAGGCACCGGGCGAGGGCGCGGACGCGGTCCTGTGGGAGGAGCTGACGGAGGCGACCCACGAGGAGTCGACGTTCAGCGTCACCTACGTGTCGTTCCTCGCGGTCGCGACGATGCTCGCCGCCTGCGGTGTGATGCTCGACAACGCGATCCTGATCGTGGGCGCGATGGCGGTGGGCCCGGAGTTCGGCCCGCTGGCCGGGATCTCCACGGCGCTGGTGCAGCGCGCCCCGCGCCTGGTGTGGCGCTCGTTGTGGGCGCTGGTCGGCGGCTTCGCCCTCGCGATGGTGCTGACGGCCGGCTTCGCCTGGCTGATGGACGTCTTCGGGTTGTTCGACGCCGCGATGATCGAGGCGAAGCGGCCCAATACGGCGTTCGTCTGGCAGCCGGACTGGCTGTCGTTCGTGGTGGCGTTCCTGGCGGGCATCGCCGGGACGCTCTCCCTGACCTCGGCGAAGTCCGGGGCGCTGATCGGGGTCGCGATCTCGGTGACGACCGTGCCGGCCGCGGCCAATGCCGCGGTGGCGTTCAGTTACAGCGACTACCACCAGATGGCCGGCTCCGCGCAGCAGCTGGCGGCGAACCTCGGCGGCATCGTGCTCTCGGGGACGCTGACGCTGCTGGCGCAGAAGGCCCTGTGGCGGACGGCCCGGCGCCGCCAGCGGGCACACGCGGAGCCGCCCGTTCGCAGCACGCGGGCTTAGGGAGGCGGGCGCAGCCGCCCGCCCCCCCCTGACGCTTAACCCAGCGCGGACTTCACCACGTCGGCCAGCCGTCCGGCCACCGCGCGCGCCTGCTCGATGTCGGCCGCCTCGACCATGACCCGTACCAGCGGCTCCGTGCCCGACTGGCGCAGCAGCACGCGTCCGGTGGCGCCCAGCTCGCGCTCGGCCTCGGCCACGGCCGTGGCCAGCTCCGGGGAGGTGGCCACCCGGGACTTGTCGACGTCCGGCACGTTGATGAGCACCTGCGGCAGGCGCTCCATCACACCGGCCAGTTCGGCGAGCGTACGGCCGGTGGCGGCGACCCGTGCCGCCAGCATCAGGCCGGTCAGCGTGCCGTCGCCGGTCGTGGCGTGGTCCAGGACGATGACGTGGCCGGACTGCTCGCCGCCCAGGGCGTAGCCCTCGGCCTTCATCGACTCCAGTACGTAACGGTCACCGACAGCGGTCTGGACGAGCTGGATGCCCTCCCGCTCCATGGCGATCTTGAAGCCGAGGTTCGACATCACGGTGCCGACCACGGTGCCTTTGCGGAGCTGTCCGGCGTCGCGCATGGCGAGGGCGAGGACGGCCAGGATCTGGTCGCCGTCGATCTCCTCGCCGGCGCCGTCCACGGCCAGGCAGCGGTCGGCGTCGCCGTCGTGCGCGATGCCGAGGTCGGCGCCGTGCTCGACGACGGCGGCGCGGAGCAGCTCCAGGTGCGTGGAACCGCAGCCGTCGTTGATGTTCAGGCCGTCCGGGTCCGCGCCGATCGTGATGATCTCGGCCCCGGCGCGGGCGAACGCCTCGGGCGAGACGCGGGCGGCGGCGCCGTGCGCCTCGTCGAGTACGACCTTCAGTCCGTCGAGCCGGTTGGGCAGTACGCCGATGAGGTGAGCGACGTAGCGGTCGAAGCCCTCGGCGTAGTCGCTGATCCGGCCCACGCCGGCCCCGGTGGGACGGGCCCACGGCGCACCGGTGCGGTGCTGCTCGTAGACCGTCTCGATGCGGTCCTCCAGCTCGTCGGCGAGCTTGTGGCCGCCTCGGGCGAAGAACTTGACCCCGTTGTCCGGCATCGCGTTGTGGCTGGCGGAGAGCACCACGCCGATGTCGGCGCCCAGCGCGCCGGTGAGGTAGGCCACCGCCGGGGTCGGCAGTACGCCGACGCGCAGGACGTCGACGCCCGCGCTGGCGAGGCCCGCCACCACGGCGGCCTCCAGGAACTCTCCGGAGGCGCGGGGATCCCGGCCGACCACGGCCGTCGGCCGGTGGCCCTCGAAGGTGCCCACTTCGCCCAGTACGTGCGCCGCAGCGACCGAGAGGCCGAGCGCGAGCTCGGCCGTCAGGTCCGCATTGGCGACACCGCGCACGCCGTCCGTGCCGAAGAGTCGTCCCACTGGTGTCCTCCGAAGGTGCTCCGAAACGCAAAAAAACAGACCAGACAATCCACGGGCGTATGAACGTCTTATGCCGTTATATGCCCGAGGCTGCCAATAAACGAACGCCCCGGCAGCACGAGGTGTGCCGCCGGGGCGAACGAGTAACGCGGATGAGCAGGCGGTTTAGCGCTTGCTGTACTGCGGTGCCTTACGGGCCTTCTTGAGACCGGCCTTCTTGCGCTCGACCGCACGGTCGTCGCGGGAGAGGAAGCCGGCCTTCTTCAGCGTGGCGCGGTTGTTGTCCTCGTCCGCCTCGTTGAGCGAGCGGGCGACGCCGAGGCGCAGGGCACCGGCCTGACCCGACACGCCGCCACCCGAGATGCGGGCGATGACGTCGTAGCGGTTGTCGAGCTCGAGCACCTTGAAGGGCTCGTTGACTTCCTGCTGGTGCACCTTGTTGGGGAAGTAGTCCTCAAGGGTGCGACCGTTGATCTTCCACTTGCCGGTGCCCGGAACGATCCGGACGCGGGCGATGGCGTTCTTGCGACGGCCAAGGCCGGCCGCGGGCTGCGGGTCACCGAAGCGGCCCACGAGCGACTCCGAGGTGTACTCGCCCTCGACGGGCACCTCGGACTCGAAGGTGGTCACCTCGGCGAAGGTCTCTTCGCCCTCAGTGACCTCGGTGCCCTCGACGGGCGTCTCTGCAGTGGTCTCGGCCACGATTCTCCTCAGATCTTTCTGTACGTCTTAGGGGGAGGCCGAAACTACTGCGCGACCTGGGTGATCTCGAACGGGACCGGCTGCTGCGCAGCGTGCGGGTGCTGGTCACCCGCGTAGACCTTGAGCTTCGAGATCATCTGGCGACCCAGAGTGTTCTTGGGGATCATGCCCTTGATGGCCTTCTCGACAGCCTTCTCGGGGTTCTTCGCGAGGAGCTCGTCGTAGCGCACGGAGCGCAGGCCGCCCGGGAACCCGGAGTGGCGGTACGCCATCTTCTGGGTCTTCTTGTTGCCGGAGAGGTGAACCTTCTCGGCGTTGATGATGATGACGAAGTCGCCCATGTCCATGTGGGGGGCGTAAATCGCCTTGTGCTTGCCTCGGAGGAGGTTCGCAGCCGTGGTGGCCAGACGACCCAGGACGATGTCCTCGGCGTCAATGATGTGCCACTGGCGAGTGACATCGCCGGGCTTGGGGCTGTACGTACGCACTTCGTAGCCTTCGCTTCTTCAGTGGATGGGGTCCAGACACACGGCACCTCTGAAGCGATCATGCAGCTGGGGCCTCACAATGCCGGGAACGCTGCCCGTATGCGAGCCACTGGTAACTGCTCCAGAGAACCTACGTAAGGGCCCTTCGCGTGAGAACGACGAAGCCAATACGTATAACAATCCCCGACAGTACCCGCCGCGCCCCGGACGGGTCAAAACGCGTCACCCGCGACGGGTTCCCGGCCCCGGCCCGGGGTTCCGTCCTCAATCGCCGGACGGGCTTGCGCGTCTGCGGCAGCAGCTTCGCCGGTGTGCAGACGCGCGTGATGCAGGGGTGGGGACGTGCAGGGGAGTCCCCGCAGGAAATGGCGTACGACCCGGGTCCCTCTCGGACCCGGGTGAACACGCCATTTTCGAGGAGACGCCCCGGAGGGGCACCACCCCCCACCCACCCGGAAAGCGCCCCTGCGGGGCACCCGCACAAATCAAGCCCGTCGAGGGGGTCCCCCCATGCCCTTAAGGCTATGGGGGAGATTGAGGACAAAACCCCGCACCCCGCACCGGCGTCACCGCACTCGCGACACCCGCCGCTCGTCCCAGACCGGCTCCGCCGTCTCCCGGACGACCCCGTCGGAGCCGAAAACCAGATACCGGTCGAAGGACTTCGCGAACCACCGGTCGTGCGTGACGGCCATCACCGTCCCGTCGTACACCTCAAGACCGTCCTGGAGCGCCTCGGCCGACTCCAGGTCGAGGTTGTCGGTCGGCTCGTCGAGCAGCAGCGCCGTCGTGCCGGACAGCTCAAGGAGCAGGATCTGGAACCGGGCCTGCTGTCCGCCGGACAGCTTCTCGAACGGCTGGTCCCCCTGCCGCTCCAGCTCGTACCGCCGCAGCACGGACATCGCACCGCCCCGGTCCTTGGCCTGCTCCGTCCACAGGATCTCGACGAGCGTCTTGCCGAGCAGCTCCGGGTGGGCGTGGGTCTGCGCGAAGTGGCCGGCCACCACCCTCGCCCCGAGCTTCCACTCCCCCGTGTGCGCCACCGTCTCGCCGGCCAGCAGCCGCAGGAAGTGCGACTTGCCCGACCCGTTCGAGCCGAGGACGGCGACCCGTTCCCCGTAGAAGATCTCCAGGTCGAACGGCTTCATCAGGCCGGTCAGCTCCAGGTTCTTGCAGGTCACCGCCCGCATCCCGGTCCGGCCGCCGCGCAGCCGCATCCTGATGTCCTGCTCGCGCGGCGGCTCCGGCGGCGGGCCCGCGTCCTCGAACTTCTTGAAGCGGGTCTGCATCGCGTGGTAGCGGTTCGCCATGTCGGGGCTGTTCGCCGCCTGCTGCCGCATCCGCAGGACGAGCGCCTTCAGCCGGGCGTGCTCCTCCTCCCAGCGCCGCAGCAGCTCCTCGAAGCGCGCGAAGCGCTCCTTGCGGGCCTGGTGGTACGTGGCGAATCCGCCACCGTGCACCCATACGTCGCTGCCGGCCGCGCTGGGCTCCACGCTGACGATCTTCTCGGCGGCCCTGGACAGCAGCTCCCGGTCGTGGGACACGAAGAGGACCGTCTTACGGGTCTCCTTCAGCCGCTCCTCCAGCCACCGCTTTCCGGGGACGTCCAGATAGTTGTCCGGCTCGTCGAGCAGCAACACCTCGTCGGGCCCGCGCAGCAGCGCCTCCAGCACCAGCCGCTTCTGCTCACCGCCGGAGAGCGTGCGCACCTCGCGCCACTGCGCCTTCTCGTACGGGACGCCGAGCGCCGCCGTCGTGCACATGTCCCAGACCGTCTCGGCCTCGTACCCGCGCGCCTCGGCCCAGTCGCTCAGCGCCTGCGCGTACGCCATCTGCGCGGCCTCGTCATCGACGGTGAGGATCTTCTCCTCGGCCAGGTCGACGGCCCGCGCGGCCTCCCGGACACGGGGCTGGGCGACGGAAACCAGCAGGTCACGCACCGTGCGCTCGTCGCGCACCGAGCCGACGAACTGCTGCATCACCCCGAGCCCGCCGCTCACCGAGACCGAGCCGCCGTGCGGCTGGAGCTCCCCGGCGAGCAGCCGCAGCAGGGTGGTCTTCCCGGAGCCGTTCGCCCCGACGAGGGCGACCACCGCCCCGTCCGCCACACGGAACGAAGCATCGCCGAGCAGCACCCGCCCGTCCGGTAGGTAGTACTCCAGATGGCCTGCTTCAAGATGTCCCATGTACAGCATTGTCACGGCCCGCGAAGCTCTGGCCCAACCGGTTTGTGTTCCGTCCAGTGCCGTGACCGGCGATGTTTGTCCCGTAAGGAGCGTCGTCCAGTGCGTGCGATCGCAAGGCGGACAGAAGTCCTTGTAGCGGAGCTACCAGGGCTTTTGGCCAACGCCGCGAGCGTGCGTGCTGGACGACGCGACGGGGCAGACATCGCCGGGAGGGGCACTAGGATTCGCCGCATGAGCTTTGGGCAAGGGGGGCCCTCCTGGGGGCCGGGCGACAGCGGGACTCCGGACTGGGCGGCGCTGGCCGAGCAGTCCGCGGCGCGGGCCAGACGCAAGAGGTGGCTGATGATCGGCGGGGGCGCGGTGGCCACCGCCGCGGTCGCCGCGATCGTGGCCACGGCCGTCATCTCGACCAACAAGGACGACTCCGCCGCGTCCGGCGGGAAGAACGCGAGCCAGCTGCCCTCGGCGACCGACCTGCCGAGCGAGACGGCGCAGCCCGAGCCGTCCTTCTCCTCGGTGCAGCCGCCGCCCCCGCCGGACCCGAAGGACTACATATCCGACGTGAAGAAGGACCGGGCGCCCGTCAGCGCCGACGCCTTCTTCCCCGGCAAGCAGCTGAAGATGGGCGACCGCGTCTACGCCAAGGGCGCCACGAACCGCACCACGAACTGCGCCGCGACCACCCAGGGCGCACTCGGCTCCATCCTCGCCGGCAACGGCTGCGACCAGGTCATCCGTGCCACGTACAGCCGCGACGGCGTGGCCGTGACCATCGGGCTGGCGGTCTTCAAGACCGAGGCCCAGGCCAAGAAGGCCGCCGAGCAGGCCTCCGGCGGCATCGCGTCGCTGAGCGGCTCGGGTGTGCCGACCTTCTGCCGCGGCGGAACCGTCTGCCGCCGTACGGCCAACTCCTACGGCCGGTACGCCTACTTCACGGTCGGCGGCTTCACCAGCGGCAAGAGCGTCACCAAGGCCGACAAGAACGTGTTCGCCGTCGGCGACGACCTGACGAACTTCACGTTCCGGCAGATCCGCCACCGCGGCGAGGTCCAGGCATCGGCAGCCGCCACCGCCCCCACCACCTGACCCGGTCTCGGTCGCTTCCCTCCCTTTCAGCCACTCCGTTCAGTCACCTCTTCCCGATGCGGGGGATCTGCCGCTGTGCGCCTTGCCTTCCCGCTCGCGTTCCTGCGCATCGTGCGCCACCGCGACGCGATCGGCACCGACCTCGCGCCCGACGAGGCCGTGGCCCTCGACGCGCCGGACACCCCGCTGCGCGCCGCCCTCGCCGCGGCGGTGGCCGGAGACCACGCACCGGCCCGGGAGCTCCTCGCCGCCACCCGGACGCACGCCCAGTGGGAACGCAGGGACGCCTGCGTGAGCCGGCTGGCCCGGACCGCGCTGCACCACGACGGCTGGCTGGAGAGCTGGGTCCAGGAGTCGCCCGGGGACCCGGACGCGATCCTCGTCGTGGCCGACTTCCAGCTCCAGCAGGCCTGGCGGATACGGACGGACGCCGGCGCCGAGGACGTGGAACGCGACCGGTTCCAGGCCTTCTTCGCGCTCCTGGAGGACGCCGTACCGGTGATCGGCGCCGCGGCCGAGCTGAACCCCGCCGACCCGGTCCCGTGGCGCATCGCCCTCACGCACGCCCGCGGCATCCAGGCCCCGCGCGAGGTCTTCGACGCGTATCTGGCCGAGGCGCGGGCCCGCGACCCGCACCACTCCGGCTGCCACCAGCAGGCCCTGCAGTACCTGTGCGCCAAGTGGTTCGGCTCGCACGAGGAGATGTTCCGGTACGCCGAGCGGGTGGCGGCATCGGCCCCGCCCGGCTCGAAGCTGCACGCGCTGCCGCTGCGGGCGGCGCTGGAGTACCGGCTGTCCGCGCAGGACGGACCGGACGGGCCGGACGGCCCCGACCCGTACGGCCCCGAGACCGAGGCGGCCCTCACCCGGGCCCTGGGCCTCTCCGGCAGCTACCCGGCGGGCGAACGCGAGGCGGCCGGCTTCCGCAACGAGCTGGCCCTGATGCTGATCATGGACGACCGGCCGGCCGAGGCCCTCGACGTGTTCCGGGCCATCGGGGTGCACGCCACGGAGTTCCCCTGGGCCCGGCTCGGCGACCCCCTCACCGAGTTCCTCGAAGCCCGCTCGGACGTCCGGATCGACCTCGCCTCGCAGGTCCCGTTCTTCCGCCGCCCGCCCGAGCCGCCCGCCACCGACGCGGACGCCCCGGACTGGGCGGAGCTGGCCCCGCGCACGGTCGCCATCGTGCCCGCTCCCCCGGCCGAGGTCGCCCAGGCCGCCCTGCTCTGCGGCTACTCCCTGCGTACGGCCCCGGCCGGCGAGGGCTCCAGCTACGTCGAGGTGGTCCCGGAGGCCGTCCGCAGCCGGCGTACGGCGCTGCTCCCCGAGGAGCCCCTGACAGCGGCGGCCGAGACCTTCACGACCGGGGAGAGCTGGCCGGCCCTGGTCCTGCACCGCGCGCCGGGGCGCAGCAGCATCACCGCCCTCCACCAGGGCCGGACGCACGCCACGCACACCTGGCACACCGAGTCCCCCACCCCCGACCACACCGAGGTCCGGGCCACCGCGCAGAGCCTCGCGCACCTCTACCAGCAGGCCGACCCGCGCCCCCTGGCCCACATACTGCGCTCCACCGGCGACCCGGCCGGGCACCAGGAGGACCTGGTGACGGCCCTGGGCCTGCCGCCCGTGCCACCGGGCTTCGGAGGGGAGACCCAGGTCCTCGGTGAGCTCCCCGGAGCCAGGGTGCTGGCCAGGCGCGGACTCCTGGCGGGGATGCGCGACACGATGTCCACGGACAGCGGCGGCCATCCGCCGGAGCCCCGCCCCCCGCACACCCCGCGCCGGCTGCTGATCCGGACACTGATGCTGCTGGTCCTCGCCCCGGCCGCCGCCTTCGCGTGGTGGAGCCCGCAGATCGGCTGGTTCCGCTCCTCACTGCTGAGCGGTGCGGCGCTGTACGCGGCGGGGTCGCTCACGGGCGCGCTGCGCAGGCGCGGTCAGGCCACGGCCTGACCCCTCGTACGGGCCCCTCCGGTCAGCAGCAGCCGGCCCCCGGCAGGGTCCGCACGTTACGGGCCTCGACCGCCCGCGCCGCCAGCAACTCATCGGCGGGGTACGCGACTTCCTCCAGCGTCAGCCCGTGCGGCCGCACGACATGCACCCCGGGGTCCCGCACCCGGGCCGCCAGCACCTCGGCCGGCCAGGCCGCCGGGCGCCGCCCGTCCCCCACGAACAGGGCCGCGCCGATCAGCGCCCGCACCATGTTGTGGCAGAACGCGTCGGCCTGCACGGTCGCCGTCATGATCCCGGACGCCTCGTCCCGTACCCAGCTCAGCTTCTGCAAGGTACGGATGGTCGTCGCACCCTCGCGCTTCTTGCAGTACGCGGCGAAGTCGTGCTCCCCGGTCATCCGCGCCGCCGCCTCGTTCATCGCGGCAACGTCCAACGGCCGGTCGTGCCACAGGACATGACCCCGCACCAGCGGGTCCACCCCGCCCGGCCGGTCCGCCACCCGGTAGGCGTACCTGCGCCACAGCGCCGAGAAGCGGGCGTTGAACCCCGCCGGCGCCTCCTCGATCCGCCGGATCCGCACATCGGACGCCATCCGCCCGGCCATCCGCCGCAGCAGCTTGTCCGCGTGCTCGGCCCACACCTCGGCCGGCAGGTCCACGTGCGCGACCTGGCCGCGGGCGTGCACCCCGGCATCGGTGCGCCCGGCCACGGTCAGGTCGTACGTCCGCGAGGAGCGGGTCACCGTGCGCAGGGCATCCTCGATCTCCCCCTGGACGGTCCGCCGGCCGGTCTGCTTCGCCCAGCCCGAGAAGTCCTTGCCGTCGTAGGCCAGGTCCAGCCGCACCCGTACGAAACCGGGCTCCACTACGTCACTCACCAGCGATCCTCTCAAGATCCGTGCACAGCAGAACGGGCCCGCACCGCCCCGAAGGGTGATGCGGGCCCGCCCAGTGGTCTCAGAACGCTCAGGCGTCCTTCGACTCCTCGTCAGCCTCGGCCGGCTTGGCGTCCTCGACGGACTCGACCGGGGTCTCGTCCTTCTTGAGGGCGTCTTCCTTGACCGCACGCTTTGTGGCGGCCTCGGCCTCACCGGTGGCAGCCTGCGCCACGGTCAGGGCCTCGACCAGCTCGATGACGGCCATCGGGGCGTTGTCGCCACGACGGTTGCCGATCTTGGTGATACGGGTGTAACCACCGGGGCGGTTCTCGTACCGCGGGGCGATCTCGGTGAAGAGCGTGTGCACGATGCCCTTGTCCGTGATCGACTGCAGCACCAGGCGACGGTTGTGGATGTCGCCCTTCTTCGCCTTGGTGATGAAACGCTCCGCGACCGGACGCAGGCGGCGGGCCTTGGCCTCGGTCGTGGTGATGCGGCCGTGCTCGAACAGCGCCTTCGCAAGGTTGTTGAGAAGGTGCTTCTCGTGCGCAGCGCTGCCGCCCAGACGGGCGCCCTTGGCGGGCTGAGGCATGGTATTTCTCCTTGTGTGCTGCACCGGCCGTATCAGGTACCGGTGTCAGTTCCCGAGCGGCGGTCGCCACACGGAAGTATTCATCCGCCACACGCACTCGACATCAAACCCGCATATCAAGCCCGTCCAGCGCTTGAGGACACCCCTCTCACGCCCGAGCCCGAAATCCAAGCCCGTCCGGCGCTTGAGGACACCCCCCTCGCACCCGAGCCCGAAATTCAAGCCCGTCCGTCGATTGAGGACAAAGCCCTCGCCCGGTCCGGGGCGCCCATCACAAGGACACGCACCCCAGCCGGAGGCGAATCAGTACTGCTCGGTCTCCACAAAACCCGCATCCGCATCGTCGTCCGCGCCGAACGCGTCCGCCGCGGCGGTGGGGTCGAAGCCGGGAGGCGAGTCCTTCAGCGCCAGGCCCATACCGGCCAGCTTCGCCTTGACCTCGTCGATCGACTTCGCACCGAAGTTGCGGATGTCGAGCAGATCGGCCTCGGAACGAGCCACGAGCTCACCCACGGAGTGGATGCCCTCGCGCTTGAGGCAGTTGTACGAGCGGACCGTGAGCTCCAGCTCCTCGATCGGCAGCGCCAGATCGGCAGCGAGCGCGGCGTCCGTCGGCGACGGGCCCATGTCGATGCCCTCGGCGTCGATGTTGAGCTCGCGCGCCAGACCGAACAGCTCGACCAGGGTCTTACCGGCCGACGCCATGGCGTCACGGGGACGCATGGCCTGCTTGGTCTCGACGTCGACGATCAGCTTGTCGAAGTCGGTGCGCTGCTCGACACGGGTCGCCTCGACCTTGTACGTGACCTTGAGCACCGGCGAGTAGATGGAGTCGACCGGAATCCGGCCGATCTCCTGGCCCACCTGCTTGTTCTGGACCGCGGAGACGTAGCCGCGACCGCGCTCGACGGTCAGCTCCATCTCCAGCTTGCCCTTGCCGTTCAGCGTGGCCATGACGAGGTCCGGGTTGTGGACCTCGACACCGGCCGGCGGGGCGATGTCGGCAGCGGTGACCAGGCCGGGACCCTGCTTGCGCAGGTACATCACGACCGGCTCGTCGTGCTCCGAGGAGACGACCAGCTGCTTGATGTTGAGGATGAGGTCGGTGACGTCCTCCTTGACACCCGGCACGGTGGTGAACTCGTGCAGGACGCCGTCGATCCGGATGCTGGTGACAGCGGCACCGGGGATCGAGGAGAGGAGCGTACGGCGAAGAGAGTTACCGAGCGTGTAGCCGAAGCCCGGCTCCAGGGGCTCGATGACGAACCGCGAACGGAACTCGTCAACGACCTCTTCGGTCAGCGACGGACGCTGAGCGATAAGCATGGTGTGAATCCTTCAGTCGTGGGCGCCCACTATTTGACGCCCTACAGATGAAACAAGGATACGGGCGGCACACCCCCGTAGGGGGCATACCGCCCGTACCCACGCTACTGGCGCACGGCCGTCACCGGCCGTTGCGCATCAGACGCGGCGACGCTTCGGCGGACGGCAGCCGTTGTGCGGCGTCGGGGTGACGTCCTGGATCGAACCGACCTCGAGGCCCGTGGCCTGGAGGGAGCGGATCGCGGTCTCGCGGCCGGAGCCCGGACCCTTCACGAAGACGTCAACCTTGCGCATGCCGTGCTCCTGCGCGCGGCGGGCGGCCGACTCGGCGGCCATCTGCGCGGCGAAGGGGGTGGACTTGCGCGAGCCCTTGAAGCCGACGTGGCCGGCGGAGGCCCAGGAGATCACGTTGCCCGCGGGGTCCGTGATCGAGACGATGGTGTTGTTGAACGTGCTCTTGATGTGCGCGTGGCCGTGAGCGACGTTCTTCTTTTCCTTGCGACGCACCTTCTTGGCTGCGCCCTGACGACCCTTGGGGGGCATGTCTTTACTCCAGATGGAGAGGGGAGGTGATCGGTCCTACAGCGAAGACCGCTGGATGCTGCGGATGCCCGGTGACCCGGACGTTCGCAGTGCGTCCGCTGAGGACTACTTCTTGCCCGGCTTCTTCTTACCGGCGATCGCGCGACGCGGGCCCTTGCGGGTACGCGCGTTCGTGCTGGTCCGCTGGCCGTGCACCGGCAGACCACGGCGGTGACGAATGCCCTGGTAGCAGCCGATCTCGATCTTGCGGCGGATGTCGCCCTGGATCTCGCGGCGGAGGTCACCCTCGGTGCGGAGGTTGGCGTCCACGTACTCGCGGATCTTGACCAGGTCCTCTTCGGCCAGGTCACGAACGCGGGTGTTCGGGTTCACGCCGGTGGTGGCGAGGATCTCCTTGGACCGGGTGCGCCCGATACCGAAGACGTAGGTGAGGGCAACCTCCACGCGCTTTTCGCGCGGGATGTCAACACCTGAAACGCGTGCCATTCAATGGCTCCAGTTGTCATTTCGGGGGTCTTCCGCAGTGCCGCTCCCGATCGCCGACCGCTCGCTGGGAGCGGTGGTACGCCCGGGTCTCCGGCCCCCGCCGGAGGTGTCGTCAGCCGTGGCTTGGACGGGCAGTGCGTATGTACGTTTACGTGCGTCGCGCGAAGTACTGCGAGATGCGAGGGGGTCGTGCGTCAGCCCTGGCGCTGCTTGTGGCGCAGGTTGTCGCAGATGACCATGACCCGACCGTGACGGCGGATCACCTTGCACTTGTCGCAGATCTTCTTGACGCTCGGCTTGACCTTCATGGGATGTCAGGTTCTCCGGGTCAGTGCCAGCACCCGCCGAAGCGGAATGTGGGCAAGATCTACTTGTAGCGGTAGACGATCCGGCCACGCGTCAGGTCGTACGGGGAGAGCTCCACGACGACCCGGTCATCGGGAAGGATTCGGATGTAGTGCATCCGCATCTTCCCGCTGATGTGCGCGAGGACCTTGTGACCGTTCTGGAGCTCCACCCTGAACATGGCGTTCGGGAGAGACTCGATCACGGTGCCCTCAATTTCGATGGCACCTTGCTTCTTGGCCACGCTTCGCCTTTCGAATCGGCTACCTTGATCGGCTCTGCACACTCGTGTGCATACATACGGGCACACTGATGCACGAGAGCCGACGAGTCAGTCTACGTCAGCGGACTCCAAAAGACGAATCCGTCAAGTTTGCCCACCGCGGGAGATCCTTAGACCTCCGCGCCACCGTCAATCACCCCGGCGGGCGCGGTGCGGATCATTCAGCCCAACGGGTGCGGTTCATTCAGCCCAGCGGGTCCGGCGCCGCCTCCACGCCGTACTGCGCCAGCTTCTCGCGGCCGCAGTCCGGTGCGGTGAGCACCAGCGGGCCCTCCTCCGTGAGGGCGATGGAGTGCTCCCAGTGGGAGGACCAGCTGCCGTCGGTCGTGAGGACGGTCCACTCGTCGGCCATCACCTCGGTGCGTGCGGTGCCGAGCGAGACCATCGGTTCGATGGCCAGGCAGACACCGGGCACCAGCTTGATGCCCTTGCCGCGCTTGCGGGCGACGTAGTTCAGCACGTGCGGGTCCATGTGCATCTCGGTGCCGATGCCGTGGCCGCCGTAGTCCTCGACGATCCCGTACTTGCCGGTCGACGGGCGGGGCTGGCGGCGGATGTAGGACTCGATCGCCTTCGAGATGTCGACGAGGCGGTTGTTCACCTTCATCGCGGCGATGCCGGCCCACATCGACTCCTCGGTCACCCGGGACAGCTCGACGAGCTCCGGAGCGTGACCGGTGCCGACGAAGGCCGTGTACGCGGCGTCGCCGTGCCAGCCGTCGATGATCGCGCCGGCGTCGATGGAGATGATGTCGCCGTCCTTGAGGACGGTCTTGTCGTCCGGGATGCCGTGGACGACGACCTCGTTGACCGAGGTGCAGATCGTCGCGGGGAATCCGCCGTAACCGAGGAAGTTCGACTTCGCACCGTGGTCGGCGATCACCTTGCGGGCGACCTGGTCCAGGTCCAGCGTGGTGGCGCCGGGCACCGCGGCCTCTCGGGTGGCCGCGTGAATGGCAGCGACCACCAGCCCCGCCTCACGCATCTTCGCGATCTGCTCGGGGGTCTTGATCTGCACCATTGCGCGGCGCCTTTCTGGGTGGACGGTGACGGGTGCGGCGTACTCCACGATACGGCCGCAAACAGTCGGGCGCGGCGCCCATGGACGCCGCGGCCGACTGTGCACTCACATGTACTGCGGGGTTCGCTCTCAGGCCTCGTCGGGCTTCTTGAGCGCCTCCATGGCCCGCTCGGTCACATCGGTGACCTTGCCGAGCGCGGAGATGGTGACCACCAGGTTCTGTGCCCTGTAGTAGTCGATGATCGGCTCGGTCTGCGTGTGATAGACCTCAAGCCGGGTGCGGACCGTCTCTTCGCTGTCGTCGTCGCGCTGGTACAGCTCGCCACCGCAGGTGTCGCAGACACCCTCGGTCTTCGGCGGGTTGTACGTCACGTGGAACACGTGCGCGCTCTCGTTGCGGCAGACGCGGCGGCCCGCGATCCGCTTCACGACCTCGTCCTCCGGGACTTCGAGGTCGAGAACCGCGTCGAGCTTTACGCCCTCGTCCTTGAGCATCACATCAAGGGCCTCGGCCTGACCCACGTTGCGCGGGAAGCCGTCGAGCAGGAAGCCGTTGACCGCGTCCTGCTGGGACATGCGGTCCTTGGCCATCCCGATCGTGACCTCGTCCGGCACCAGCTGTCCCGCGTCCATGAAGGCGCGGGCCTGCTTGCCAAGGTCAGTGCCCTGGCTGATGTTGGCGCGGAAGAGGTCGCCCGTGGAGATGTGCGGAATCGACAGGTTCTTGGCAAGGTACGCAGCCTGCGTTCCCTTGCCGGCACCCGGCGGGCCGACGAGGACGATTCGCATCAGCGGAGGAACCCTTCGTAATTGCGCTGCTGGAGCTGACTCTCGATCTGCTTCACGGTTTCCAGACCCACACCCACGATGATCAGGATGCTCGTCCCGCCGAACGGGAAGTTCTGGTTGGCGCCACCGAAGCCTGCCAACGCCATCGTTGGCACAAGAGCGATCAGACCCAGGTACAGCGAGCCCGGCCAAGTGATCCTGTTGAGCACGTAGCTCAGGTACTCGGCAGTAGGTCGACCAGCCCGGATACCCGGAATGAAGCCACCATACTTCTTCATGTTATCGGCGACTTCCTCGGGGTTGAACGAAATCGCCACGTAGAAGAAGGCGAAGAAGACGATCAACAGGAAGTACGCGGTGATGTAGTACGGGTGGTCGCCCTTGACGAAGTGGTCCTTGATCCAGGTCGCCCAGGCTGCCTGGGAGTTGGAGAACTGGACGATCAGGGCCGGGATGTAGAGCAGCGAAGAAGCGAAGATGACGGGAATCACACCCGCCTGGTTGACCTTCAGCGGGATGTAGGTGGACGTACCACCGTAGGACCTGCGGCCGATCATGCGCTTCGCGTACTGCACCGGGATACGGCGCTGGGCCTGCTCGACGAAGACCACGAGGGCCACCATCACGAAGCCGATCAGGATGACGGTGCCGAACTCGATCCAGCCGTCCGCGAGCTTGCCGCTCGTCTTGATGGCCCACAGGGCGCCGGGGAAGCTGGCGGCGATCGAGATGAACATCAGGATCGACATGCCGTTGCCGATGCCGCGGTCGGTGATGAGCTCACCGAGCCACATGACGGCGGCGGTGCCGGCGGTCATCGTGGTGACCATGACGATGGTCGTGAAGATCGAGTGGTTCGGGACGATCTGATCGGCGACGGGGCAGCCGCTGAACAGTGCGCCACTGGTGGCCGTGGCCACCAGGCCGGTGCCCTGGAGGATGGCGAGCGCGACCGTCAGATAACGCGTGTACTGCGTGATCTTTGCCTGGCCGGACTGCCCCTCCTTCTTGAGCGCCTCTAGTCGGGGAATCACCACGGTCAGCAGCTGAAGAATGATGCTGGCCGTGATGTACGGCATGATGCCGAGCGCGAAGATCGTGATCTGCAGCAGTGCACCACCGCTGAACATGTTCACCAGGCCGAAAAGGCTGTTGTTGCCCTTACTTGCCTGATCAACACAGGTCTGGACGTTCTCGTAACTCACCCCCGGGACCGGGATGTGCGCCCCGAGCCGGTAGAGCACGATGATGCCGAGCGTGAAGAGCAGCTTCTTGCGCAGGTCGGGCGTCTTGAACGCCCGGGCGAACGCGGTGAGCACGGTGCCTCCTGCGACCCCCGCGCAATGCGTAGAGGTGACGGTCTTGAGGATTGACGAATACGTAACAGTCAAAGGTCCCCGGGCGGCTTGCGTCCAGGGCTTACCACAGCAACGGACGCCACCTTACCGGCGTACATGCCCCCCTAGGAACGACCAACCGGGGATGCCCCATATGAGAGGCATCCCCGGTCGGATGTTCAGGCCACCTATGTGTCCGAGTTGTCTCAGACCAGCTCGGTGACAGTGCCGCCGGCAGCGGCGATCTTCTCCTTGGCGGAGCCGGAGACGGCGTCAACCGAAACCTGCAGCGCCACGGAGATCTCGCCCTGTCCGAGGACCTTGACGAGGTGGTTGTTGCGCACCGCACCCTTGGCGACCAGATCGGCCACCGTGACCTCTCCACCCTCGGGGTAGAGCGTGCCGAGCTTGTCCAGGTTCACGACCTGGTACTCGGTGCGGAACGGGTTCTTGAAGCCCTTGAGCTTCGGGAGACGCATGTGGAGGGGCATCTGCCCGCCCTCGAAGCGCTCCGGAACCTGGTAGCGGGCCTTGGTGCCCTTGGTGCCACGTCCGGCGGTCTTACCCTTGGACGCCTCGCCTCGACCCACACGGGTCTTGGCGGTCTTGGCGCCCGGGGCAGGCCGGAGGTCGTGGGCCTTCAGCGGCTGGTTCTCCGCCATGTCAGTCGACCTCCTCAACCGTCACGAGGTGGCGGACGGTGTTAGCCATTCCGCGGAACTCGGGGCGGTCCTCCTTGACAACCACGTCGTGCAGGCGCTTGAGCCCGAGCGAACGCAGGGTGTCGCGGTGGTTCTGCTTGCTGCCGATGTACGACTTGGTCTGTGTGATCTTCAGGCGAGCCATCACATACCTGCCGCTCGAGCACGGAGCAGAGCAGCGGGGGCCACGTCCTCGAGGGGCAGACCACGGCGAGCCGCGATCTCCTCGGGACGCTGGAGACCCTGAAGGGCCGCCACCGTCGCGTGCACAATGTTGATCGGGTTCGAAGAACCGAGCGACTTCGACAGGATGTCGTGAACGCCGGCGCACTCCAGAACGGCGCGCACCGGGCCACCCGCGATCACACCGGTACCGGGGGAAGCAGGCTTGAGCAGAACAACGCCCGCAGCCTTCTCGCCCTGGATCGGGTGAGGGATGGTGCCCTGGATACGCGGAACCTTGAAGAAGCTCTTCTTGGCCTCTTCAACGCCCTTGGCGATGGCCGCGGGAACTTCCTTGGCCTTGCCGTATCCGACACCGACGCTGCCGTCACCATCGCCCACCACG
This sequence comes from Streptomyces sp. NPDC048671, assembly GCF_055587045.1. NCBI lineage: Bacteria > Bacillati > Actinomycetota > Actinomycetes > Kitasatosporales > Streptomycetaceae > Streptomyces > Streptomyces sp. NPDC048671. The sequence continues at coordinate 214,599 of NZ_JBVJHB010000013.1, read as the reverse complement.
ACCAGCGCGGTGAAGCTGAAGCGACGACCACCCTTCACGACCTTGGCGACGCGGTTGATCGCGACGACACGCTCGACGTACGCGGTCTTCTCGGCGGCGCTGGCGCCACCGTCACGGCCCTTCCGGTCCCGCCGCTCGCCGCCACCGGCACCGCTTCCGCGGCGCTGGGGTCCAGCCATTGGAATTACCTCTCTCTGTTACGTCCGCTGTGCGTAGGAACCGGGGCTTAGAACTTCAGCCCGGCTTCACGGGCGGCGTCAGCCAGAGCGGCAATCCGCCCGGCGTACTGGTTGCCACCGCGGTCAAACACGACGGCCTCGACGCCTGCGGCCTTGGCGCGCTCGGCGACCAGGGCCCCGACCTGCTTGGCGAGGGCGCTCTTGTCACCCTCGACGCCGCGGATGGAGGCGTCAAGCGTCGACGCCGACGCGAGCGTGTGGCCCGCGATGTCGTCGATGACCTGAGCGACCATGTGGCGGTTCGAACGCGTCACAACCAAGCGCGGACGCTCGGGCGAACCGGAGATGTGCTTCCGGACGCGGATGTGGCGGCGCTTGAGGGCGGCACGCTTGTAGGCGTCGCCCTTGGCGATCTTTACACCGTATGCCATGGCTTACTTACCCGCCTTTCCGACCTTGCGGCGGATAACCTCGCCGGCGTACTTGACGCCCTTGGCCTTGTACGGGTCAGGCTTCCGCAGCTTGCGGATCTTCGCCGAAACCTCGCCGACCTTCTGCTTGTCGATGCCCTCGACACTGAACTTCGTGGGCGACTCGACCTTGAAGGTGATGCCTTCGGGGGCCTCGATGAGGATCGGGTGGCTGTAGCCCAGGGCGAACTCCAGGTTGGAGCCCTTCGCCTGGACGCGGTAACCGACACCGCTGATCTCGAGCGCCTTGATGTATCCCTGGGTCACACCGGTGATCATGTTCGCCACCAGCGTGCGGGACAGGCCGTGAAGGGCCTTGTTCTGACGCTCGTCGTTCGGGCGGACGACGTTCAGAACGCCGTCCTCACCCTTGGTGACCTCGATCGGCGCGGCGACGGTGTGCGAGAGGGTGCCCTTGGGCCCCTTCACCGCGACCGTGCGGCCATCGATGGTGACGTCCACACCGGCGGGAACCTGGATGGGGAGCTTGCCGATTCGCGACATGAGCTTTTCCTCCGTTCCCGACTACCAGACGTAGGCGAGGACTTCCCCACCTACGCCCTTCTTGCTGGCCTGCTGGCCGGTCAGGAGACCGTGGGACGTGGAGATGATCGCCACGCCCAGGCCGCCGAGAACCTTCGGCAGATTGGTGGACTTTGCGTATACACGCAGACCCGGCTTCGAGATGCGCTTGATGCCGGCAATCGAACGCTCGCGGTTCGGACCGAACTTCAGGTCGAGAACGAGGCTCTTGCCGACCTCGGCGTCCTCGACCTTCCAGCCGGTGATGAAGCCCTCCTGCTGGAGGATCTCCGCGATGTGCGACTTGATCTTGCTGTGCGGCATCTTGACGTCGTCGTGATACGCCGAGTTCGCGTTACGCAGACGCGTGAGCATGTCTGCGATGGGATCAGTCATGGTCATGAGTTGGCCTTCGGCCTCTCTCGCCGGGGTTTCCTGTATGCGCCATCCCTCTCCCCACTCAGTGGCGGGACGGGTGCGGTGCGGGGACCTACGGCGTAGTAAGTCGGTCTAGGGCGGCAGGCGCCCAACCACACAAGCCTACGGCATGTGAGGGCGGGCTCCTGCCGACCAGATACTTACCGAGAGCTTCCGGATAATCCCAACGCCCAAAGGGCGAAGGAGGATTACCAGGAGCTCTTGGTCACGCCCGGCAGCTCGCCACGGTGAGCCATCTCACGAAGGCACACGCGGCACAGGCCGAACTTGCGGTAGACGGAGTGGGGCCGGCCGCAGCGCTGGCAGCGGGTGTACCCGCGGACGGCGAACTTCGGCTTGCGGGCAGCCTTAGCGATCAGGGACTTCTTCGCCACGGTCAGTTCTCCTTGAACGGGAAGCCGAGGTGACGAAGGAGGGCACGACCCTCGTCGTCATTGGTCGCCGTGGTGACCACGGTGATGTCCATGCCCCGGACCCGGTCGATCTTGTCCTGGTCGATCTCGTGGAACATGACCTGCTCCGTGAGACCGAAGGTGTAGTTGCCACGGCCGTCGAACTGCTTCGGCGACAGGCCACGGAAGTCACGGATACGCGGAAGCGCGAGCGACAGCGTACGGTCCAGGAACTCCCACATGCGGTCACCACGGAGGGTGACGTGGCAGCCGATCGGCTGCCCCTCGCGCAGCTTGAACTGCGCGATCGACTTGCGGGCCTTGGTGACGGCCGGCTTCTGGCCGGTGATCGTGGTGAGGTCGCGCACGGCGCCATCGATCAGCTTGGAGTCGCGGGCGGCGTCGCCCACACCCATGTTGACCACGATCTTGACCAGACCGGGGATCTGCATGACGTTCTCGTAGGAGAACTCCTCACGCAGCTTGCCGGCGATTTCCTCGCGGTAGCGCGTCTTGAGACGCGGCGCAGTGGTGGTAGTCATCAGATGTCCTCACCGGTGCGCTTGGCAACGCGGATCTTGTTGCCCTCGTCGTCAAAGCGGTAGCCGACGCGAGTAACGACCTTGTTGCCGTCCTTCTCAACAACCAGCTGCACGTTGCTGACGTGGACGGGGGCCTCGGTCGTCACAATGCCACCGGTCTGCGAACCGCGAGCGGTCTGACCGGCCTTGGTGTGCTTCTTGACCCGGTTGACACCCTCGACGAGGACGCGGTCCTGAGCAGGGTAGGCAACGATGACCTTGCCCTGCTTGCCCCGGTCCTTACCGGTGATGACCTGAACCAGGTCGCCCTTCTTGATCTTCATGCTTACAGCACCTCCGGCGCGAGCGAGATGATCTTCATGAACTTCTTCTCGCGCAGCTCACGGCCCACCGGGCCGAAGATACGGGTGCCGCGGGGGTCGCCGTCGTTCTTCAGAATGACTGCGGCGTTCTCGTCGAAGCGGATGTACGAGCCATCCTGACGACGACGCTCCTTGACGGTGCGAACGATGACGGCCTTGACGACGTCACCCTTCTTCACGTTGCCACCGGGGATCGCGTCCTTGACGGTGGCGACGATGACGTCACCGATGCCCGCGTAGCGGCGACCCGAGCCACCGAGAACACGGATGGTGAGAATTTCCTTCGCACCCGTGTTGTCGGCGACGCGCAGTCGCGACTCCTGCTGGATCACGTCTATCTCCTGATCGTCTGCCGGTTCCCGGCGGGGGCCGCTCCGTTACCGGAGCGAGCCCCCACCGAGCCTGGCGGAACCTGCCTGAGGGGAATGCCCCTCAGGAATTACTTGGCCTTCTCGAGGATCTCGACGACGCGCCAACGCTTCGTGGCGGACAGCGGCCGGGTCTCCATGAGGATGACACGGTCGCCGACGCCGGCGGCGTTCTGCTCGTCGTGAGCCTTGAGCTTGTTCGTACGGCGGATGACCTTGCCGTACAGCGCGTGCTTGACGCGGTCCTCGACAGCGACGACGACGGTCTTGTCCATCTTGTCGCTGACGACCAGACCCTCACGGGTCTTACGGAAACCGCGGTCAGTGTTCGTCTCAGTCACAGTCTTCTCGCTCATCAGACGCTCTCCACCGTCTCGATGCCGAGCTCGCGCTCGCGCATCAGGGTGTAGATCCGGGCGATGTCCTTACGGACGGACTTGAGCCGGCCGTGGTTCTCGAGCTGACCCGTCGCCGCCTGGAAGCGGAGATTGAACAGCTCTTCCTTGGCCTCGCGGAGCTTGTTGAGGAGCTCCTCGTTGCCCAGCTCGCGCAGCTCGGACGTCTTGGTACCGGCCGACATCACGACTCACCTGCCTCGCGCCGAACAATCCGGCACTTCATCGGAAGCTTGTGAGCAGCGCGGGTGAGCGCCTCACGAGCAATCTTCTCGTTCGGGTAGGACAGCTCGAACATCACCCGACCGGGCTTGACGTTCGCGATCCACCACTCGGGAGAACCCTTACCGGAACCCATGCGGGTCTCGGCAGGCTTCTTCGTCAGGGGGCGGTCCGGGTAGATGTTGATCCAGACCTTGCCGCCACGCTTGATGTGACGGGTCATCGCGATACGAGCGGACTCGATCTGACGGTTCGTCACGTACGCCGGGGTCAGCGCCTGGATGCCGTACTCGCCGAACGCAACCTGCGTGCCACCCTTGGACATACCGCTGCGCTTCGGGTGGTGCTGCTTGCGGTGCTTGACCCTACGGGGGATCAGCATTTCGGTCAGGCCTCCGTTCCGGTGCTCTCAGCCGCCGGAGCAGCGGCGGACGCCTCGGCCTTGGGGGCCTCGGCGGCCGGAGCCGACTGCTGCGGCTTGCGGCCGCGACCGCCACGCTCGCCGCCACCACGGCCACCGCGGCCGGCCGGACGGTCAGCGCCGCCACGGGCCGGGCGGTTGCCCGCACGGGCAGCAGCGTTCTCGGCGCGGACCTCGGCGATGTTCTTGACATCGCCCTTGTAGATCCAGACCTTCACACCGATACGGCCGAAGGTCGTCTTGGCCTCGAAGAAGCCGTAGTCGACGTTCGCACGGAGGGTGTGCAGGGGCACACGGCCCTCGCGGTAGAACTCCGAGCGGGACATCTCGGCGCCGCCGAGACGACCGCCGCACTGGATCTTGATGCCCTTGGCGCCGGCCTTCATCGTGCTCTGCATGCTCTTGCGCATCGCACGACGGAAGGAGACGCGGGAGGAGAGCTGCTCGGCGACGGCCTGGGCCACCAGCTGAGCGTCCACCTCGGGGTTCTTGACCTCGAGGATGTTCAGCTGGACCTGCTTGCCGGTCAGCTTCTCCAGCTCGCCACGGATGCGATCGGCCTCGGCGCCGCGGCGACCGATGACGATGCCCGGACGGGCGGTGTGGATGTCAACGCGGACTCGGTCGCGGGTGCGCTCGATCTCGACCTTCGAGATGCCGGCCCGCTCCATGCCCTTCGTCATCATGCGACGAATGGCAACGTCTTCCTTGACGTAGTCCTTGTACAGCTTGTCGGCGTACCAACGGGACTTGAAGTCCGTGGTAATGCCGAGCCGGAACCCATGAGGGTTAACCTTCTGGCCCATTACCGGGTTCCTTCCTTGCTGCTGACGACCACGGTGATGTGGCTGGTCCGCTTACGGATCCGGTAGGCACGGCCCTGAGCACGCGGACGGAACCGCTTCAGGGTCGGACCCTCGTCCACAAACGCCTCGCTGATGACCAGCGAAGAGGCGTCGGGGTGGTCGTAGTTGTGTGCAGCGTTGGCAATGGCGCTGTCGAGCACCTTGCCAACCGGCACGCTCGCGGCCTGCGGGGCGAAACGCAGGACCGCCTGAGCCTCCGTGGCATCCATGCCACGGATGAGGTCCACCACTCGGCGGGCCTTCATGGGCGTGACGCGGATGTACCGCGCCTGGGCCCTGGCTTCCATGGTTGTCCCTTCAGTGTGAGTCGTCATAGTCGTTTCCACCCCGCGCTAGCGGCGCTTCGACTTCCGGTCGTCCTTGACGTGGCCGCGGAAGGTGCGAGTCGGCGAGAACTCGCCGAGCTTGTGGCCGACCATCGACTCGGTGACGAACACCGGGACGTGGATCTTGCCGTTGTGCACCGCGATGGTGTGACCCAGCATGGCCGGGATGATCATCGAGCGACGGGACCAGGTCTTGATGACGTTCTTGGTGCCGGCTTCGTTCTGTACGTCCACCTTCTTGACGAGGTGGCCGTCTACGAAGGGCCCCTTCTTGAGACTGCGCGGCATCTAAACCCGCTCCTAGCGCTTCTTGTTCGTCTTGCGGCGGCGGACGATGTACTTGCTCGATGCCTTCTTCGGCGAGCGAGTACGACCCTCCTTCTGACCCCACGGCGAGACCGGGTGACGTCCACCGGAGGTCTTGCCTTCACCACCACCGTGCGGGTGGTCGACCGGGTTCATCGCAACACCGCGGACGGACGGGCGAACGCCCTTCCAGCGCATGCGACCGGCCTTGCCCCAGTTGATGTTCGACTGCTCGGCGTTGCCGACCTCACCGATCGTGGCGCGGCAGCGGGCGTCGACCAGGCGGATCTCACCCGACGGCATACGAAGGTGGGCCATGGTGCCCTCCTTCGCCAGCAGCTGCACGGAGGCACCCGCGGAACGGGCGAACTTCGCGCCGCCGCCGGGCCGCAGCTCGATGGCGTGGAGGGTCGTACCGACCGGGATGTTGCGCAGCGCCAGGTTGTTACCGGGCTTGATGTCGGCGGCCGGACCGTTCTCGACACGGTCGCCCTGCGTCAGGCCGCGCGGCGCGATGATGTAGCGCTTCTCGCCGTCGGCGTAGTGCAGCAGCGCGATGCGCGCGGTGCGGTTCGGGTCGTACTCGATGTGCGCGACCTTCGCCGGCACGCCGTCCTTGTCGTGACGACGGAAGTCGATCACTCGGTAGGCGCGCTTGTGTCCGCCACCCTGGTGGCGAACGGTGATCCGACCGGTGTTGTTACGGCCGCCCTTGCTGTGCAGGGGACGGACCAACGACTTCTCCGGCGTGGACCGCGTGATCTCGACAAAGTCGGCGACGCTGGAGCCACGACGGCCCGGGGTCGTCGGCTTGTACTTGCGGATACCCATTTCTCAGTCCTCGTCCGATTCCGGACGACTCGACCTCCGCTAGGAGGTCGGGCCGCCGAAGATGTCGATTCGGTCGCCCTCAGCGAGGGTCACGATGGCGCGCTTGGTGTCAGCGCGCTTGCCGAAACCGGTCTTGGTGCGCTTGCGCTTACCCTGCCGGTTGATCGTGTTGACCCCGGTGACCTTGACCGAGAAGACCGCTTCCACGGCCTGCTTGATCTGGGTCTTGTTGGAGCCGGGCGCGACGATGAACGTGTACTTGTTCTCGTCGAGCAGCGCGTAGCTCTTCTCCGAGACAACCGGCTTGACGAGAACGTCACGCGGGTCGTCGTAGGTCTTGCTGGTAACGGTCGCCTCGCTCATCAGGCGTCGCTCCCTTCGGTCTCAGCGGTCTGGGGGCCAGACACGAAGGACTCGAAAGCGGCCTGGGTGAAGACCACGTCGTCAGAGACGATCACGTCGTACGTGTTCAGCTGGCCCGGGTCCAGGATGTGCACCTGGGGCAGGTTGCGTGCGGAGAGCCACGCGGCCTCGTCGTTGCGGTCGACGACCAGGAGCACGTTCTTGCGCTCCGAGATCTTGCCGAACAGCGTCTTCGCGGCCTTCGTGGAGACTGCGGCACCCTCGACCACGCCGGTGACGACGTGGATGCGGGAGTGGCGCGCCCGGTCGGAGAGGGCACCGCGCAGAGCGGCGGCCTTCATCTTCTTCGGGGTGCGCTGCGAGTAGTCACGCGGCTTGGGGCCGTGTACGACGCCACCGCCGACGAACTGCGGCGCGCGGGTCGAACCCTGGCGCGCGCGGCCGGTGCCCTTCTGGCGGTAAGGCTTGCGCCCACCACCGCGGACTTCGCCGCGACGCTTGGTCGAGTGCGTGCCCTGACGGGCAGCTGCCAGCTGTGCGACAACGACCTGGTGGATCAGCGGAACGCTGGTCTTCGCGTCGAAGATCTCCGCGGGGAGCTCGACGGTACCGGCCTTGTCGCCTGCCGGCGAAAGGATGTCAATGGTGCTCATTACCTCAAGCCCCCTTGGCCGCGGTACGGACCAGGACGAGGCCGCCGTTCGGACCGGGGACTGCGCCCTTGATGAGCAGCAGACCCTTCTCCGCGTCAACCGCGTGGATGGTCAGGTTCTGGGTGGTGACGCGCTCGTTACCCATCCGGCCGGCCATGCGCATGCCCTTGAAGACACGCCCAGGGGTGGCGCAGCCACCGATCGAACCGGGGGAACGGTGCTTGCGCTGGACGCCGTGGCCGGCGCCGAGGCCCTTGAAGTTGTGACGCTTCATGACACCGGCGAAGCCCTTGCCCTTGCTCTTGCCCGTGACGTCAACCTTGACGCCGGACTCGAACACCTCGGCAGTGACCTCCTGGCCCAGCGTGTACTCGCTGGCGTCAGGGGTGCGGAGCTCCACCAGGTGGCGGCGCGGGGTCACGTCGGCCTTGGCGAAGTGGCCCTTGAGGGGCTTGTTCACCTTGCGCGGGTCGATCTCGCCGAAGGCGATCTGGACCGACTCGTAGCCGTCGCTGTCGTTGGTGCGGACCTGGGTCACGACACACGGCCCGGCCTTGACGACGGTCACCGGGACAACCCGGTTGTTCTCGTCCCAGACCTGGGTCATGCCGAGCTTCTCGCCCAGGACGCCCTTAATGTTCTTAGCCATCTCGCGCGTCACCTCAGAGCTTGATCTCGATGTCGACGCCTGCCGGCAGGTCGAGACGCATGAGCGAGTCGACCGTCTTCGGCGTGGGGTCGAGAATGTCGATGAGGCGCTTGTGCGTGCGCATCTCGAAGTGCTCGCGAGAGTCCTTGTACTTGTGCGGCGACTTGATGACGCAGTACACGTTCTTCTCAGTGGGCAGCGGCACCGGGCCTGCGACCGACGCACCAGTGCGGGTCACCGTCTCGACGATCTTCTTCGCCGAGGAGTCGATGACCTCGTGGTCGTAGGCCTTGAGCCGGATGCGGATCTTCTGTCCCGCCATGGCTACTAGTAGTCCTGTCTCTCGTAACGCTCTGGAACCCGGGGTTCTGATTACTCCGCCTCCGACCCACGCGGTCGGGCGTGTCGCATCCCCTCTACGAAAATCTCCCGAAGAAGATCCCAACCAAGGGGGTGCGGGCCTGTAGACCGCGCTGCCGGGGGAGGAACCCCACCGGGCGCCTGGCCGGTGCCACACATACGCTTCCCGAAAGATTCCCGTACGTCCGGTCCACATGGGGCCGACGAGTACTGTGGGACTCGCTTCCGGTCCTCCCGGCGGGAGGCGCGCAGCATTGACACTCAACCGAGCAACCTGGTCAGTGTGCCATACGGGGTGTGAGCCTGGCCAATCGGGCGTGGGATCTTACCCCCCGGGGTCCGATGGTCAAACGCGGGCACGCGTCGGCAACCCCCGTTCGCCTCCCCAGGGCGGCTAATTCGGTCGAGTAGCGCAGCTCATCGCCCCTACAGTGACCGGCCGGACCAGGCACGTCACCGGGGGCGGGAATCCTGCGTACGCACTATCCGCGGACACCGCACCTGCCCTGGTCACCGGGGGCCGCCTCGGACGACGTGCGCCTCGCGGACCTCGCCGGACTCGCCGGCGCCGAGGTCGTGGTCACCGAGAAGCTGGACGGCGAGAACACCACGCTGTACGCCGACGGACTGCACGCCCGCTCCCTCGACTCCGCCCACCACCCCTCCCGGGCCCGGATCAAGGCGCTCCAGGGACGCGTCGGCCCCCGCATCCCGGCGGGCCGGCGGATCTGCGGCGAGAACGTGTTCGCCCGCCACTCCATCCCGTACGAGGACCTGGCCGGCCACTTCTACGGCTTCTCCGTCTGGGACGGCGACCTCTGCCTCGGCTGGGACCGGACCGTGGCGTTCCTGCGGGACCTGGGCATCCCGACCCCGCCGGTGCTGTGGCGCGGGGTGTTCGACGCCCGTGCGCAGCGGACGCTGCGGGCCCTGCGCCCGGACACCGGACGCCAGGAGGGTTACGTCGTACGTCCCGCCGAGGCCTTTCCGGCCGCCGCGTTCGGGCGGCGGGTGGCCAAGTGGGTACGCCCCGGCCACGTCCGGACGGACACCCACTGGATGCACGCCGCGGTGGTGGAGAACGGGCTCGGGCCGTCCGCCGCGCTGTGGGACGTGCGCTCGGGCGCCCCGGTGGACCCCGCCGCCCTCGCCACCGCCGTGGGAACCGCCCCCGGCGACGCCCCGGCCGCCCTCGCGACGGCCGACGAACTGGACGGCCTGAGCCTCACCGGCGACGACCGGCTGACCGGGGTACTGGCCGCCCTCCTCCACCGCACCCGTCGCGCGGCCCTCGCCCCCGCGCTGGCCGCCCCCCTCGGCATGCCGCTCGCCCGCCGCATCGCGGACCTCGGGTCTTTCGTTTGGATCAGGCTGGATCAGGGAGCGGGGTCCGGTGCCGTGCATCGCAAGGCGGAGGAGGGAGCCATGGCGGAGTCATGGCGACCGACGACAACGCCGCGAGGTGCGGTGCCGGACCCCGCGAGCCCAGCATGATCCAAACGAGAGGCCCTAGCCGGACTCGCCCCCTCACTGCACCGCCCCTACCCGGACGAGGAGCGCCGCGGCGGACTGGCGCGGATGTCGCTCGCCGCCGGGCTGCCGGTGCTGCACGCGGTGGCCGGCGGGCTGGCCGGCACCCCGGAGGCCCGCGAACAGGTGGAGTGGTCGCAGCTGCACGCTCAGCAGGTCCGCGAACCGGACGGGCTCCGGGAAACGTTCGCCGGCCTGGAGCGCGATGCGGCCGACCGCTGCCTGGCGCAGGCCCGTCACGCGTACGCGCTGGGCCGGATCAGTACCGCGCAGGAGGCGGTCGCCGCGACCTGGCGGTGGCGGGACGGGGCCTTCCCGCGCCTGGTCCACCTCGTCGGCCCCTCGGGCAGCGGCAAGAGCACCTTCGGCCGCGCACTGCCGGGCACCGGCACCTACATCTCCCTCGACGACCTGCGCCTCGCCCGCGGCTCGCGCGCCGACCAGAGCGCCAACGCGGACGTCCTGCGCGAGGGGCTGCGCCGCCTGGAGGCCGCGCTGCTCCCCGGCGCCACCGTGGTCTGGGACGCCACCTCGCTCAACCCGCACCAGCGCGACCTGGTGCACGCGGCCGCCCATCGCCGGAACGCGCTGGTCACCCACGCCGTGGCCTGGACCGGCGAGGAGGAGCTGACCGCGCGCAACACCCGCCGCGCCCACCCGGTCCCCCCGGAGGTACTGGCCTCCCAGCTGCGCCGCTTCGTACCGCCGTACCCCGGCGAGGCCCACCGCACCTGGTACATCGGCACCAGCACAACAGTGGAGGACCGGGCCTGATGCGTACGAGCGAGGAGATCTACCACCGGGTCCGCTGGGACCCCCGGTTCGACCCGGCGCGCTTCGTCCTGGGCGTCGCCCAGCGCTCCGCCGCCCCCAAGCGCGTGCCGCTGGAACGGTTCACCCCCGGCGGGGACATCCCCTGGCACCGGGTGCTGTTCTTCGAGGCGGACGGCGAGACGGTGTGGGACCGCACCTCGGGCGTCGACTGGATCGACGCGACGGACGCCGTCCGGATCCGCACCCCGCGCAGGCTGCCGTCCCCTTACTTCACCTCCCGCGCCCCGCACGCGTTCTCCCCTTATACGGACACCTGGGAACCGGCACCGGCCGGGTCGGCGAGCCCGGTCACCTCACTCACCGTGCCGACCGTGCTGACCGTGCTGACAGTGCTGACCGTGCTGACCTGGAACACCCTCTGGGACCGGTACGACAGCGACCGGATCGACACGGCCCGCCGCCGCCCCCTGCTGCTCGACGCCCTGTACGCGGCGGACGCGGACGTCATCGCGCTCCAGGAGGCGGAGCCCGCGCTGCTGGACCTGCTGCTGGGGACCGACTGGGTGCGGGACGGGTACACGCTCGCCACGGACCCGGCCGGCCGGGACGCGGCGGACTGCGGTCTGCTGCTGCTCAGCCGGCTTCCGGTGCGCGAGGCGGGGCTGCACGTCCTCGGCCCGCACAAGGCGGTGGCCGCAGCGGTCGTGGAGACGGCCGAGGGCCCCGTCACCGTGGCCGCGACCCACCTCAGCAGCGACCACTCCCCCGCCGGAGCCGCCCGCCGGGACACCGAACTCGCGGAACTGGCAACGGGGCTGGCCGGGGTCGAGGGCGAGGTGCTGCTCGTCGGGGACTTCAACGACGGCGGCGACCGCCCGCAGACCCGGCTGGCGATGACGGACGCCTGGCACGAGGTGCACGGCCCCGCCGACCGGACCCCGACCTTCGACCCGTGCGCCAACCCACTGGCCGCCGTCTCCTCACTGGCGGGCCGCGTCTCCCGGCTGGACCGGGTACTGCTGCGGACGGACCGGCTGCGGGCCCGGACAGCGCAGCTGACCGGCGACGCGCCGGGCCCGGAGGGGCTGTACATCTCCGACCACTACGGGGTACGGGTGGAGCTGGGCACGGCGGTTCCGGCTGTGTACATCTCCGACCACAACGGGGTACGGGCGGAGCCGGACCTGCGCCGGCACCTGGACGAGCCCCACGTCGACCTGGTCACCGTGGCGACCGGCGCGCTCTCCCCCGCCGACGCGGGCCACCTCGCGGAACGCGTCGCCGCAGCCCTCCCCGGCGCCCGGGTCCATGTCGTCGGCTCCCGGCGCATGGGCTGCGCGCTGCCGGACGCGGACCTGGACCTGGTGGCGGCACTGCCCGGCGCGTGTGACCCGGTCCTTCTACGGCAACGGCTCGCCGCCGCGCTCCCGGAGGCTCGGGAAGTCCGCGAGGTCGCCGGCGCCCGGGTGCCCGGCCTGCGCTTCCACCTGGACGGGCTCGACATCGACCTGGTCACCGTGGCGACCGGCGCACTCTCCCCCGCCGACGCGGTCGCCCGCCGTGCGGAGCTGGGCGAGGCGGCGGCCGTAGCGCTGAGCGCGGTGAGCGACGCGGCGGCGGTGCTCGCGGCGGCGGAACCCCAGCGGGACGCCTTCACGGTCCTCGCCCGGAACGTCAAGGCGTGGGCGCGGGCCAGGGGCCTGGACTCCGCCCCCTGCGGCGGGCTGCCGGGCCTCGCCTGGAGCGTCCTCGCGGCCCGTACCGCACACGAGTCGGGCGAGCTGCCGCAGCTCGCGCTGCTCCGGCACTTCTTCGCGACCTGGGCGGCGTGGGACTGGGCGAGGCGGTGGGACCGGCTGCGTCCGCCGGGGCGCCCGTCACGGTGCTGACCCCGACTTCCCCCGTGCGTTCCTGCACCACGCAGGTCTCCGCCGCCGGCCGCGATCTCCTCGCTGCCGAGCTGTACCGCGCCTGGGAGATCCTGGAGTCCGCCGAGGACGGCGACGACCCGCGTTCCCTGCTGTGCACGCCGCCGCCGCTACCCGAGCAGCACACCGCCTGGGCCCTCGCCTCAGTCCGCCCCGGCCCCGACCAGGGCCGGCTGCGCGGCAGGCTCCTCGCCCTGATCACCGCCCTCACCGACGCGGGCGCCGCCGACTGCCGCGTCTGGCCACGCCCGCTCACGGCCGACGGCCGCACGGGATACGCGATCGGGCTGGGCGCGACGCCACCGGACGGGCCCCGGCTGACGGAGATCGGAACGGAGCTGCTGCGCGGAATCAGGGACGCCTCGCTGGCGCCGGTGGGGCTGTCGGCGCTGCGGTCGAGCGGTGACCGGGCGTTCGCGGACGGGCCCTTCTGACAGGGACGCGAGTACGTAGGGGGATCAGCGCCCGGCGGCGTACGGGACGAAGCCCGCCCACGCGCCCTCACCGAAGGCAAGCCGTGGTCCGGGCAGGTTCTTCGAGTCGCGGACATGCACCGTGCCGGTGGCAGTCGCCACCTCGACGCAGGAGTCCCCTTCGCTGCTACTGCTGTAGCTGCTCTTGAACCACTCCAGCCCGAGAGCGCCCCCGGCAAAGGTGTTGCGGATCATGTCTCTCCCAGCAGTTGCTCGATGAAGGCCAGCGACTCCCGTGGCGAGAGAGCCTGGGCCCGGATCATCCCACAGCGCAGCTCAAGGATCCTGAGCTGCTTCGGATCGGATACCGGTCGCCCGGCAAAGGCGTCATCCGAGCGCCCCACCGCAGTGCCGTCCTCGAACTTCAATACTTCGACCCCGCCATCCATTCCCGCGTGGTCCTCGCGGCTGGTCGGCATCACCTGAATCTCGACATTCCGCAACTGCCCGACCTCCAGTAGCCGTTCGAGCTGTTGGCGCAACACCATTGTGCCCCCGATAGGACGACGCAGGGTCACCTCCTCCTGCACGAAGCTGAGCGTGGGAGCGGGCGACCTCTCAAAGATGCGCCGCCTGGCCATGCGCGCGGCCAACACCCTCGCCACTTCGTCCTCCGAGTACGCAGGCCGCCTCATCTCGAACAGAGCCCGTGCGTACTCCGGCGTCTGCAACAGGCCGTGGATGTTGTGGTTGCTGTACAACTCCATCTCAACCGCCCGCTCCTCCATCTTCGCCAGCTCCCGGATCTTCTTCGGGTACCGGACCTCCGCCACGTCCCGCTTCATCGCGGCGATCCTCCCGCCCGCGCCCAGCACGTCGTCCGCCCGGTCCAGGAACTCCGGCCGGGGGATGCGCCGCCCGCCCTCCACCTTGTAGACCAGGTCCTCCCCGTAACCGATCGCCGCCCCGAACGCGCCGGCCCGCATCCCGGCCGCCTCCCGCCAGGCCTTGATCTGGCGACCCACGGCGGCGACCACCGCAACGCCCGGCTCGTCATCGGGATCGACGTCCCAACCGGGCTCGTCCGCCCCGCCGCCGCCCTGCTCCGTACCGATCCCGTCCACACTCATCCGTGCCCCACTTCCGACGTGCGTGCCGTTCTTCCTCAACCGCCTCTGTTCCCCGCACGTCACTCCGGACAGCCGGGACAGCACTGGACAAGCCCGGGACAGTCACCGTACGCAAGGGCTTTGTCACTGGGCACGGTACGCAGAACCGGCCACGCTGAGTGACGTGAACCAACAAACCGCCACTCCCCAACGCCCCACCACCGAACGCACGTTCACCGTGCTGCTCTCCTCCACCCGCCGAGGCGCCCGGCTCGCCCGCCTCCTGGCCGTGGCCCATCTCGACCTCTGGGGGCTGCCGTCCGAGTCGGCGGCACACATCGTCGGGGAGCTCGCCGCCAACGCCACGGTCCACGGCCGCGTACCGGGCCGGGACTTCCAACTGCGCCTCACCGTCCACGCGGACGCACGGCTGCGGATCGAGGTCACGGACACCCGAGGTGACCGCCTGCCCGTCGCGGCGATCCCCGACCGGCACGCGGAGAGTGGGCGCGGCCTGCTCATCGTCGAGGCCCTCGCCGACCACTGGGGCGTCACTCCGGGCCCGGTCCCGCGCAAAACGGTCTGGGCGGAACTCGACCTCGCACCGTGACCGAAGCCACCGGGTCGCGGCCGCCCACGACCCCCTCGGCCACGACCCGGTGAGCCGCGACGCGGCCGCCCACGACGTCTAAAGGCTTTTAAAGAACTCGGGGAAATAACCCGACCCAACCCCACCCGACCCCGTCCTGACCTGCGTCACTCACACGGGTGACATATGACAACTGGGCTGGATTTGGGACGGGTTGGCTGGCATATGCTCGCCGCGACCACCACAGAACGAGACGGCCCCCGGCGAGACGCGAATCTCAACCAGGGGCCTGACCACGAGGAAATAGCCCTTCCCGATGGATACCCAGCAGGTTATCGCGCCCCCGTGCGCCCAGCCCAGCTCCCCTAGCTCTCCCGGCTCCCCCAGCACCCGGCACGACGTCACGCCGACATCCGGCGTCATCCACGTCAACACCCGCCACACCTCCGGCTTCACGGTGATCGGCAACCACCTCGCCCAGAACCGCGAACTCTCCCTCATCGCGATCGGGCTCGCCGTCCATATCCAGTCACTGCCCGCCGGGGCGAAGGTCGGCATCAAGGTGCTCACCGACCGCTTCCCGGAGAGCGAAGCCCGCATCACAGCCGCCCTGCACGAACTGGAAGACGAGGGCTACCTCCACCGCAGCCGCGTGCGACTCCCCAGCGGCCGCGTCGTCACGCGCACGGTCTCGTACAACCAGCCGCCCGGCGCCGCCGCGTCCACGACCACAGCACGGCAGCCCCAGCTCCAGCCCCGCCGAAGCAGTCCGCCGACCACACCCGCCGCCCCACCGCCACGCGAGGTCACCCCACCCGCCGCACCTCCGCCGCCCGCACCGGCACCCACGCCCGCACCCGTCCACGCACCCGTCCACGCACCCGTCCACGTACCCGTCCACGTACCGCCGCCCACCGCCCCCAGGACACCTCCCCAGCCGCTCCCCCAGCCGCACGCACCCACCGAGGAACTGCACCGGGCCGCCTCCGCGCTCCTGGCCGACCTACGCCGTCACGAACCCCAACTCACCCTCACCGAGAGCGACATCACCACCCTCACCCCCGGCATCGCCACCTGGCTCGAACGCGACACCCACCCCGACGCCATCCGCCACACCCTCACCAGCGACCTCCCCAACCCCGTCAAACACCCGGCCAAGCTCCTCCGCCACCGCATCACCACCCTCCTGCCACCCCCACTCCCCGACACCACAGCCCTCACCCCACCCCACCGCAAGACCATCACCATCCCGCTCCAGAACTGCGACACCTGCGAACGCGCCTTCCGCTCCACCGCCCCCGGCCACTGCCGCGACTGCCGAATCGAACACCCAGCCATCACACACAGCACCGCCTGACACACATCCACCCTCAACCCCGAACGGACCTGCATGGTCAGCTCACCGCACGAGGCAATGCACCGCATCTTCCAGGAGTACCCCGGCCTCTTCTCCCGCGTCTCCGAAGTCCTCGGCATCGACATCCCACAACCCACCTCAGCCACCGTCCTGCCCACCGACCTCACCGAAGCCAAACCCGTCGAACGCCGCGTCGACACCCTCCTCCGCATCGAAACAGAGACCACCGAACCCTTCCTCCTCGCCATCGAAGCCCAAAGCAAAAAAGACCCACGCAAAACAACCAGCTGGCCCTACTACGTCAGCTACCTCCACAACAAATACAACGGCCTCCCCGTCCTCCTCCTCGTCGTCTGCCAAGACCACACCACCGCCCAATGGGCCTCCCGCCCCCTCACCATCGGCCTCCCCCAATGGCCCACCCTCACCCTCAACCCCCTCGTCGCAGGCCCCCACAACATGCCCGTCATCACCGACATCGCCGAAGCCCGCAAAGACCTCGCACTCGCCACCCTCGCCGCCATCACACACGCCGACAATCCGGACGTCGGTGCCATACTGAAAACACTCTCCGCCGCACTACGCGAAGCACCCGACAACATCACAGACCCCATCGTCGAACTCACCGCACAAGGCCTGGGCAACCGCCCAGCCGCACAACAATGGAGGAACCTGGTGGCCGTGGATACCTCTTTCTACACATCCTTCATGTCAGAAGAAATCCGCGACGAAGGACGGGACGAAGGCCGAGCCCAAGGCCGCGCGGAAGGCCAGGCAACAGGCCAGGCCGAAGGCCTCCTGCTGATCCTCCAAGTACGCGGCATCGCCCTCACCGACGAGACCCGCCAAAAGATCACCACCTGCACCGACCCCCAGCTCCTGCACCGATGGCTCCACCGCGCCACCACCGCCACCACCGCCGAAGAGGTCGTCGCCGAGGACCACTGACCCCGGTCCTTGAACTCAGAGGGCGGTCGGCCCCGACCGGGGCCGACCGCCCTCTGTCCAGAAGTCCTTCATGCCGGAGAGAAGGACAGGAAAACGTGTTGGCCGCCTGCCACAGGGGTGCGACGATACGGCTGTTTTCCCACCCGGAGGGACCTTGTTCGCTTTCGTCTGTGCGCGGTGTGATGCCGAGTTGACCGCCCCGATGTCGCAGGTCTCTCTTCCGGTCCACGCCCATCAGAAATACGGGAACGGCACCCAGATGCCCGTGCTCATGGAGCCGGGAACGTTCGCTGTGGACCCGGCCCACTGGGGACCGCCTCGGCGGCCGTGGGGAGAGACCGACCCGGTGGAGGCGGAGGCCCGCGGCATCTGCGCACCGCTCCGCGCCCCGTCCGACGGCGCGACCGAGGCGATCGTGATCGCCCCCGGAGACATCCGCGGCACCCGGCTGATTCCCGAGAAGGGCGGCGGTGCCTGCTGCGGCCTCGACGCGAGCGATGGCCCCAACATGGCCTGTCAGAGGTGCGGGCTGGCCGTAGCGAGCAGGATCGACGACTGCTCGCTCTGGCAGGCGGTGAGGCTCGCTCCGGATGCCGTGCGCCGTCTCTGCGTCGGCGGGGCCGACGCGGCACCGCTGTCCTGGGAGGCGCTGTTGGAGGAGGGGCAGAGCACGCCCCCGTTCGAGCCGATCTCCACATGGGGAGGAAGAAGCCTTGGGTCGGGCCACTACTGGTCGTGGAGTCCGCGATGGGAGGCAGCGGCCGGCCACGCGCTCGCCCACCTGCTGGCGGCCTCCGGAAACCGGCCGGTGAGGGTCCCGAACGGCCTGATCGCGGACGTGTTCCAACGCGCCCTCGACTCTCTGCTGCCCATGGGACAGCCGGAACGACGCGCCGTTCTCGCCGGACCGGGAGAGCCTGCCCCCGCCGCGGACGTCGACATCCTGCTGGTGCCGGTGCATCCGCAGACGGGGCAGACCTGGGCCCCCGCCGGGCCGGCCGCATCGGTCCGCCTGGTGCCGCTGCCGCTGGGGGTGTGGCTGTGGATGGCCCTTCCCCAGCCGTACCCGCCCGTTCCCTCCTCGGGCCGTCTGCCCCGCGACGTCCTCCGTGACGACCCGCTTCCGCCCCGCCCCCGTTCTCTGTTCCGGGCCGACCGGGAAACGTTCCGGCACGCGCTGGTCCGGCTACCGGCCGTGCACAGCCTGTGGCTGCGCACGATCCTCGACAACCTCACGCAGCACAGGTTGGCCGACCTCTTCTAGGGCCTGTATTGGGCAGAGGACCGCCGACCCGGATTCCGGCTCTGACAGAATCCGGCCATGCATGTACGTACCACTCAGGCGTGGTCCCTGCGCCCCGCCACCCCCGAGGACGTCGACGCCATAGCCGAGCTCCGGGCCGTCGTGATGCGCCCGGACCTGGTCCGTCTCGGCCGCTACGACGAGCACCGGGTGCGCCGGCGGCTGCGCGACTCCTACCGGCCCGAGTACACCTCGGTGATCGTCCCCGACGGCCGTTTCGGCGGCAGCGTCACGCTGCGGCCGGTCGAGGACGGCTGGTGCCTGGAGAGCTTCTTCGTCGCCGAGGAGCTCCAGGGCAGGGGCATCGGCTCCGCGGTCCTGCGTGAGCTGCTGGCCCGTACCGACGCCGAAGGCACCCCGGTCCGGCTCAACGTGCTCCAGGGCAGCGCGGCCCGGCGGCTGTACGAGCGGCACGGGTTCACCCTGGAGCGCGAGGACCCGGTCGACGTCTACATGGTGCGCCGACCCGTACCCACTCCGTGAAAAGAAGAAGGGCCCCCTCCCGCCGCTCGCGCGACGGGAGGGGGCCCTTCTCGGTGCTCTGTGCGGAGCTACCAGGTCAGACGCTCAAGTACTTACTTGAGGATCTTGGTGACCTGGCCGGCGCCCACGGTCCGGCCACCCTCACGGATGGCGAACTTGAGGCCCTCTTCCATGGCGACCGGCTGGATCAGCGCGACGTTCATGAGGGTGTTGTCACCCGGCATGACCATCTCGGTGCCCTCGGGAAGGGTCACAACGCCCGTCACGTCCGTGGTACGGAAGTAGAACTGCGGGCGGTAGTTGTTGAAGAAGGGGGTGTGACGGCCACCCTCGTCCTTCGACAGGATGTAGGACTGGGCCTCGAACTCGGTGTGCGGCGTGACCGAACCGGGCTTGATGATGACCTGGCCGCGCTCGACGTCCTCGCGCTTGATGCCACGGAGGAGCAGACCGACGTTCTCACCGGCCTGGCCCTCGTCGAGCAGCTTGCGGAACATCTCGATGCCGGTGACCGTGGTGGTGGTCTTGTCCTGCTTGATGCCCACGATGTCAACGGTCTCGTTGACCTTGAGGACACCACGCTCGATACGACCGGTGACGACGGTGCCACGACCGGTGATCGTGAAGACGTCCTCGATCGGCATGAGGAACGGCTTCTCGACGTCACGCTCGGGCTGCGGGATCGACTCGTCGACGGCCTTCATCAGGTCGAGGACGGTCTGGCCCCACTCCTTGTCACCCTCAAGAGCCTTGAGCGCCGAGACCTTGACGACCGGAAGGTCGTCGCCCGGGAACTCGTACTCGGAGAGGAGCTCACGGACCTCGAGCTCAACGAGCTCCAGGATCTCCTCGTCGTCCACCATGTCGGCCTTGTTCAGGGCGACGACGATGTACGGAACGCCGACCTGGCGGGCCAGGAGCACGTGCTCCTTGGTCTGCGGCATCGGGCCGTCGGTCGCGGCGACGACGAGGATGGCGCCGTCCATCTGCGCCGCACCCGTGATCATGTTCTTGATGTAGTCAGCGTGACCCGGGCAGTCGACGTGAGCGTAGTGACGCTGCTCAGTCTGGTACTCGACGTGCGAGATCGAGATGGTGATGCCGCGCTGGCGCTCTTCGGGAGCCTTGTCGATCTGGTCGAAGGCCGAGGCCTCGTTCAGGTTCGGGTACGCGTCGTGAAGCACCTTGGTAATGGCGGCCGTAAGGGTCGTCTTACCGTGGTCAATGTGACCGATGGTGCCGATGTTGACGTGCGGCTTAGTCCGCTCGAACTTTGCCTTCGCCACTGGGTCCTCCTGCGGAGTGGTTCTGTACGCCTTGCTTCATCGGCGCCAGGTGATCTTTGCTGGGATGCCGGGACCCGGGGGCATCCGGCGCAGTGCTTGCGCGCTGCGCCGAATGCCCCACCGGGCTCCGGTGACAAGCCTAAAGCGTGAGCTCGGGAGAGTTACTCGCCCTTGGCCTTCGCGATGATCTCCTCGGCGACGTTCCGCGGAACCTCGGCGTAGGAGTCGAACTGCATCGAGTAGCTTGCGCGACCCGAGGTCTTGCTGCGGAGGTCTCCGACGTAGCCGAACATCTCCGAGAGGGGCACGAGGCCCTTCACGACGCGAGCGCCGCTGCGCTCCTCCATGGCCTGGATCTGGCCACGGCGGGAGTTGAGGTCGCCGATCACATCGCCCATGTAGTCCTCGGGCGTGGTGACCTCGACGGACATCATCGGCTCCATGAGCACGGGGGACGCCCTGCGGGCACCCTCCTTGAACGCCTGCGAACCGGCGATCTTGAAGGCCAGCTCCGAGGAGTCGACCTCGTGGTAACCACCGTCGAGAAGGGTGACGCGGACGCCGACCATCTCGTAACCGGCCAGGATGCCGAACTGCATGGCTTCCTGGGCACCCGCGTCCACCGAGGGGATGTACTCACGGGGGATGCGGCCACCGGTGACCTTGTTGACGAACTCGTAGGACGCGTCGCCACCCTCAATGGGCTCGATGGCGATCTGCACCTTCGCGAACTGGCCGGTACCACCAGTCTGCTTCTTGTGCGTGTAGTCGACACGCTCGACGGCCTTGCGGATCGTCTCGCGGTACGCGACCTGCGGCTTGCCGACGTTCGCCTCGACGCGGAACTCGCGCTTCATGCGGTCGACGAGCACTTCGAGGTGAAGCTCGCCCATACCACCGATGATGGTCTGGCCGGTCTCCTCGTCGGAGTGCACCTGGAAGGACGGGTCCTCCTCGGAGAGGCGCTGGATGGCAACACCCAGCTTCTCCTGGTCGCCCTTGGACTTCGGCTCGATGGCGACCTCGATGACCGGCGCCGGGAAGTCCATGGACTCCAGGATCACAGGCTTCTTGTCGTCACAGAGCGTCTCACCGGTCGTGGTCTGCTTGAGCCCCATGACAGCGATGATGTCGCCCGCGCCCACCGACGCGATCTCCTCACGCTTGTTCGCGTGCATGCGGTAGATCTTGCCGATGCGCTCCTTCTTGCCCTTGACCGAGTTCAGCACCGCGGTGCCGGCCTCGAGGCGACCGGAGTAGATCCGGACGAAGGTGAGCTTGCCGAGGTGCGGGTCGCTGGCGATCTTGAACGCGAGACCGGAGAACGGCTCGTCGTCCGAGGGACGGCGCGTGATGACGACCTCGGGGTCCTTGACGTCGTGGCCTTCGATGGCCTCGACGTCCAGGGGGGAAGGCAGGTAGCGGACGACCGCGTCGAGCAGGGGCTGGACGCCCTTGTTCTTGAACGCGGTGCCACAGAACACCGGGGTGACCGTGACGGAGTCGGCCGTGCCCTTCGACGCGAGCGTGATCCGGCGGACCGCCGCGTACAGCTGGTCCGCGGTGGGCTCGACGCCCTCCAGGTACAGCTCCATCATGTCGTCGTCGTTCTCCGAGACGGCCTCAAGGAGCTTGCCGCGCCATTCCTCGGCGGCCTCCTTGAGGTTGTCCGGGATCTCGACGGTGTCGTACATCTCGCCCTTGACGGCCTCTTCGGGGTACACGAAGGCCTTCATCGTCACGAGGTCGACGACGCCACGGAAGCCGGCCTCCGCACCGATGGGGAGCTGCATGACGATCGGGACAGCGCCGAGGCGCTGGACGATCATGTCAACACAACGGAAGAAGTCGGCACCGGTGCGGTCGAGCTTGTTGACGAAGCAGATACGCGGCACGCCGTAGCGGTCCGCCTGGCGCCAGACGGTCTCGGACTGCGGCTCGACGCCGGCCACACCGTCGAACACGGTGACGGCACCGTCGAGGACGCGGAGCGAACGCTCCACCTCGACGGTGAAGTCGACGTGACCGGGGGTGTCGATGATGTTGATGGTGTGGTCAACATCATCGAGCGGCCAGTGGCAGGTCGTCGCGGCCGACGTGATCGTGATGCCGCGCTCCTGCTCCTGCTCCATCCAGTCCATCGTGGCAGCGCCGTCGTGGACTTCACCGATCTTGTAGCTCACACCGGTGTAGAAGAGGATCCGCTCGGTGGTGGTCGTCTTCCCCGCGTCGATGTGGGCCATGATCCCAATGTTGCGGACCTTGGCCAGGTCAAGCGAAGTGGTGGCCATAAGGCTCAATCTTCTCTCGGTCTCGATGGGGTGAGCGACTACCAGCGGTAGTGCGCGAAGGCCTTGTTCGACTCGGCCATCTTGTGCGTGTCCTCGCGCTTCTTGACGGCAGCGCCAAGACCGTTGGAGGCGTCGAGCAGCTCGTTCATGAGCCGCTCCGTCATCGTCTTCTCGCGACGGGCGCGGGAGTAACCGACGACCCAGCGCAGCGCGAGAGTGGCGGCGCGACCGGGCTTGACCTCGATCGGCACCTGGTAGGTGGCGCCACCGACACGGCGGGACTTGACCTCGAGCGAGGGCTTGACGTTCTCAAGCGCGCGCTTCAGCGTGATGACCGGGTCAGCGCCGGTCTTCTCGCGGAGGCCTTCCATGGCGCCGTACACGATCCGCTCGGCGGTGGAACGCTTGCCGTTGAGCAGGATCTTGTTGATCAGCGAGGTGACAAGAGGAGAACCATAGACCGGGTCAATGATGACCGGGCGCTTCGGGGCGGGGCCCTTACGAGGCATTCTTACTTCTCCTTCTTGGCGCCGTAGCGGCTGCGGGCCTGCTTGCGGTTCTTGACACCCTGGGTGTCAAGGGAGCCGCGGATGATCTTGTAACGAACACCCGGCAGGTCCTTCACACGGCCACCACGCACGAGCACGATGGAGTGCTCCTGCAGGTTGTGTCCCTCACCCGGGATGTAGGCCGTGACCTCGATACCGGAGGTCAGACGCACACGCGCGACCTTCCGGAGTGCGGAGTTCGGCTTCTTCGGGGTGGTCGTGAACACACGCGTGCAGACGCCGCGGCGCTGGGGAGAACCCTCGAGCGCGGGCGTCTTGTTCTTCTCGACCTTGTCCTGCCGGCCCTTCCGGACCAGCTGCTGAATCGTAGGCACTACTTCTCCGGTTTCTGTGTGCCGTCGGTGAAACTAACCTGAAACATCTCCGACCCACGCGGTCGGGTGTGTCGAATACTGCGGGTCACTGCCCTGAAGGCGGTGGAAGCGCATATCACGGTGGCCAAAAACGGGCTCGCCGTGCGGTTGAGGACACGCACGCAAGCCCAGGCACACCCCAGGCACAAGGTCTGATCGTACCTACCTCATCGACTCCGGTCAAAACAAGTGCTGTCCACCCGGACAGGTCATCCGCCGGCAACCCCCGTCCGAACCCCGTGGAGGCGGCCCGTCGGCCCCGTCGCACCCGTGCCCGCACACGCCGGAGGGCGGCCACCCCGCGTACGGGATGACCGCCCTCCGGTCGTATCAGGCGACTCGCTTACTGGTTGTACGGACCGTAGTCGTAGTCCTCCAGCGGAACGGCCTGGCCGGAGCCCGTGCCGAACGGCGAGTAGTCGATGTCGTCGTAGCCGACGGCCGAGTACATCGCGGCCTTGGCCTCCTCGGTCGGCTCGACCCGGATGTTGCGGTAGCGGGACAGACCCGTACCGGCCGGGATGAGCTTACCGATGATGACGTTCTCCTTGAGGCCGATCAGGGAGTCGGACTTGGCGTTGATCGCCGCGTCCGTCAGAACCCTGGTCGTCTCCTGGAAGGAAGCCGCGGACAGCCACGACTCCGTCGCCAGCGAGGCCTTGGTGATACCCATCAGCTGCGGACGGCCGGAGGCGGGGTGACCGCCCTCGGTGACCACACGACGGTTCTCGGTCTCGAACTTCGAACGCTCGACGAGCTCGCCCGGCAGCAGCTCCGCGTCGCCGGACTCGATGATCGTCACACGGCGCAGCATCTGCCGGATGATGATCTCGATGTGCTTGTCGTGGATCGACACACCCTGCGAGTTGTAGACCTTCTGGACCTCGCCGACCAGGTGGACCTGGACCGCGCGCTGACCGAGGATCCGCAGCACGTCGTGCGGGTTGGTGGCACCCACGGTGAGCTTCTGGCCCACCTCGACGCGGTCGCCCTCGCCGACCAGCAGACGGGCGCGCTTGGAGATCGGGAAGGGGATCTCCTCGCTTCCGTCGTCCGGCGTGACGACGAGCTTCTTGGTCTTCTCGGTCTCCTCGATACGGACCCGGCCGGCGGATTCCGAGATCGGGGCGACACCCTTGGGCGTACGGGCTTCGAAGAGCTCGACGACTCGGGGCAGACCCTGGGTGATGTCGTCACCGGCCACACCACCGGTGTGGAAGGTACGCATCGTCAGCTGGGTACCGGGCTCACCGATGGACTGGGCGGCGATGATGCCGACCGCCTCACCGATGTCGACCAGCTTGCCGGTGGCGAGCGAGCGTCCGTAGCAGAAGGCACAGGTGCCGACCGCGGACTCACAGGTCAGGACCGAGCGGGTCTTGACCTCCACCACGCCGGCGCCCACCAGGGCGTCGATCAGGACGTCACCGAGGTCGACGTTGGCAGGCGCGATGACCTTGCCGTCGACGACGACGTCCTCGGCGAGCATGCGGGCGTAGACCGAGGTCTCGACGTCCTCCGTCTTGCGGAGCACGCCGTCGGCGCCCTTGACGGCGATCCTCAGCTTGAGGCCGCGGTCGGTGCCGCAGTCCTCCTCGCGGATGATCACGTCCTGCGAGACGTCCACCAGACGACGGGTCAGGTAACCCGAGTCGGCGGTACGCAGGGCGGTGTCCGCCAGACCCTTACGGGCACCGTGCGTGGAGATGAAGTACTCCAGGACGGTGAGGCCCTCACGGAAGGACGCCTTGATGGGACGGGGAATCGTCTCGTTCTTGGCGTTGGACACCAGACCACGCATACCGGCGATCTGACGCATCTGCATCATGTTTCCTCGGGCACCCGAGTCAACCATCATGAAGATGGGGTTCGTCTTGGGGAAGTTCGCGTTCATCGCCTCGGCAACCTCGTTGGTCGCCTTGGTCCAGATCGCGATGAGCTCCTGCGTGCGCTCGTCCTTGGTGATCAGACCGCGCTCGTACTGCTTCTGGACCTTCTCGTCCTGGTCCTCGTAGCCCTTGACGATGGCCTTCTTGGCCTCGGGCACGACGATGTCCGCGACGGACACGGTGACGCCGGAACGGGTGGCCCAGTGGAAGCCCGCCGCCTTCAGGTTGTCGAGCGTCGCCGCCACGATGACCTTGGGGTAGCGCTCGGCGAGGTCGTTGACGATCTCGGAGAGCTGCTTCTTGCCGACCGAGTAGTCGACGAACGGGTAGTCCTCGGGCAGCAGCTCGTTGAAGAGCGCGCGGCCCAGGCTCGTCCGCAGCCGGAAGGTGTCACCCGGCTGGTACTCGGGCTCGCCCTCCTCGGCGACCGGCGGCACCCAGCCACGCGGCGGGATGGTGCCCACCGGGAAGCGGATGTCGACGGACGACTGGAGCGCGAGCTCACCGGAGTCGAACGCCATGATCGCCTCGGCCGTGGAGCCGAACGCGCGGCCCTCGCCCTTGGTGTCACGGAGTTCACCGTCGGTGGTCAGGAAGAACAGACCCAGCACCATGTCCTGGGTCGGCATGGTGACGGGACGACCGTCGGCCGGCTTCAGGATGTTGTTCGAGGACAGCATCAGGATGCGGGCCTCGGCCTGCGCCTCCGCGGAGAGCGGCAGGTGCACGGCCATCTGGTCACCGTCGAAGTCCGCGTTGAACGCGGTGCAGACGAGCGGGTGGATCTGGATGGCCTTGCCCTCGACCAGCTGCGGCTCGAAGGCCTGGATGCCGAGACGGTGCAGCGTGGGCGCACGGTTCAGGAGAACCGGGTGCTCCGCGATGACCTCTTCCAGGACGTCGTACACGACCGTGCGGCCGCGCTCGACCATGCGCTTGGCCGACTTGATGTTCTGCGCGTGGTTCAGGTCCACCAGGCGCTTCATCACGAACGGCTTGAAGAGCTCCAGCGCCATGGCCTTCGGCAGACCGCACTGGTGCAGCTTGAGCTGCGGGCCGACGACGATCACGGAACGCGCGGAGTAGTCCACGCGCTTGCCGAGGAGGTTCTGACGGAAACGGCCCTGCTTGCCCTTCAGCATGTCGCTGAGGGACTTGAGCGGGCGGTTACCGGGACCGGTGACCGGGCGACCGCGGCGGCCGTTGTCGAACAGCGCGTCGACGGCCTCCTGCAGCATCCGCTTCTCGTTGTTCACGATGATCTCGGGGGCACCGAGGTCAAGGAGACGCTTGAGGCGGTTGTTGCGGTTGATCACACGGCGGTACAGGTCGTTCAGGTCGGAGGTCGCGAAGCGGCCACCGTCCAGCTGCACCATCGGACGCAGGTCCGGCGGGATGACCGGCACGCAGTCGAGCACCATGCCCTTGGGCTTGTTGCTGGTCTGCAGGAACGCGGAGACGACCTTGAGGCGCTTGAGCGCACGGGTCTTCTTCTGGCCCTTGCCGGTGCGGATGATCTCGCGGAGGCGCTCGGCCTCCTCGTCGAGGTCGAAGGACTCCAGGCGCTTCTGCAGAGCAGCGGCACCCATGCAGCCGTCGAAGTACGTGCCGAAGCGGTCACGCAGCTCGCGGTAGAGCAGCTCGTCGCCCTCGAGGTCCTGGACCTTGAGGTTCTTGAAGCGGCTCCACACCTCGTCGAGACGGTCGATCTCGCGCTGCGCACGGTCGCGCAGCTGCTTCATCTCGCGCTCGGCGCCTTCGCGCACCTTGCGGCGCACATCGGCCTTGGCGCCCTCGGCCTCCAGCTCGCCGAGGTCGGTCTCGAGCTTCTTGGCGCGGTTCTCCAGGTCGGAGTCGCGACGGTTCTCGACCTGCTGGCGCTCGACGGAGACGTGCGCCTCCAGCGACGGGAGGTCGCGGGTACGGCGCTCCTCGTCGACGAACGTGATCATGTAAGCGGCGAAGTAGATGACCTTTTCGAGGTCCTTCGGCGCGAGGTCCAGCAGGTAGCCCAGTCGGGACGGGACGCCCTTGAAGTACCAGATGTGAGTGACGGGAGCGGCAAGCTCGATGTGGCCCATGCGCTCACGGCGCACCTTGGCGCGAGTTACCTCGACGCCACAGCGCTCACAGATGATGCCCTTGAAGCGGACACGCTTGTACTTGCCGCAGTAGCACTCCCAGTCCCGGGTCGGACCGAAGATCTTCTCGCAGAAGAGTCCGTCCTTTTCGGGCTTGAGCGTGCGGTAGTTGATGGTCTCCGGCTTCTTCACTTCGCCGTGGGACCAGGTCCGGATGTCGTCCGCGGTGGCAAGGCCGATCCGCAGCTCGTCGAAGAAGTTGACGTCGAGCACTTGTCGTCAATCCCTCTTTCGGGGGTTCGAGCCCCCTCGCTTCACGCGAGAAATCGGGGCACTTCAGCAATGGTCTGAACGGGTCCGGGGAGAGCCGGCCGGATCACGTGGATCCGGCCGGCCAACCCGTCAGACCTCTTCGACGCTGCTCGGCTCGCGCCGGGACAGGTCGATTCCGAGCTCCTCCGCCGCGCGGAAGACGTCCTCGTCCGTGTCGCGCATCTCGATGGACATGCCGTCCGAGGACAGCACCTCCACGTTGAGGCAGAGCGACTGCATTTCCTTGATGAGCACCTTGAAGGACTCGGGAATGCCGGGCTCGGGGATGTTCTCGCCCTTGACGATGGCCTCGTAGACCTTCACGCGGCCGGTCACGTCGTCGGACTTGATCGTCAGCAGCTCCTGGAGGGCGTATGCGGCGCCATAAGCTTCAAGGGCCCACACCTCCATTTCACCGAAGCGCTGTCCACCGAACTGAGCCTTACCACCCAGCGGCTGCTGGGTGATCATGGAGTACGGACCCGTCGAACGAGCGTGGAGCTTGTCGTCGACGAGGTGGTGGAGCTTGAGGATGTACATGAAGCCGACCGAGACCGGCTCGGGGAACGGCTCGCCGGAGCGGCCGTCGAACAGGTTGGCCTTGCCCGAGGGCTGGACCAGCCGGTCGCCGTCGCGGTTCGGGATCGTGGCCTGGAAGAGGCCGGTGATCTCGTCCTCACGGGCACCGTCGAAGACCGGGGTCGCGACGTTGGTGCCGGGGGCGACCTGGTCGGCGCCGATGGTCTGGAGGCGCTTGGCCCACTCCTCACCGAGGCCGGAGACGTCCCAGCCGCGGCTGGCGAGCCAGCCGAGGTGGATCTCCAGGACCTGTCCCGGGTTCATTCGGGACGGGACACCCAGCGGGTTGAGGATGATGTCGACCGGGGTGCCGTCCTCCAGGAACGGCATGTCCTCGATCGGCAGGATCTTCGAGATGACGCCCTTGTTGCCGTGACGGCCGGCGAGCTTGTCACCATCGGTGATCTTGCGCTTCTGCGCGACGTAGACGCGCACCAGCTGGTTCACGCCCGGCGGCAGCTCGTCGCCCTCTTCGCGGTCGAAGACGCGGACGCCGATGACCTTGCCGATCTCACCGTGCGGCACCTTCAGCGAGGTGTCGCGCACTTCGCGCGCCTTCTCACCGAAGATCGCGCGGAGCAGGCGCTCCTCGGGGGTCAGCTCGGTCTCGCCCTTGGGCGTGACCTTGCCGACGAGGATGTCACCGGCGACGACCTCGGCACCGATCCGGATGATGCCGCGCTCGTCGAGGTCCGCGAGGACCTCTTCGGAGACGTTCGGGATGTCCCGGGTGATCTCCTCCGGGCCGAGCTTGGTGTCACGGGCGTCGACCTCGTGCTCCTCGATGTGAATCGAGGAGAGGACGTCGTCCTGCACGAGGCGCTGCGACAGGATGATCGCGTCCTCGTAGTTGTGACCCTCCCACGGCATGAACGCCACGAGCAGGTTCTTGCCCAGGGCCATCTCACCGTTCTCGGTGGCCGGACCGTCGGCGAGCACCTGGCCCTCGACAACCCGGTCGCCCTCGGAGACGACGACCTTCTGGTTGACCGAGGTGCCCTGGTTGGAGCGCATGAACTTCGCGATGCGGTACGTGGTGTACGTGCCGTCGTCGTTGGTCACGGTGATGTAGTCCGCGGAGACCTCCTGGACCACACCGTCCTTCTCGGCCTTCAGCACGTCACCGGCGTCGGTGGCGCAGCGGTACTCCATGCCGGTGCCGACCAGCGGTGCCTCGGACTTGATGAGCGGCACCGCCTGACGCATCATGTTCGCGCCCATGAGGGCACGGTTGGCGTCGTCGTGCTCCAGGAACGGGATCATCGCGGTGGCGACGGACACCATCTGGCGCGGCGAGACGTCCATGTAGTCGACTTCGGTGCCGGGCACGTAGTCGACCTCTCCGCCACGACGGCGGACCAGGACGCGGGGCTCGGTGAAGCGCAGCTCTTCGGAGAGCGTCGCGTTCGCCTGGGCGATGACGTAACGGTCTTCCTCGTCGGCCGTGACGTAGTCGACCTCGTCGGTGACCTGGCCGTCGACGACCTTGCGGTACGGCGTCTCGATGAAACCGAACGCGTTGACGCGTCCGTACGAGGCGAGCGAACCGATCAGACCGATGTTCGGGCCCTCAGGGGTCTCGATCGGGCACATGCGTCCGTAGTGGGACGGGTGCACGTCACGGACCTCGAAGCCGGCCCGCTCACGGGAGAGACCACCCGGGCCAAGAGCCGACAGGCGGCGCTTGTGGGTGAGACCCGACAGCGGGTTGTTCTGGTCCATGAACTGCGACAGCTGGCTGGTGCCGAAGAACTCCTTGATGGAGGCGACGACCGGCCGGATGTTGATCAGGGTCTGCGGCGTGATGGCCTCGACGTCCTGAGTCGTCATGCGCTCACGCACGACGCGCTCCATCCGCGCCAGGCCCGTACGGACCTGGTTCTGGATGAGCTCGCCGACGTTGCGCAGACGACGGTTGCCGAAGTGGTCGATGTCGTCGGTCTCGACGACGATCGAACGGCCGGACTCGCCGACGGTCTCGGTCTCCCCGGCGTGCAGCTTCACCAGGTACTTGATGGTCGCGATGATGTCGTCGCTGGTGAGGACACCGGCGTCGAGCGGCTCGTCCGCGCCGAGCTTCTTGTTCACCTTGTAGCGGCCGACCTTCGCGAGGTCGTAGCGCTTCGGGTTGAAGTAGAGGTTCTCGAGCAGCGTCTGAGCAGCTTCGCGGGTGGGCGGCTCGCCCGGACGCAGCTTGCGGTAGATGTCGAGCAGTGCGTCGTCCTGGCCCTGGGTGTGGTCCTTCTCCAGGGTGGCGCGCATCGACTCGTACTCGCCGAACTCCTCCAGGATCTGCTCGGTGGTCCAGCCGAGAGCCTTCAGGAGGACGGTGACGGACTGCTTGCGCTTGCGGTCGATGCGGACACCGACCATGTCGCGCTTGTCGATCTCCATCTCCAGCCAGGCACCCCGGGAAGGGATGATCTTGGCGGAGAAGATGTCCTTGTCGGACGTCTTGTCGATCGAGGAGTCGAAGTAGACACCCGGCGAGCGGACCAGCTGCGACACGACGACACGCTCGGTGCCGTTGATGACGAAGGTGCCCTTGTTGGTCATGAGCGGGAAATCGCCCATGAAGACCGTCTGGGACTTGATCTCGCCGGTCTCGTTGTTGGTGAACTCGGCCGTGACGAAGAGCGGGGCGGCGAACGTGAAGTCGCGCTCCTTGCACTCGTCGATCGAGTTCTTCGGGGGCTCGAAGCGGTGGTCGCGGAACGTAAGCGACATCGACCCGGAGAAGTCCTCGATCGGTGAAATCTCCTCGAAGATCTCCTCCAGGCCGGACTTGGTGGGGACGTCTTGTCCACTGTCCAGAGCAGCCTCGACGCGAGCCTTCCAGGCGGCGTTACCGAGGAGCCAGTCAAAGCTCTCGGTCTGCAGCGCGAGGAGGTTCGGAACCTCGAGGGGCTCCTTGATCTTTGCAAAAGAGATGCGCAGCGGGGCGGTGCTGGCGCCGTTGTTCGTATTCGCGGTCGAGGCGTTGCGCGAGGCGGCCAAGAGGGGGTCCTTCCGAGGGCTCGGACTCACTACGCGCGTACCGGTCCCAAACTGGACACATGGATAGATGTCCCTTTTCAGGGATGCTCAGTCCACGGTGCACAAGATGGGTATGCCCCTGGTGACGGGCAGGAGGCAGCTAACAGGCAGCGCAAAGGGTCAGTGTAGCCAAGAGGCACACTGATGTCCAGTCGGGGTTCTCAGAGACCCACGTTGCTCTCAACAGCTTGTTCTCAACACCTATGTCTAGCCCTGCATGAGTCGCGCTCTTCTTTACTGCCCTGTTCGCCGTCGATCCATGCCTCGGATCCGGATCGATGTGATGACGCGCCTTGAGAATTGCGCGCCTCGTGCGGTTCGTCAAGGCCCCCCAGCCGGGACAGGCCCGGGAGACCCGTACACGCCGCCCCTCGGCGCCGTCCGCGCTCCCCTCCGAGAGGCGCACGGCGAAGATCACCATACTCGTCAGCACGGGAAGAGCAAGGCACCCCCACGGGTACGCCGAAAGGCGATCACCCGTACGGGTGATCGCCTTTCGCGATGTGACGTCCGTGCCTCGCGGCACGGGGGTCCAGACGAGTCAGAAGACTCGCAGGGTCACTTGACCTCGACGGAGGCGCCGGCGCCCTTGAGGGACTCGGCAGCCTTCTCGGCGGCCTCCTTGGCGACCTTCTCCAGGACGGGCTTCGGGGCGCCGTCCACGAGGTCCTTGGCCTCCTTGAGGCCGAGCGAGGTCAGCTCACGCACGACCTTGATGACCTGGATCTTCTTCTCGCCGGCACCCGTGAGGATGACGTCGAACTCGTCCTGCTCGGCCTCGGCCTCGGCGGCGGGGCCACCGGCGGCGGGACCGGCGACGGCGACGGCCGCGGCGGCGGTGACGTCGAACTTCTCCTCGAAGGCCTTCACGAAGCCGGAGAGCTCGATGAGGGTCATGTCTTCGAACTGCGCGAGCAGGTCGTCCTGGGACAGCTTCGCCATGATAGGCGTCCTTCCACTATTCGGCAGGTGCCGGATGTATATGTCGGCGGGCGTACGTGGCGCCCGCTGGACCGCTGAGCGAAATTACTCGGCGGCCTCGACGGGAGCCGGCGTGCCGGCACCGTCCTGCTCTTCCTTCTTGGCGCGAAGCGCTTCCGCGGTGCGGACGAACTTCGACGGCAGAGCCTGGAAGAGCTGCGCAGCCTGAGTCTGCTTGCCCTTCATGGCACCGGCCAGCTTGGCGAGCAGAACCTCGCGGGACTCGAGGTCCGCGAGCTTCTTGAACTCATCGGCGGACAGCGCCTTGCCATCAAGGACACCGCCCTTGATGACGAGGTTCGGGTTGTCCTTGGCGAAGTCACGAAGACCCTTCGCCGACGTCACCGGGTCACCGGTGACGAAGGCAACCGCCGTCGGACCTGTGAACAGGTCGTCGAGCGTGTCGATCCCGGCCTCGTTGGCCGCAATCTTGGTCAGCGTGTTCTTCACCACGGCGTACTGGGCGTTCTCACCGAGCGAACGGCGCAGCTCCTTGAGCTGGGCCACGGTGAGACCCCGGTACTCGGTCAGCACAGCGGCGTTCGAGCTGCGGAACTGGTCCGCGAGCTCGGCTACCGCGGCAGCCTTGTCGGGCCTTGCCATGAGCGTCGGCCTCCTTCCGGGTGATGAGGACCGCTCAGAAGGGGCCGGAAAAGACGAAACGCCCCGGCACAGGTGCCAGGGCGTAGCTCAACCGCACGAAGTCCGGGAGCTTTCCACAGTCACCTGCGCAGGTCGTCCGTGTTCAACGGATCCTTCGGTTGCTGTTCCCCCTTGCGGGAGTGCAGCAACGACCAGCGGTCTTTGGCTTCTGCAGAAGAATACGCGACCGGGGTCGCGCCGAGCAAATCCGTCCCGCTCCGGCTGCCGCGGGTGGTTCAGGACGCGCCGCCGGACGCGCCCTGCTGCTGCTTCAGGAGCTCGGAGAAGTCGACGCTGTCGGAGGCCGGCGGCCGCTCGACCGACACCTTGGTGCCGTAGTCGCTGTAGAACACCGTTGAGTTGAGCTCGCCGGTCTTCATCTGGCCGCGCTCGGTCTTCTTCACCAGCAGGTCGTTCTTGTCGACCCAGATGTCGACCTTCTCCGTGCTGATCCCGGCGTCGTTGAGCTGCTTCTTGAACGCGGCGAGCTGGCCGGCGTCCAGCTCGGAGTTCTTGGCGGTCAGCTCGGCCACGTCGACCGTGCCGGAGTAGTGCGTGGTGGCGACACCCCGGACGTCCTCCTGGCCCACCTTCTTCACGTCCCCGGAGGCCAGCAGCGCCTTCACCCCCTGGTCGGGGGTGGTGTTCTGCATCTGGTCCTTCATCACCTCGCCCGAGGCGCCGGAGAGCTCGGCGAGGTCCTCGTAGCTGTAGTTGATCCAGTGCTTGCCACCGGCCTGCTGGGCGAAGACCTCGCCCATGTTGGCCGCGTAGCCGTCCTTGAAGTAGCGCGCCTGCATCGTGCCGTCGCTGCCGGCCTGCTTCAGGGTGTCCGCCATGGTGCCGCCGGTGTACTTGATCTCCATGACGCCGCTGATGCCGTCCGACCAGTCGATGGCGCCGGTCTGCTTCATGGACATCTGGCTGCCCATCTCGGTGGTGCCCTCGACCTTCGCCGAGTGCGCCCCACCGGTCTTCTTCTGCACCGCGAGCAGTGCGGCGATCGGTTCGGCCTTCGTCGCCGCCGCGCCGCCCTCGCTCTTGCTCTTGCTGTCCGATCCGCCGCAGGCCGCGACCGACGTCAGCGCCGCTGCCACTGCCACGGACAGACCCACGCGCCGTACGGTACTTGTCCTCATATCCGCTCCCACCCCTTTGTCCGGCTCTCGGTGACCTCACGCTAACGCACGGCTCCGACAGTCCACTGGTACGTATCAACGAGGACGGGCCCCGCACCTCGAAAGGTTGCGGGGCCCGTCAATGTCACACGTGACGCGGCGGTCGTACGAGCACAAGGGCTCAGACGGAGGCCGGGTCCTCCTCGACGAGGAGGTTACGGGTGCGGTTGGAGTCCAGCGGGATGCCGGGGCCCATCGTGGTGGCCAGGGTGGCCTTCTTGATGTAGCGGCCCTTGGCGGCGGACGGCTTCAGACGGAGGATCTCGTCCAGCGCCGCTGCGTAGTTCTCCACCAGCTTGGTCTCGTCGAACGAGGTCTTGCCGATGATGAAGTGCAGGTTCGAGTGCTTGTCGACGCGGAACTCGATCTTGCCGCCCTTGATGTCGTTGACAGCCTTCACGACATCGGGGGTGACGGTGCCGGTCTTCGGGTTCGGCATCAGACCACGCGGACCGAGCACGCGGCCCAGGCGGCCGACCTTGCCCATGAGGTCCGGGGTCGCGACGACGGCGTCGAAGTCCAGACGGCCCTTCGCCACCTCGTCGATGAGCTCGTCGGCGCCGACGATGTCGGCGCCCGCGGCTTCCGCGGCCGCAGCACGGTCACCGGTCGCGAAGACCAGGACCCGGGCGGTCTTGCCGGTGCCGTGCGGGAGGTTCACGGTGCCACGGACCATCTGGTCGGCCTTGCGAGGGTCGACACCCAGGGCAAAGGCGACCTCGACGGTGCTGTCGAACTTCGTGGAGGCGGTGTCCTTGGCGATACGGACGGCCTCGAGCGGGGCGTAGTTGCGCGCCCGGTCGATCTTGGCGTCCGCAGCGCGGAGGTTCTTGCTGCGCTTCACTTCTACTCCTGTGGTTTCAGAGTGTGGAGTCGTGGTGCGGACCAGCGCTTGGTCCTACCACTGAGGGCGGTGGGGCTGAATCAGCCTTCGACCGTGACGCCCATGGAGCGGGCGGTGCCGGCAATGATCTTCGACGCGGCGTCGAGGTCATTGGCGTTCAGGTCGGGGAGCTTCGTCGTGGCGATCTCGCGGACCTGGGCGGCCGTCAGCTTGGCAACCTTGGTCTTGTGCGGCTCGCCGGAGCCCTTGTCCACACCCGCGGCCTTGAGGATCAGCTTGGCGGCCGGCGGAGTCTTGGTGATGAAGGTGAAGGAGCGGTCGTCGTAGACCGTGATCTCCACCGGCACGACCATGCCACGCTGCGACTCGGTCGCGGCGTTGTAGGCCTTGCAGAACTCCATGATGTTGACGCCGTGCTGACCCAGTGCGGGGCCGACCGGCGGGGCCGGGTTGGCCGCACCGGCGTTGATCTGGAGCTTGATAAGCCCCGTGACCTTCTTCTTCTTGGGAGGCATGTGCTCTCTCCGGGTCCTAGTGAGAGTTTTCGCCGTCATCCGGTCATCCGGATGCAGGCATACCGCACAACGATAACGGGTATAGCTGCGCGACCAAAAACCGAGCAGGTCAGAGAGGCTTTGTCAGCCGGTCTGACCTGCTCGGTAGGCATGTGTCCAGAAGCTGGCGGCCCGCTCGGGGCAGTCGCTAGTTCTTCTGGATCTGGTCGAAGCTGAGCTCGACCGGCGTCTCGCGGCCGAAGATCTCGACGAGACCCTTGACCTTCTTCGAGTCGGCGTTGATCTCGTTGATCGTCGCCTGGAGGGTCGCGAACGGACCGTCGGTGACGGTGACGGAGTCGCCCACCTCGAAGTCCAGCACCTGGACCTCGACCTTGCGGGACGGAGCCGGCTTGCCCTCGGCCTCCGCGGCCTCACGGGCGGCCTTCTCCTCGGCCTCCGGAGCCAGCATCTTGACGATCTCGTCCAGGGTCAGCGGGTACGGGTCGTAGGCGTTGCCCACGAAGCCGGTGACACCGGGAGTGTTGCGGACGACGCCCCAGGACTCGTTCGTCAGGTCCATGCGCACCAGGACGTAACCCGGGAGCTTGTTCTGACGGACGTTCTTGCGCTCGCCGTTCTTGATCTGGACGATTTCCTCCTCAGGCACCTCGGCCTGATAGATGAACTCCTCCACGTTCAGCGAGACGGCGCGCTGCTCCAGGTTGGCCTTCACACGCTTCTCGTAACCGGCGTATGTGTGGATGACGTACCACTCGCCCGGCAGGGTGCGCAGTTCCTCGCGCAGGGCCGTGACGGTGTCGACGGGGGCGGCCGGCTCGGCCTCTTCCTCGTCCGCCTCGTCGGCGGCTTCCTCGGCCTCGGCCTCTTCGTCGTCCGCGGCGGCCTCGGCCTCGGCGGTCTCTTCGTCGGCGCTCTCGGCCTCGGTGTCACCGGCGTCGGCCGCTGCGGCCTCGTCGGCGCTCTCGGAGTGCACTGCGGCCTGCTCGGCGGGCTCGCCCGCGGCCTCGTCGGCAGCTTCGGCCTGGTCCGGCTCCACAGCGTCCGCCGCCTCGACGATGTCGAGCTCGTCCTCGGCGGACTCGAAGGCGCCCGCCGTCGGCTCGACGGCGTCGTTCAGGTTCGGGTCAGACACGGTGGCTGCTTCTTCCTGGATACAAATGGGTGGAACATGCGAAAGGGGCGCCCATGAGGCGCCCTCCGCGGGATCAGCCGAAGACGTACTTGATGACCCGCTGGAACCCGAAGTCAATCACGGTCACAAGACCAATCATGACGACTACGAACACAATCACCACTGAGGTGTATGTCGTCAGCTGGTTGCGGGTCGGCCAGACAACCTTGCGGAGCTCGGCCACGATCTGGCGGTAGAAGAGCGCGAGACGGCCCAGAGGGCCCTTCTTGCCGCGCTTGCCGCCCTTCCGGGTCTTCTTCTTCGACTCGGGGACTTCATCCTCGGCATCAGGCATGTCGATGGAGCCCACGGCGTCCGTCACGCTTCTCACCTGATTCCGGGTCATGGCCGTGCCGCGCCCGGTGGAGCCGCACGGCGATGCATTTAAGTACGTACATGCGCACACATCCCGGCGAAGGAGTGTGTAGCAGGGCCGGAGGGAATTGAACCCCCAACCGCTGGTTTTGGAGACCAGTGCTCTACCAATTGAGCTACGACCCTTTGTGGTTTCCACCAACCTACCGCATGCTCCCGGATGTCCCGAGTGCAGGAACGGCGCGGCTGGTGAAGGCCAACGACAGGTGAGTGTACGTGCTCAGCGGCCCGGCGTCGAACAGATAGCTCCCGACCGCTCCTGTCCGATGCTGTGCGGTTGTTTGTCCTCATGCTGTCCGAGTGCTGTCCGGTCCCTGAAACCCCTGTGCCGACAAGGAATACGGTCTGGGAGCATGGGGGGCATGAGCGCTGCTACTTCTCCCTCCGAGCGCCGGGTCTCCGCCCGCATCGGTGCGATCTCCGAGTCCGCCACCCTCGCCGTCGACGCCAAGGCCAAGGCCCTCAAGGCCGCCGGCCGTCCGGTGATCGGCTTCGGTGCCGGCGAGCCCGACTTCCCGACCCCCGGCTACATCGTCGACGCCGCGGTCGAGGCCTGCCGCAACCCGAAGTACCACCGCTACACCCCGGCCGGCGGGCTCCCCGAGCTCAAGGCCGCCATCGCAGAGAAGACGCTGCGCGACTCCGGCTACGAGGTGGACGCCTCCCAGATCCTGGTGACCAACGGCGGCAAGCAGGCCATCTACGAGGCCTTCGCCGCGATCCTCGACCCGGGCGACGAGGTCATCGTCCCGGCTCCGTACTGGACCACCTACCCCGAGTCGATCCGCCTCGCCGGCGGTGTCCCGGTGGAGGTCGTCGCGGACGAGACCACCGGCTACCGGGTCTCCGTGGAGCAGCTGGAGGCGGCCCGTACCGAGCGTACGAAGGTCGTCCTGTTCGTCTCCCCGTCGAACCCGACCGGCGCGGTCTACAGCGAGGCCGACGCCGAGGCGATCGGCCACTGGGCCGTCGAGCACGGCCTGTGGGTGCTGACCGACGAGATCTACGAGCACCTGGTCTACGGCGACGCGAAGTTCACCTCGCTGCCGGCGATCGTGCCCGAGCTGCGCGACAAGTGCATCGTGGTCAACGGTGTCGCCAAGACGTACGCGATGACCGGCTGGCGCGTGGGGTGGATCGTCGGCCCCAAGGACGTGGTGAAGGCCGCGACCAACCTGCAGTCGCACGCCACGTCCAACGTCTCCAACGTCGCCCAGATCGCCGCGCTGGCCGCCGTCTCCGGGAACCTGGACGCGGTCGCCGAGATGCGTACCGCCTTCGACCGGCGCCGGCAGACCATCGTGCGGATGCTCAACGAGATCGACGGCGTGCTGTGCCCGGAGCCCGAGGGCGCGTTCTACGCGTATCCCTCGGTGAAGGCGCTGCTCGGCAAGGAGATCCGCGGGAAGCGTCCGGCCACCTCGGTGGAGCTGGCGGCGCTCATCCTGGACGAGGCCGAGGTCGCGGTCGTACCGGGCGAGGCCTTCGGTACGCCGGGCTACCTGCGCCTCTCCTACGCGCTGGGTGACGACGACCTCGCCGAGGGCGTCTCGCGGCTCCAGAAGCTGCTGGGCGAGGCGAAGGCCTGACACTCCGTGCTGCGCACAAGCGGGTTCCCGGCCGAGCCGGGGACCCGCTTATGCGTTCAGGCAAGCGCTCGTTCGATGAATCCGGCTGCCTGGGCCGAGATCCTTGCGGCAGGATCTTGGAGTGACTCCTCCCCCCTGCGAGACTCCGTTGGGAGCGACAGGGGGCTTCCCAGCCGGCGATGACCGGCCGCATGACGGACAAGCCCTGCCCGACGCCTTCCGGCTCAGAGCGGAGCGTTACAGCTACAGAAGGTGATCGGCCATGGATCGTGATGTAAGGCTGTTGCCCAAGGCCCACCTGCACTTGCATTTCACCGGGTCGATGCGGCCCACGACTCTGCTCGAACTCGCCGACAAGTACGGTGTGCGGCTGCCGGAGGCGCTGACCGGCGGCGAGCCTCCCCGGCTGCGCGCGACGGACGAGCGCGGCTGGTTCCGTTTCCAGCGGCTCTACGACATCGCCAGGTCCTGTCTGCGCTCGCCCGAGGACATCCAGCGGCTGGTGCGCGAGGCCGCCCAGGAGGACGTCGCGGACGGCTCCGGCTGGCTGGAGATCCAGGTCGACCCCACCTCGTACGCGCCCCTGCTCGGCGGGCTCATCCCGGCGATCGAGATCATCCTGGACGCGGTGGACAGCGCGTCGCGCGCGACGGGGCTGCCGATCCGGGTGGTCATCGCGGCGAACCGGATGAAGCACCCGCTGGACGCCAGGACCCTGGCCCGGCTCGCGGTGCGCTACGCCGACCGGGGCGTCGTCGGGTTCGGGCTCTCCAACGACGAGCGGCGCGGCATGGCCCGTGACTTCGACCGGGCCTTCGCCATCGCCAGGGAGGGCGGCCTGCTGGCGGCCCCGCACGGGGGCGAGCTGGCGGGCCCGTCCAGCGTCCGCGACTGCCTGGACGATCTCGACGCGTCCCGGGTCGGGCACGGGGTGCGGGCCGCCGAGGACCCGCGGCTGCTGCGCAGGCTGGCGGAGCGCGGGGTGACCTGCGAGGTGTGCCCCGCGTCGAACGTGGCGCTCGGCGTCTACGAGAAGCCGTCCGACATCCCGCTGCGCACCTTGTTCGAGGCCGGGGTGCCGATGGCGCTCGGCGCGGACGACCCGCTGCTCTTCGGTTCCCGGCTGGCCGCGCAGTACGACCTCGTGCGGCGCCATCACGCCTTCACCGACGAGGAGCTGGCGGAGCTGGCCCGTCAGTCGGTACGGGGTTCGGCGGCGCCGGACGCGGTGCGGGCGGAGCTGCTGGCGGGCGTGGACGGCTGGCTGGCGAAGCCGGCGGGCTGAGCGGCCCCCGGTCCGGCCTGCTCCCCGATCCCCCGCAGCAGCGTGCGGGCCACCGACTCGGCGAACGCGTCGAGGGAGTGGGGCGGCCCGCCGGTCTCCGTGGCCGCGTAGGCGAAGGCCCGCTGGGCGCAGGCCCCCAGCAGCAGGGACGCGGCCGCGTAGGTGTCGGCGTCGGCCCGTACCCGGCCCGCGGACTGCTCCGCGCGCAGATAGGCGTCCACCCCGCGGATCGGCACGTGGGGGCCGGTACCCATCTCCCGCATCGCCGCGTTGTGGCGGTCCCTGAGCCTCGGCTCGGCGTACAGGGACGCCGCGATCGGGAAGCTCTGCTCGTAGAAGAGGGCGGCCTCGCGGGCGATCTCGGTGAGGTTCCGCTCGACCGTCCGTTCCCCCTCGCCCGGATCGGCGATCAGCCGCTTCAGGATTCCGTCGACCTTGGGCAGCCGTTCCTTCAGGACCGCCACGAAGAGCTCCTCCTTACTCGGGAAGTGCTTGTAGAGCGCGGCTTCCGAGCAGCCGGCGGCTTTCGCTATCTCCTTGGTGGTGGCGCGGGCCAGGCCGATGGTGAGCATCAGCCGGTGAGCGGCGTCGATGATGCGGGCGCGGGCCGGTTTCTGCTCCATGTGTACTCCAACGAACCTTGACGAGCGGGTGAGTATTCACTCACTCTAGAGGTGAGTGAATACTTACCCACCCCGGGAAGGTGCGCAATGAGACTCACGGTTTTCGGTGCGACAGGCGGTATCGGTCAGGAGATCGTCCGCCAGGCGGTGGCGGCGGGGCACGAGGTGACGGCGGTGGTGCGCGACCCCGCACGGCTGGCGGTCCCGCTCTCCGACGTGACGGTCCACACGGTGGCCCGGATCGATGACCCGGAGGCGCTGCGCGAGGCGGTCACGGGCCGCGACGCGGTGCTCTCCGGTCTGGGCTCGCGGGGCCGGAAGGCCGGCGGGATCGCCGAGCGGCTGACCCGCGGTGTGCTGGCGGCGATGGAGGCCGAGGGGACGCGGCGGCTGCTCGTGGTGAGCGCGGCCCCGGTCGCGCCGGAGCCCGCCGACGACCCGCTGCTCGACCGGATGATGCTCGGGGCGATCGGCGCGATCCTCAAGGAGGTCTACACGGACCTCACCGCGATGGAGGCCGCGCTCGCGGCCTCCGCGACGGACTGGACGTCCGTACGGCCCCCGAAGCTCACCAACGGCCCGCTGACGGGTACGTACCGGACGGTCTACGGCAGCAACCCGCGCAGCGGCCGGTCCATCTCCCGGGCCGACGTGGCGCACGCGATGCTGGCGCTGATCGACGACCCGGCGGCGGTGAAGCAGGGCGTGGGCGTGGCGTACTGAGCGGCCGGCCCGTGCCGGGTCCGGCTACAGGGTCACGCCCACGGTCACCGGTTCGTTGACCAGCGTGACGCCGAAGGCCTCGTGGACCCCGGCGACGACCTCGCGGGCCAGGGCCAGCAGGTCGTCGGTGCTCGCGGCGCCCCGGTTGGTGAGGGCGAGCGTGTGCTTGGTGGAGATACGGGCCGGGCCGGTGCCGTATCCCTTGGTGAATCCGGCCCGGTCGATGAGCCAGGCCGCCGAGGTCTTGGTGTGTCCCCCGCCCGCGGGGAAGGCGGGGGGCGACACCTCCGGTCCGAGCCGGTCCGCCACCCGGGCGAGGAAGGCCTCGAACTGCTCCCGGTCCAGGATCGGGTTGGTGAAGAACGAGCCGGCCGACCAGGTGTCGTGGTCCTCGGGGTCGAGCACCATGCCCTTGCCGGCCCGGAGCCGGAGCACGGTTTCGCGGGCGGCGGCGGCGGGAACGCGCTCGCCCTCCGCGACGCCCATGGCACGGGCCGTTTCGGGGTACTTCAGGGGCGCGGACAGGCCGCCCGCCTCTTCGAGCCCGAAGCGGACGCGTAGCACCACGAAGCGGTCGGGTTCGGCCTTGAAGCGGCTGTGCCGGTACGAGAAGTCGCACTCGGCGTTCGGAATGGTGACCGTCTCGCGGCTGTGCCGGTCGTAGGCGACGACCTCCGTGATGGTGGACGACACCTCCTGCCCGTACGCCCCGACGTTCTGGATCGGTGTCGCTCCGGCGGAGCCGGGGATGCCGGCCAGGCATTCGAGCCCGGCGAGTCCGGCCTCCACGCTGCGGGCGACGGCGTCCGTCCAGACCTCTCCGGCGGCGAGTTCGAGCGTGGCGCCGTCCAGCACGAAACCCTTGGTGGCGATGCGCAGGGCGGTGCCGTCGAAGCCCTTGTCGCCGATGACCAGGTTGCTGCCGCCGCCGATGACCAGGAGCGGGGTGCCGCTGTCGTCGGCCGCGCGCACGGCCTCGACCACTTCGGCGTCGGTCGTCGCGGTGAGGAGGCGGGTGGCGGGGCCGCCGAGCCGGAAGGTGGTCAGGGGGGCGAGGGGGGCGTCGTGGAGTTCCTGCACGGGGACAAGAGTACGGTCCGCTCCCCCGCCGTCATGGCGCGGCCGCGGACC
Organism: Streptomyces sp. NPDC048671; assembly: GCF_055587045.1. Taxonomy (NCBI): domain Bacteria; kingdom Bacillati; phylum Actinomycetota; class Actinomycetes; order Kitasatosporales; family Streptomycetaceae; genus Streptomyces; species Streptomyces sp. NPDC048671. The sequence continues at coordinate 172,044 of NZ_JBVJHB010000013.1, read as the reverse complement.
GTATCGGCGTGACCACTCCTCAGGCGGGTACAGGGACCCGCGCCTCGGCCTGGTCGGGCTCCTGCACCGGGGTGGTGACACGGCGCGGGATCAGCAGGGCGACGAGTGCGGCGAGTGCCACCACTCCGGCGCCGAGCCAGACCGCGGGAACGGTCCCGTCCGTGAAGGACTGCGGGGTGCCGTAACCGCCCTGCGAGGAGAAGACCGTGGCGAGCACGGCGACCCCGAGGGCGCCGCCGACCTCGCGCAGCGCGTTGTTGGCGCCGGAGGCGATGCCCTGTTCGCCGGGGCGGACGCTGGACATCACCAGGCTGGCGGCGGGTGCGAAGTACAGGGCCATTCCGACGCCGCCGACGATCAGTCCGGGCAGCTGCGAGGCGTAGGAGGCGTCGGGGGCCAGCGCCATGGCGAACAGGCCGAGGCCGACGGCCTGGAGGGCGAGCCCGGTCACGACCACCGGGCGGCCGCCGAAGCGGTCGGCGAGCACCCCGGCGATGGGCGCCACCAGCATCGGCATTCCGGTCCAGGGCAGCATCCGCAGACCGGCCTCGGTGGGTGAGTAGCCCAGCACACCCTGGAGGAACTGGCTGAGCAGGAAGATCGAACCGAACATGCCGAGGAACATCAGCAGGCTGGCCATGTTGATCCCGAAGAACGCCCGGTTCCGGAAGAGCCGCATCGGCAGCATCGGGTTCTTGGCGTGGAAGCCGTGGTAGATGAACCCGCCGAGGAGGACGCCACCGGCGATGAGGGAGGTCAGGACGACGGGGTCGGTCCAGCCGTCGGAGTTGGCGTTCACCAGGCCGTAGACGATCCCGAAGAGCCCGCCGCTGACCAGGAGGGTGCCGGGCACGTCGAGCCGGGCGTCCGGGGCGTACGACTCGGCCAGGCGCAGCCGGGCGAGCGGCAGCAGGATCAGGCCGACCGGGACGTTCACCCAGAAGATCCACTGCCAGGAGAGGTGTTCGGTGAGGCTGCCGCCGATCAGCGGCCCGCTGGCCACCGCGAGGCCGGTCACAGCGCCGAAGAGGCCCAGCGCGGCGCCCCGGCGGGCGGGCGGCACCGCCGCCGTGAGCAGGGTGAGGGTGAGCGGCATCATGATCGCCGCGCCCACGCCCTGGACCGCGCGGAAGGCGATCAGTTCGTTGATCCCGGGCGAGAGGGCGGCCGCGGCGGAGGCGGCGGTGAAGACGGAGAGTCCGACGCTGAAGAGTCTGCGTCTGCCGAACCGGTCACCGAGGGAGGCGCCGAACATCAGCAGGACGGCGAAGGTGAGGGTGTACGCGTTCACCGTCCATTCCAGCTCTTCCAGCTCGCCGCCGAGGCTTTCGCGGATGGAGGGCAGGGCGGTGGTGACGACGAGGTTGTCGAGGGCGGCCATGAAGCTGGCGACGCTGGTGATGACGAGGGCCCAGACCGCTCCCGAGCGGCCTTTCGTTTGCTGGGTCACTGCTCCCCCTGAGGGTTAGTTATTGATTACTAACTTTTCTGGGCAGAAAATCGGGCCGAACACGGGGTTCACCCTGTTCAGGCCCTCGGCCTGGCGGATTCGTAGAACCCGGACCAGATCCGGTGACCGGCCGGATAGCCAAGTGAGGTCAGGGTGTTGATGAGCATCCCGTACGCGAGAAACGAGGTCGCCTCGTCGACATCGACGCCGAGCGCGAGGGAGATGTCGTCGAACATCTCCAGCCAGCCGGCCCGCAACGACTCACCGAACTCGTGGTCGCCCGCGGCCTCCGCCGCCGCGACGGCCGCGTACATCTGCATCTGCATCAGCAGCTGGTCGGGGTCGTCGATGATCAGACGCTGATACGCGGCGCCCATGGCCCGCAGCGCCTCATCGCCCTCGAGCCCGTCGGCGGCCTCGGCGAAGACCTGGCGGGTGTCCACCAGGCACCGCTCGGCGGCGGCGAGGAACATGGCCTGCTTATTGGGGAAGAGCCGGAAGAGGTAGGGCTGCGAGACGCCCACACGTCTGGCGATCACTTCGGTGGATGTCGCGCTGTACCCGCCGCGGGCGAACTCGGTGATCGCCGCCCGGATGACGCTTTCGCGCCGCTCGTCTGCACTCATCCTTACCATGCGGGCTAAGTTAGTACTCAATCACTAACTTAACAACCGGCATGGCACGGACGCTCATGCGCAAGGGGCACGGCCCCCAGCTTGATCTTTGACCTCAAGGCTAAAGAACAAGCTGGGACCGTGCCCCTTACGACACCCGGCTCCGGACGGCGTCAGCCGAGCTGGACCACGGCGCGGGACATGCCCAGCACCTTCTTGTCGTCACTCATCGCCGTCAGGTCGACCCGCACCCGCTTGTCGTCCAGCAGGGCGGCCACCTTGCCGCTGACCTCGATGAGGGCACCCTTGTCGTCATTGGGCACGACGACCGGCCTGGTGAACCGCACCCCGTACTCGACGACCGCACCGGGGTCGCCGGTCCAGTCCGTGACCACCCGGATCGCCTCGGCCATCGTGAACATGCCGTGCGCGATCACGTCCGGCAGTCCGACCTCGCGGGCGAACTTCTCGTTCCAGTGGATCGGGTTGAAGTCTCCGGAGGCGCCCGCGTACTGCACCAGCGTCGCCCGGGTGACCGGGAACGACTGCGCCGGCAGCTCCGTACCGACCTCGACCGACCCGTAATTCACCTTCGCCGTCATCACGCCTCCTCGGCGGCACGCGCCACCAGCTTCGTCCACGCCGTCACGACATGCTCGCCGGACTCGTCGTGGACCTCGCCGCGGACGTCCAGGATGTCGTTGCCCGCCATGGACTTGACCGCCTCGATGGTCGACGTGACCGTCAGCCGGTCCCCCGCCCGCACCGGGCGGACGTAGGCGAACTTCTGGTCACCGTGCACCACCCGGCTGTAGTCCAGGCCCAGCTGCGGGTCCCGCACGACCTGCCCCGCGGCCTTGAAGGTGATCGAGAACACGAATGTCGGCGGCGCGATCACATCGCTGTGACCGAGCGCCCTGGCCGCCTCGGGGTCGACGTACGCGGGATTGGTGTCGCCGACCGCCTCGGCGAACTCCCGGATCTTCTCCCGGCCGACCTCGTAGGGCGTGGTGGGCGGATAGGTCCGCCCGACGAAGGACTGGTCGAGCGCCATGAGCTCGCAACCTCCTGATGAAAGACGAATGGGCCGAAGTACAGCCCTATACAACGACACGAGGCCGCCCCCAACGGGGACGGCCTCGTGTACGAGCCTGATTCAGCGCGTTTCGCGGTGCGCGGTGTGCGAGTTGCAGCGCGGGCAATGCTTCTTCATCTCAAGACGGTCCGGGTTGTTACGCCGGTTCTTCTTGGTGATGTAGTTCCGCTCCTTGCACTCCACGCAGGCCAGCGTGATCTTCGGGCGGACGTCGGTGGCAGCCACGTGAGTGCTCCTTGGACGGACGGTGGACGGATGAACGCAAAAAAAGAGTAGCCGATCGGAGGACCGACCCCACAATCGGCTACTGTTAGTAGCGGTGACCGGACTTGAACCGGTGACACAGCGATTATGAGCCGCTTGCTCTACCGACTGAGCTACACCGCTTTGATGATGAGTCTCCCCGCCGAAGCGGGGGTTCCCGATCACCAGAGCCCCAATGCGGAATCGAACCGCAGACCTTCTCCTTACCATGGAGACGCTCTACCGACTGAGCTATTGGGGCGAGCGATGAAGACATTACACGCTCGGTCGCCGATCGCCCAAATCCGTTTCGAAGCCCCATCCCGAGCCCTCGATCGGCGCCGCTCCGAACCCTTGATCAGCCGCTCGTCCGGCGCTTGATCAGCGGTTCGACAGCCACCGGACCACCTCCCGCCCCATGCGTCCGCTCCGGCCCCACGCACCCCACCGGACGACACCGGTACGACTATTCAGCTCCTCCTCGAACCCGACACATCACACCCCTAGGCTCGACTCACTCTGCGTAATCCTGTCCCCTTCCCTGGAGCGCGATGCCCGACAGCCGGCCGCGGCCGCCAGACGACCACGCCGCCGACGCCGCCAACGGCCGGGAGAGCTCCGCGCTGACGCTCTGCGGCGCCCGTCTCACCGACGGCCGCATCGTGGACGTACGGCTCGGAGGCGGCCGCATCGAGGCCGTCGGCACCGCCGGCAGCCTCTCCGCACCCGGCGCCCGCGTCGATCTGCGCGGCCACCTGCTGCTGCCCGCACCCGCCGAGCCGCACGCCCACAGCGACACCGCACTCACCGCCGACGGCGCCGGACCGGGCGCTCCGGGACCGGCCTCGCAACTCCCCGAGGACGTCCAGCGGCGCGCCACCGAGGCCGCGTTGCTGCAACTCGGCCACGGCGCGACCGCGCTCCGCTCGCACGTGCGGATCGGCGGCGTACAGGGCCTCGCCGCCCTCGAAGCCGTCCTCCAGGCACGCCGCTCGCTGCGCGGACTCGCCGATCTGACACCGGTCGCCGTCCCCCGGCTGCTCACCGGCATCGCGGGCGCCGACGGCCTGGCCATGCTCCGCGACGCGGTGAAGATGGGGGCGGGCGCGGTCGGCGGCTGCCCCGACCTCGACCCGGACCCGACGCGATACGCCGAAGCCGTTCTGGAGATCGCCGCCGAGCACGGCTGCCCCGTCGATCTGCACACGGACAGTGACGACCCGGCCCGCCTCGCCCGGCTCGCGGCCATGGCGGGCGGACTGCGGCAAGGGGTCGCCATCGGCCCCTGCGCGGGCCTCTCGCGGCTCCCCCGGGAGGCCGCGGGCCGCGCCGCCGACCAGCTCGCCGCGTCCGGGGTGACGGTGATCTGCCTGCCCCAGGGCGGCTGCTGCGCGGTGGAGCGCCGGGGCACCGCCCCCGTACGGCTGCTGCGGGCGGCCGGGGTGCGGGTCGCGGCGGGCAGCGGGGCGCTGCGGGACCTCGCCAACCCGGTCGGCCGGGGCGACCCGCTGGAGGCCGCCTTCCTGCTGGCCTCGCAGAACGGGCTGCGGCCCGAGCACGCCTACGAGGCGGTGTCCGCGGAGGCCAGGCGTGCGATGGGGCTGCCCGAGGTGCGGATCGAGGCGGGCTTCCCGGCCGAACTGCTCGCCGTGCGCGGCGAACAGCTCTCCGGGGTGCTCTCACTGGCGTACAGCCGGATCGTGGTGCACCGCGGCCGGGTGGTGGCCCGGACCAGCGCGGTACGCGAGTACTGCGACTCGGAGACGGGCGGCGGGCCCGGACTCCCCCGCCAGGGACGGCCGGAATCCGGTCCCGGCGGCGGGCCCTGAGCGCGCAGCGGCGCTCTCCGGCGTACGGTCGTGACCATGCGCATTGTCATCGCAGGTGGACATGGTCAGATCGCGCTGCGGCTGGAGCGACTGCTCGCCGCACGCGGGGACGAGGCGGCGGGCATCATCCGGGATCCCGGACAGAGTGCCGCCCTCCGGGCGATCGGCGCCGAACCGGTGGTCCTGGACCTCGAATCGGCCACCGAGAAGGAGACCGCGGAGGTGCTGAGCGGCGCCGACGCGGTGGTCTTCGCGGCGGGCGCGGGTCCCAACAGCGGCAAGGACCGCAAGGACACGGTGGACCGCGGGGCCGCGGTGCTCTTCGCGGACGCGGCGCAGCGGGCGGGGGTGCGGCGCTACATCGTGGTCTCGGCCATGGGCGCCGACCCCGACCACCCCGGCGACGAGGTCTTCGACGCGTATCTGCGGGCCAAGGGTGCGGCGGACGCGTACGTGCGCTCCAGGACGGCGCTCGACTGGACGATCCTGCGCCCCGGAATGCTGACCAACGACGCGGGCACCGGTCAGGTGCTGCTCGCCGCGTCGACCGGCCGCGGCCCGGTGCCGCGTGACGACGTGGCGGCGGCGATCATGGAGCTGCTGGACACCCCGGCGACGGCGGGCCTGACGCTGGAGCTGATCTCGGGCAACGTACCGGTGATGGTCGCGGTGAAGGACGTCGCGGGGAACTGACGCGGGCGCCGGGGGCGGCGGATCCGCGGCCCCCGGCAGCGGCCCCCGTCAGCGGCCCTCGTCAGCCACCTCCGTCAGCAGCCTCTGTCAGCCGCCCGGTGCCGGACGTACGGTGATGCCGTGCCGCTCCAGCAGGGCGGCGGTGACCCCGTCGCCCTCGCGCAGCTCGCCGGCGAACGTACCGTCATAAACCCTGCCGCGCCCGCACGAAGGGCTGCGGGCCATCAGCAGCGCCTCGGTGCAGCCGGTCCTCCGCGCCGCCTCCAGCGCCCGCCCCGCGCCGTCCAGGAACGCCTCGGTCACGTCGTGCCCGGTGTCGTCCACGACGCGGGCACGGCCGTCCAGCACGTCGTGGCCGTCGCCGCCGACGATCTCGGCGGGGCGGCGGGGCGTGGGCAGCCCGGCGGCGACCTCGGGGCAGAAGGACACGGGCCGGCGGTCGCCGATGGCCGCGGCCATCTCCGGTGCGGCCTTGCCCCGGCCGTCGAAGCGGCAGGGCACCCCTTGGAGACAGGCACTGACCAGCACGGATTCCATGTTCACGCCCTTCGCGACGGCACAACAGAGAAGGCCCCCGTCCGAGGACGAGGGCCTTGCTTTGTGGCGGCGCCAGGGTTCGAACCTGGGTAGGCTGAGCCGGCAGATTTACAGTCTGCTCCCTTTGGCCACTCGGGCACACCGCCAAGGGATGCTGCCGTGAGACCCGTCTCTCGACGGCGCTCTGTGGCAACGACGTAAACGATACCTGATGCCCAGGGGTGCTACGCCACTGGATTGACCAGCGGCCCGGACGGGCGCGGGTGGCTAGGCTTTGGTGGGCGGCGTGGGGCCAGCGGGCCCCGCGGCCGCCCCGTAGACATCCCGTTTTCCAGCACCCCCGATACAAGGAGCCACACGTCATGGCCGACTCCAGTTTCGACATCGTCTCGAAGGTCGAGCGGCAGGAGGTCGACAACGCCCTCAACCAGGCCGCCAAGGAGATCTCGCAGCGTTACGACTTCAAGGGCACCGGCGCCTCGATCTCCTGGTCCGGCGAGAAGATCCTCATGGAGGCCAGCGGCGAGGAGCGGGTCAAGGCGATCCTCGACATCTTCCAGTCCAAGCTGATCAAGCGCGGCATCTCACTGAAGTCGCTGGACGTGGGCGAGCCCCAGCTGTCCGGCAAGGAGTACAAGCTCTTCGCCACCATCGAGGAGGGCATCTCCCAGGAGAACGCCAAGAAGGTCGCGAAGGTCATTCGCGACGAGGGCCCCAAGGGCGTCAAGGCGCTGGTCCAGGGTGACGAGCTGCGGGTCAGCTCGAAGAGCCGGGACGACCTTCAGGCCGTTCAGGCGCTGCTGAAGGGCCAGGACTTCGACTTCGCCGTGCAGTTCGCGAACTACCGATAGGACGCGGCGGTCCGGGCGCGGAGCGCAATACGCTGTTCCGCGCCCGGACGCCATGTCCGAATACCGCCGGTCGCGGCGGTGCGGGCGAAGCAGACTGGTCCGTGGCGGCCGATGATCCGGCTGCCGGCCGGACGAGGAGAGGGACGAGCCATGACCATGTACGCGACGGTCGACAGCCCGCTGGGCGAACTGCTGCTGGTCGGCGAGAAGGCCGCGGGACCGGCCGGCGACGGGGTCGCGCTCGTCTCGCTCTCCCTGCCGGGCCAGAAGGGCGCGGCGGTCGTCCAGGACGGCTGGAGCCGCGAGCCCGGGGCCTTCGCGGGAATCACCGCGCAGCTTCGGGAGTACTTCGAGGGCCGGCGGACCCGCTTCGACATCGTCCTCGCGGACGGCCGGGGCACCGAGTTCCAGCGCCGGGTGTGGGCCGCGCTGGATGACGTCCCCTACGGGGAGACGGTGTCGTACGGGCAGATCGCCGAGCGGGTCGGTGCCTCCGGGGCGGGGGTACGGGCCGTGGGCACGGCGATCGGGCGCAATCCGCTGCTGGTCGTACGGCCGTGTCACCGGGTGATCGGCTCGGACGGGGCGCTGCGCGGCTACGCGGGCGGCCTGGAGCGCAAGGAGCGGCTTCTGGGGCTTGAGGGCGCCCTGGCGGTGAGCTGATGAACGGGCTCTTCCCCAGGCCGCGGGCACAGGTCGCGCCGGGGGCCGTGCACATCCCCGACTGGCTGTCCGCGGAGCGGCAGCGGGAGTTGGTGACGGCGTGCCGGGAGTGGGCGCGCGGGCCCGTGCCGCTGCGGCACGCGGCGTTGCCGGGCGGCGGGGTGATGTCCGTACGGAGTGTGTGCCTGGGCTGGCACTGGCAGCCGTACCGGTACTCGCGTACGGCGGACGACGTGAACGGCGCGCCGGTCGCCCCGTTTCCGGAGTGGCTCGGGGAGCTGGGGCGGGCGGCTGTGATGGCGGCGTACGGGCCGGAGAGCCCTGTGGGGACGTACGCGCCGGACACCGCGCTGATCAACTTCTATGACGACGCGGCGCGCATGGGCATGCATCAGGACAAGGAGGAGCGGTCCGGTGCGCCCGTGGTGTCGCTGAGTATCGGTGACACCTGTGTCTTCCGCTTCGGGAACACGGAGAACAGGGGAAGGCCCTTCACGGACGTGGAGCTGGCCTCGGGGGATCTGTTCGTCTTCGGCGGGCCGTCGCGTTTCGCGTTCCACGGGGTGCCGAGGATCCGCCCGGGTACGGCCGGTCCCGCGACAGGCATGAGCGGTGGTCGGCTCAATCTGACCCTGCGCGAGACCGGGCTGGACGTCTGAGTAACGGGTGCGCCTCAGCGGCGTTCTCGGGAGTTCCCGAAGAACAGGCGGTAGATGATCAGCAGGACCAGCGATCCGCCGATGGCCGAGATCCAGGTCCCTGTGTCGAAGAAGTCCTTGGAGATCGGGCGGTCAAGGAACTTCGACGATATCCAGCCTCCCAGGAAGGCACCGACGATCCCGGTCAGGGTGGTGCCCACGAGGCCGCCGGGGTCGCGGCCCGGCAGCAGAATCTTGGCGATGACGCCGGCTATCAGTCCGAGAATGATCCAGCCAATAATGCTCATGCGTGCGAACCTACCCGTCACTCGGTCTTGGAATCCAAGACGTTCGTGAGGGTCGGCCGGTTGCGGTCCGCGGCGCGCGAACCGCATGTCTCGGGTTGTCCTGTTTGCCGCCCGCGGTGGCTTCTACCAGCCGGCGAACTGCTCGTCGGTGCTGACGATCTCCTTGCCGAAGGGCATCAGCGATACGGGGATCAGCTTGAAGTTCGCGATGCCCAGGGGGATGCCGATGATCGTGATGCACAGGGCGATTCCCGTGGTGATGTGCCCCAGCGCCAGCCACCAGCCGGCGAGGACCAGCCAGAGGACGTTGCCCACGCAGGAGGGCGCGCCCGCGTCCCGGCGGTCGACGACACGGTGGCCGAAGGGCCAGAGGGCGTAGACGCCGATACGGAAGGCCGCGAGGCCGAACGGGATGCCGATGATCGTGATGCACAGCAGGAGGCCCGCGACGAGGTAGCCGAGGAACATCCAGAAGCCGCACAGGACCAGCCAAATGACGTTCAGAATGGTTTTCACGGGCGATGACCTGCCATCTGCTCGAGTCGGGCAATGCGCTCCGCCATCGGCGGATGTGTCGAGAACATCTTGGACACGCCCTGTCCGGGGCGGAAGGGATTCGCGATCATCATGTGGCTCGCGGTCTCGATCCGCGGCTCGGGCGGCAGGGGAAGCTGCTTCGTGCCGGCCTCCAGCTTCCGCAGGGCGCTCGCCAGGGCCAGCGGGTCGCCGGTCAGCCGGGCGCCCGAGGCGTCCGCCTCGTACTCGCGGGACCGGCTGACGGCCAGTTGGATGACGGAGGCGGCGAGCGGGCCCAGGATCATGATCAGCAGCATGCCGAGGATGCCGGGGCCCTCGTCGTCGTTGGAGCGGCCGATCGGGATCAGCCAGGCGAAGTTGACCAGGAACATGATGACGGAGGCGAGGGCTCCGGCGACGGACGAGATCAGGATGTCGCGGTTGTAGACATGGCTGAGCTCGTGGCCGAGGACGCCGCGCAGCTCCCGTTCGTCCAGGATCCGCAGGATGCCCTCGGTGCAGCAGACCGCGGCGTTGCGCGGGTTGCGGCCGGTCGCGAAGGCGTTGGGGGCCTGCGTCGGGGAGATGTAGAGCCGTGGCATGGGCTGGCGGGCGGCGGTGGAGAGCTCACGGACCATGCGGTAGAGCTGGGGCGCCTCGAACTCGCTCACCGGGCGGGCGCGCATGGCGCGCAGTGCCAGCTTGTCGCTGTTCCAGTACGCGTAGGCGTTGGTGCCGACGGCTACCAGGAGCGCGACGATCAGGCCGGTACGTCCGAAGAAGCTGCCGATGAGGATGATGAGTGCGGACAGGCCCCCGAGGAGTACGGCGGTTCTCAGCCCGTTGTGCCGGCGGTGCACGGTACGCCCTCCAGGTGGTGCAAGCAGGGGAACCCTTTGCTTGGTGGGTGCTCCACTCCCCAGTGGAGCTTCCCGTACTGGTCAACGCCAGGCGAGGAGAGCTAGTTCCCTTGTGCTTGCGGTCCGGTCGCGCCCGCGGGACGGGGCCGCTCCGGCTGTTCGTGCCGGAGCGGGCCGTAGACCGTACGGGTGGAGGCGTGTCCCGGGGTCAGCGCTGGACGGGGAGTTTGGCGAGCGCGAGGGCCTCGGGGTCGGGCTCGACGTCGCTGGTGCAGTGGCCGCAGCGGGAGGCGACGGCCGGGATCTCCGTGTAGCAGCGGGGGCAGTCGCGCAGGGCGGCCTTGATGTCGGCCTGCTCCTCGTCCTTCTTGGCCGTGAAGCGGTTCTGGACCTTGGCCATGGGCACGACGACACAGAAGTAGAGGACCGCGGCGGTGATGAGGAAGGCGATCGCGGCGCTGACGAAGAGTCCGTAGGGGAACGTCACGTCGTCGAACTTGAACTCGGCCTTGCTGAAGTCGCCGGTGCCGCGGGTGATGAGGCCGATCAGCGGCACGATGAACGCGTTGCTGAACCCGGTGACGACTGCGGTGAACGCGGCTCCGACGGCGAGGCCGATCGCCATGGAGATCACGTTTCCGCGCAGGATGAATTCCTTGAACCCGTTCAGCACTGCTCTGGCTCCTCTGTGATGTCAACGCGGGGTGCGTCGTGTGCGGGCATGACCTTGCCCTGAGCGGGCTGTCGGGGGCAAGCCGATCTTGAAGCCGTTGGAACAGGTACCGGACAGGTGTCGCAACGGCGGTTAGAACAGGTTGACGGCGGCGAACCTGAGGACGGTCTGCGGGGCGCCCGAGAGGGCGATCCCGGCGATGGCGGTGAGGACGATCGCGGCGGTCAGCGGGGCCGGGGTCCGGTGCCGGGTGGTGGGCCGAGGCTGCTCCGTACCGTCCTGCGCGGGGCCGCGGAACAGGGCGGCGGTCCACTGGAGGTAGTAGTAGAGCGCGATCACGACGTTGACGGCCATGACGACGGCGAGCCAGCCGAGTCCGGCGTCGACGGCCGAGGAGAAGACGGTGACCTTGGCGAAGAGGCCGATGATGCCCGGCGGCAGTCCGGCGAGGCAGAGCAGGAAGAAGCCCATCGCGAGGGCGGCCAGGGGGCGGGTGGCGTAGAGGTTGCGGTAGTCGGCGATGCGGTTGCCGGGGTGGGTACGGGCGACCAGGGCGGCCACCGCGAAGGCGCCGAGGTTCACGACGGCGTACATCAGGGCGTACGCGACGGTGGAGCCGATCTGCCGGTCGCCGGCGTACGCGGCCGCGGCGATCGGCACCAGGAGGTAGCCGGCCTGGGCGACGGACGACCAGGCGAGGAGGCGTACGGCGCTGCGGGCGCGGGTGGCGCTCTGGCGCAGCGCGGCGACGTTGCCGACGGTCATGGTGAGTGCGGCGAGGACGGCGAGGGCGGGGCCCCAGACGTCGGCGTAGGAGGGGAACGCGACCACGGTGACGAGGATGAGGCCGGAGAAGCCGACCGCCTTGCCGACGACCGAGAGGTAGGCGGCGACCGGCAGGGGGGCGCCGACGTAGGTGTCGGGGACCCAGAAGTGGAAGGGCGCGGCGGCCGTCTTGAAGGCGAAGCCGACGAGGGTGAGGGCGACGCCCGCCTGGGCAAGGGTGGTGAGCTGCCCGGGGACGTCGTCGAGGCGGCCGGCGATCTCGGTGAGGTGGAGGGTGCCGGTCGCCGCGTAGACGAAGCTGACGCCGAGGAGCATCACGGCGGTCGCGACGACGGAGGACAGGAAGAACTTCAGCGCGGCCTCGGAGGAGCGCCGGTCGCCGCGCTTGATGCCGACGAGGGCGAACGCGGGCAGCGAGGCGACTTCGAGGGCGACGACGAGGGTGGCGAGGTCGCGGGCGGCGGGCAGCAGTGCGGCGCCCGCGGCGGAGGACAGCAGCAGGAACCAGAACTCGCCGGCCGGGAGCTTGCGGGTGTCGCCGATCGAGAGCAGTGCGGTGAGCAGTGCTCCGCCGAGTACGAGGGCCTGGATGATCAGGGTGAAGTGGTCGGCGGTGTAGCTGCAGACGCGGGTGCCGGTGGTGAGGCAGAAGGTGGAGCGGTCGCCGTCGCGCAGCGGGATGAGGAGGGCGAGGGCGGCGACGAGTCCGGCGACGGCTCCGTAGCCGAGGAGCGGTTTGCGTTCCTGGGGGACGAAGAGGTCGGCGACCAGGATGGCGAGGGCGACGGCCGCGACGGTGACCGGGGGCGCGATGGCGAGCCAGTCGACGGACTGGACGAGGCTGGTGGTGCTCTCGGCCGCTGTGGTCACGACTTGCCTCCTGCGAGGAGCTTCTGCACGGCCGGGTCGGTGAGGCCGAGGAGGACGGCGGGCCACAGGCCGGCCAGGACGGTGAGGGCGGCGAGGGGGGTCCAGGCGGCGAACTCGTGGTGCTGGATGTCGGGGATCCGGTGCGGTTCCTCGCGCTTGGCGCCCATGCAGACGCGGCGCACCAGGATGAGCATGTACGCGGCGGTGAGCAGGGTGCCGAACGCGGCGACGGACATGAAGGTCAGGAAGGCGGGGCGGCTCAGGCCGTCGGCCGGGTCGAAGGCGCCGAACAGGGCGAGCATCTCGCCCCAGAACCCGGCGAGGCCGGGCAGGCCCAGGGAGGCGATCGCGGTGAACGCGAGGAGGCCGCCGAGGCGGGGCGCGCTGCCGTAGAGCGCGGCGCCGGTGGCGCCGGAGAGGGTGTCGAGGTCGGCGGTGCCGTACCGGTCCTTGACCGCGCCGACCAGGAAGAACAGCAGGCCGGTGATGAGGCCGTGGGCGATGTTGGCGAAGAGCGCGCCGTTGACTCCGGTGGGGGTCATGCTCGCGATGCCGAGGAGTACGAAGCCCATGTGGCCGACGGAGGAGTACGCGATCAGGCGTTTCAGGTCGCCCTTGGCGCCGGGCCGGACGAGGGCCAGGCAGGCGAGCGATCCGTAGATGATGCCGGCGACGGCGAAGGCCGCGAGGTAGGGCGCGAAGGTGTGCATGCCGTCGGGGGCGACCGGGAGCAGGATCCGGACGAATCCGTAGGTGCCCATCTTCAGCAGGACGCCCGCGAGCAGCACCGAGCCGACGGTGGGGGCGGCCGTGTGGGCGTCCGGGAGCCAGCTGTGCAGCGGCCACATCGGGGTCTTGACCGCGAGTCCGATCCCGATCGCGAGAACGGCTGTGACCTGCACGGACGAGGTGAGGCCGCGGCCGTTGTCAGTGGCGAGTGCCACCATGTCGAAGGTGCCGCTCTTCAGTCCGATGAGGAGCAGCCCGAGCAGCATGACGACCGAGCCGAGCAGTGTGTAGAGGATGAACTTCCAGGCGGCCGCCTGCTTCTGCGCACCGCCCCAGCGGGCGATGAGGAAGTACATCGGGATGAGCACCATCTCGAACGCCAGGAAGAACAGCAGCAGGTCGAGGACGGCGAAGGTCGCGAGGGTGCCGGACTCCAGGACGAGGATCAGTGCGACGAAGGCCTTCGGGGAGGGGCCCGCGGGCGGTTTGAAGTAGCTGTGGAGCGCGCAGAGGAAGGTCAGCAGCGCGGTCAGTACGAGAAGGGGGAGCGAGATGCCGTCGATGCCGAGATGGATGCGGACGTCGAGCGCCGGGATCCAGCTGATGTCGGTGGTGGCCTGCATCTTCGACGGGTGGTCGTGGTCGAAGCCGAGGGCCAGCACGATCGTGGCGGCGAGGATCACGCCGGTGACGGTCACGCCGTGGCGGAGCACGGCCTGGTCGGGGTTGCGGCCCTTCAGTCCGGGCGGGGCCGGGAGCAGGGCGGCGACGGCTCCGATGAGCGGGGCGACGACGACGAACGCCAGAAGGAACTGCATCACGGATGCGCTGATATCGATCACGGTTCACGACCCGGCGTTGACGTTGGCGAAGACCACGGCGGCGACCGCCAGGACCAGGGAACCGGCGAGCAGTGCGCTGAGGTAGGTCTGCACGTTGCCGGTCTGGGCACGGCGGACGGCGGTGCCGAGCCAGCGTGCGCCGGTGGCGGAGCCGCGTACATAGGTGTCGACGACCTCGCGGTCCAGGAAGCGGACGAGGGTCGCCGCGGCCTGGACGGGGCGGACGAACAGCGCCGCGTACAGGGCGTCCAGGTGGAAGCCGGTGGCCGCGTGGCGGTGGAGCGGGCCGAGCAGCAGCCGGCCGGGGTCGGCCGGGTCGGGGGCGTCACCGGCGCTTCCGTAGGCGGCGGTGTGGCTCTCCATGGCCTCGGCCTCGATGAGCGCGGGTTCCGCTCCGGGGTGGGCGACGACGGAGCCCATGGGGGTCCGGGCGGCCAGTGCCGTGGTGTGGCGCCAGGCCCCGTAGGTGACGAGGCCGCCGACGAGGCCGACGCCGGTGGAGAGGACCGCGGTGGTCAGCGACGGGGTGAGGCGGTGGCCGTCGAACCAGTCGCCGATCACACCGACGGTGAGTCCGAGGGCGATGGTGGGGACGGCCAGGACCCAGAGGACCGAGGTCATGGCGACGGGCTGCCTGCCGTGGTCGGGGGCCTCGGCGCCGCGGCCCCGGAAGGCCAGGAGCCAGAGCCGGGTGGCGTAGGCGGCGGTGAGGACGGCGGCCAGGAGTCCGGCGACGAGGACGGTCCAGCCGGCGGCGGCCGGGGCGACGTGGCGGTCGCCCAGGGCGGTGTGCTCGGCGGCGACGAGGACGGCTTCCTTGGAGAAGAAGCCGGCGAACGGCGGGATGGCGGCCAGCGCGAGGAGCGCGACGGTCATCGTCCAGTAGGCGTCGGGGATGCGCTTGGCCAGGCCGCCCATGCGGGACATGGCGGCCAGTGAGTTGGTGCCGGCGGCGTGGATGACGACGCCCGCGGCGAGGAAGAGGACGGCTTTGAACGCACCGTGCGAGAGGAGGTGGAAGACGGCGGCGCCCCGGTCGCCGACGGCCAGGGCGCCGGACATGTAGCCGAGCTGCCCGATCGTGGAGTAGGCGAGGACGCGCTTGATGTCGTCCTGGGCGAGAGCGGCGAGTCCGGAGCCGATCATCGTGACGGCGGCCATCACGGCGAGGACGACGAGTGCCGCGCCGGAGGCGGCGAAGACGGGGAGCAGCCGGGCCACGAAGTAGATGCCGGCGGCGACCATCGTCGCGGCGTGGATCAGCGCGGACACGGGGGTGGGGCCGGCCATCGCGTCGGGCAGCCAGGTGTGCAGGGGGAACTGCGCGGACTTGCCCGCGACACCGGCGAGGAGGAGCAGCGCGATCACGGTGGGGTGGTCGAGGCCGCCGTTGGCGACGGAGCCCAGGATGCCGGTGATGCGGAAGGTGCCCGTGTCGGCGGCGAGGGCGAACAGGCCGATGAGGAAGGGGACGTCGCCGAGCTTGGTGACCAGGAAGGCCTTGAGGGAGGCGGCGCGGGCCTCGGGCGTCTCCCAGTAGTGGCCGACCAGGAAGTACGAGCAGATGCCCATGATCTCCCAGCCGACCAGGAGCACCATCAGGTCGCCGGAGTAGACGACGAGCAGCATCGCGGAGGTGAAGAGGGAGACGAGGGCCGCGTACGAGGGGTAGCGGGGGTCGTCGCGCAGGTACGCGGTCGAGTAGATCTGCACGCAGCTCGCCACGAGGGCGACGAGGACCGCGACGAGGACCGCGAAGCCGTCGAGGTGCAGGGCGAGGTCGACCGGGACCGAGCCGGTGGGGGTGAGCTGGGTCGCGGCGTCGATGGCCCGGCCGCCGCCCTGGCGGGCCGCGACGACGGCCGCGATGACGAGGGCGGTGAGGGAGGGCAGTACGGCGAGCGGGCGGACGAATCCCGGGGCGCCGCGTCCGAGCAGGAGTCCGGCCGCCGCTCCCAGGAACGGGAGGAGGGGGACGAGGACGGCGAGGGTCGTGGTGGTCACGGGGTGGCCTCTGCCTTCTTTGCCTTCCCTGCCGGAGCAGTGGCCTGGTCTTCGGTGCCGGAGGCGGTGGCTGTGCCGGCGTCGTCGCCGTCGCCGTCGCCGTCGCCGTCGCCGTCCGGGAGTGTCTCGGCCTCGTCGGTCTCGGCGGTGTCGCGGAGGCGGTCGATGTCGGAGCTGCCGCGGTTGCGGTACACGGCGAGGACGATGGCCAGACCGATACCGATCTCCGCCGCCGCGATGGCGATGGTGAACAGGGTGAGGGCCTGGCCGGAGTGCAGGGCGTCGCGGAGCCACACGTCGAAGGCGACCAGGTTGAGGTTTACGGCGTTGAGCATCAGCTCGACGGACATCAGGACCAGGATCGCGTTGCGGCGCGCGAGCACTCCGTAGAGCCCGGTGCAGAAGAGGAGGACGGCGAGCACGGCGGGATAGGCGAGGTGCATCAGCTCTTGCCCTCTCGGTCCTTGCGGGACAGGACGATCGCGCCGACGAGGGCGGCGAGCAGGAGGACGGAGAGCGCCTCGAAGGGGAGCACCCAGTGCCGGAAGAGGAAGGCTCCGGTGGCTTCGGTGGACCCCTGGACCGGCCCGTCCAGCTCGATCCAGGTGGTCCGGAAGGCGTCCACGACGACCCAGACGAGGGTGCCGGCGGCGACGACGGCCACCGCGAGGGCGGCCCGGCGGTTCTCCGAATCGGCGTCCGGGGAACGGCCGATGGGGGCCCTGGTGAGCATCAGGCCGAACAGGAGGAGGACGACGACGGAACCGACGTAGATCAGTACCTGCACCCAGGCGATGAACTCCGCCGTGAGCAGGAGGTATTCGACGGCGAGGCCGCCGAGCGTCACGATCAGCCAGAGGGCCGCGTGCACCAGCTGCCTGGTCGTGACGGTGACGAGCGCCGCGCCGAGGGTGGCGATCCCGACCAGGACGAAGGCGATCTCGATCCCGGTCGGGGAGAGGAAGCCGGGGTGGCTCTCGGTGAGGCTGAACGCGGGTCCGGAGGCGGCGCCCAGGGTGGTGCCGGCCGCAATTGCGGTGATCACGCCTGGCCCTCCTGATCCGTCGCCGTGGGGTCGGTCGGGGCGGGATCCGTCGCCGTGGGGTCGGTCGGGGCGGGATCCGTCGCCGTGGGGTCGGTCGGGGCGGGATCAGTCGGGACGGGCGGGGTGGCTGCGGCAGCGGCTTCCTGCTCGCGCTGGGTCCGGAGCTTCTCCGCCGTCTTGCGGGCGGCGGCGATCTCCTTCGGTTCCTCGGCCGCCGGGTCGAGCGCCGGCGGCTCCGGCACCGTCCACATCCAGTCGCGGAGCTTGTCGCGCTCGTGGGTGAGTTCGAGGATGTCCGTCTCCGCGTACTCGAACTCCGGCGACCAGAAGAGCGCGTCGAACGGGCATACCTCGATACAGATCCCGCAGTACATGCAGAGCGAGAAGTCGATGGCGAAGCGGTCCAGCACATTGCGGCTCCGCTCGCGCCCGCCCGGGGCCGCGGCGGGCGCCGTCTCCTTGTGGGAGTCGATGTAGATGCACCAGTCGGGGCACTCGCGGGCACAGAGCATGCAGACCGTGCAGTTCTCCTCGAACAGCGCGATGACGCCGCGGGAGCGGGGCGGAAGTTCGGGCTGCACATCCGGGTACTGCGCGGTGACGGTCTTCTTCGTCATCGTCCGCAGGGTGACGGCGAGACCCTTGGCCAGGCCTGCGCCGGGGATCGGGGGCACTAGTTGATCGCCACCTTCACGATGCCGGTGAGCGCGATCTGCGCGAGAGCGAGCGGGATGAGCGTGGTCCAGGCGAGCTTCTGCAGCTGGTCCTCGCGGAGACGGGGATAGCTCACGCGCAGCCAGATGACGACGAACGCGAGGACGGCGATCTTCAGGAGCGTCCAGACCCAGCCCAGTCCGTCGGCGCCCAGCGGGCCGTGCCAGCCGCCGAGGAAGAGGACGGTGGTCAGCGCGCACAGCACGACGATGCCCGCGTACTCGGCGAGCAGGAACAGGGCGAAGCGGAGGCCGGTGTACTCGGTGTACGCACCGAAGATGATCTCCGAGTCGGCGACCGGCATGTCGAACGGCGGGCGCTGGAGTTCGGCGAGCCCCGCCACGAAGAAGACCAGGGCCCCGGTGATCTGCCACGGCAGCCACCACCACTCGAAGGCGTCGAGGATGCCGGGGAGCGAGACCGTGCCGGCCGCCATCGCCACGGAGGCGGCGGCGAGCAGCATCGGCAGCTCGTAGGCGAGCAGCTGAGCGGCGGTACGGAGGCCGCCGAGCAGCGAGAACTTGTTGGCCGATGCCCAGCCCGCCATGAGCGAGCCGAGCACGCCGATGCCCATCACGGCGAGCGCGAAGAAGATGCCCGCGTCGACGACCTGGCCGACCGCGCCCTCGCCGGGGCCGATCGGAATGACGACGAGCACGAGGAGATACGGGAGCAGGGCGACGGCGGGGGCGAGCTGGAAGACGCGGCGGTCGGCCTCGGCCGGGACGATGTCTTCCTTCTGTACGAACTTCACGCCGTCCGCGACGAGCTGGGCCCAGCCGTGGAAGCCGCCGGCGTACATGGGGCCCAGGCGGCCCTGCATGTGGGCCATCACCTTGTGTTCGGCCTGGCCCACGACGAGGGGGACGACCATGAACACCGCGAACACGATGACGAGGCGGAGGGCGACGTCCAGTACGTCGTTCACTCGGTATCGCCTCCGGCGGGTGTGTCAGGGGTGGCAGGGGTGTCGGGAGTGGCAGGGGTGTCAGGAGTTTCGGCGGTGCCGGGAGTCTCGGCGGTGCCGGGAGTTCGGGGGACGTTGTGCCACGGCGCGTCCGTGGTGGGAGCCGAGGCCGGGCCCGTGGGCGTCGGCGGCACGACCGGCTGCTGCCCCGCCGAGCCGTCGCTCGCGCTGCGGGTGCGGCGGGCCGGGCGGTCGCCCGCGGGCCTTGCCGTACGGGTGGCACGGGCGGGAGCGGGAGGGAGCAGGCCCTTCATCGGACCCCACTCGTTCGGGTCGGGGACGCCGGGCGGCAGCATCGTGCGCCGCTTGGGGCCGCCGTGCTCCGACTCGCCCGGCTCCTTGGCGCCCGGCCAGGCCTTGGCCACGCGCGCCGCCAGGACGAAGTCCTTGCGCAGGGGATGGCCCTCGAAGCCCTCGGGCAGCAGCAGGGGGACCAGGTGCGGGTGGCCGTCGAAGGCGATGCCGAACATCTCGTGCGTCTCGCGCTCGTGCCAGGCCGCACCCGCGTAGACGTCGATCGCGCTGGGCAGCACGGCCGCCTCGTGCGGAACGGTCGTACGGACCAGCAGCCGTCGGACCGTCGAGCCGGGCGCGGAACGGTCGGGAAGCGCGGCGAGGTGGGCGCAGACCCGGAAGCCCGTGCCCGGTTCGTCCACGGCGCTCAGCCAGTCGAAATAGGTGCAGCCGAGCCCGTCACGCGCCGTTTCCAGCGCGGCGATCCAGGAGGCGGGCGGCACATCGACGGTCAGCAGGTCGTACGCCTGCTCCGCCGTGGCGTCCTCGCCGAAGATCTCGGTCACGGCATCCGGCAGCCGGTCGTAGCTCTCGGCGGCGGTCACTTCGGCTCCTCCCCGGAGGCGTCCGACTCGGAGACGTCCGGCTCGGAGGCGCCCGGCTCGGACCGTGCCTGCACTGCCTGCGGTGCGGCGACCAGTCCGCTGCGCAGCGCGGCGGTGGAGGGACGGGTCGCCCCGCCGTTCGCGTAGCGCTCGCCCAGCGACTCGCGCGCGATCTTCTCCTGGAGCTTGAGGATGCCCTGGAGCAGGGCCTCCGGCCGGGGCGGGCAGCCGGGCACGTAGACGTCCACCGGGATGATCTGGTCGACGCCCTTCGTCACCGAGTACGAATCCCAGTACGGGCCGCCGCAGTTGGAGCAGGCGCCGAAGGAGATGACGTACTTGGGCTCGGGCATCTGCTCGTACAGCCGCTTCACCGCCGGGGCCATCTTGTCCGTCACCGTGCCGGAGACGATCATCAGGTCGGCCTGGCGGGGGCCAGGGGCGAACGGGATCACGCCGAGCCGGATGAAGTCGTGGCGTGCCATGGAGGCGGCGATGAACTCGATGGCGCAGCAGGCGAGTCCGAAGTTGAAGACCCAGAGGCTGTAGCGGCGGCCCCAGTTGAGGACCACCTTCATCGGCTCGGGTGCGAGCCGGGACAGCACGCCCAGCCGCATCGGCTCAGGAAGGAACGTGGGTACGGGATCGGGTACGGGATCGGGCACGGGCACGGAACCCGACTCCGGCCCCGGCTCCGATCCCGGTCCCGACTCCGGCCCTGGTCCCGACTCCGGTCCCGACTGCGGCTGCGACTGTGGCCGTTGCTGCGGCTGACCGGCTGACGACGGGCTCGTCACGTCCATTCGAGGACGCCCTTCTTCCATGCGTAGAGCAGTCCCACGGCCAGGAAACCGAGGAAGATGAACATTTCCACCAGCGTCGTCGCGCCGTATCCGGGCGCGGCGAAGACGGTCGCCCACGGGAACAGGAAGATCGAGTCGACGGCGAAGATCACGTACAGGAAGGCGTACACGTAGTAACGGACCTGGGTGTGGGCCCAGCCCTCCCCCACGGGGTCCACGCCGCACTCGTACGTGAGGAATTTCTCCGGCGTCGGGACCACGGGGCGCATCAGCCGGCCGGTTCCGAAGGCGACGGCGACGAACAGCACCCCGACCACGGCGAGCAGTCCGACGACCGAGTAGCTGTGGAAGTACTCCGACGCGAGAACGGTCGGTCCCGGCAGGTCCGCAACGTCCGCCACGTCCGCCCCTCGCTCCCTCGAACCTCTCCGACGATCTGTACGCACGGGAGTCTAGGCCCTGTAAAGGAACGGTAAGCAGCCGCGTCGGACAACTGGTGGGGTTATCCCTACTTCATCGCCACCCATGAGCCCCATGGCGTCCGGGTGCCTCACCCGGCAGGCTGGGCATATGACCATGAGCCCCCAGGTACCCGACAACGACCGGCCGCCGCCCGTCCGCTTCGCCCTCGACGCGTGCACCTGGAAGGAGATCGCGCATCTCCTCGCCAACCTCCCCATGGCGATCGTCGGGTTTGTTTACACGGTGTTCATGATCGCCGTCGGTGTGGGGCTCGCGGTCACGGTGATCGGTCTGCCCCTGCTGGCCGCCGGGTTGCAGGGTTCGCGGCTGCTCGGCCGGGCCGAGCGGAGCCGGGCGCGGGGTCTGCTCGGGGTGCGGATCGACGAGCCGAGCCCGATGGCTCCGGTCCGCCGGGAGGAGGGGTTCTTCTCCTGGCTGTGGTCGAGCCTGAAGGACCCGGTGGGCTGGCGCGCGGTGCTGTACTCCTTCATCCGGCTGCCGTGGGGCGTGCTCACCTTCGTGGTGACGTTCGTGAGCCTCTTCGTCCTGTGGCCGGTGCTCCCCTATACGGCGCGGCTCATGTCCAACGCCGACCGGGGCATGGTGCGCGGACTGCTCTCGCCCTCCGACGAGCTGGAAAGCCGGATCGCCGAGCTGGAGTCGGACCGGGGTGTGGTCGTGGACACCGCCGCCGCCGACCTTCGCCGCATCGAACGCGACCTCCACGACGGCGCGCAGGCCCGCCTCGTCGCCCTCGCCATGGGGCTCGGGCTCGCGAAGGAGAAGCTGACCGACGACCCCGAGGCGGCAGCCCGGATGGTCGACGAGGCCCACGGCGAGGTCAAGGTCGCCCTCCAGGAACTCCGCGACCTGGCCCGCGGCATCCACCCCGCCGTCCTCACCGACCGCGGCCTCGACGCCGCCCTCTCCGCCATCGCCTCCCGCTGCACCGTCCCCGTGACGGTGGGGGTGGATCTGGCGTCCCGGCCCGCACAGGCCATCGAGGGCATCGCGTACTTCACCGTGTCCGAACTGCTCCAGAACGTCAGCAAGCACAGCGGGGCGCGCACGGCGTCCGTCGATGTGTGGCGGACGGCGGACCGGCTGCTGATCCAGGTCACCGACGACGGACGGGGCGGGGCCTCGCTGGACGGCGGTACGGGGATGTCCGGGCTGGCCGAGCGGCTGGGGGCTGTCGACGGTCTGTTCGTCCTCGACTCCCCGCCCGGCGGCCCGACGACGGTCACCGCGGAACTGCCCTGGCGCAACCGGGACGACGAGAAGAGCGCGGCCACGGCCGGCACGGACCGGACCGCCGCGGCCGAGCGGCGCTGAGGGGCGCCTCCGGGCAGCCCCGTGGGGTAGGGAAAACCCCCGGCCGGAGAGGGATACCGCCCTCATGGCGGGCCGCTCACCGCGACAGCACACTTGAAGTGCACACATGAACTTCGCACGTGAAGCACGCACAGCAGACAGAGCCGGCCTTGCAGACGCAGACGTAGACGCAGACGCAGACGCAGACGAGCAGAAGAAATGGACGGAACCCATGGCCACGACATACGGACCCGAGACGCGGGACGATGATCGACCGGGAACCGGCTTCGGGGACCGCACCGCGGAGAAGCACTTCTTCCCGGCCTGGCTGCGGGCCCCCGTCGAGGGCCGGACCTGGCGCGAGTTCACCTATCTGCTGCTGAGCCTGCCGATCAGCATCGTGCTGTTCTGCTTCGCGGTCACCGTGACGTCGGTGAGCGCCGGCCTCCTCATCACCTTCCTCGGGATTCCGCTGCTGGCCGCCGGGCTGGCCATGTGCCGCGGCTTCGGGGCGATGGAGCGGGCCAGGGCCCGTGGCCTGCTGAACCTGGACGTGCCCGCTCCCGCGCGGGTACGGGGCCGGACCGGCGGTCTCATGTCCTGGGTCGGGGCGGTCCTGAAGAGCGGGGTGTCCTGGCGGCACCTGCTCTACTCGGTGCTGCACCTCCCGTGGGCGGTCTTCGCCTTCTGCGTCTCGCTGACGTTCTGGTCGTGGGGCTGGGCCGCCCTCACGTACCCGTTGTGGCACTGGGTCTTCCCGACGCATGTGGGGGTCAGCGGCATCCAGCTGTACGGGGACGCCGGCCACCAGGTCTACCTGGACTCCTCCCTCGACCTGACGGCGACCAGCGCCACCGGGCTGGCGATCGTCCTGATCACCCCGTGGATCATCCGGGGCCTCGCCTCGGTGGACCGGCTGATGGTGGCCGGGCTGCTCGGTCCGTCGCAGCTGGCGACCCGGGTCACGGAGCTGGAGTCGGACCGGGGTGTGGTCGTGGACACCGCCGCCGCCGACCTTCGCCGCATCGAACGCGACCTCCACGACGGCGCGCAGGCCCGCCTCGTCGCCCTCGCCATGGATCTGGGGCTCGCGAAGGAGAAGCTGACCGACGACCCCGAGGCCGCCGCGCGGATGGTCGACGAGGCCCACGGCGAGGTCAAGGTCGCCCTCCAGGAACTCCGCGACCTGGCCCGCGGCATCCACCCCGCCGTCCTCACCGACCGCGGCCTCGACGCCGCCCTCTCCGCCATCGCCTCCCGCTGCACCGTCCCGGTCACGGTCGAGGTCGACCTGGCGTCCCGGCCCGCGCAGGCCATCGAGGGCATCGCGTACTTCACCGTGTCCGAACTGCTCCAGAACGTCAGCAAGCACGCCCACGCCACCCGCGCGTCCGTCGACGTGTGGCGGACCGCGGACCGGCTGCTGCTCCAGGTCACCGACGACGGGCGCGGCGGCGCCGGCCTGACGTCGGGCAGCGGTCTCGCCGGTCTGGCCGAGCGGCTTGACGCGGTGGACGGGATCCTGGTCGTCGAGTCCCCGGCGGGCGGCCCGACCAGGATCACGGCCGAACTCCCCTGGCGCGGCTGACCGCCCCTCCCCCTCCTCACTCCACCTCCGGCCGGCTCCGGTCCCCCGGGGCGACGCAACCCTTCGACCGTCCGCGGCGTCACCGCCGATACTGGGATGCTGGATGCTGAACGGCATACGGGCGGGGAACAGCGAGCAGTGGGGGAACAGACGTCGTGGTGGAGGACAGGGTGCGCGTGGTCATCGCCGAGGATTCGGTACTGCTCCGGGAGGGACTCACCCGGCTGCTGACCGATCTCGGCCATGACGTCGTGGCAGGCGTCGGGGACGCGGAGGCGCTGATCAAGACGGTGAGCGACCTCGCCGCGCAGGACGCGCTGCCCGATGTGGTGGTGGCCGACGTGCGGATGCCGCCGACCCACACCGACGAGGGCGTGCGGGCTGCGGTGCGACTGCGCAAGGAGTACCCGGGGATCGGGGTGCTGGTCCTTTCGCAGTACGTCGAGGAGCAGTACGCCACCGAGCTGCTGGCCGGGTCCAGCCGGGGCGTGGGGTATCTGCTGAAGGACCGGGTCGCCGAGGTCCGGGAGTTCGTGGACGCGGTGGTCCGGGTGGCGCAGGGCGGTACGGCGCTGGACCCCGAGGTGGTGGCGCAGCTGCTGGGCCGGAGCCGTAAGCAGGACGTGCTGGCCGGGCTGACACCCCGTGAGCGCGAGGTCCTCGGCCTGATGGCGGAGGGGCGGACGAACTCGGCGGTGGCCAAGGAGCTGGTGGTGAGCGACGGCGCGGTGGAGAAGCACGTCAGCAACATCTTCCAGAAGCTCGGGCTGTCCCCCAGCGTCGGCGACCACCGGCGGGTACTGGCCGTGCTGACCTATCTGAATTCCTGATACCGCGGCCAACTATCTGACACCCTGTCAGATAGCTGCCGGGGCGCTCCCGGCGGCCGTCCGGACGGGAGAGCCGGGCGGAAGAGCCGGACAGGCCGGCCGGCGACTCGCTGCAGGCCCTCTCCAGCGAGGGTCCGACGAGGAACCAGGTGGCTGATGAATCATGGCGGAACAGCGCCGAAAAGCGTCTCAAAATGCCGTCCATCATGTGATCGGCCAGAGGAAGGCGACCCTTACAGACGTAGGGTGGGGCCTGGGACCGCCGGCGGGCCGGATGGTTCCGAGCCGCCGCGCCGAGGGAGGTCCAGTAAGTGACCAGCCAGGTCAGTAGCCCAGCCGAACAGGCCGATGAGGCCAGTGAGGCGCTCGTGGGGGGACAGCGTGCCCCCCAGTCCGCAGCAGGCAACGGGGACAAAGAGATCCGCCGTCTGGACCGGGTGATCATCCGTTTCGCGGGTGACTCCGGTGACGGTATGCAGCTCACGGGTGACCGGTTCACCTCGGAGACCGCTTCCTTCGGGAACGACCTCTCCACGCTGCCGAACTTCCCCGCCGAGATCCGGGCCCCCGCAGGCACTCTGCCGGGTGTGTCGTCGTTCCAGCTGCATTTCGCCGACCACGACATCCTGACCCCCGGCGACGCACCCAACGTCCTCGTCGCGATGAACCCGGCCGCGCTCAGGGCGAATATCGCCGACGTGCCGCGCGGCGCCGAAATCATCGTGAACACCGATGAGTTCACCAAGCGGCCGATGGCGAAGGTCGGGTATCTGACCAGTCCGCTGGAGGACGGCTCGCTGGAGGCGTACAACGTCCATCCCGTGCCGCTGACCACCCTCACCATCGAGGCGCTGAAGGAGTTCGGGCTCCCCCGCAAGGAGGCCGAGCGCTCCAAGAACATGTTCGCGCTCGGGCTGCTCTCCTGGATGTACCACCGTCCGACCGAGGGAACCGAGACCTTCCTGCGGGCCAAGTTCGCCAAGAAGCCGCAGATCGCCGAGGCGAACGTGACCGCGTTCCGGGCCGGCTGGAACTTCGGGGAGACCACCGAGGACTTCGCGGTCAGCTACGAGGTGGCCCCGGCCTCCCACGCCTTCCCCACCGGCACGTACCGCAACATCTCGGGGAACCTCGCGCTGTCCTACGGGCTGATCGCCGCGGGCCGGCAGGCGGACCTGCCGGTCTACCTGGGCTCGTACCCCATCACCCCGGCCTCCGACATCCTGCACGAGCTGTCGAAGCACAAGAACTTCGGTGTGCGGACCTTCCAGGCCGAGGACGAGATCGCGGGCATCGGCGCCGCGCTGGGCGCCGCGTTCGGCGGTGCGCTCGGGGTGACGACCACGTCAGGGCCCGGGGTGGCGCTGAAATCCGAGACCATCGGCCTCGCCGTCTCCCTCGAACTGCCGCTGCTGATCATCGACATCCAGCGCGGCGGCCCCTCCACCGGTCTGCCCACCAAGACCGAACAGGCCGACCTGCTCCAGGCGATGTTCGGGCGCAACGGCGAGGCCCCGGTGCCGATCGTGGCCCCGAAGACCCCGGCGGACTGCTTCGACGCGGCGCTCGACGCCGCCCGGATCGCCCTGACCTACCGCACCCCGGTCTTCCTCCTCTCCGACGGCTACCTGGCCAACGGCTCCGAGCCCTGGCGCATCCCGGAGGTCGGCGGGCTTCCGGATCTGCGCGTCCAGTTCGCCGGCGGCCCGAACCACGAGCTGGCCGACGGCACCGAGGTCTTCTGGCCGTACAAGCGCGACCCGCAGACCCTGGCCCGCCCCTGGGCGGTCCCCGGCACCCCCGGCCTCGAACACCGCATCGGCGGCATCGAGAAGCAGGACGGCACCGGCAACATCTCCTACGACCCCGCCAACCACGACTTCATGGTCCGCACCCGGCAGGCCAAGATCGACGGCATCGAGGTCCCGGACGTGGAGGTCGACGACCCCGCTCAGGCCCGGACGCTGGTCCTGGGCTGGGGCTCCACCTACGGCCCCATCACCGCCGCCGTCCGCCGGCTGCGCGCCGCCGGGCACCCCATCGCGCAGGCGCATTTGCGCCATATCAATCCGTTCCCGCGGAATCTCGGCGAGGTGCTGAAGCGTTACGACAAGGTGGTCGTCCCGGAGATGAACCTCGGGCAGCTGGCCATGCTCATCCGGGCCAAGTACCTGGTGGACGCGCACAGTTACAACCAGGTCAACGGCATGCCGTTCAAGGCCGAGCAGCTCGCGACGGCCCTCAAGGAGGCCATCGATGCCTGAGACCAATGAACTCCTCCAGTCCGGGACCGGGACCGCGACCGGGACCGAGCCGAACGAGCTCCTCCAGCTGGTGCCGAAGTCCGAGGCCAAGCAGTCGATGAAGGACTTCAAGTCCGACCAGGAAGTGCGCTGGTGCCCCGGCTGCGGCGACTACGCGGTCCTCGCCGCCGTGCAGGGCTTCATGCCCGAACTGGGGCTGGCGAAGGAGAACATCGTCTTCGTCTCCGGCATCGGCTGCTCCTCCCGTTTCCCGTACTACATGAACACCTACGGGATGCACTCGATCCACGGCCGCGCCCCGGCCATCGCCACCGGACTCGCCTCCTCCCGGCGGGACCTGTCCGTCTGGGTGGTCACCGGTGACGGCGACGCGCTCTCCATCGGCGGCAACCACCTCATCCACGCCCTGCGCCGGAACGTCAACCTGAAGATCCTCCTCTTCAACAACCGGATCTACGGGCTCACCAAGGGCCAGTACTCCCCGACCTCCGAGGTCGGCAAGATCACCAAGTCGACGCCGATGGGATCGCTGGACTCCCCCTTCAACCCGGTGTCGCTGGCGATCGGCGCGGAGGCGTCCTTCGTCGCCCGTACGGTCGACTCCGACCGCAAGCACCTCACGAGCGTGCTGCGCGCGGCGGCCGACCACCCCGGCACGGCGCTGGTGGAGATCTACCAGAACTGCAACATCTTCAACGACGGCGCGTTCGAGGTCCTCAAGGACCGGGAGCAGGCCCAGGAGGCCGTGATCCGGCTGGAGCACGGGCAGCCGATCCTCTTCGGCACCGACAGCGCCAAGGGGGTCGTACGGAACCCTCGGACGGGTGATCTGTCGGTGGTCGCGGTCACCGAGGAGAACCGCTCGCAGATCCTCGTCCACGACGCGCACGCCGCCAACCCGAACACCGCGTTCGCGCTGTCCCGGCTCGCCGACCCGGACACCCTGCACCACACCCCGATCGGCGTGCTGCGCAGCGTCGAACGGCCGGTCTACGACACCCAGATGGCCGAGCAGCTGGACACCGCCGTCGAGCGGGACGGCAAGGGCGACCTGGGCGCGCTGCTCGCGGGCAACGACAACTGGACAGTGGTCGGCTAGATAGCGCCGTCCGCCCTGTTCGGCGACGTGAAGCGGCCTCCGGGAGTACACCCCGGGGGCCGCTTCGCGTCGCCGAACGGCTGACATTCCCGGCGTCCGGCGATTGCGGACCGGGCTCCGGCCGGCATCCGCGCACCATGTGGCCATGACCCTGGACCGTCCGGCGTACCGCATCAAACGACGGCTGCTCGGCAAGCCGCTGACCACCGAGCACATCAGCGACGAGAAGCTGAACAACCGGACGGCCCTCGGGGTGCTCGCCTCCGACTGCATCAGCTCGTCCGCGTACGGCTCCGAGGAGATGCTCCGGGTCCTCGTGCCCGTCGTCGGCGCCGCCGCGTTCACGATGATCATGCCGGTGACCTTCGCGATCCTGCTGGTGCTGCTGCTGCTGACGCTCTGTTACAGCGACGTGGTGACGATCTACACCCGGGCGGGCGGCTCGTACGTCGTCGCGCGGGAGAACTTCGGGCCGAACGTCGCGCAGATCGCCGCCGTGGCGCTGCTCGTCGACTACATCGTCACCGTCGCCGTACAGGTCTCGGCCGGCACCAACGCCCTCATCTCGCTGGCCCATCTGGCCGGCAACCAGTTCACCGGCCTGGACCATCTCCAGCTGCCGGTCTCCGTCGCCGTGATCGTGATCCTCGCGTACGGGAACCTGCGCGGGGTCCGTGAGGCGGGGCGGCTCTTCGCACTGCCCGCCTACCTCTTCATGGCCGCCGTCGGCCTGATCCTGGCCGTCTCCGCGGCGCGCGGGCTCACCGGCGGGCTGCCGCACGCCGATCTGCACGCCGCCGGGGTCGTACCGCTCGGCACCCCGGGCGACGGCTGGCTCTACGGCGCCTCGCTCTTCATCGTGCTGCGCTCGTTCGCCAACGGCGGCTCGTCCCTCACCGGGCTCGAAGCGATCTCCAACGGCATCTCCGCGTTCCGTGAGCCCCAGGGCCGCAACGCGCGCCGCACCCTCATCACCATGAGCGTGATCCTCGGCATCCTCGTACTCGGTGTCTCCACGCTGGCGCACTTCACCCATGCCGTCCCGTACACGGACGGCACGCCAACCGTCATCGCGCAGGAGGCCCATCTCGCCTTCGGGAGCGGGATCGTCGGCACGGTCGGGCTGGTCTTCGTGCAGCTGGCGACCGCGCTGGTCCTCTACACGGGTGCCAACACCCCGTTCACCGGCTTCCCCTACCTGGCCAGCTTCGTCGCCGAGGACCGGTTCCTGCCACGGGTGCTGACCCGGCGCGGGCACCGCCTCGCGTTCTCCAACGGAATCATCGCGCTGACCGTCGTCTCACTGGCGCTGCTCCTGGTGACCGGCGCCAGCGTGGACAAGCTGGTGGCGCTGTACGCGATCGGCGTGTTCACCGCGTTCACCATGGCGGGGGCCGGCCTCACCGTCTACCACCTGCGGCGCCGGGACCGGTACCGCAGGGCGAAGATCACGCTCAACGGGCTCGCCGCGGTCACCTCGGCGGCCGTCGTGCTGATCTTCGCGGTCACCAAGTTCACCGAGGGCGCCTGGCTGGTCGTGGTGGTCTTCCCGCTGGGGGTGTGGACGCTCATGCGGATCAACCGCGAGTACCGGCGCGAGGCCGCCGTGCTCCAGGGCATCCAGGCCCCGGGCGCGGACCGGGCGGTGTACAGCCGCCATCTGGTCCTGGTCCTGGTCGAGACGCTCGACCTGGCGACGCTGATGGCCCTGCGGTACGCGCATGAGCTGCGGCCCGACGAGGTCCGGGCGGTGCACTTCGCGATCGACGAGGCGTACGCCAGGCGGCTGGCCGCCCGCTGGGAGGCGACGGCCGCCACCGCCGTCCCGCTGGAGCTGGTGGCGTGCCCGGACCGGCGGCTGCGCCACGCGATGAAGGAGCTCGCGTACCGCAGCACCGAGGACGGCGAGACCTGGCTGACGGTCCTGGTGCCCCGGCGGACGTACAGCAACGCACTCGGGAAGCTGCTGCACCGGGGCACGGGCGAGAAGATGGGGAAGACGCTGACGCAGCTGCCGCACGTGGTGGTGACCATCCTGCCGTTCGACGTGTCGCGGGCGCTGCGGACGATGGAGGAGCGGCACCGGCCCGGGGAGAGCTGACCGCCCGGCACCCGGCCCAGCCGGAGCCCCGGCCTAGGTGTCTGGCCTAGGTGTCTGGCCTAGGTCCTCGCGTCGTACGCCGTGCGCGCCGCGCCCACCGCGTCCAGGTGCCGTTCCGACCAGCGCGCCAGGCCCCACACCTGCTCGGCGGCCTCCCGGCCCATCGCGGTGAGCGTGTAGTCCACCCGTGGCGGGATGACCGGCTTCGCGTCGCGGTCCACGAAGCCGTCGCGCTCCAGCGTCCGGAGCGTCTGCGACAGCATCTTCTCGCTGACCCCGCCGACCTCGCGGCGCAGCTCGCTGAAGCGGAACGAGCGTTCCAGCAGGGCGGCGAGCACCAGGACCCCCCAGCGGCTGGTGACGTGTTCGAGCACCACCCGGGACGGGCACATGGGCTCCCGCACGCTCGGTCCCCCCGCGAGCATCTCCCGCACGGTCGGCTGCCGCCCATCCGGACGGCGCACGTCCGGCTGCCTCTCCACGTTACTTACGCTCATACCAGTACCTTACTTCAAAGTGCGTACTTTCTTTTGGTTAGTGCCATCCCTAAGGTGAGTAACAGAAAGCGCGAACGGAACATAAGCACCCAAAGAGGAGCGACATCCCATGAGCATCGTCGCCACCGGAGCCACCGGAGAGCTCGGCCGGCTGGTCATCGACCAGCTGCTGGCCACCACGCCCGCCGGCGGGATCGCCGCCGTCGTCCGCGACAAGGAGAAGGCGGCCGGCCCGGCCGCCCGCGGCGTCGAGCTCCGGATCGCCGACTACAACCGGCCGGAGACCCTGGCCGGGGCCTTCCGGGCCGGTGACCGGGTCCTGCTGATCTCCGGCAGCGAGGTCGGCAGCCGGATCACGCAGCACGCGGCCGTCATCGACGCGGCCAAGGCCGCGGGCGTGGCGCAGCTCGCGTACACGGGCATCCTGGGCGGCCCGGACGCGGACTTCCTGCTGGCCGACGAGCACAAGGCGACCGAGCAGCTGATCCTCGACTCCGGGCTGCCGTACACCTTCCTGCGCAACGGCTGGTACACCGAGAACCAGACGGCCAGCCTGGCCCCCGTCCTGGCCCACGGCGCCGTCGTGAACAACGCGGGCGAGGGCAGGATCGCCTCCGCGCCCCGCGCCGACTACGCGGCCGCGGCCGTCGCGGTACTGACCGGCGAGGGCCACCTGGGCAAGGCCTACGAGCTGAGCGGCGATGTCGCCTGGTCGTTCGCGGAGTACGCCGCCGAGGTCGCCAAGGCGTCCGGCAAGGAGATCGTCCACAACGACGTCCCGGCCGCCGCGCACCAGGAGATCCTGGTCGGCGCCGGTCTGCCCGCGGAGCTCGCCACGATCCTGGTGGACGTGGACGAGGCGACGCGGCGCGGACGGCTCGCCGGCACCAACGGCGACCTGGCCCGGCTGATCGGCCGCCCGACGACCCCGCTCGCGGAGACCGTCGCGGCAGCGGTCGCCGCGGAGCGGAAGAAGAACGTCCAGTAGGGGCACCCGCGGCAGGGTCCCGGACCCGATGTCATGACCGTCTGGCGATACGGCAATGACACCGGGCCCGGTCGGCGTTACCTTCGTCTGGCCGGCGAAGCGTCGGCGCGCACCTGCCAGGAGGGCCCGTGAAAGGGACGAACGAACAGCGGACCGGGCTCCTGTCCGGATTCGCCGCCTACGGACTGTGGGGTCTGGTCCCGCTCTTCTGGCCACTGCTGAAGCCGTCCGGCGCGGTCGAGATCCTCGCCCACCGCATGGTCTGGTCCCTCGGCGTCGTCGGCATCGCGCTCCTCGCGCTGCGCCGCTGGTCCTGGATCGGCGAACTGCTGCGGCAGCCGCGGAAGCTGGCCCTGATCACCGTCGCCGCGATCGTGATAAGCATCAACTGGGGCCTGTACATCTGGTCCGTGAACCACGGCCACGTCGTCGAGGCCTCCCTCGGCTACTTCATCAATCCGCTGGTCACCATCGCCATGGGTGTCCTGCTCCTGGGGGAACGGCTGCGCCCCGTGCAGTGGGTGGCGGTCGGCACCGGCGTCGCGTCGGTGCTCGTCCTGGCGATCGGCTACGGGCAGCCGCCGTGGATCTCGCTGACCCTGGCGTTCTCCTTCGCGACGTACGGCCTGATGAAGAAGAAGGTCAACATGGGCGGCCTGGAGTCGCTCGCCGCCGAGACCGCGGTGGTGTTCGTGCCCGCGCTCGGCTATCTGCTGTGGCTGGGCGCGCGGGGCGAGTCGACCTTCCTCTCCGGGGGCGCCGGCCACCCGGTGCTGCTCGCCGCGACGGGGGTGGTGACGGCCGTACCGCTGATCCTGTTCGGGGCCGCGGCGATCCGCGTACCGCTCTCGACGCTCGGCCTGCTCCAGTACCTGGCCCCGGTCTTCCAGTTCATCCTGGGAATCGTGTACTTCCACGAGGCGATGCCGCCCGAGCGGTGGGCCGGCTTCGCCCTGGTCTGGCTGGCGCTCACGCTGCTGACCTGGGACGCGCTGCGGACGTCACGTCACACGAGGATGCAGGTGCTGGCCGCGCGACAGGCCGCGACGACATCGGCCGAGCCCGCCGCGGACGGTTCCGCTTCCCCTCCCGCGGTGACGACCCCGACCCCGTGACCCGCACCGCGACGCACGCCGCGACCCACGCCGCGACCCACACCGCACAATAATTGACCTGGTTGCTTTTTTAACTCGGTTGCGTTTCCATGGATCCCAACGGAAACGGCAACCGAGGAGCAGGCGTGCCCAAGCCCCCGACCACCACCGTGCTGATCACCGGATCCGGGCCGACCGGCCTGACCCTGGCCATCGATCTGGCCCGGCGGGACATCGGCGTACGGATCATCGACAAGTCCCCGCAGTTCCCGCGCAGTTCCCGGGCCAAGGGCCCCAACCCGCGCTCCCTGGAGGTCCTGGAGGACCTCGGTGTCATCGAACAGGTGCTGGCCGCCGGATCGGCGCCGCTGCCGATGCGCAAGTACCGCGGCGCGGAGGTGATCGCCGACACCGACCCGTACGCGGCGGCCCGCCCGACGCCGGACGCCCCCTACGACCGGCCGTGGCTGATCGCCCAGTGGCGGCTGGAGGAGATCCTGCGTGCCCGGCTCGCGGAGTACGGCGTACGGGTCGAGCTCGGCGCCGAACTCGTGGGGCTGGCCCAGGGCGACGACTCGGTGACGGCGTCCCTGGCCGGCGGCCGGGAGATCGAGGCCCGGTACCTGGTGGGCTGCGACGGCGGCCACAGCGCGGTGCGCAAGCTGCTCGGCGTCCCGTTCGAGGGGAAGACGGACGAGGAGCAGATGATGGTCTGCGGCGACGTCGAGGCGCAGGGGCCGGACCGCGGCGTCTGGCACCAGTGGTTCGACGGGGACGGCGGCGTGATGCTCTGCCCGATCCCCGGCACCCGGTCGGGCTGGTGGTTCCAGGCCGCCCCCGAGACGGACGCCGCGGGCAGTCCCGTACCCCCGTCGCTGGAGAGCTTCCAGCGGCTCTTCGCCAAGCACACCGGACGGCCCGGCGGCCTCCTCTCGTCGGCCACCCTGCTCTCCACGTACCGGGTCAACGAGCGCATGGTGGACCGCTACCGGGTGGGCCGGGTGTTCCTGGCCGGTGACGCCGCTCATGTGCACGCCATCGCGGGCGGCCTCGGGATGAACACCGGTATCCAGGACGCGTTCAACCTGGGCTGGAAGCTGGCCGGGGTCGCCACCGGCCGGGCGGCGCCGGAGCTGCTCGACACCTACGAGGAGGAGCGGCTGCCGATCGCCGCCCGCACCCTGGACATCACCGCGGAGCGGCTGCGGGCCACGCTGGAGGCGATCAAGGAGCCGGGCGGCGGCCTGGACTCGGCGGTCACCCCGCAGACCTACGGCCTGGGCGACGGCTACCGCTGGAGCTCCCTGGCCCCCGCCGGCGGCACCGCCCGGCTCCGCGCGGGCGACCGCGCGCCGGACGCGCCCTGCCGCGACGCGGCCACCGGAGCGCCCCGCCGGCTGTTCGAGACCTTCGCCGGACCGCACTTCACCCTGCTCGGCTTCGGCGCGGGCACCGCACAGGCCCTGCGCGACGCGACCGCGGCACACGGCGACGAACTGCGGGCGCACACGGTGGTCCGGGCGGACGGGGCAGACGGGGCAGACGGGGCAGACGGGGCAGACGGAGGCGCCGCGTACGGCGGGCTGACCGACGACGGCGGCCGGGTCCGCTCGGCGTACGGCATCGGGCCGGACGAGGACGACGTACTCGTACTGATCCGCCCGGACAACCACGTGGGCCTGATCGCCCCGGCCGGGGACCACCGGGCCGTCGCGGAGTACCTGAAGGGTGCGGCATTGGAGCGAGCTTGAGCGAGTCACGGCGGGTCGTCCCCCGGATGACCCGCCGCTTATATTTTCCTCACATCTTATGACCCGACCCCTGCGCACGTCCGGGACGTCCCGCACGCTCCTGCGTACCGCGACCGCCACCGCCGCCCTGTCCGCCGTGTCCGTCCTCGCCTGCGGGATCGCCCCCACCGCGGTCGCGGACGACACCGTGGTGACCGTCCATCAGGACGGGCTCGGCCCCGACGGCCCCTGGCTCCGCCTCCAGGAAACGACCCCGGACCGGGATCCGGGGGTCCAGGAGGTCTCCCCGAAGCCCGACCCGGTGCATCTCAACGGCAGCCTGCGCCTCGCCATCGCGGCCGGGCAACAGGCCCAGGCCGCCCACTACTTCAACGCGACCTGGACGCCGGAACCGATCCAGCCGCTGCTGGACGCGGGCATCTCGTACTGGGCGTACACGGCATCCGAGGGCTCCAGCGTCACCAACATCGGCGCCAACCTCCAGCTCCCGGCGTCCTGCGGGGGTTTCACCACCCTGTCGTTCGAACCCGGCAACAACACGGACAGCCAGGGCGCGGCGCTCAAGCCGGACACCTGGCAGAAGTACCGGCTCACCGGCGACTCCGTGATGCGGACCTCGCGTGCCGTCGCGGGCATCCCGGCGGGCGGGGACGCCCCGCTGTCGCACTTCGTCACGGCGTGCGAGGGGGCGTACGGGGTGATCGCCAACATCGGCCGGCTCGGCGACCCGAACGGCACGCTGAACACATACGTCGACAACATCACCGCCAAGGGCACCACCTGGGACTTCGCCGTCACCGGCCGGGCGTCGGCGGCGCTCACGGTCCCCGAGGAGATCAAGGCGGGCGACGGCCCCCGTCCGGCCGACGTCTCCTACACCGACCCGGCGGACGGCCCCGAGTACCAGGGCATCGGCACGCGTCTGACGCTCAAGGGACCGGCCGGGCTGGAGCCGGGCCAGCTGACCGTGATGTCCGAGGGCTCCACGGTCCCCCTGACCCGGGAGACGGACGGATCGCTCACCGGCGAACTGCGGACCAACCTCCGGGCGGGCGCCACGCTGGAGCCGGGCGGTAAGGCCGGGGCCGCGTTCACCCTGGCCGCGGCGGAGGGTGCGCCGACCGGGCGGCTCGACGTGACGACCGAACTGACCGTCACCGTCGACGGCACCGACGGTCCGGTGGGTACGGGCGTGAGCGCCACGGGCCACAGCCGGATCACCGACGGCACCGGTCCGGGACCGTCGCCCTCCCCCACGCACCCCCACCACCCCAAGCCCACCCCGCCCGGCGGCGGTCACGGCGGCGGGCACTGGGGCGGCGGCCACGGCAACGGCGCACCCCTGCCGAACGGCCCGGTCGACGCGGGTGACGGCTCCACCGCCCTGACCGGCTCCGGCTCCGACGGCCTCTCCGGTCCCGGTCTGGCGATCGGCGCGGCCGGGCTGCTGGCAGCCGTCGCCGCCGCGGTCGGCGGGCTCCGCACCGCGCGGCGCCGGCGCGGTTGAGCACCCGCCTCCGGCGGGAGCGGCCGCCCCGGCGGTCGTTCCCGCGCCCGGCCGGGGCGGCCGGGCTGATCCCGGCCGCCGCGGCGGCGCTGGTCCTGCTGCTGGGCTCCCCCCTCGCGGAGCCCGGCACCGGGACCGCCCCCCGGTCCGGCCCCGCGCCCACGGCGGCGCCCCTGCCCGCCGCCCGCCCCGTCCGCATCGACATCCCCGGACTCCGGGTCAGCGCACCCCTGGTGGACCTGGCCCTGGACAGCCGGGGCAGGCTCGGCGTGCCCGACCCGGCGGACCGCAACCTGGCCGGCTGGTACCGGGACGGCGTGACGCCTGGCTCCCCCGGCAACGCGATCGTGGTGGCCCACGTCGACACCTCCACGGGCCCGGCCGCCTTCGCCGGGCTCGACGCGCTGCCGGCCGGCGCCACCGTGGACGTCCACCGCGCGGACCGGAAGATCGCGACCTTCCGTATCTACGCGACCGAGGTGTACGAGAAGAGCGACTTCCCCAGCACCCGCGTCTACGGCCCGACGAAGGACGCCCAGCTCCGCCTGCTCACCTGCGGCGGCGCCTACGACCGCAGCGCGGGCGGCTACCAGTCCAACGTGGTGGCCTACGCCCGGCTCACGTCGGTCCGTGCAGGCTGAGAATCCCGCCACGCCCGAACACCGATTCGACCCCGCGGCGGGGCCGGCCGGGCAAGAATGGCGCCATGCCTCTTGACTGGAAGATCGTCATCGACGCCGCCGACCCGCACACCCAGGCCGGCTTCTGGGCCGAGGCCCTCGGCTACGAGATCGAGGACAACAGCCCCTTGGTCGAACGCCTCCTGGGAATCGGAGCCGTACCGGAGGCCATCACGACGACCGCGCACGGCCGGAAGGCCTGGCTCGACCTGGCGGCCGCCCGGCACCCGGACGACCCGTACGAGCCGGAGAGCGGAACGGGCCTCGGACGCCGCCTGCTGTTCCAGCGCGTCCCCGAGCCCAAGACGGTGAAGAACCGCCTCCACCTGGACGTGCACGCCGGACCGGAACGCCGCGAGGCGGAGGTGGCCCGACTGGAGCGACTGGGCGCGCGGGTGCTCCGCAAGGTCGCGGAGCCGAGCGGGACATGGACCGTGATGAGCGACCCGGAGGCCAACGAGTTCTGCGTGCAGTGACCGAGGGCGCGGCGCGGTACGAGGCCGAGGGGCCGGGGCGTGGACGCGGCACAGGACGGGAACGAGAGGCGCCCTGCGAACGGTGAGCGCCGGGGTGAAACCGCGCAGGGGGCTGATCCCGCCTCTAAGACACGCCCTGGCGATCCGCGCAGGCCCCGAAGTCGAGCCAGCCGATCTCAGGTCCGGACCAGCCCGACCACCCGTCCCAGCCGATCTTCTCCTCGCTCACGGAGACCCCGGCGCCGTCCTGCCGACCGGTATGGCGGGAAGCGGTGCCGTCCCCGCCCGACTGGACGATCTGGAGCTCGGCGCGGCCGTCGTGATCGGTGTCGGTGGCCCGCACCGCGTGCACGAACGTCGAGCCGCCCATACGGATGGTGCCGGTCCGGTCACTGCTCAGGTCGCGGGCGAGAGGCCCGTAGCGCACCTCGTGCACCACCATGTTCTGCCGAGGCGTATCGCCCTCGTCCTCCTGACTGTAGAAGAGAGCCAGGTCGAGGTACCCGTCGCCGTCGAAGTCGCCGAAGGTTCCCCGTGTCGCCATGTCCCGCATCGGTACGCCGCGCAGCTTCTGCCAGAAGCTGCGGGCCTCTCCGACGCCGACCGTGGTGCGGAGAACGTCACTGTGGAAGACCACTGAGCCGGTGCCGTTGCGGTCCGGGTCATGGATCTCGTCCAGTTGTCCGTCCGCGTCCACGTCGGCGCGCAGGCTTGTGCTGTCGACGGCACATATCGCCATGGGGGCGTGGTCGCCCGGTTCGGGCCCGATGGCCAGCAGAAGCCATGAGCCCGCGGCGACCACGACGAGACCGGCCCCGGTTGCCGTGAGCCGCCGACGGCGACGACGCGCGCGCTGTCGCCGCAGCGACGCGATCTCTTCCGCAAGCGTGGGTTGCTTCGGATCAGCAGAGGGAGGCATGGCCGAACCCTAGGGCCTCTCGTTTGGATCATGCTGGGCTGACGGGGTGCGGCACCCTGCCGAGGCCTGGCGCGATTTCTCCCGATACGCACCCAAGCCGTCCCGGCCGCCTCCCCGCACCGGACCATCGCCGCAGCTCAGGGCCGTACGGCGGAAAACGTAGATCCCTAGGCTTGGCCCATGCCTCTCCCACCCACCTACGCCCTTGTCGCCACGGACCTGGACGGCACCCTGCTGCGCGGCGACGCCACCGTGAGCCCCCGCACCCGCGCCGCGCTCGGCCTCGCCACTGCCGCCGGGGCCCGCCACCTGGTGGCCACCGGCCGGCCGGTGCCTGCCGTACGGGAGTTGTTCGCCGCGCTGGGGTACCGGGGGCTCGCCGTCTGCGGGCAGGGAACGCAGGTGTACGACGCCGGGGCCGGGCGCATGATCCACGCGGTCGGCCTGGACCGGGAGGCGGCCGCCACCGCGCTCGGCAAGATAGAGGCCCAGGTGGGGCAGGTCTTCGCCGCGGTGGACCAGGACGGGGTCGACGGCCTGACCCTGATCGAGCCGGGCTTTCCCATGCCGCGCCCCCCGCTGTCGGCCCTCCGGACGCCCCACCGCGACGCGTTGTGGGCCGCTCCGGTCATCAAGGTGCTGATCCGCCATCCGGAGCTCGACGACGACGCGCTGGCGGCCGCCGCCCACGCGGCCGTCGGGGATCTGGCGACCATCACCCTGTCCGGGCCGGGCACGGTCGAGCTCCAGCCGTACGGCATCGACAAGGGCGCCGGCATCGCGCTCGCCGCCGAGCACCTGGGGCTGGACCCGGCAACCGCGATCGCCTTCGGTGACATGCCGAACGACCTGCCGATGTTCCACAGTTGCGGGTACGGGGTGGCGATGGCCAACGCCCATCCGCTCCTGCGGGCCGCGGCGGACGAGGTGACCCTTTCCCACGAGGACGACGGGGTCGCCGTCGTCCTGGAACGGGTCTTCGGCTGACACGGCGCCCGTCAGGGCCGGCCCGGACCTGGACCGGGGCCGGGACCGGGACCGTGCCCGTGCCCGTCCTCGTCGGGGCCGGGCACGGCCAGCAGGAATTCGGCGCCGCCTTCGAGCATCCGCGCCACGTCGGCCGAGCGCGGGAGCATCGTCTTCTCGTAGCCGCGCACCGCGTCGTCGACGGTGGCGGAGCGGACGAGCGAGAGCGCGAGTTCACTGGCGTCGAGCATGGCGAGGTTGACGCCGACGCCCAACGGCGGCATGAGGTGTGCGGCGTCCCCGAGGAGCGTCACGCCGGGCGAGTGCTCCCAAGTGTGCGGCACCGGCAGGGCGAGGATCGGGCGGTCGACGTAGGGGCCGTCGTTGTCGGTGATCATCCGGAGCGTCTCCGGTGACCAGCCCGCGTACTCACCGAGCAGCTGCGCCCGGATGCCCTCGGTGTCCTCGGGGCGCAGTCCCGTCGCGGCGATCCAGTCCACGGGGACCCGCCGCATGATGTAGACGCGCAGGTGGCCGCCGCTGTTCCGCTGCGCGAACAGGCCACGCTCTCCATCGGCGGCGTGGGCGCTGCCCTTCCCGACCAGTTCGGAGAGCTCGGGGTGCGCGCTCTCCATGTCGTCGAACCGCGCCTCAAGGAAGGTGACCCCCGTGTAGTGCGGTGTCGCGGGCGACACCGCGGTGCGGACGCGGGAGAAGGCGCCGTCCGCGCCGATGACGAGATCGGCCTCGGCGGCCGGCCCGTCGGTGAACGTGAGCGTGCGCGGGCCGCCGGCCGGTCCGCTCACCGACTCGAGAGCGCGTCCCCACTGGACGGTCCCCGGTGCGAGCGAACGCAGCAGGAGGTCGCGCAGCTGTCCGCGGTCGATCTCGGGGCGGGCCGTTTCGCCTTCGTCCGGCACATGGTGG
This sequence comes from Streptomyces sp. NPDC048671, assembly GCF_055587045.1. Lineage (NCBI taxonomy): Bacteria > Bacillati > Actinomycetota > Actinomycetes > Kitasatosporales > Streptomycetaceae > Streptomyces > Streptomyces sp. NPDC048671. The sequence continues at coordinate 132,011 of NZ_JBVJHB010000013.1, read as the reverse complement.
GCGATCACTCCTCCGGCCGGGTCCAGTTGGCGCATTTCCTGTCCCTCGAACCTGGCGAGCGCGAAGAACTCCTCCAGCAGGCCCGCCTCACGGAGGGCGAGTTGGCCGTCTTCCTCGTGCAGGTCGAGCGAGCCTCCCTGGTTCCGGGAGGTCTGGTCCGGATCGCGGTCGTACACGGTCACCGCGATGCCGTGCCGCTGGAGGATGCGTGCGCAGGTGAGGCCTCCGGGGCCTGCACCGATGATGCCTATGCGGGCGTCGGCGGGTGTCGGACTGTCCATGGTGGATTCCCCTCGTCGGCGGGGTTGCGGCGACGCCACGGCACGGCGGTCTGCGGTGTCGCGGCCCGATCGGCGGCAACCCCTGTCGGCACCCAGCAAAGCAGGAACGAGTGCATAACTGCAACCATTACAGTTTCGGCTTCATTCCAGTCGTGGGGTACGGTGGGCACCATGCCCGACACTCCGACCGTTGGCCGCCGCGAGCGCAAGAAGGCCGCGACCAGGCAGGCCATCGCCGACGCCGCCCTGGAACTCTTCCTGGAACACGGATTCGAACGGGTGAGCGTCCGTGACGTCGCCGAGAAGGCCGACGTGTCGACGACGACCCTCTTCGCGCACTTCCCGGGCAAGGAGGCGCTGGTCTTCGACCGCGAGGCGGAGGTCGAGGCCGCGCTGACCGCCGCCGTCCGCGAACGGCCCGCGGGCCAGGACGTGGTCGAGGCGCTCCGCGCTCACGCCCTGACGTCGTGGGTGCGGGTGGCGTCGGATCCGCGTCGGGACCGGTTCACCGCACTGGTGGACGGGACGCCCGCGCTGCGCGAGTACTGGGAACGCATGTGGATGCGGCACGCGGGCGCGCTCGGCGCCGTGATCGCGGAGGAACTCGGCCGGGAGGCCGATGACCTCGCGTGCTCGGCACTCGCACGGTTCGTCCTGGAAGTCCCGGCCCTGGCCCTGGCCGGACATGATCCACGCGCCTCCGTGGAGACGGTGTTCGATCTGCTGACGTACGGCTGGAAGTCGTCACAGCCCGGCCCCGGCGGCACGGCCGCGGAGCCCCGGAAGGGCTGACACACCCGGCCGGACCGGCCCCGATCCGCCGGAGAGCGCGCGAGCCCCTAAGCAACCGCCCCCAGCGACCGCAGCACATGGTCGACCAGCGACGCCACCGCCTCCGCGTCCTGCATCGGCTTGCGCAGCACGTGGCGGTAGTAGACCGGGCCGTACAGCATCTCCACCGCCAGCCGCAGATCGGCGCCCGGCGGGATCTGACCCCGCTCCTGAGCGATGCGCAGCCGGGTGACCACCTCTTCGAAGCGGGGTTCGATCAGCTGGGTGCGGACCGTTTCGGCCAGTTCGTCGTCGTGGTGGACCTCGGAGAGTATTCCGGCGTACGCGGGCCCGTAGGGCGGTACGGAGAGCACGCCGACCGCGCCGGTCACATGGGTCCGCAGGTCCGCGGCGATGTCGTCGGTGTCGGCGGCCGGGGCGGCCTGGACCAGCGCCTCCGTGAACGCCTCCAGCAGCACCGCGCTCTTTGACGGCCACCAGCGGTAGATCGTCTTCTTGCTGACACCCGCCCGCGCCGCGATCGCCTCGACGGTGACGCGGCCGTAGCCCTTCTCCGTACAGAGGTCGAGGGCGGCCTCCAGGGTCGCCCTGCGTGAGCTCTCGCTGCGGCGCAGTGAACTCGGCGATGTGATCATTCGGTGAGCATAGGGCCGTTCGAGCCAATCCTTATTGACAGTCCGTCGCCAGAAGTCGAACAATGCTCAGGCGGAAACGGAACGTACCGTGTCGGCTCGTTCCCACCCTTCGCACCGTTCGTGCCGTCCGTGCCGCGACGAGCCGATCGGGGGACGGCTCGCCCGGCCGGCGGTACGGGTGAGGGCCCCGGCCGAGGTCAGGCCGTGATGTCCTTCGCCGTGAAACGCGCCCAGGCCGCCGAGCCGAACACCGCCGCGTACAGCCCCTGGAGCTCCAGGTTCCGCACCAGGTCGTCCCAGTAGACCGGGGCGCGCAGCAGGTCCGCGAAGGACAGCCAGTAGTGCGGGAAGAGGTACGGGTGAATCCCGTGCAACTGCGGAATGGTGTCCACGATCTGCACCGTGATCAGGACCCCGACCGTCGCCGCCATGGCCGCGATGCCGCTGTTGGTGAGGGTCGAGACGAACAGTCCGAGCGCCGCGAAGCCGATGAGTGAGGCCGCGACCGCCATCGCGACCAGTACCGCCCTGAACAGGCCCTCACCGAAGCCGATCCGGGTACCGGAGATCGTCGTGACGTCTCCGACCGGGAACAGCAGCGCGCCCACGGCCAGCGCGGACGCCGCCACGACCAGGGTCGCGATCAGGCAGAAGGCCAGTGTGGTGGCGTACTTGGCGAGCAGCAGCCGGGTCCGCCCGGCCGGTGCGACCAGCAGGTAGCGCAGCGTTCCCGCGTTGGCCTCGCCCGCGACGGAGTCGCCCGCGATGACGCCCACCGCCATCGGGAGGAAGACCGGGAGCGTGGCGGCGAGGGAGGCGAAGACCAGGAAGAGGCCGTTGTTGGTCACCTGGGAGAGGAACGCGGGCCCGGCCCCGCCCTCGCCGGGGCCGGCCGATGAGCCGTTCGCCGTCTCGATCCGGACCGCGATCCCGATCAGTACGGGGACGGCTGCCAGCACCCCGAGCAGGGCGAGGGTGCGCCGGCGGCGCAGGGTGACGGTCAGTTCGGAGCGCAGGATGCCGAGCGTCCACAGCGGGTTGCGCCGGAGCGGGCGGGCCTCCTCGCGTACCTGTTCAGCCTGCGACATCGAATCCCTCTCCGGTGAGCGCGACGAAGGCGTCCTCCAGGGAGGCCCGTTCGACGCCGAAGGACCTGACCCGTACTCCGCCGCGCACCAGGGCGGCGTTCAGGTCGGACAGTTCCACGGAGCCCGGTGGGGCGTCGGCGCGTACCCGGTCTCCGTCGACGGTGAGCCCGGTGACTCCGTGTTCCTTGAGGACGCGGGCGGCGCCGGCCGGGTCCGGGGTGGTGACGGCGAGCCGGCCGCGGGTGCCTGCCGCGAGGTCGGCGACCGGGCCCTGGGTGAGCAGCCGGCCCCGTGCCATGACCGCCGCGTGCGTGCAGACCTGCTCGATCTCGTCCAGCAGGTGGGAGGAGAGGAACACCGTGGTGCCCTCGGCCGCCAGCTCCCGGACCAGGGTGCGGATCTCCCTCATGCCCTGCGGGTCCAGGCCGTTGGTCGGCTCGTCCAGGACGAGCAGCCGGCGCGGCCTGAGCAGGGCCGCGGCCAGGCCGAGCCGCTGCTTCATGCCCAGCGAGTACGCCCGCGCCTTCTTGCCGCCCGCTGCGGCCAGGCCGACCCGCTCCAGGGCGCCGGCGACGCGGGCGCGGCGGGTGCGCGGATCGGCGGTCGGGTCGGCGCAGTCGTAGCGCACGAGGTTGTCCCGGCCGCTCAGGAACCCGTACGGCGCGGGCCCCTCGATCAGCGTCCCGACGTGCGGGAGCACGGTGCGGGCCGCGTCCGGCATGGGGCGGCCCAGGACCCGCGCGGTGCCGGACGTCGGGGCGATCAGCCCCATCAGCATCCGGATGGTGGTGGTCTTCCCGGAGCCGTTGGGGCCGAGGAAGCCGAAGACGCTGCCGCCGGGGACGGTGAGGTCGAGCCCGTCGACGGCGAGCTGGCCGCCCCGGTACCGCTTGGTCAGGCCGCGGGTCTCGATCACGGGGGCGGCCTCCGCCGCCGGCCGTGGACCGCTCACGGTGCCGGGGCCGGTCACCGGCTCGGTCTCGGTCATGCGTACTCCCCATGGTTCGCCGGAGCGGACGCGCCGGACGGGTTCGCCGGAGCGGGCGCGCGGCCGGCGGGCACGGATCGTGTCCGCCCCGCCGTACGGAGGCTACGGCGGGGCGGACGCTTGGTGCACGCGTTGGCGGCGGTGTCGGGTGACGGAGACTGCCGGATCACCCCACGGGCTTCTCAGCCGGCGTTGTCCGCCGCCTTCACCAGCGCGTCCTTCGTGACCGCGCCGACGTACACCCGGCCGTCATCGGTCATCAGCGCGTTGACCAGGCGGGTCTTGAAGACCGTGCCCGAGCCGAACTTGCCGGTGACCTTGTCACCGACCGAGTCCAGGAACCCCTGCGCCTCGGCCGGTAGGTCGCCCGACGCCTTCGAGGGGACGCCCTTGCCGCCGGGGGCCTTGATCTCGGCGATGCTGTTCCAGCCCTCGCCGATCACGTTCAGGCCCTTGAGCTCGCTCAGACCGCCCTCGGCCTTCGGCGCCTTCTCGTGGTTTCCGGCGCTGTCGGCCTCGGTGACCTCGGCGCCCTTGGGCGGGGTGAAGGAGAACGAGGACGCGTCCGGCTTGCCGAAGTCGACGGAGGTGAACCCCGCGTCGATCGCCGCCTTGCCGCCGCTGCTGGGCTGAAGCGTGAACTTGAGCGGTACGCCGGTCTCCGCGTCCACCGCGACGGTGATCGAACCGATCGTGGAGCCGCTCTGCTCGGGCTTGACGACCAGCCGGTACGCATCGCGGCCGGCGACCTGGGCGGTGCCCCCGACCTTCACGGACGTGGTGCCGTCAGCGGCCTTGAGGGCCTGTTCGGCGAAGGCCTTCGGGGTGGTCGGTACGCCGTCCGGGGCCGGGTGCCCGCCGCGCTTCGCGGCGTCCCCCGCCTTCTCCTTCGCGTGGTAGACCGCGTTCGACTTGCTGTCGTACGCCCAGACCTGGTCACCGTTGTGGATGAGGCTGTACTCGGACGCGTTGTCCAGGATGGACACCCGCTGCTTGTCGGGGCCGTCCGCGGCCACCCGGAGGGTGTGCGTGCCGGACGCCAGCTCCGTCAGCTTCGTCTGCGGGTCGGCGCTCGCCGCGCCCTTGTCCCCCGCGCCGTCCGGGATGAAGGAACCGGCCAGGCCGCCGAGGGACGGGATGCCGAGGTCGGTGCTGATCTTCACCGTGCCGGACAGCTGCTGCGTGTCCGATGCGGCGATCTTCTCGATGAGTTCCTGTGCGCTGATCTCCGGCAGATCGGGGTCTCCCGAGCTCGCGAGCGCCGGGACCAGCCCGATCGTCGCGGCCGCCACGCCCGCCACCGCTACCGGGACGATGTAGCGGGCCGCTTTCCGGCGGCCCGCGACGGTGCCCGTGGTGCCGTGCGGGGCCGTGCCGTTGGTCCCTGCGCTGTCGTTCGGTGCCATGTGTGCCCTACCTCCGTGGTCGGCGGCTTCCGTCCGGATGCACTCGTCCACTCCGTGCCGCCATTCTCACCCGTTTTGGTCAGGAGTGGTTGTTCTCCATCTGACCAAATCGGGCGGCCCGAAGCGTCAGCCCGGGGGAGCAACTCCTCGTACCTCTTCGGTATGACACCGGGGGGCTGTGGCCCCGCCGACCCGTAGGGGACGGCGAGCAGACCGGGGCTCAGAGGTCACCCGACAGGCTCTCAGCCCGCGCGGTGCACCACGGCGTCGCACATCTCTTCCAGCGCGGACTTGGCGTAGCAGCCGGGCAGCGGCGCCAGCGTGGCCCGCGCCTCCTCGGCGTACCGGATGGTGTCGCGCCGGGCCTGGTCGAGCGCCGGGTGGGCGCGCAGCCGGCGCAGCGCCTCGGCGAGCCGGCCGCTGTCGGTCAGGTCGCCGTCCAGCAGCTCGACGAGCTCCAGGTCGTCCGGCTTGCCGTCGGCCTCGGCCTGCGCCCGCAGACGGAGCACGGGCAGCGTCGGGATGCCTTCGAGGAGGTCGGTGCCGGGGGTCTTGCCGGACTCGTGGGAGTCGGAGGCGATGTCGAGGACGTCGTCGGCGAGCTGGAAGGCGACGCCGAGCCGTTCGCCGTACTGGGTGAGGGTGTCGGTCGCCGAATCGCCGGCACCGGCCATCATCGCGCCGAACCGGCAGGCCACGGCGACCAGCGAACCGGTCTTGCCGCGCATCACCTCAAGGTAGTGGTCGACCGGGTCGCGGCCGTCGCGCGGGCCGGCGGTCTCCAGGATCTGGCCGGTGACCAGGCGCTCGAACGCCTCCGCCTGGATGCGCACCGCCTCGGGGCCGAGGTCGGCCAGGATGTGCGACGCGCGCGCGAAGAGAAAATCGCCGGTCAGCACCGCCACCGAGTTGCCCCAGCGGGAATTGGCACTGTCGACCCCGCGCCGCACGTCGGCCTCGTCCATCACGTCGTCGTGGTACAGCGTCGCGAGGTGCGTCAGCTCGACGACCACGGCGGCGGGCACCACGCCCGGAGCGTCGGCGTCACCGAACTGGGCCGCCAGCATCGCGAGCAGCGGCCGGAACCGTTTGCCCCCGGCGTGCACCAGGTGCTGCGCGGCCTCGGTGATGAAGGGCACCTCGCTCTTGGTCGCATCGAGCAGGCCCGACTCGACAGCAGCCAAACCGGCCTGGACACCGGCTTCAAGAGCCTGGTCCCGCACGCTCAGTCCGAACGGCCCGACGACGGTCACGAGGGGATCTCCTGTCTGCTGACGATCACACGGAATGTCGATGTGTCGCTGTCATCACTCAAGTCAGCGTATCCGGTCCCCTTTGGATCACCGTGGGCGCCTTCCCGCCACCGCCGGTATGTTCGGGATCAGCTCATACGATCAGGAGTTGTCCCTTTGTCCCACACCGCCACCGACACCGAACCCGCCCAGCCCCCACCCGGCGACGACCACGCCTTCTTCGGCCAGCCACGGGGTCTGATGACCCTGTCCGGCCTGGAGGTCTGGGAGCGGTTCTCGTTCCTCGGCATGCAGGCGATCCTGGTCCTCTACTTCGCCGACACCGTCGCCAACGGCGGCATGGGGATGGAGGCGGGTACCGCCGCGTCCGTCTCCGCCGCCTACGGCACCCTCGTCTACCTGGTCTCGGTGGCCGGCGGCTGGCTGGCCGACCGGATTCTCGGCTCGTACCGCGCCGTCCTGTACGGCGGCATCCTCATCGCCATCGGGCATTACTCCATGGCGGTGCCCACCGACGCCATGACCTGGGTCGGCCTCGGCCTGATCAGTGCCGGAACGGGCCTGCTCAAGCCCAATGTCGCCACCATGGTCGGCAAGCTCTACCGCACCGACGACGAGCGCCGCGACGCCGGTTTCGCCCTCTACTACATGGGCATCAACATCGGCGCGTTCCTCGGCCCGCTGATCACCGGCTGGCTCGGTGACCACGCGAGCTGGCACTGGGGCTTCTCGGCCGCCGCCTTCGGTATGACGCTCGGCCTGATCCAGTACGTACTGGGCCGGCGTCACCTGGCCGGGCGTAAGAACACCGCCGAATTCGCCCTGGCCCCCGCGCCGATGCGCCGGGCCGTCCGGCTCATCGTCATCGGCGTCGTCGTGGTCGCCGCGCTCGCCACCGCGCTGGCGCTGGCGGGCTGGCTGACCATGGACCGCTTCGTCGACGTGCTCACCCTCATCTCGGTGATCGCACCGATCGTGTACTTCGTGGTGATGTTCAGGAGCCCCCGGGTCAGCGCCGAGGAGCGCGGCAGGCTGCGCCCGTACGTGGTGCTGTTCCTGGCTTCCGTCGTCTTCAACTTCATCCTCTTCCAGGCGTACTCGACGATGATGCTGCTGGCGTCGACCAACGCCCGCACGGAGATCTTCGGCTTCCACTTCCCGGCCTCCTGGTACGCCTCGGCGCTCGGCGCGTTCGAGGTGGCACTCGCTCCGGTGGTCGCGGCCGTCTGGGCGAGGATGGGCCCGCGCCAGCCGCACGCGTCCAACAAGATCGCGATCGGGGTGATCCTCGGCGGGCTCTCGTTCCTGCTGATGGTCCTGCCGACCTCCGGGCACTCCGACGACACCTACAAGATGGCCGCCTGGTGGATCGTCGGCTCGTACCTGCTGCTCGGGCTCGGCGACATCCTGCTGGAGACCTCCGGCATGTCCGCGACCACGAAGCTCGCCCCCAAGGCGTTCGCCAGCCAGACCATGGCGCTCTGGTTCCTCTCCCTGGCTCTCGCCAACGGAATCCAGGCCCAGATCGTGAAGCTGTACGGCGAGGTCTCCAACCCCGCCTACTTCGGTGTCAATGGCGCTATCGCGGTGGTGGCCGGTGTGGCCGTCGTCGCCGCCGCCCCCTGGCTCAAGCGCACCATGCACCCCGTCCACTGAGGTACCCCCATGCTCATCCGCACCGAATTCCCGTACGAGACGACCCACGAGGACATCCGGATCCCGCTGCCGGACGGCACCCGGCTGTACGCCCGGATCTGGCGGCCGGTCACCGACGAACCGGTGCCCGCCCTGCTGGAGTACCTGCCCTACCGGCTGAGCGACTGGACGGCGCCCCGCGACGCGCAGCGCCATCCCTGGTACGCGGGCCACGGCTACGCCTCGGTGCGCGTCGACGTGCGCGGCCACGGCAACAGCGAGGGGCTGCCGGGCGACGAGTACGACGCGACCGAGCTCGCGGACGGCGTCGCCGTCATCCACTGGCTGGCCCAGCAGGAGTGGTGCTCGGGCCGCGTCGGCATGTTCGGCATCTCCTGGGGCGGCTTCAACTCCCTCCAGATCGCCGCGCTCGCGCCCGAGCCCCTGAAGGCGATCGTCACCGTGTGCTCGGCGGACGACCGCTACGACAACGACGTCCACTACATGGGCGGCTCGGTCCTCGCCGTGGACATGCACGCCTGGGCCGCCACGATGCTGGCCTTCGTCTGCCGGCCGCCCGACCCGGCCCAGGCCGGCGCCGGGTGGAAGGACATGTGGCTGGAGCGGCTCGAAGCGGTCGACCCCTTCATCCACACCTGGCTGGCCCACCAGACCCGCGACGACTACTGGAAGCACGGCAGCGTCTGCGAGGACTACTCCACCATCAAGGCGAACGTCCTCGCGGTCGGCGGCTGGCACGACCCGTACCGCGACACCGTCCTGCGGCTCGTCGAACACCTGGACCCGGCGAAGGTCCGCGGGCTGATCGGGCCCTGGTCGCACCAGTACCCCGACCGCGGTCTGCCGCCGGGGCCCGCCATCGGCTTCCTCCAGGAGACGCTGCGCTGGTGGGACCAGCACCTGAAGGAGAAGGACACCGGCATCATGTCGGAGCCGCTGCTGCGGTCCTGGATCAGCGAGTCGCACCGGCCCGCCACGGTGTACGAGACGCTGCCCGGCCGCTGGGTCGGGGACACCAGCTGGCCCTCGGAGAACGTCGTGCCGGTGGCGTACGCCCTCAAGGGCGGGCCGCAGACCGTCGACTCACCGCAGCAGACCGGGGTGGACGCGGGCCGCTTCTTCCCGTTCGGCAACGACGCCGACCTGCCGCCCGACCAGCGCGACGAGGACGCCAAGTCGGTGTGCTTCGAGTTCCCGGTCGAGGACGCCCCGATCGAGATCCTGGGCCGCCCCCGGGTGCGGCTGCGCGTCCGGATGGACGTACCGCGCGGCCAGGCCGTCGCCCGGCTCTGCGACGTCGCTCCCGACGGCTCCTCCACGCTCGTCACCCGCGGCGTCCTCAACCTCGCCGCCCGGCACGGCCGGGACCGCGCCGAGGACTGGCCGGTGGGGGCGACCGAGGACGTGACGTTCGAGCTGAACGGCATCGGGCACACCTTCCCGCCCGGCCACCGGATCAGGCTCGCGGTCTCCTCCTCGTACTGGCCCTGGATCTGGCCGCAGGCCGGTTCGGCGGGCTTCACCCTGGACGCCGCGGGCAGCCTCGTCGAACTGCCGGTGCGCCGGCACACCGAGGACCCCGCGATCCGCTTCGAGGAGCCGGAGCAGTCGGAGCCGCTCGGCGTCGTCCACCCGGCCACCCTCGACGAGCAGCGCCCCGAGCGCCTGGTGATCCGCGATGTCGCCAAGGGCGAGTGGCGGATGGAGGTGGACCCGCGCTACGGCGGCACCCGTGTCTACCCGGACGGCCTCGAATTCACCGAGGACGCGGTCGAGACGTACACGATCCAGGAGAGCGACCCGCTCTCCGCACGCACCCGTTCCTACTGGACCATCCGGCTGCACCGGCCGGAGATGGCCTGGGACGCGCGGATCGAGACGCGCTCCGAGATCTCCGCCGACGCGAGCGACTTCATCACCTCCAACGAGGTGGTCTGCAAGGACGGCGGCGAGGTCGTCTTCCACCGGACGTGGGAGAAGCGCATCCCGCGCACCGCCGGGTGAACCGTTCCGCCGTATCCCCGCTGTGTCCCCGCGTTCCTCCGGACGCCCGGGGATACAGCGGCACTTTCCGGGCACAGGGGGGTGGTTGGGGCTCTGCCACCGGATGACGCCCCCGACGTAACGTGTCCCCCAATCGACCTGGAAAGCGAGGCAGCAACAGATGCCCGAGCAGAGCAGCCCGCTCGATCTGGCCGAGGGCGATCCCTTCGGTCCGCACAACCTTCCGTACGGCGTCTTCTCCGCGCCCGACCGGCCCGGAGAACGACGCGTCGGCGTCCGCATCGGCAGCCATGTACTGGACGCCGGAGCGGCGGCGCTGGCCCTCGGCTCGCCGTACGCGCAACTGCTGGCCCAGCCCGACCTGATGCCGCTGCTCGCGGCCGGCCGCACCGCCTGGAGCGATGTGCGCCGGGCGCTGACCGCGTGGGTGACCGTCCCGGCCCACCGCGCGGACATCGAGCCGCTGCTGCACCCGGTGGACTCCGTGACGCTCCATCTGCCCTACCGGGTGGCGGACTACGTCGACTTCTACGCCAGCGAGCACCACGCCACCAACGTCGGCCGGATCTTCCGCCCGGACGGCGACGCGCTCACCCCCAACTGGAAGCACCTGCCGATCGGTTACCACGGCCGCGCGGGCACCGTCGTGGTCTCCGGTACGGACGTGGCGCGCCCCTGCGGCCAGCGCAAGGCCCCCACGGACCCGGCGCCCGTCTTCGGCCCGTCCGTGAAGCTGGACATCGAGGCCGAGGTCGGCTTCGTCGTCGGCGTCGGCTCGGAGCAGGGCCGCTCCGTCGCCCTCGCCGACTTCCGCGAGCACGTCTTCGGACTCTCGCTGCTCAACGACTGGTCGGCGCGGGACATCCAGGCGTGGGAGTACGTCCCGCTGGGCCCCTTCCTCGGCAAGTCGTTCGCCACGTCCGTATCGGCGTGGGTGACACCGCTGGAGGCCCTGGACGCCGCGCGCACCGCCCCGCCGGCCCGCGACTTCCCGCTGCTGCCCTACCTCGACGACGCGGACGACGAGGAGCCCGGCGGATTCGATCTGCGGCTCTCCGTCGCGATCAACGGCCAGGTCGTCGCGGAGCCGCCGTTCTCCACCATGTACTGGACGGCAGCCCAGCAGCTGGCGCAGATGACGGTCAACGGCGCCTCGCTGCGGACCGGTGACCTGTACGGCTCCGGCACCGTCAGCGGCGCGGAGCCGGCCCAGCGCGGCTCGCTGCTCGAACTCACCTGGAACGGGCGCGACCCGCTCGAACTCCCCAAGGGCAGGCGGACGTTCCTGGAGGACGGCGACACGGTGACGCTGACGGCCTGGGCACCGGGACCGGACGGCATCCGGGTCGGTCTCGGCGAAGTGACCGGACGGATCGTCTCCGCGCCATGATCCCGCCGCCGCCCGGACCGACGCTGCCCGAGGAACTGCTGCTGCTCGCGCTGGACCCGCAGCGCGGCAGACCGTACTGCCGCAACCGCTTCCTGGAGTACGCGACGGCCGGGGCGGCGCTGGCCGAGCTGGAGCTCCAGGGGTGGGTCACCGAGGAGCGCGGGCAGGCGCGGGTCGTCAACCCGCTGGACCCGCCGGACCCGCTGCTGGCCACCCTGACGCGGAGCCTGCCGGCCCCCGGCAAGGGCGGGCACGGCTCGGGCGTATCGGCCACGCGCTGGGTGCGGCGCGCGGGCCGGCAGGTCGAGGGGATGTACCTGGACGCCCTGGTGGGGCGCGGCGTCCTGCGCCGGGAGACCCACCGGTTCCTCGGCCTGCTGCCGTACCACCGCCACCCGGTGGTGGCGAAGGACCTGGCCGCGCAGGCCCGCGAACGCTTCGCCGCCGCCGAGCGGGCGGGCTTCCCCGATCCCCGCAGCCGGGCACTCGCCGCGCTCGTCTCGGCGGCGGGCCTGTCCCGCTTCGTCGGCACGGACCGGGCCGGCCGCGCCGCGATGCGCCGCCTGATCCGCGAACAGTGGCCGGCCCACGCGGTGCACCGCAACGTCCGCCGCGACAGGGCGAACCAGTCGGGGGGCGGGTAGGAACCTGTCAGGTATGGGCGCCGGTCAGCGCTGCGGGAGGCGTTCACACGTTCGGGGGAGCCTCATCCGGTTCCCGCCGGATACGCTGAAAGCTCCCGCGAGACTGCGTCCATGGGAGCACTGATGAGCATCGAACCCGAGGCATCCGAGCCGCGGTGGGCGGTCCCGCCCGTGGGCGGCTGGACCGCCGATGACCTGGACACGCTTCCGAATCTGCCTCCGCACACGGAGCTGATCGACGGGAGCCTGGTTTTCGTGAGTCCGCAGTCTCTGTTCCATTCACGAGCGGTCAGCTTCTTCGAATGGCAACTGCAATCGGTGGCGCCGCCCGACCTGGAGGTCGTGCGCGAGTTCACCATCGACATCGACCGTTACAACCGGCCCGAACCCGATGTGATCGTCGTTGACGGCGAGATCATCAAGGATCCCGACCAGACCCGTTTTCCCGCCGGGTCCGTGCAGCTCGCCATCGAGGTCGTCTCACCGGAGTCCCGGTCGCGCGACCGGGAAACCAAGCCCGTGAAGTACGCCCGGGTGAAGATCCCGCACTTCTGGCGAGTGGAGAACCACGACGGCCGTGCCGTGGTCTACGTCTTCGAGCTGGAGCCGGCCACCGGTGCCTACACCTCGACCGGCATCTTCCACGACCGGATGAAGGTGTCCGTGCCCTTCCCGGTCGACCTCGATCTCACCGCCATCACCCCGCGCCGCCGGGGAGCGGCGGCGGACCCGCAGTAGGTCCGCCGCCCGCCGCGCCCCCGGCTCAGTCGAACTCCGGCGGCTCCTCGTCCCAGCCGAACTCCGGATCGGCGTCCCGGACGGTGGAGCGGGGCGCCGCGGCAGGTGCGGGCACGGCGGCCGGGGCGGGGGCCGCTTGCGGGACAGGGGCCGAGGCCGGAGCCGGAGCCTGGGTGGTTTCCGGGGCCTCCGCGGGCGCGTCGCCGAACGATGCCAGCACCTCCAGCACCCCGTCCCCGTACGTCGCCAGCTTCTTCTCGCCCAGGCCGCTGATGCCGCCGAGCTCGGCGGTCGAGCCTGGACGCAGCGTCGCGATCTCGCGCAGCGTCGCGTCGTGGAAGATCACGTAGGCCGGGAGGCCCAGCTCCTTGGCCTGGGCTCCGCGCCAGGCGCGCAGCGCCTCGAAGACCGGAACGGCCTGCTCCGGCAGCTCGGCGGCCGCCGCCGAGGACTTCGCCTTCCGGTCGCCCTTCGAGGAGCGCGACGCGGGCTTCGGGGCCTCCTTGCGCAGCAGCACCTCGCGCTCCCGGCCGAGGACCGAGCCGCTCTCCTCCGTCAGCACCAGCGTGCCGTACTCGCCCTCGACGGCGATCAGGCCCTGGGCCAGCAGCTGCCGGACCACGCCCCGCCACTCCGCCTCGGCCAGCTCCTCGCCGATGCCGAACACCGAGAGCTGGTCGTGGTCGAACTGGATGATCTTCGCCGTCTTGCGGCCCAGCAGGATGTCGATGATCTGGCCCGCGCCGAACTTCTGCCCGCGCTCCCGCTTCAGCCGTACCACCGTGGACAGCAGCTTCTGGGCGACGACCGTGCCGTCCCAGGTCTCGGGCGGGGCCAGGCAGGTGTCGCAGCTGCCGCAGGAGGCCGTGGTGGGCTCCTGGCCGAAGTACTTCAGCAGCTGGGCCCGCCGGCACCGCACGGTCTCGCACAGGGCCAGCATGGAGTCCAGGTGCGAGGCGGCCCGGCGGCGGAAGGCCTCGTCGCCCTCGCCGCCCTGGATGAGCTTGCGCTGCTGGACGACGTCCTGGAGTCCGTAGGCCATCCAGGCCGTGGAGGGGGCGCCGTCACGGCCGGCCCGGCCGGTCTCCTGGTAGTACCCCTCGACGGACTTCGGCAGGTCGAGGTGGGCGACGAAGCGCACGTCCGGCTTGTCGATGCCCATGCCGAAGGCGATCGTCGCGACGACGATCAGGCCCTCCTCGCGCAGGAAGCGGGACTGGTGGCGCGCTCGGGTGCCGGCGTCCAGACCCGCGTGGTACGGGACGGCCTCGATGCCGTTGCGGCAGAGGTACTCGGCGGTCTTCTCCGTGGAGTTGCGCGAGAGGCAGTAGACGATGCCCGCGTCCCCGGCGTGCTCCTCCTTGAGGAAGGACAGCAGCTGCTTCTTCGGGTCGGCCTTGGGCACGATGCGGTACTGGATGTTGGGCCGGTCGAAGCCCGCCACGAAGTGCTTGGCGTCGGGCATGCCCAGGCGCTGGGTGATCTCCTGGTGCGTGGCCGCGGTCGCCGTCGCCGTCAGCGCGATGCGCGGTACGTCGGGCCAGCGCTCGCCCAGCACGGACAGGGCCAGGTAGTCGGGCCGGAAGTCGTGGCCCCACTGGGCGACGCAGTGCGCCTCGTCGATGGCGAAGACGGAGATCTCACCGCGCGAGAGCAGGCCGAGGGTGGAGTCCAGCCGGAGCCGCTCCGGGGCCAGGTACAGCAGGTCGAGCTCGCCCGCCACGAACTGGGCCTCCATCGAGCGGCGCTCGTCGAGGTCCTGCGTTGAGTTGACGAATCCGGCCCGCACGCCCAGCGCCCGCAGGGCGTCCACCTGGTCCTGCATCAGGGCGATCAGGGGCGAGATGACGATGCCCGTACCGGACCTGACCAGGGACGGGATCTGGTAGCAGAGCGACTTGCCGCCACCGGTCGGCATGAGCACGACGGCGTCCCCGCCGGCCACCACATGGTCGACGACCGCTTCCTGCTCGCCCCGGAACGTCTCGTATCCGAAAACCCGGTGGAGCGTCTGCCGCGCATCACTCTCGGCCACATCCACGGTCACATCTGTCACGCCTGTCACGCCCGTCCCGCTCATCGCTCTGTCCCCCGGTATCCGGCCCGTTCCGTCCCTGCTCTCCCCTGCCACGATAGGCGCCGCGTACGACAGCGCCGGACGGGCTTGACTCACAAGCCCGTCCGGCGCTGTTCCAGCGGTGGTGCCCTTCCGCCCTACCGCACGAAGACTCCCGCCTGGCTCGCCAGGTCCAGGAAGTACTGCGGGGCCAGGCCCAGCACCAGCGTGACCGCGACACCGACCGCGATCGTGGTCATCGTCAGCGGGGACGGGACGGCGACCGTGGGGCCGTCCGCCTTCGGCTCGCTGAAGAACATCAGCACGATGACCCGGATGTAGAAGAACGCGGCGATCGCCGAGGAGATCACACCGACGACGACCAGTCCGCCGGCGCCGCCGTCCGCCGCGGCCTTGAACACCGCGAACTTTCCGGCGAACCCCGAGGTGAGCGGGATACCGGCGAAGGCCAGCAGGAACACCGCGAAGACCGCGGCGACCAGCGGCGAGCGACGGCCGAGCCCGGCCCACTTCGACAGATGCGTCGCCTCGCCGCCAGCGTCACGCACCAGGGTGACGACGGCGAACGCGCCGACCGTCACGAAGGAGTACGTGGCCAGGTAGAAGAGGACCGAGGAGATGCCCTCCGGCGTGGCCGCGATGACACCGGCCAGGATGAAGCCGGCGTGCGCGATCGAGGAGTAGGCCAGCAGCCGCTTGATGTCGGTCTGGGTGATGGCGACGATCGCGCCGCCCAGCATCGTGACGATCGCGACGCCCCACATGACCGGCCGCAGGTCCCAGGTGAGGCCCGGCAGCACCACGTACAGCAGGCGCAGCAGCGCACCGAACGCGGCGACCTTCGTGGCCGCGGCCATGAAGCCGGTGACCGGGGTCGGGGCGCCCTGGTAGACGTCCGGGGTCCACATGTGGAAGGGGACGGCACCGACCTTGAAGAGCAGGCCGGTCAGGATCATCGCGCCGCCGATGAGCAGCAGCGCGTCGTTGCCCATGGTGTCCGCGAGTGCCGGGTCGATCTGCTGGATGGAGCCGTCCACCACGGAGGCGATCCGGGCGTACGAGACGGAGCCCGCGTACCCGTAGATCAGGGCGATCCCGAAGAGCAGGAACGCCGAGGAGAAGGCGCCGAGCAGGAAGTACTTCACCGCGGCCTCCTGCGACATCAGCCGCTTGCGGCGGGCGACGGCGCACAGGAGGTAGAGCGGGAGCGAGAAGACTTCCAGGGCCACGAAGAGCGTCAGCAGATCGTTGGCCGCGGGGAAGACCAGCATGCCCGCCACCGAGAAGAGGATCAGCGGGAAGACCTCGGTGGTGGTGAACCCGGCCTTGACCGCGGCCTTCTCGCTGTCGCTGCCGGGGACCGAGGCGGCCTGCGCCGCGAACGAGTCGACACGGTTGCCGTGCGACGCGGGATCGAGCCGCCGCTCGGCGAAGGTGAAGACGGCGACCAGCGACGTCAGCAGGATGGTGCCCTGGAGGAACAGGGCGGGCCCGTCGATGGCGACGGCCCCCATCGCGGCGATGTGCGCCTTCGTCGTGCCGTATCCGTCGGCCGCCAGGCCGACCACCGCGGCGAACGCGGCGACCAGGGCGAGGACCGTGAGGAAGACCTGCGTGTGGTAGCGGGCCCGGCGCGGCACGAAGGCCTCGACGAGCACGCCCAGGACGGCGACTCCGATCACGATCAGGACCGGGGTCAGCTGGGCGTACTCGATGACCGGCGCCTTGAACTTCTCGTCAGGGGCGGCCGATGTCACCCCGCCCGCCATTGTCCACAGGCTGTGGACAGCTGTTGCGCTCACTTGGCGGCCTCCACCTCGGGCTGGGGGTCCTTCTTCTGTACGTCCGACATGGTGTGCTGCACCGCCGGGTTGACGATGTCCGTCAGGGGCTTCGGGTAGACGCCCAGGAAGATCAGCAGTGCGATCAGCGGGAGGACCACCACCAGCTCACGGACCCTGAGGTCCGCCATGCCCTGGACCTCGGCCTTGACCGGTCCCGTCATCGTCCGCTGGTAGAGGACGAGGACGTAGATCGCGGCGAGCACGATGCCGGTGGTGGCGATGATGCCGACCACCGGATACGCGGAGAACACGCCGACCAGGACCAGGAACTCACTGACGAACGGGGCGAGCCCCGGCAGCGACAGGGTGGCCAGACCGCCGATCAGGAAGGTGCCGGCCAGGATCGGCGCCACCTTCTGCACTCCGCCGTAGTCGGCGATGAGCCGCGAGCCGCGCCGGGTGATCAGGAAGCCCGCCACCAGCATCAGCGCGGCCGTCGAGATGCCGTGGTTGACCATGTAGAGCGTCGCGCCCGACTGGCCCTGGCTCGTCATCGCGAAGATGCCGAGCACGATGAAGCCGAAGTGCGAGATCGACGCGTAGGCGATCAGCCGCTTGATGTCGCGCTGGCCGACGGCGAGCAGCGCCCCGTACACGATGCTGATCAGCGCCAGGACCAGGATCACCGGCGTGGCCCACTTGCTGGCCTCCGGGAAGAGCTGGAGGCAGAAGCGCATCATCGCGAAGGTGCCGACCTTGTCGACGACCGCGGTGAGCAGCACGGCGACCGGGGAGGTCGCCTCGCCCATGGCGTTGGGCAGCCAGGTGTGCAGCGGCCACAGCGGGGCCTTCACCGCGAAGGCGAAGAAGAACCCGAGGAAGAGCCAGCGCTCGGTGCTGGTCGCCATGGAGAACGTGCCGTTGGCGCGGGCCTCGGCGATCTCGGACAGCGAGAACGTCCCCGCGACCGTGTAGAGCCCGATCACCGCGGCCAGCATGATGAGGCCGCCGACCAGGTTGTACAGGAGGAACTTCACCGCCGCGTACGAGCGTTGGGCCGCGGCGTTCTCGTCGCCGCCGCCCGCCGCCGCGGCGGCCGCGGAGGAGGTGGCCCGGTCCCCGAAGCCGCCGATGAGGAAGTACATCGGGATGAGCATGGCTTCGAACAGGATGTAGAAGACGAAGACGTCGGTGGCCTCGAAGGAGAGGATCACCATCGCTTCGGTCATCAGCATCAGGGCGAAGAAGCCCTGGGTGGGCCGCCAGCGCCGGCTCTGGTTCTCCAGGGGGTCGGCGTCGTGCCAGCCCGCGAGGATGATGAAGGGCATGAGCAGGGCGGTGAGCGCCAGGAGCGCCACGCCGATGCCGTCGACCCCCAGCTCGTACCGGACGCCGAAGTCCTTGATCCAGGCGTGCGATTCGGTGAGCTGGAAGCGGCTGCCGCCGGGTTCGAAGCGGGCGAGCACGATGCCCGCGAGCACCAGGGTGCCCAGCGAGAAGAGCAGCGCCAGCCATTTGGCGGCGGTGCGCCGTGCGGCCGGGACGGCGGCGGTGGCGATCGCGCCGATCGCCGGGAGCACCGCCGTCGCTGTCAGGAGGGGAAAGGACATGTGATCAGACCGCCCTCATCAGCAGGGTCGCGGCAATGACGACCGCCGTACCGCCGAACATCGAGACCGCGTAGGAGCGGGCGTAGCCGTTCTGCAGTTTTCGCAGCCGGCCGGAGAGCCCGCCCATCGAGGCGGCCGTGCCGTTGACGACACCGTCGACCAGGGTGTGGTCGACGTAGACCAGGGAGCGGGTGAGGTGCTCGCCGCCGCGGACCAGGACGACGTGGTTGAAGTCGTCCTGGAGGAGATCGCGGCGGGCGGCCCGGGTGAGCAGCGAGCCGCGCGGGGCGATGGCGGGCACGGGCTTGCGCCCGTACATCATCCAGGCGATGCCGACACCGATGACGAGCACCACCATGGTGGCGGCGGTGACGGTGGTCGCGCTGACCGGGGCGTCGCCGTGGTTGTGGCCGGTGACGGGCTCCAGCCAGTTCAGGAAGCGGTCGCCGATGGAGAAGAATCCTCCGGCGAAGACCGAGCCGAACGCCAGGACGATCATGGGGATGGTCATGGACTTCGGGGACTCGTGCGGATGCGGCTCATGGCCCTCGGCGTCGGGCTGCCAGCGCTTCTCGCCGAAGAACGTCAGCAGCATCACGCGCGTCATGTAGAACGCGGTGATCGCGGCGCCGAGGAGGGTGACCGCGCCGAGGATCCAGCCCTCGGTGCCGCCCTTGGCGAAGGCCGCCTCGATGATCTTGTCCTTGGAGAAGAATCCGGACAGTCCGGGGAAGCCGATGATCGCGAGGTAGCCGAGGCCGAAGGTGATGAAGGTGACCGGCATGTACTTCCGCAGGCCGCCGTACTTCCTCATGTCGACCTCTTCGTTCATGCCGTGCATGACCGAACCGGCGCCGAGGAAGAGCCCGGCCTTGAAGAAGCCGTGCGTCACCAGGTGCATGATCGCGAAGACGTAGCCGATCGGGCCGAGCCCGGCGGCCAGGATCATGTAGCCGATCTGCGACATCGTCGAGCCGGCGAGTGCCTTCTTGATGTCGTCCTTCGCGCAACCGACGATCGCCCCGAAGATCAGCGTGACCGCGCCGACGATCACGACGACCATCTGTGCGTCCGGGGCGGCGTTGAAGATCGCGCCGGACCGGACGATGAGGTAGACGCCCGCGGTCACCATGGTGGCGGCGTGGATCAGGGCCGAGACCGGGGTCGGGCCCTCCATCGCGTCGCCCAGCCAGGACTGAAGCGGCACCTGGGCGGACTTGCCGCAGGCGGCGAGCAGCAGCATCAGGCCGATCGCCGTCAGCTTGCCCTCGCTCGCCCCGTCGGTGGCCGCCAGGACGGGGCCGAAGGCGAAGGTGCCGAAGGTGGTGAACATCAGCATGATCGCGATCGACAGGCCCATGTCACCGACCCGGTTGACCAGGAAGGCCTTCTTCGCGGCGGTGGCCGCGCTGGGCTTGTGCTGCCAGAAGCCGATGAGCAGGTACGACGCCAGACCGACGCCCTCCCACCCGACGTACAGCAGCAGGTAGTTGTCGGCGATGACCAGGATCAGCATCGCCGCGAGGAACAGGTTCAGATATCCGAAGAAGCGGCGCCGGCGCTCGTCGTGCGCCATGTAGCCGATCGAGTAGATGTGGATCAGCGTGCCCACACCGGTGATCAGCAGCACGAACGTCATCGACAGCTGGTCGAGCTGGAAGGCCACATCGGCCTGGAAGCCCTCGACCGGAATCCAGCTGAACAGCTTCTGGTGCAGCGCCCGGTCGGCGACGCCCTTCCCCAGCATGTTGAAGAAGAGCACCGCTCCGATGACGAAGGAGGCGGCGGCGAACAGGGTGCCGAGCCAGTGGCCCACACGGTCAAGGCGTCGGCCGCCGCAGAGCAGCACCACCGCTCCGAGCAGGGGCGCCGCGACAAGCAGCGCGATCAGGTTCTCTGCGTTCATTGGGTCCAGCGCCCCTTACAGCTTCATCAGGCTGGCGTCGTCGACCGAGGCCGAGTGGCGGGAACGGAACAGCGACACGATGATCGCGAGCCCGACGACGACCTCCGCGGCGGCGACGACCATCGTGAAGAAGGCGATGATCTGGCCGTCGAGGTTGCCGTGCATACGGGAGAAGGTGACGAACGCGAGGTTGCAGGCGTTGAGCATCAGCTCCACGCACATGAACACCACGATCGCGTTCCGCCTGACCAGCACCCCGGACGCGCCGATGGTGAACAACAGGGCGGCGAGATAGAGGTAGTTGACCGGATTCACTTGCCGACCTCCTCGTCTTCGGTGTTGTCCCGGCCGAGCCGCTCGCCGGAGCGCTGTTCGAGCGCCTTGAGCTCGGCCAGCGCCTCGTCGGAGACATCGCGCATCTGGCCGCGCTTACGCAGCGTCTGCATCACGGTGAGT
Organism: Streptomyces sp. NPDC048671; assembly: GCF_055587045.1. Lineage (NCBI taxonomy): Bacteria > Bacillati > Actinomycetota > Actinomycetes > Kitasatosporales > Streptomycetaceae > Streptomyces > Streptomyces sp. NPDC048671. Next base: position 111,303 of record NZ_JBVJHB010000013.1, on the reverse strand, counting down.
TCGGACGGTGTGCCGTCGGGGAGCAGTCCGGCGATGTCCACGGCGTTGTGCCGGGCGTAGACGCCGGGGGCGGGCAGCGGCGGCAGATGGCTGCTGCGTACGCGCTCCTCGGACATCTCCCGCTGGGTCTTGGCCCGTTCGGTGCGCTCGCGGTGGGTGAGCACCATCGCGCCGACGGTCGCCGTGATCAGCAGGGCACCGGTGATCTCGAAGGCGAAGACGTACCTGGTGAAGATGAGGCTGGCGAGCCCCTCCACGTTTCCGCCGTGCTCGGCGTTGGCGGCGCCGAGCCCGTTGAAGCTGTTCAGAGAGGCGTTGCCGATGCCGGCGATCAGGAGGACACCGAAGCCGAGCCCGCAGCCGACGGCCATCCAGCGCTGGCCCTTGAGGGTCTCCTTCAGCGAGTCCGCCGCCGTGACACCGACGAGCATGACCACGAACAGGAACAGCATCATGATCGCGCCGGTGTAGACGACGACCTGGACGATCCCCAGGAAGTAGGCGCCGTTGGCGAGGTAGAAGACCGCCAGGATGATCATGGTCCCGGCGAGGCTCAGCGCACTGTGCACGGCCCTCTTCATCAGTACGGTGGACAGCGCGCCGATCACGGCGACGGTGCCGAGCACCCAGAACTGAAAGGCCTCACCGGTCGAGGTCTGGGAGGCCGCGGCGGCCAGGCCGGTCATGCGTCCACCTCCTGCGCCGAGCCGTTGCTCTCGCTGTCGCCGTCGGACGGCTTCTCGCCCTTGGAGACGGCGACCTGGCGCTGCGTACCGGGGGCGACCTCGGTCACCAGGCCCCGGTAGTAGTCCTGTTCGTCCGTGCCGGGGAAGATCGCGTGCGGGCTGTCGACCATGCCTTCCTCCAGGCCCGCGAGCAGCTCGTCCTTGGTGTAGATGAGGCTCTCGCGGGTGGTGTTGGCGAGCTCGAACTCATTGGTCATCGTCAGCGCCCGGGTCGGGCAGGCCTCGATGCACAGTCCGCAGAGGATGCAGCGCGCGTAGTTGATCTGGTAGACGCGGCCGTAGCGCTCCCCCGGGGAGTAGCGCTCCTCTTCGGTGTTGTCCGCGCCCTCGACGTAGATCGCGTCCGCCGGGCAGGCCCAGGCGCACAGCTCGCAGCCGATGCACTTCTCCAGGCCGTCCGGATGGCGGTTGAGCTGGTGCCGGCCGTGGAAGCGCGGCGCCGTCACCTTCGGCGTCTCCGGATACTGCTCGGTCAGCCGCTTCTTGAACATGGCCTTGAAGGTCACGCCGAAGCCGGCCACCGGATTCTGGAACTTGTCGTCCGAGGACTGCGGGGACTGGGCGGACCCGCCGGTCCCCGTGCCCCCGGAAGACACGCTCGACCCCGTCGGCCCGCTGGCCTCCGGCGGCCTCTCGGACCCCCGCGACTCAGGCAGTTCAGACATGGTCGGCCTCCTTTCCGTCACTCGGATTTCCGTCACTCTGAGTATCCGTGCCACCACTGACAACGAGCTCCCGCTCACGGCGCGGCACACGCCGCGGCACCGGCGGCAAGGTCTGTCCGGGCAGGGGCGGCACCGGGAATCCGCCCGCCATCGGGTCGAACGCCGGCTCCGGTTCCGCCTCGGCCTCCGCGGCCCGGCCCTTCTTGTCGCGGAACATGTCCACGACGAAGGAGATCAGCAGGATCGCGATCACGGCCCCGGCCACGTAGAGCAGGATCTTCGAGTAGTCGTAGCCCTCGTTGCGCAGCGCCCGCACCGTGGCGACCAGCATCAGCCAGACCACGGAGACCGGGATCAGGACCTTCCAGCCCAGCTTCATCAGCTGGTCGTAGCGGACCCGGGGCAGCGTGCCGCGCAGCCAGATGAAGAAGAACAGCAGCAGCTGGACCTTGAGGACGAACCAGAGCATCGGCCACCAGCCGTGGTTCGCGCCCTCCCAGAAGGTGCTGATCGGCCACGGGGCCCGCCAGCCACCCAGGAACAGGGTGATGGAGACAGCGGAGACGGTGACCATGTTGACGTACTCGGCGAGCATGAACATCGCGAACTTGATCGACGAGTACTCGGTGTTGAAGCCGCCGACCAGGTCACCCTCGGACTCCGGCATGTCGAACGGGGCGCGGTTGGTCTCACCGACCATCGTGATGATGTAGATGATGAACGAGACCGGCAGCAGGAGGATGAACCAGCGGTCCTGCTGCGCCTCCACGATCTTCGAGGTCGACATCGACCCGGAGTAGAGGAACACCGAGGCGAACGCGGCGCCCATCGCGATCTCGTAGCTGATCATCTGCGCGCACGAGCGCAGGCCGCCGAGCAGCGGGTACGTCGATCCGGATGACCAGCCCGCCAGCACGATGCCGTAGATACCGACCGAGGCGACCGCGAGGATGTAGAGCATCGCGATCGGGAGGTCGGTGAGCTGCATCGCCGTACGGTGCCCGAAGATCGAGACCTCGTTGCCGGACGGGCCGAACGGGATCACCGCGATCGCCATGAACGCCGGTACGGCGGCGACGATCGGGGCGAGGATGTAGACGACCTTGTCCGCCCGCTTGACGACCAGGTCCTCCTTCAGCATCAGCTTGATGCCGTCGGCCAGCGACTGGAGCATGCCCCAGGGGCCGTGCCGGTTGGGACCGATGCGCAGCTGCATCCAGGCGACGACCTTGCGCTCCCACACGATGGAGAAGAGCACGGTCACCATCAGGAACGCGAAGCAGAAGACCGCCTTGACGACGACCAGCCACCAGGGGTCGGTACCGAACATCGACAGGTCCTCGGCGGCGAGCACCGCACCGTGCGGGGTCGCGGCCAGTTGAGCGAGGGCAGTCACGCTCGCACCTCCGGTGTGACGTCGGGAGTACCCGGTGCGGCGGGAGCGATCCGCACCAGACCGCCGGGCCGGGCGCCGGTCCCGGCCGGCACACCCCGTCCGACGGAGTTCAGCGGCACCCAGACCACCCGGTCCGGCATGTCGGTGACCTGGAGCGGGAGTTCGACACTGCCCGCCGGGCCGCTGACGGCCAGCAGATCGCCGTCCTTGACACCGGTCTCGGCGGCGGTGACGGCGGAGAGCCGGGCGACCGCCGCGTGCCGGGTCCCGGCCAGCGCCGTATCGCCCTCCTGGAGCCGGCCCAGGTCGAGCAGCATCCGGTGGCCCGCGAGGACGGCCTCGCCGTCGCCGGGCCGGGGCAGCGGCTGGGCGGGCTCGCGCGGGTCGTCCGCGTGCGTGCCCTGCCAGCCGCCGAGGCGGTCCAGCTCGCGGCGCACCGACTTCAGGTCCGGCAGCGCGAAGTGACTGATCCGGTCAGCGCCTCCGGCGCGGGCCAGCGCGTCGGCCAGCATGTGCAGCACCCGGGCGTCGCCCGGCGCGAGGGGCCGGGCCATCTGCTCCGGCTTCAGCGCGGCCTCGAACATCCGCGCCCTGCCCTCCCAGTTGAGGAAGGTGCCGGACTTCTCCGCGACCGCGGCCACCGGGAACACCACGTCGGCGCGGTCGGTGACCTCGCTGGGGCGCAGCTCCAGGGAGACCAGGAAGCCGACCCGGTCCAGGGCCTCCAGGGCCCGGTCCGGATCGGGCAGGTCCGCGGTCTCGACCCCGGCGACGAGCAGTGCGCCCAGTTCGCCGGTGGCCGCGGCCTCGATGATCTGGCCGGTGTCGCGGCCGAACCGGGACGGGAGTTCGGCGACGCCCCAGACGGCCGCCACCTCGTCCCGGGCCCGCGGGTCGGTGGACGGGCGGCCGCCGGGCAGCAGCGACGGGAGTGCGCCCGCCTCCACCGCACCGCGCTCGCCGGCCCGCCGGGGAATCCACACCAGGGTGGCGCCGGTGGCGGTCGCGGCCCGTACCGCGGCGGTCGGACCGCCCGGCACGCCGGCCAGCCGCTCCCCCACCACGATCAGGGCGCCGCCGCCGCGCAGCGCCTCGGCGGCGGCCGCGCCGTCGCCGTCCAGGCCGACACCGCCCGCGATCGCGTCCAGCCACTCCGTCTCGGTACCGGGGGCGGCGGGCAGCAGCGTGCCGCCCGCCTTCGTGAGCCCGCGGGTGGCGTGCGAGGCGACGGCGAAGGTCCGCTGTCCGTGGTTGCGGTTGGCCTTGCGCAGCCGCAGGAAGACGCCGGGCGCCTCCTCCTCGGACTCGAAGCCGACCAGCAGTACGGCCGGCGCCTTCTCCAGCGAGGTGTACGTGACCCCGGCGCCGTCCAGGTCGCGTCCGCGGCCGGCGACGCGGGCGGCCAGGAAGTCGCCCTCCTCGCTGCTGTGCACCCGGGCCCGGAAGTCGATGTCGTTGGTGTCCAGGGCGACCCGGGCGAACTTGCTGTACGCGTAGGCGTCCTCGACGGTCAGCCGGCCGCCCGTGAGGACTCCGGTCCGGCCGCGTGCGGCGGAGAGTCCGGCGGCGGCCACCTCAAGCGCCTCGGGCCAGCTCGCCGGTTCCAGCTCGCCGGCCTCGTTGCGTACCAGCGGGGTGGTGAGCCGGTCGCGCTGCTGCGCGTAGCGGAAGCCGAAGCGGCCCTTGTCGCAGAGCCACTCCTCGTTGACCTCGGGGTCGTTGGAGGCGAGCCGCCGCATGACCTTGCCGCGCCGGTGGTCGGTGCGGGTGGCACAGCCCCCCGCGCAGTGCTCGCACACCGAGGGCGTCGACACCAGGTCGAACGGGCGGGAGCGGAACCGGTACGCCGCCGAGGTCAGCGCCCCGACCGGGCAGATCTGGATCGTGTTGCCGGAGAAGTACGACTCGAACGGGTCGCCCTCGCCGATGCCGACCTGCTGGAGCGCCCCGCGCTCGATCAGCTCGATCATCGGGTCGCCCGCCACCTGGTTGGAGAACCGGGTGCAGCGCGCGCAGAGCACGCACCGCTCGCGGTCCAGCAGCACCTGGGTGGAGATCGCGACGGGCTTCTCGTACGTCCGCTTCTTCCCGTCGAAGCGGGAGGTCGCGTCGCCGTGCGACATCGCCTGGTTCTGCAGCGGGCACTCGCCGCCCTTGTCGCAGACCGGGCAGTCCAGCGGGTGGTTGATGAGCAGCAGCTCCATCACACCGCGCTGCGCCTTGTCGGCGACGGGCGAGGTGATCTGCGACTTGACGACCATGCCGTCGGTGCAGGTGATGGTGCAGGACGCCATCGGCTTGCGCTGGCCCTCGACCTCGACGATGCACTGGCGGCAGGCTCCGGCCGGGTCGAGGAGCGGGTGGTCGCAGAAGCGCGGGATCTCGATGCCGAGGAGTTCGGCGGCCCGGATGACCAGGGTGCCCTTGGGCACGCTGATCGCGATGCCGTCGATGGTCAGCGTGACGAGGTCCTCGGGCGGGAGAGCCGCCTCGCCGCCCCCGGAGGGCGCACTCGTGGTGACTGTCATGCGTTCACCCCCCGGTGAGCGTTCTTGTCGTCGGCCCAGACGGTCGACTTGGCGGGATCGAAGGGGCAGCCCTTGCCCGTGATGTGCTGCTCGTACTCCTCACGGAAGTACTTGAGCGAGGAGAAGATCGGTGAGGCGGCGCCGTCGCCGAGGGCGCAGAACGACTTGCCGTTTATGTTGTCGGCGATGTCGTTCAGCTTGTCGAGGTCGGACATCTGTCCCTTGCCGGCCTCGATGTCGCGGAGCAACTGGACGAGCCAGTAGGTGCCCTCACGGCACGGCGTGCACTTGCCGCAGGACTCGTGGGCGTAGAACTCGGTCCACCGGGTGACGGCCCGCACGACGCAGGTCGTCTCGTCGAAGCACTGGAGCGCCTTGGTGCCGAGCATGGAGCCGGCGGCGCCGACGCCCTCGTAGTCGAGGGGCACATCGAGGTGCTCCTCGGTGAACATCGGGGTGGAGGAGCCGCCCGGGGTCCAGAACTTGAGCCGGTGGCCGGGGCGCATTCCGCCGCTGATGTCGAGGAGCTGGCGCAGGGTGACGCCGAGCGGGGCCTCGTACTGGCCGGGGCCCGAGACGTGTCCGCTGAGCGAGTAGAGCGTGAAGCCCGGGGACTTCTCGCTGCCCATGGACTTGAACCAGTCCTTGCCCTTGTTCAGGATCGCGGGAACCGAGGCGATGGACTCGACGTTGTTCACCACAGTGGGGCAGGCGTACAGACCGGCGACCGCGGGGAAGGGGGGCCGCAGCCGGGGCTGGCCACGCCGTCCTTCGAGAGAGTCGAGCAGCGCGGTTTCCTCACCACAGATGTACGCGCCGGCACCGGCGTGCACCGTGAGTTCCAGATCGAGTCCTGAACCCAGGATGTCCGTCCCCAGATAACCCGCCTCGTACGCCTCTCGTACGGCCTCGTGCAGCCGTCGCAGCACGGGGACGACCTCACCGCGCAGATAGATGAACGCGTGCGAGGAGCGGATCGCGTAGCAGGCGATCACGATGCCCTCGATGAGGCTGTGCGGGTTGGCGAAGAGGAGCGGGATGTCCTTGCAGGTCCCGGGCTCCGACTCGTCGGCGTTGACCACCAGGTAGTGCGGCTTGCCGTCGCCCTGCGGGATGAACTGCCACTTCATCCCGGTGGGGAAGCCCGCGCCGCCGCGGCCGCGCAGACCGGAGTCCTTGACGTACGCGATGAGGTCGTCCGGCGACATGGCCAGCGCCTTGCGCAGTCCCTCGTACCCCTCGTGGCGGCGGTAGGTCTCCAGGGTCCAGGACTCGGGCTCGTCCCAGAAGGCGGACAGGACCGGTGCCAGAAGCTTCTCGGGACTGGTCCCGTTCTTGTCGATTTCGGCGGCCAACGTCATCACTCCCCCTCCTCGGCAGCGGGACCGGCCGGGTTGTCCGGGTCGGATGCCGAGGTCTGCTGTGGTGCGTCATGGGAGCTGAGGTGCTCGGCGCCCTTCTGCGGTTCGTCGCGCGGGGCTTCGCCGCGCGGGCTCACGACGCGGGGCTGCGGTGTGGCCTCGCCCTTGGCCAGCTTGAGGCCGATCAGCGAGGCGTGGCCGGCGCCGCCGGTCGCCTCGACGGCACCGGGGCGCTCGTCGGGGAAACCGGCCAGTATCCGGGCGGTCTCCTTGTACGAGCACAGCGGGGCGCCGCGGGTCGGCTCGACGGTGCGGCCGGCGATCAGGTCGTCGACGAGCCGCGTCGCGCTCTCGGGCGTCTGGTTGTCGAAGAACTCCCAGTTCACCATCACGACGGGGGCGAAGTCGCAGGCCGCGTTGCACTCGATGTGTTCGAGGGTGACCTTGCCGTCCTCGGTCGTCTCGTCGTTGCCGACGCCGAGGTGGTCCTTGAGCCGGTCGAAGATCGCGTCGCCGCCCATCACCGCGCAGAGCGTGTTGGTGCAGACGCCGACCTGGTAGTCGCCGCTCGGCCTGCGGCGGTACATCGTGTAGAAGGTGGCGACCGCGGTGACCTCGGCCGTGGTGAGGCCGAGCAGCTCGGCACAGAACGCCATGCCCGTACGGGAGACGTACCCCTCTTCCGACTGCACGAGGTGCAGCAGCGGCAGCAGCGCGGAGCGGCTGCCGGGGTAGCGGGCGATCACCTCCTTCGCGTCCGCTTCGAGCCTGGCGCGCACCTCGGCCGGGTAGGCGGGGGCGGGGAGCTGCGGCATCCCCAGACTGACTTCGCTACGTGCTTCGGTCACCGGTCGACGCCTCCCATCACGGGGTCGATGGACGCGACGGCGACGATGACGTCGGCCACTTGGCCGCCCTCGCACATCGCCGCCATGGCCTGGAGGTTGGTGAAGGACGGGTCGCGGAAGTGGACCCGGTAGGGGCGGGTGCCGCCGTCCGAGACGACGTGCACGCCGAGTTCGCCCTTGGGCGACTCGACCGCGGTGTACGTCTGCCCGGCCGGGACCCGGAAGCCCTCGGTCACCAGCTTGAAGTGGTGGATCAGGGCCTCCATGGAGGTGCCCATGATCTTCCTGATGTGGTCGAGCGAGTTGCCGAGTCCGTCCGGTCCGAGCGCGAGCTGCGCGGGCCAGGCGATCTTCTTGTCGGCGACCATGACCGGGCCGGGGGCGAGCCGGTCGATGCACTGCTCGACGATCCGCAGCGACTGGCGCATCTCCTCGAGACGGATGAGGAAGCGGCCGTAGGAGTCGCAGCTGTCCGCCGTGGGGACGTCGAACTCGTAGTCCTCGTACCCGCAGTAGGGGTCCGTCTTGCGCAGGTCGTGCGGGAGCCCGGCGGAGCGCAGGACGGGACCGGTGGCGCCGAGCGCCATGCAGCCGCTCAGGTCGAGATAGCCGACGTCCTGCATACGGGCCTTGAAGATGGGGTTGCCGGTGGCGAGCTTGTCGTACTCCGGCAGGTTCTTCTTCATGGTCTTCACGAACTCGCGCAGGTGGTCGACCGTGCCCGCGGGCAGGTCCTGGGCGAGTCCGCCGGGCCGGACGAACGCGTGGTTCATCCGCAGGCCGGTGATCAGCTCGAAGAGGTCGAGAACGAGTTCACGATCGCGGAAGCCGTAGATCATGATCGTCGTGGCGCCGAGCTCCATGCCGCCGGTGGCGATGCACACCAGGTGCGAGGAGATCCGGTTGAGCTCCATCAGCAGCACGCGCAGGACGGTGGCCCGGTCGGGGATCTGGTCCTCGATGCCGAGGAGCTTCTCCACCCCCAGGCAGTACGCCGTCTCGTTGAAGAACGGCGTCAGGTAGTCCATGCGCGTGACGAAGGTGGTGCCCTGCGTCCAGTTCCGGAATTCGAGGTTCTTCTCGATGCCGGTGTGGAGGTAGCCGATGCCGCAGCGGGCCTCGGTGACGGTCTCGCCGTCGATCTCCAGGATCAGCCGGAGCACACCGTGGGTGGACGGGTGCTGGGGACCCATGTTGACGATGATGCGCTCGTCGTCGGAGGCGGCCGCCGACTGGACGACCTCGTCCCAGTCGCCGCCGGTGACTGTATATACAGTCCCCTCGGTCGTGGCCCTGGGTGTTGCGTGGGGAGTGGTCATCAGGAGTACGACCTCCGCTGGTCCGGAGCCGGGATCTGGGCGCCCTTGTACTCGATGGCGATGCCGCCGAGCGGGTAGTCCTTGCGCTGCGGGAAGCCCTGCCAGTCGTCCGGCATCATGATCCGGGTGAGGGCCGGGTGCCCGTCGAAGATGAGCCCGAAGAAGTCGTAGGTCTCGCGCTCGTGCCAGTCGTTGGTCGGGTAGACCGCGACGAGGGACGGTACGTGCGGATCGCTGTCCGGCGCGGACACCTCCAGCCGGATGAGCCGGCCGTGGGTGAGGGAGCGCAGGTGGTAGACGGCGTGCAGCTCACGTCCCTTGTCACCGAGGAAGTGGACGCCGCTCACCCCCGTACAGAGCTCGAAGCGCAGTGCCGGGTCGTCGCGCAGGGTCCTGGCGACGGTGAGCAGGTGCTCGCGGGCGATGTGGAAGGTCAGCTCGTCGCGGTCCACGACGGTCTTCTCGATGGCGTTGGCCGGGAGGAGATCCTGTTCCTCCAGGGCCCCTTCGAGCTCGTCGGCCACCTCGTCGAACCAGCCGCCGTACGGGCGCGAGGTGGCGCCCGGCAGGGCGACCGTGCGGATGAGCCCGCCGTAGCCGGAGGTGTCGCCACTGTTGCCGGCGCCGAACATGCCCTTGCGTACGCCGATGACCTCGCCGTGCTCGTCGCGCGGGGAGGGGACGGCGTTGGCGTTCTGCTCCTGGTCGCTCATCGCAGGAGCCCCTTCATCTCGATCAGGGGCAGTGCGTTGAGCGCCGCTTCCTCCGCCTCGCGGGCGGCCTCCTCCGCGTTGACCCCGAGCTTGGAGCCCTGGATCTTCTGGTGGAGCTTGAGGATCGCGTCGATCAGCATCTCGGGACGCGGCGGACATCCCGGCAAATAGATATCAACCGGGACGATATGATCAACACCCTGAACAATGGCGTAATTATTGAACATCCCGCCCGATGACGCGCAAACCCCCATGGAGATGACCCACTTGGGGTTCGGCATCTGGTCATAGACCTGCCGCAGAACGGGCGCCATCTTCTGGCTGACCCGCCCTGCCACGATCATCAGGTCCGCCTGCCGCGGCGATCCGCGGAAGACCTCCATCCCGAACCGGGCCAGGTCGTAGCGACCGGCCCCGGTCGTCATCATCTCGATGGCGCAGCAGGCGAGGCCGAAGGTGGCGGGGAATACGGACGACTTCCGTACCCAGCCGGCGGCCTGCTCGACAGTGGTCAGCACGAAGCCGCTGGGCAGCTTCTCTTCGAGTCCCATGGTGTGCCCCTCAGCCCCTCAGTCCCATTCCAGGCCGCCGCGACGCCATACATACGCATAGGCGACGAAGACGGTGAGCACGAAGAGCAGCATCTCGACGAGCCCGAAAATACCCAGGGCGTCGAAAGTGACCGCCCAGGGATAGAGGAAGACGATCTCGATGTCGAAGACGATGAAGAGCATCGCCGTCAGGTAGTACTTGATCGGGAAGCGGCCGCCTCCGGCTGGAGTGGGGGTGGGTTCGATACCGCACTCGTACGCTTCGAGCTTTGCCCGGTTGTACCGCTTGGGGCCGATAAGCGTGGCACTGACCACGGAGAAGATCGCAAACCCTGCCCCGAGGGCGCCGAGCACGAGGATGGGCGCGTAGGCATTCACGCTCCTCGCTCCTTCCAGTCGTCCTTGACCGTTGGACCGCATCGGGCAATCTGGCTCGCCACCTCACCAAGATCGTGCACATGTGAGGCAGTTCACAAGCCCGACTGCCCCGCATCCTATGCCCGAGGTCCTGTGATCTGCGACACGGGGTGCGACAACGCCTTTGTGATCTCCACCACCTGACGAACGATCATGAAGTCGGATGAGCGGTGATCTTCGTACACGAAGCGGCCGAGTGATCACGAGACGTGACATCCGGTGCCGTTACCGCTGGTCAAAGAGGTGCCGCTCTATCAAGCCGTGGTGGCTACAGACAAATTGGCGATGGACGCGATGCGGTGATATAGGGATCTGCCCCGGTCTGGGGCGACCAGGGGATCCCCCCGGGGGCATCCGGGAGAAGGTCGCCGTGCGCGAAGTGGAAGCATCCGGACATCAACGCCCTTCCGGACGAATAGGCCATCGCGCGCCGCCAGTTCCACACTCACGACCCACCCCTCGCGCGAGGTGCTCGTATGCCCATCACACCGAGACCATGCTGTGACCTGCATCACTCGACCACCCCCGCCACATAAGCGGACCTGGCCAATGGTGTGAACGGATGGTAGGTGACGGGCAATTCGGGCGTATTGCCGAAAACCCGTGATCACGACCTTGATCACGTCCGTCCGATTTGCCCGTTACGGCGTCAATAAAGGCCCTCAGGAAGCGGATTCACAGATTCCGGACGTAACTGTGTCGCAACACACGTTTCTTGATGGGACCCCTGAGGCCCTGATAGCGCTAGTACCCATGTCCCACACCGCTCTCATACCCAGCCACCGGAAGCCCCGCCAGAGCGCCTCGAAATCGGCGCTGCGGGCCGGAGTTGCCGGTGGCGTCCTCAGCACCATCGCGGTCGCAGGCGCTGCCGCTCCGGCCCAGGCCGAGCCGGTGACCCAGACCATCGAGATGCCCACCATCACGGCCGGCCTCTCCACCACCGTCGCGGCGTCCGCCGAGGCCACGCAGCAGGTCGCCCTGGACCTGGAGACGCAGGCCCACGAGGAGGCCGCGGCCACGACCGCCGCCAAGGCCGCCAAGAAGGCCAAGGCCGAGGCCGTCCGCAAGGCCGAGGCCAAGAAGAAGGCCGAGGCGGCCGCCAAGGCCAAGGCGGAGGCCGCCGAGCGCGCCTCCCGCACCGCCGAGCGCACGACGCTCAGCGCCCCCTCAGGCTCCTCCTCGGGCTCCTCCTCGTCCGGTTCCTCGGCGTCGACCACCTCGGCACCGGTCTCCTCCTCCGCCACGGGCTCCGCGGCCTCCGTCGTGTCGTTCGTGCAGATGCAGGTCGGGGACGCGTACGTGCCCGGCGGCACCGGCCCCAACTCGTGGGACTGCTCCGGCCTCGTCCAGGCCGCGTTCCGCAGCGTGGGCGTCGACCTGCCGCGCGTCTCGCAGAGCCAGTCGACCGCGGGCACCCAGGTCGGGCTCGGCAACCTCCAGCCGGGCGACATCCTTTACTGGGGCAGCGCGGGCAGCGCGTACCACGTCGGGGTCTACGTGGGCGGCGGCCAGTTCGTCGGCGCGCAGAACTCCTCGACCGGTGTGGTGCAGCGTTCCCTGGACTACGACATGCCGACGGGTGCGGTCCGCATCCTCTGAGCCAGGTCCTCCGAGCCGCGCCCACCGGGCCGCGCCTCTGAGTTCACGGATTCACAAGCGCCTCGGCGCACGTCGAAGAGCCGTCGCTCCCCCGCTCGGGAGCCGCGGCTCTTCGGCGTTTGCGCAGGACCTGTATGGAGGTTGTCCCGTGGAGGAAGGATCGGGAAGCGGTTCACATTCATCACTTGCCGCACCGTTAAGCTCGGCATCATGCCCAAGACGCCTCCCGTTTCCTCTGCGCCCATGCTTGGCAATGTGATTCTCACAATGGGTGATCGCCCGGCCGAGGTGGCAGCGCTCCTGGAGTCGGTAGAGAAACAGGACGGGGGGCCGGTACCCACCGTTGTGATCGGGCAGGGTGCCCCCTTGCCGCCGATGCCGGCCTGGGTGGACGCCGTCGAGCTGGCGGAGAATCTGGGTATCCCGGGAGGTCGCAATGTCGGTGTGCAACGCCTGCGGGATCGCGGCGACATCGATGTGGTGGTGGTCCTGGACGATGACGGTTTCCTGCCGCGCCAGGACACGATGCAGCTCATCCGTGAGGCCTTCGCCGCGTCACCCGGCCTCGGCGTAGCGGGTTTCCGTATCGAGGACGAGGAGGGGCTGACGCAGCGGCGCCACGTCCCGCGTCTGCGCGCGTCGGACCCCATGCGTTCAGGCAAGGTAACCACCTTCCTCGGCGGCGGCCACGCGATCCGGATGAGCGTGATCAACGAGGTGGGTGACTTCCCGGCCCCGTTCTTCTACGCGCACGAGGAGACCGATTTCGCATGGCGCGCGCTGGATGCCGGCTGGGACATCGAATACCGGGCCGACATGGTTCTCCGGCACCCCCGTACATCCCCGGCCCGGCATGCGGCCTACTACCGAAACGTGGCACGCAACCGGGTGTGGCTGGCCCGTCGGCATCTTCCCGCTGTCCTGGTCCCCGTCTATCTGGGGGTCTGGGCACTGCTCACGATGGTGCGCCGCCCGCCACTGTCTGGGCTTCGAGCGTGGTGGGGCGGGTTCTTCGAAGGAGTACGGACGCCATGCCCGCCTAGGCGGCCCATGCGCTGGAGAACGGTCTGGCGGATGACACGGCTGGGCCGTCCACCGGTCATCTGACCAGATGGACGACCCGGAACGGATCAGCTCAGGACAGTGTGCAGCGCACCCACGACCCTCATGCCGTCGTCGTCAGTCATCGCCGAACGCCATGACACAGACGTCAGCAGGATTTCGAGGCCTGACACCTGCGGGTTTCGCCTGGCAGCTGGAGTACCAGGGCCTGGGACGCCTCCGCAGGGCCGTTGACGGCACGGTCCGCGTTCCCCTGTTCACAAGCGTTCTCGGGCGTGCTCGACGAGGACGAACCAGACGGTCTTCGCGTTCCGCACCCGCCCACCGCGCGTCGTGGTCCCCCACCGCCCGGCCAGGCTCTCGACGATGACGAGTCCGCGCCCGCTCTCCGCGTCGGGAGCGGTGCCCGGATTCGGCAGCCGGCCCGGTTCGTCGTCGGTCACATAGACCATCACCTGACACCGGCTCACCATCACGTCGACCCGGATGCGCGCCGACCGCGTGTGGCGGTGCGCGTTGGACACCACCTCGCTCACGCACAGCCGGGCGTCGTCGACCAGCCCCGGATGCTCGGTGCTCCGCAGCAGCGTCCCCACGAAGTCCCGCGCGACACGGGGCGCGAGGGGGGTGTTCGGCGCGACGAGCCGGTAGCGCTCGCCGCGCTGCGGAAGGTACGGGGCGGGCGGGGGCGGAACGGTTACGGAGGTCATGGCGCGGTCTCCCTACGGGTGCGGGTCTCCGGGGTGGTGCGCGGTGGGCCTTGCTCGTGACATCGATCGATCCGGCGGGCAATCAACTTGCCCATGGATGACTGCACTTCGAGCAACAACGCCTTCGAGCACCTACCAGTGGGACCATAGAGAGCAAGATAGCCACGTAGCAAGATTGCCCCTATCTTTTCACGCGATCGGGTGGACCGTCATAACCCCGGCACGCGAGACTGCACACGAGCGAAGGATGGTGACATGCCACCAAGGGACAACCCGACTGCGCGCCAGACACGTTTGGGCTGCGAGCTGAGGAAGCTGCGTGAGCAGGCCGGCCGGACCGCCCGCGAGGCCGCCGCGCTCATCTCGACCGACCAGGCGAAGATCAGCCACACAGAATCGGGCCGCATCGGCATCAGCGAGGAGCGAATCCGCCGCCTGGCCAGTTTCTACGCCTGCGACGACGCCGCGTTGATCGAGGCGCTGTGCGCCATATCGCGGGAGCATCGGGGCCAGTTCTGGTGGGACGAGTACCGTGGCGTGCTGGCGCCGGGCTTCCTGAACATCGCGGAGCTGGAACACCACGCGAGCTACCTCCGCTGCCTCCAGGCCATGACGCTGCCGGGGCTGCTCCAGACCCCTGAGTACGCGCGCGCACTGTTCGAAGGCGTGCTGCCCAAGCTCCCCGAGGACGAAGTGGAGGCGAGGGTCGAGCACCGCATGCGCAGGGGCGCGGTACTCGACCGCGAGAAGCCGCCGAAATTCGACGTCATCGTCCATGAGGCAGCCCTCCGGATGCGGGTCGGCGGCCGAAAGGTCGCACGGGCCCAACTGGAACGCTTCCTGGAGGCGTCGGACCGCCCGTCGATAACTCTGCGCGTGATCCCTTTCGCGAGCGAGAGGTTCGTCGAAGTGACACAGACCGTGCTGTACGCGGGCGGGGTCACGCCGCACCTGGACACCGTCCACATCGACGCCCCGTTCAAAGGCGTCCAACTGGACGCCATGGCCGATCTGCACCGGTACCGTCTTCAGCTCGACTACGCGGAGCAGGTCGGCCTGGACCCCGAGGAGTCGCGGAGCTTCATTCACCACCTCACTCGCGACCTGTGATAATCCGCGGCATGAACACTGAAATCAGGTGGCAGAAGTCGTCGTTCTCCGGCGGCGGAGAGCAGTGCCTCGAGGTGGCCCAGGACGCAGAACAGATCCTGATGCGCGAGAGCGACGATCCTGGCGCCGTGACCACCACGAGCCGGGCCAAGTTCGCCGCGTTCATCAAGGGAGTCAAGGCCGGCGAGTTCGACCACTTCGCCCAGTAGGGCCGTCAGCCGCATCGACCACGAGAGCCCCCTGCCCAGCGGCGGGGGGCTTCCGCACGCCTCGAACACATACATGCACCGGGGCATGGTTGCGCCGCAAGACCGGGTGGCGCTACCGTCACCGTACGTCGCCCCCCGGTCGAGCGCACCGCTCAACCGCGCCAGGAGACGCCGTAACTCTGCGCACATTCAGGCCAGTTGCGGGCCGTGCGCCCCCACACCGCGATCGGACGGTCGACCATGCGCACGTCGCCACCCCGCCCCACCTCCGTAGAGGCCCGCGTCGAACGCGGGTTCCGGTTCGAAGTACTCCGGTACTCCCCCGCGACCGGCTTCGTCCCGGAACCGGTCGACCTCCGCGTCCTGCCCGGCCCCCGCGAAGCGATCCGCGTCATCCGCGTCCAGCTCCGCGCGAGCCACGTACTCGGGCTGACCCCGCGCGAAGCGGCGCGTGCGCTCTACTGGGCGGACCAGGGCGGATGGGTGCAGGCACTCGGCGCGCTCCATCGTGGCGAGCCCTGCGGATTCACTCTCCTGCTCCGCAAGGGGCGCCACATCGAATGGAACGTACGCCCGCTGCTGCACCTCACACTCAGGCCCGCGGGCCCAACTTCGTCAGGCCATTGATGATCCGGTCCATCGCATCGCCACCGTCGGGTCGGTCAGGTTGGACAGCATCTTCAGGGTGAACTTCATCAGCAGCGGGTACATGAGACCGCGCTGGGTGGCCATGCCCTCGGTTCGCGCTCGCAGGGATTGGGGACTTCGGCGTCCGTAGCCGACCAGGAGTCCGGGGTTCTGTTCGCAGCGCCCACCGGCCGGACAGCCCGCTTCGTGAAAGCGCCAGGTCATGCTCACGGAGCATCCCCGCGACTCGCGGGAGTGCTCGTCCGCGCGGGCGGAAGCGAATCGCCGACGGGACATTAGCGGGACGTTAGCGGCGGGGCCGAGAATGTTGACTCTCCAGGGGACGTCGAGGCGCTGGCTCACCCCCTTCCCCGGCACGACCACGCTACTCAGCAAAGGAACATGGACATGCGTAGATTCAGGAGTGCCCTCGCGGCAGTTGCGGCTCTGGCCGCCTTCGCCGGGGTGGGTGTCGCGGCGGCACCGGCACAGGCGGCGTCTTACTGCACGACCAAGGGGCAGAAATACTTCTGCGACTACAACATCACGACGACGAAGTTCCCCAACGGGACGAAGGAGGAGTTCGTCGTCGGCTCCGATCACGCGGTGTGGACGAACTGGACCCGTACCGACGGCTCCTGGAACGGGTGGGTGTCCATGGGCGGGTGGGTGCAGAGCCACATCGAGATCGGCTATTTGCAGAACAACCTCTTGGCCTTCACCATCGCGGCTATCGGCAGCGACGACAACTACTGGTTCCGAATGCGCTACCCCGACGGCTCCTGGACCAATTGGCAAGTGAGCTGCACCGTGGCCCCGAACGGTCCTAACTGCCCATGACCGCCGCAGGCGAGTGAGACGGGCCGGGCACCATGGCCCCGGGGACGAATCGGTGACACAGGACAGCTGCCACTCGACCGTGACCGGTGTGCGAGTTGCGCTGGGCCAGGCGCCACCCTGGTGCTCGGATTCGGATTCGGATTCGGCGACAATGCATAAGTGAAGACCTGGACCGACGGCCTCCCGCAGATACCCTTCTCCTGCTGCGACCTCCCGGAGGACGGCGAGTGGATGACTCAGGAAGAGGCCGCGCACTTTCTGGGTATTGGCCCGATCCATCTCAACGCGCTGACACACAACACTCACCGGATCGACCTGGTCCGCACCACCGGCAAGGACCTGGCCGTCACCCGCGTCAGCGTGGAAGCGGAGAAGCACTGGCGCGCCACCGCTCCCCGCTGGCGCAAGGCCCTGCGCCTACTCAAGGACACCGTTCTCTCGTTCTGAGCGGACCGATCGACGCCTGGATGCTGGGCGCCGGCCGAACGGTCAAGACCACTTGCCCATCGGTCAGGATCGCGTATCGGAGAGCAAGGGCCAGGAACAGGGCATTGGCCTCCCCGGCGGCGAGCTTCTCCAGGCGGCGGTTGGCGTTGCCCCACATCGGTACGCACTCCAGGTGGGGGTGCGGGTGGGCCGGCTGGGCGATGCGCCGGACCGACGAAGTGCCGACGCGGGTGCCGGTCGGAGGCTCGTCGAGGCGGAGGCCCCCGGGTGGAGATCCGCCTCGCCCGCGAGGAGCGCCTGGTCGGCCTCCTTCCTGAACGCACCCTTGCCCGCGATCGCCGCGAGATCCCCCATCCACTTGTCGCCGGTCGTCCTGTCGCCAGATGTCCTGACCGGGAGGACCTCGGTGACGGTGCCCGGGTGGCGGGCGGCCAGCAGGGCATCACGACAGACCTCGGCCCCGGGCGCCGGGCGCCGGGCAGTCGCCCGCGACGCCTACGCCTTCCGCGACCCCGGCAGCCCGCGCCCATGCACCCGCCGCACCACCACCCGGCGAGCCCGTGGGCGCCTCGACGCCCGCTGACCTGGTTTGGCCACCTCACTCAGCGGTTCGGTGCAGCCGGTATCGGGCTCTGCGACCGTGAATCGTCCCCCGCTGGGGACCACCCCGTCGTTCGGATCCTCCGGCGCGCAAAGCGTCGGCAACGAGTCGGGCGCGTTCGCGGTTGGTAGTACAGGCCGCGACGGTCTTGGGAAGGGCGTCCGGCCGGCCCACAACGCCGACACGGCCCGCCAGAGAAACCGACGGGGCCGTCACGACCGATTGAGGGTAGCTTGTCAGGGGCACCGGGCATTTCACGCCCGCCGCCCGGATTCCACTGGACCAATCCTCCAGGTGTCTTCCGTCGGACTCTTCCGATAGAAAACATTTGGCTGGATTGGTTCACACAGCGCCAGGAATACGTCTCCCTCACGAAGGAGTACTTTTTCGCGAAACACGGTGCCCCGATTCCTGCGCGCCCGAATTACCCGGAAGGTGAGCTCGTACTCCCCTGGCGGCAAGCCGACGAACATGGGGCGCTTGAAGGTAGTGCCGCTCATCCCGCAAAGCGTCTCCCCTCCCCACTCAATTGTGACGATCGACCATTTGAGTGTCATGCTACGAAAATTGTCTCGCATCGCACAGTGGAAGAGCAGCCCTGACTTCCCACGCCTCCTTGCGTACCAAAGAAGGAGGCGAGCGGACGTAGGCACCTTTGAACCGCTTTCGGTTCGGCTTACCCGAGGTGGCTGCTCTTCCATAATTTTTTACTCCCTCAAATTCGATCAATCGCGATCCCGGTTGAGCATTGGTGAGCTTATGCCCAAACCAGTGGCAAGTATGGAGCCAGCGCCGGCGACTTTGCCGCCCGCCTTCGCGAGATATGCCCCAGCGCCGATTGCGCCACCTTTAAGCTTCCCCGAATTCCCCGGCCGACCTAAACATTGATTCTGATGCCTTTGCTGCCTCAAATCCGACACCTATGAATCCCACACCTACCGCCCCAGTTGCGCATCCATTCCAGTTCTTCCTTACGCATGCGTCTGCCGTTGTTGCGACAGCTAGAGCCGTACCGAGGTAGAACGCAGCGACCGCAGCGGGGCCAAGAGGAGTAAACATGGACCAGGACAAATGAGGAAGCGCGACTGCAGTACTAGAACCCAAGGAATAGAATTTTGATGTTTATCAAAGCGAAAATCGACCCCGATACCGCAAGGAATGCGGCCGGAACTCTCAAGAAGATTTCATTGCGATAGAGGACCGAGAACACCTCATCCCCCAAGAAATGGCAGCCACCTCGGCGCAGCCTCGAATGTTAAACGCCAGGAGGGATCCAATAATGGCGACAACTACCCCTATGATTAGCTCTCCGTAATTGACAGAGTGCGAGGTTCGAGCCGCGAGGATCATTTCGTACATTCTTACCTCTGGAGAAGACGGGGATTCCTTGCCGGCTGATCCTGAACCCATTGACCGAAGTAACCTTGCACACCACTGCTGCCATGCCAATTCCGAACGGGGCAACCAATGCGCCACAAAGGACGGACCAGGAACACCGGCGCAGTAGTTTATCGCGCCCTGTCGATATCATGACGGTTCGTCGCTACACGTGGAAGATGTATCTTGAGAGTCCGTACAGTAGCGTGTGAAGCGCTGCGACAACCAGTGGAACTCTCAGAGACAAGGAAAAGGTCTGAAGTATCCTTTCGTTTTCGTGATGATCCGCGCTGCTCATAAATGGGAGAATTTCACGCTTGATCAGCTTGGCTGATGGATAGCCAACGAGCTGGCCAATCATCGAGGCGCTTACCACGCGTCCCTTGATTTCGCTACCGTCTCTGAGTTTGAAGGTCAGCCCGTTGCTGACGCTCACTCTGTTTATTTGTCCGTAGGGGATAACGCTCTCCGTTACCCAATTTCGCACTTTGATCGATCTTTCGGACAGCGTTATCTGGGGGCGAACGGCGAGTACCCATGCCATCCAGGCAATCGTGACGCTAAGGGTTCCACCTGTGAGTGACCTATTGATCAATGATTCCTCCACTTTCCCTGGAACTAGTGCAACGAACGCCCCTACCCCGAACATTGCAACGGTCGCAGCCAGGCCCAGGTAGCGCACCTTGCTGTAGAATTTCACGCCTTTTTGGGTGACGGCTGTAAAATTATCCAAAATAGTAAGTGCCCGCTCACGTGGATCAGTGGGTGTACCCGCCCTCGCCGGGGAGAGGTGAGGTTTGTAGGCGATCAAATAAGTTGGCGTCCCGCGCAAGGGACCGACTGCCGTACCGGCGGGCAAAGGTGCCCGATCAACGGACTCAGGATGCGCTTTCACATTTCACCTGGTCGTTCACCCATTTCCGGCTGACGATCTTTCCCTCCGACGTCAGGTATTCTCCATCCTTCAGGGGTGAGGATGGTTTCGCACATGGCCAGGAAAATGTCCCCTTCCCGGAGGCTCACCTCTTCCCGAAACACGGTTCCCTTACTCGCGCGCACAGAGCGAAACGAACATCAAGAAAAATATCCCATGCCCAAACTACTCATCGGCACGAAATAGGAATCGATTTCCCGATCGACCAAGCAGGCCAAGCGGCACCCATACGCGGTGGCCGAAAGGCACCCATCCCGGCCGCACATTCCACTGAGCATGAGTATCTGACCCTTAGGTGATCGTGACAGCCAATTACTCGCTGACACCTCTGAGGGTGACGGATTTCCAGGGGTGAGAGCCGCCACCCTCGCGAACTGCGAGCGCGTTTGCACGTTCTACAGAAGTCTCACGAATGTACGCGCATCGCGCTCAGGCTGCGCTTTCACATTTCAGCTGATTGTTCACCCATTTCCGACTGACGATCTTTCCGTCCGACGTCAGGTACTCCCCAGCCTTCAAGGGCGAGGATGGTCGAACTGACTGGTCTATCCAGTCACCCTTGGCAGACTTATGACCATCGCGTGAAATTTCGTCGACACCAACATAGAACCCCTCAGGTATCGCCTTCGTGAGGGGGGTTCCTCCCTGACGGAAACTGTCCGGCGCTCCCACCGTGAAAATGCCTCGTGCCACCTCGCTGGACGTAGCACCCTTAGCACTCCACAAAGTCTTGAAGCTACTCTTCTCGCCGTGCTGCACCCGGATGGTGATATCGGCACCCGACACCTTGTACCCAGGGCAGATGGGGTAAGCGATCACGACGTTCCCGTGGTCGTCCCATCGGTACCCGAACCTCAGCGAACTTGGATACGGCCCTCTGCACGATGTAAGGGCGGCGGTGAGGAGAAGCAGCGCCGCAACTGCAGTCCTTCCCGGCCTTCTCAACACGGAAGGTATCCGCCTTTCCCTAGGTCGGCATCGATCTCGTACCTGTTTTGGCAAGGGTCCATGCCAGCCGTGAAGTACTTGGGTACAAAGCTGAATCCCGACTTTTCCCACTGCTTGGTGTGGACTCTCTCATGCTCCAATCGCTGAGGGTAGATATATTCTCTTCGAAACCCCGTGACATACGTTCCACCAACGTTTGTCCCTCCACGTCCGTACATGGGTTGCGCTGTCTGGCACACTGTCAGCCCTTGATCTTCAAAGCACTTGGCTCCAGACACGCGTGCCAGAGTCTCGTAGGTGGCACCAGCCAGATGACTCTCCAGCTTGTTGACCTTCCCTATGGCACCCTGCAGGGCCGGCTTGGACTTGTTCCACGCCGTTCCGTAGTTTCCCTTGAGGACGCTCACAAGGACACCGTCCTTCTTGCGGCGTTCTGCCTCGGCTCTGGCCTGCGCTGCCGCTTGTGCCTCGGCTGAACCGCCCCGGGTTCGATAGAGACTCTAGATTGTGGCTGTGACCTGGGGTTCTTGTGTGTTTTGGTAGTGGGTGGCTTCGTATTCGGCGGGTGGGGCGTGTCCGATCTCACCGTGAAGCCGACGGTGGTTGTACCAGTCGACGTACTCAGCGGTGGCCAACTCGACGTCGCTGAGCGCCTTCCAGGGCCGTTGCGGCTTGATGAGTTCCGTTTTGTAGAGCCCGATGGTCGATTCCATCAGGGCGTTGTCGAGGGCGTCCCCGACAGTGCCGATGGATGCGGCGATCTGTTCGGCGGCCAGGTGGGTGGCGAGACGGAAGCTGGTGTACTGCGAGCCGGCATCGGAGTGGTGGATCAACTCCCGTGCGGTGACGGGGTTTCCGGCCCGGTCGCGCTGCCACAGCCCCATCTCCAGTGCGGACAGAACCAGCGGGGTCTGCTTGTTCGTCGCCGCGGACTCCGTCTTGTACTGATCACGAGTCTCCAGGACCAGACGCACGGCCCGCTCCTTGAGCTCCTTCGGATATCGCTTCGCCATAACGGACTCGATCCTTCCAAGGAAACGAGCCTCGATCAAATCCGGAACGGTTCACTTGTCGCACTTCATCTGGTCGTTCACCCATTTCCGGCTGACGATCTTGCCGCCCGATGTCACGTATTCGCCAGGCTTCAATGGGGATGAAGGGCGGACCGACTGATCTATCCAGTCCCCTCTGGAGGATTCCCGATCACCATCCCGCTTGATTTCTTTCACACTTACATAGAACCCTCCGGGCAGCTTACTTATAAGGGGTCTATTTTCGTGACGGAAGCTATCTGGTGATCCTACCGAGAAAAGCCCTTGTGCTACCTCTTCGGAATTTGCCCCTTCTGCGCTCCACAACGTCTTCGAGCTGACCTTTTCCCCATGCTCCACATGGACGTAGACCTTGGCCCTGGACACCTTGCTCGCCGGGCAGATGGGGTAGGCGATCACGACGTTCCCGTGGTCGTCCCATCGATACCCGAACCTCAGTGCGCTTGGATAGGGCCCCTTGCAGGAGGTTAGGGCAGCGGCGAGGAGAAGCAGTGTCGTGATTGACGCTCTTGCCGACCTTCTCAGCATGGGAGGTATCCACCTTTCCCTAGACCTGCGTCGATCTCATACCTGTTGTGACAGGGGTCAGTTCCAGCCATGAAATATTTCGGCACGAAGAGGAACCCCGACTTTTGCCACTGCTTCGTGTGCACTCTTTCGTGATCCAGCCGGTCGTCTTCGACGTAAGCTTTTTCAAATCCCGTGACGTAAGTTCCTCCGACGTTCGTCCCTCCGCGTCCGTACATGGGTTGCGCTGACTGGCACACTGTCAGGCCCTGTTTCTCAAAACATTTGGCCCCAGACACGCGTGCCAGAGTCTCGTAGGCGGCACCAGCCAGATGACTCTCCAACTTGTTGACCTTCCCTATGGCACCCTGCAGGGCCGGCTTGGACTTGTTCCACGCCGTTCCGTAGTTTCCCTTGAGGACGCTCACAAGGACACCGTCCTTCTTGCGGCGTTCTGCCTCGGCTCTGGCCTGCGCTGCCGCTTGTGCCTTGGCTCTGGCGGCAGCAGCCGCTGCCACGTGTGCGGCTCTGGCGGCAACCGCCGCTGCGGCGTTGTAGTGGAATACCTTGTAGGTGCTGGGGTTTGCCCGGTATGCCTGGTAGCGGGGATCGAACCAGGACTTGGGTGTCTGGTGCCAGACCCATTTGCCGCTCTTGTAGGTGTAGCCCGCGTTCATTCCACGGTCTTCTGCCCAGCGGTCGTCGTTGTACGTGGCGCCGCCGGCCGGGCCGTCCGGGCGGAGGCCGTCCGGGTCGGATTTGGTGAGGGGGCTGTTGTGGGCGTAGCTGTAGGCGTTCATCTGGGCCGGGTCTGCGGTGTCGATGATGGGGTCGACGCTGAGGAAGCGGCCGAGGGTGGGGTCGTATTCGCGGGCGCCGAGGTGGGTGAGGCCGGTGGGGTCGTTGGTTCCGCCGACGAAGCCGCGGTTTCCGAAGGCCGTTGACTGTGAGGATCTGAGCTGGCCGAAGGGGAGTTGTTTCCTTCGGGTGATGGCGAGGGTTCCGACGGCGATGGCGCTCATCGCGGTTCCCTGGTGGTCGCTGATGAGGTAGGAGACGGTGCCGCTCTGGGTTGCGGTTTGTCGATGGCACGGAGCTTTCGCACTGGTCCACACGCGAGTTGGCAAAATACCTGAAGCGGACCGAGGGCATCTCCGTGTCCTGGCACTACATCGCGCGAATCTGGCGCGAGGAGCATCTCAAGCCGCACCGGAACGGCACCTTCAAGATCTCGAAGGCCCCCACGTTCGCGGAGAAGGTCGCCGACGTGATCAGCCTCTACCTCGCCCCACCTGGTGGCGCGGTGGTCCTCTCGATTGACGAGAAGACGCAGATCCAGGCGACGAGCGAGAAGCGCACCGCCGACTACGTCCGGCACGGCACCACGAACCTGTTCGCCGCCCTGAACGTGACCGCCGGCGAAGTGATCGGCGAGTGCAAGCCGACCCGGAACGGCAAGGACTTCCTGGCCTTCTTGAAGAAGGCGTCAGACCGCACGCCGAGAAGGACATCCATGTCGTCCTGGACAACCTCTCGACGCACACCACCCCGGAGGTCAAGGAGTGGCTGGCCAAGAACCCGCACGTCCACTTTCATTTCACTTCCGTCGGGTCCTCGTGGCTGAACCTGATCGAGATCTGGTTCGGAATCCTGACCCGGCAGTCCATCGGCCGCGGCAACCTTCTCCAGCGTCAACGTCCTGATCAAGCAGGTCCGCGACTACATCAACTCCTGGAACGAGAGCGCGAACCCGTTCACCTGGACCGCGACCGCTGGCGAGGTCCTCGCGAAGGTCAGACTCGTCGCGACCAACGTGAAGAAACTCGTCAATAACAACTCGAACTGACATGAACGGGATCACGAAACACTAGGCTTCAAAAGGGCCCTGCGGCCAGGACAAATGAAGAAGCGTGACTGAAGTACTAGAACCCAAAGAATAGAATTTTGATGTTTATCAAAGCGAATATCAACCCCAATATTGCAAAGAATGCGGCCGGAACTCTCAAGAAGATTTCATTGTGATAGAGGGCCGGGAACGCCTTATTTCCCAAGAAGTCGGCAGCCGCCTCGGCGCAGCCTCGAGTGTTCAATGCCAGGACGGATCCAAATATAGCGACAATTGCCCCGATGGTGAGTTCTCCGTAGTTCACAGAATGCGAGGTTCGAGCCGCAAGGATCATTTCGTACATTCTTACCTCCGGAGGCGCACGGACTGATAGGTCCGTGCGCCTCAAGTGATCGCCAAAGTTACCGGGTGAAGAGGTGCCCTATCCTAGTGCCATATGCGCTCTGTACACCTACTTCGACCCCAACCCCGGCCCCTGCAGCCAAGGAGGTGGCCGTGACAGGCTCTCCGCGACTATTTCGTACTACAGTAACCGAATTCCCCGACCGATTTATGGCGTATTCGTGACTGCCGGAGACTTGCACGCCCATCCCAAGGGATGCATTAGCTCCGGTACTGTCGCCTCGCAGCTGTTCGAAATCGTCAGCGTTGCTGCCATACATCTCGTACTGCAGACCGGCCCCGAACGACAACATCTCCGCGCCGTAGTTGGCAGACAGCCCATAGTCTGTCTTTCCGTCGGGGCGCTTGGTAGTGACCAAGCAGACTTGCCCAGTGCCCCCGACTATGAATCCCGCTGAACCGCTAAGGCAGCGCCCCGCAGTATCTCCCGAAGTGTAGCTGTTCCACAACTTCTTCAGGTTTCCGACGGTCATCTCCGAGATGGCCTCTTTGACGCCCATCTCGCGGCGCTCGGCATCGGCGTTAGCTTTTCGGGCGGCCGCTAGTTTGACAGCTTGAGCTCTTTTCGCAGCTACCGCCTGCGCATTGTAGTGGAATACCTTGTAGGTGCTGGGTTTTGCCCTGTATGCCTGGTAGCGGGGGTCGAACCAGGACTTGGGTGTCTGGTGCCAGACCCATTTGCCGCTCTTGTAGGTGTAGCCCGCGTTCATTCCACGGTCTTCTGCCCAGCGGTCGTCGTTGTACGTGGCGCCGCCGGCCGGGCCGTCCGGGCGGAGGCCGTCCGGGTCGGATTTGGTGAGGGGGCTGTTGTGGGCGTAGCTGTAGGCGTTCATCTGGGCCGGGTCAGCGGTGTCGATGACGGGGTCGACGCTGAGGAAGCGGCCGAGGGTGGGGTCGTATTCGCGGGCGCCGAGGTGGGTGAGGCCGGTGGGGTCGTTGGTTCCGCCGACGAAGCCGCGGTTCCCGAAGGCCGTTGACTGTGAGGATCTGAGCTGGCCGAAGGGGAGTTGTTTCCTTCGGGTGATGGCGAGGGTTCCTACGGCGATGGCGCTCATCGCGGTGCCCTGATGGTCGCTGATGAGGTAGGAGATGGTTCCGCCGGTGCGGACCGCGACGGTTTCTCCGTTGTGCGTGTAGTAGCGGGTGCCGGTTTTGGTGCCGTTCGCGGCCAGGTCGAGCTGGTCGCCGTCGGGCAGGGTGAGGGTGCTGGAGCCGTCGGCGTTCTTGGTGATGAGCCGGTTGCCGTCGGCGTCGTAGAGGTAGCTGCTGGTCTTGCCGGCCTCGGTGAGGGTGGCGAGGTGGCCCTCCGGGTCCCAGGTCAGCTTCTGGGTGGTGGTGCCGATGGTGCGCTTGGTGGTGTTGCCCGTCTCGTCGTACTCGAAGGTGCTGGTGCGGCCGTTGTCCGGGCCGCCGTTGACCGTGGCCTGCTGCACACCGTGGGGCAGGCCCGTTCCGGGCGCGGGGTGGGTGTAGGTGGTGGTCGCGTCCGTGCCGGTGGTCGTGGCGGCGTGGTCGGTCTGCTCGGTGCGGTTGCCCAGGGCGTCGTAGCCGTAGCTCTGCCAGTAGGCGTCGGGCCCGCCAACCGTCGCTGTCGAAGGACCAGTGGCGCAGTCCGTCTTCGCGGTCCATGCCGCGGAGAGCCGGCCCAGGGGATCGTTCTTGAAGCACTGGGTGTCGGTGGACTTCTGCGCGTCCTGGCCGCTGACCGATGTCACTCCTGTGACGTTACCGGCGGGGTCGTAGGAGTACGAGGTGTCGTCCACGCGCTGGGGTGCGATGTCCCGGTCGGTGATCTGCCGGGTCACGCGGCCGGTGTGCTCGTCGTAGATCTGGGACTTGTAGACCTTCTTGCCCAGCGTGGCTCCGTACTCGAGTCGCTGGGAGCGGGAGAACTCGTCGTAGGTCGTGTTGGAGACCAGGACGCCGAGTCCCCCGCTGACGCGGAAGGGCAGGTCGTCGCTGTTGTAGTTGGTGGTGACGCGGTCGGCGGGAATGTTCCCGACAGCGGGGTTCAGCGTCCAGAGCAGAGCACCGGTCTCGGGCTTGTAGCCGTAGGTCCAGGTGTACGTGCCCGCCAGCCCTCCGGCCGCGGAGGGAACCGTGGTGGTGGTGGACGTGGGCTGGTACCGGTCGTCGAAGGCCCCGGCGGCGGTGGTGTACGCGGCGCCGTCCACGTAGCGCGTGCTACTGGTGAGCTGCCCCTTGGCCAGGGTGTCGTAGGTCCACTTCGCCAGTACGGTGTCGCCCTGCTTGACGCCGGTCTTGCGTCCGAGCTTGTCGTACTCCGTGGTCAGGGTGATGTGACGGTCGTTGGACGCAGCCGTGACGCGACCGGCGGCGTCGTACGTGCTGTGGACCTCGCCCTGGTCCGGGTCGTCGACCACGGTCTTCTGGCCACGGCTGTCGAAGGTGTAGCTCCAGACGTTGCCGTCCGGGTCGGTGACCGACTTCGGTTCGTCGTACTTTCCGTACGTGTACGTGGTCTTCTGTGACGCGGTCCGTGCTGTGTCGGTGTACTGGAGCAGTTCGGTCGTGCGGCCACGCGCGTCGGTCACCGTGGTTGAGGCGGTTCCGCCCTTCGGCGGGATCACCGTGGTCCGGTCACCGCCGAAAGCCGTCTTGGTGCGCCACTGCTCGTCCCCGTACTTGACCGACAGCGAGTCGGTGATCCGGCCCGTGCCGTCGAACAGGTTCTGTGTCGCGGCCGGGACCTTGTTCACCGTGGTGGACACGAGCTTCGCCGAGGGAAGCCCGGTCGCGTAGTAGGCGGCGTACGACTGCCAGGCCCAGCCACGGGTGTCGTACATCGTCTCGGTCATGATGCGGTCCTGGGTGCCGCTGGCCGGCGCCTGCGTCTGGCGTTCGCGCAGCAGCCCGTCGTACAGCGCGTAGGTGGTGCGGTAGTCGCCGTTCTGCTTCAACGTGCTGGTGGCGACGGCGTTGGCAGCCGTCTTGGAGATCGTGTAGCTGTACTGGGCGGACGGCTTGTCGGCGTGGTCGGCCTTGGCCCATCCCGGCTCCCACACCTTCAGCACGCGGCCGAGGCCGTCATGGACCGCGTCGGTGCGCTTCCCATTTGCATCCACCTCCGCGGTGGCGACGCCGCGGGCCGGCTCGTAGGTCGTGGTGGATTCGTGCTTCAACGCGTTGGTCACCTTGACCGAAGTGGGGGCTTCGGTGGTGGCCGGGGTGTATGCGGTCGTGGTGGTGTTCTGCAGCGCGTCGGTCGCGGTCTTCTCGCGGCCGTGCTGGTCGTAGGTGTGGGTGGCGGTGGTGAGATAGCCGGTGCCCTTGGCGTCCTGTTCGTCCAGGCGGGTCACATCGCCCTTGACGGGGGCGGTGGTGAGGCTGGTCGCACCGTCGTAGTAGTTCCGCTGTGCCGAGATCAGGTCATCGGGCAGCGTGGGGGTGGTACCGCACGCTCGGGCAACGGTCTTGGCCTCGGAGACGAGCGTGAGGATGTTGGCCGTCGCGTTGCGGGCGTAGGTCGTGGTGGTGCATTGCTCGTCGCCCGTCTTCGCGGTGTCCCCGAGTTCCGACTCCGTGAGGATCTGGCCCACGGCGTCGAAGGTCCGCTGGACCCGGGTGGTGCGCCACCCGTCCCCCACAGCCGTGCGCGTCTGCTCGCTCTCCCCGCCGGTGGCGTATGCCTTGAGCGCGGGGAGGCCTTCGGCCCTGGTCTCCGTGGCGGTGGCGGCGGACAGCCACGGTACGAAGCTCGTCGTCGATTCCAGCTTGCCGCCGTCACCGTTGTAGGTGGCCTCTTCGCGGGTCATCCCCGCGAAGGCCTCCTTGTCGGTGACAGCGACGCCCTCGTGGTCCTTGACGGCCGCTCCGTCGATGCCCCTGAAGTAGCGGTACTCCTTGAGCGTCCGCTGGTCGGGGGCCGCGCCGGTGCGGACCCGGACGCGGCCGTAGCCCTTGCGGTCGCTGTAGGTCAGGTGCTTGGCGGTGGTGAACTCGTCGTCCTTGGACTTGGCCCAGCCCATGCCGTCCTGGTAGCTGTAGTTCGTCTGCTTGGCCGGGGCTCCACCGGTGTTGTCCGTCTCCAGGATCTGGGTGACGACGTAGGAGTGGAACCAGTCCAGATACGGTTCGTAGTTCGCGGCGGGTGCGTCGGGCGGCGACCACTTCACGGGGTAGCAGCGTCGCGTGTTGGACGCGGGGGACGGCACGTCGCCGGCCTTGCAGTCGGCCGGTGAATACGTGATGCCGAGGGTTCCCCCGGTCTCCGTGTTGATGCCGTAGACGCGGTAGCGCCACATCGCCGGGACGGGGTCCGGATCGCCGCCGGTGGTGGCGCCCTCGACGCGGTTGGGAAGCGTCAGGCCCTTGAAGCCGACGGCCGGCAGGGTGACGTCGCCGGTGCCGGTGTGCCCGGTGCGGGTGATGGAGGCCAGCCACAGGGCCGGGTCACTGCCGTCGCCGGTGCTCGGGTACTGCTGAGCCAGGGCCCAGGTGTCGACCGGCTTGTACGCGCTGCCGACCCGCACCGAGGTATCTATCTTGGTGATGCGCTTGCGGCTCCAGAAGGACGGGGAGTACCGGTCCTTGCACTGGGTGCCCGAGGCGCAGTAGCGGTCGAAGGGAACGTCCGGCCAGTTCTTCGCGTGAGCCTTGTCGAAGGTTCCGCAGTCGCTCAGGCAACGCTCGGAGGTCGTGAAGTCGACCTTGGCCGCCGGCTTCTCGTAGAAATTGGTGGAGCGCAGGCCGTACTCGATGCGCTTGAGGGAACCGCCGCGGTCGTAGACGGTGGCAGTGGAGTCACCGGTGGACGGGTTGACGTTACGACCGTAGTAGTTGGTTTCCTTGTCCCAGTAGTACGTCATGGCATCGCCGTGCGGGTCGATGACCGCGTCCAGATTCCAGCGCCACGCCTGCTGGCACCAGGAGTCCTTGAACGCCGTGGCGTGGCAGGGCTCTCCGGTCTGGTTGCCGTAGACCGGAACGGTCCAGGTGGAGTTGGTCTCGGCCTTGCCCGTGGCCCAGCCCTGGGGCCGGTTGTAGCCGAAGTAGTAGATGGTTCCGTCGGGGGTGGTGACGCGCCAGTACTCGCCGTCGTTGTCCCCGTTGGCCAGGTCCGCGTTGGTGAGCTTGACGGCCTTGGTGCCGTCGTCGCTCTCCAGGTGCCACTCGCCCGAGACCGTGTCCTTGACAAGGCTGTTGGACTGGCCGCCGAGGTTGATGACGGCGTTGTCCTTCTTCCAGCACAGGTCACCGACCTTGGCGGTGGTGTTGCTGTTCTTGGTGTCGTCCGAGCACGAGACGTACTGGCGCTCGATGTACCCCGGCTCCATCGACCAACCGTCGCCGATGCTGTTGGCCTGGTTGTTCGTGGACGCGGTGCGCCCGTCCACCGACTGCGAGGAGTAGCTCAGCTTCAGGTCGGGCGCCGTCTCGCCGGGCACGTCCGGGACGCCGATCGGGTAGTTCCACGAGAACGCGCCGTTCGAGCCCCCGGCAGCCCACGAAGAAGACGGGGCGAGGGACGTCGCCTTGAAGTTGCCGGACGGCCCCGACTCGGCCGCCGTCGCGGCGAGGAGAACCGTCCCATCGGCCAGCGAGAGTTCCTGGCCGTGCGCCGTGACGGGCGCCGGAACCGATGCCTCGTCCGTGGCGGCGAGCGCGGGTGCGGCCGTGGGGAGAGTCAGCCGCGTCGTCAGGGAGCCGGCCTTGGTGTCGTTGCTCGTGGGCAGCGTCCGGCCCACAGCACAGCCCTTCCGGCCCGGAGTCGTCGCAGCGCAGTCAGGCAGCTGCCGCAGGGTCAGGCGGGAGGCCCAGTCCCCGCCGTAGGCATTGCGGAATCCGGAGTAGTCGACCTGGACGTCCACCGCGCCCCGGTCCCCTTCTGTGGGCCTGATCGCGAGTACGACCCCGTCGACGCCCAGGTTCTGGGTGGCCGCGCGGTCGAGTACCTGCACCTGGACCCGCTCGGGACCCGTCGGGTTCGTTGTCGCGCCGGCCTTGCCGGCAGCGCCGGCCTTACCGGCAGCCGGGCCCACGCGTACGGGCAGGGAACCTGCCTTGAGGGAACCGGTCCGGCGAAGCTCTGCGGTGGCGGTGCCCGCCTCCGGCCAGGTGACCCGAGGCTGCTTCCAGGGGTGCTGGAGCGCCCGGTCGGGTTTCGGATCCGGCTGTTTCTTCACTTCGGACGTGGGTACGGGGTCGGACTTCGCCAGCTTCAGCAGCTGTAGCTCGGCGGCGGCCACAACAGGTCCGGCCAGCAAACTCGCAAAAAGGAACGCGGTCAGCGCGACGGCTATCAGCCGCACCCGCCGCCCCATGCGTCTCGTGTCGACGCCCCCACCCAAGTACATGCGCGAAACTCCCCCAACTGTTCGATACAAGGAACACAGTTGGGCACGGAAGCTAGCACTCCGTACACACGCAACTCACTCAACGTCTGCACATCTTTGGCGGATTCAAGCCAACTTGAGGAATCCAGCGCGTTCATTTTGATGCGGTATGCAACTACTTGCTCGGTTCGATGTGACCCGATCGAGCCAAGTTCGGCCTCATTGAAACCCTTCGCCAGAACTCACCAAAAAAGCACACGCTTCACCGATCGATCACGCTCTAGTCTGCGAATCGATCAGACCCGGGAGGGGACTTCTTTAATGGAACTTTGCGGACAAAAGTCCAGACGAATAGCATCAAGAGGCGCCATCGCCGCTGTGTCAGCGGTAGCGACGCTGGCGGTGTTCCTGCCGCAGCAGATGGCGTCAGCCGCTGCACCAGCAAACGACAGCCAGACCGCCGGGCAGACAGCACGGCAACTCGGGGCCGACGAGAGCGCTCTGGCCGAGGCGGTCGATACCGGCGAGCCCACCGAGGTGCTTTCGCGGCGCACCGAGGCGTCCCAGGTGTTCGCCAATCCGGATGGGTCATTCACTCAGGACGCCTACGTACTGCCCCAGTTCGCCCGGCAGGACAACAAGCTCGTACCGATCGACACGCACCTGGAGGCGAACCCTGACGGGACACTGTCCCCGAAGGCCACCGAGACGGCCGTACGGTTCTCCGGCGGTGGTGACGGCCCCCTGGCGACGATCGTGCGTGACGGCCGCAGCATGTCGTGGAGCTGGCCCCATACGTTGCCCAGCGCCCAGGTCGACGGGGACACCGTAACCTTCGCAAACGTTCTGACCGATGTGGATCTCAAGCTCCGCGCCGGTCCCGCCGGATTCACCAGCC
This sequence comes from Streptomyces sp. NPDC048671, assembly GCF_055587045.1. Classification (NCBI taxonomy): domain Bacteria; kingdom Bacillati; phylum Actinomycetota; class Actinomycetes; order Kitasatosporales; family Streptomycetaceae; genus Streptomyces; species Streptomyces sp. NPDC048671. Next base: position 79,291 of record NZ_JBVJHB010000013.1, on the reverse strand, counting down.
TGTTCGTCGTCAAGACGGCCCAGGCCGCCGCTGATCCGGCGCTGAAACAGATCCACTTCGATCTGGCCACCGACGGAGTGGAACCGAGCACGGATGAGTACGGCAACCTCACCGCCGTGAACCCGGCCGGTCAGGAGGTCTTCACCGCCCCCACTCCGCTGATGTGGGACAGCGGGACCGCCGACGCTCCCGAGGCGCGAACGGCCGGCGCCGACGTGGACGAAGGCCCTCCGCCGCCGGCGGACGAGTTCGAACCGGGCTACGGAGCGCAACAGGCTTCCATGGAAGCGGCCGTGGCGAATGGAAAGCTGACCCTCACGCCGAATCAGGAGCTGCTGACGGGTGAGGACACTCAGTACCCCGTCCTGCTGGACCCTTCGGTGTCAGGTTCCCGGTACGCCTGGACCATCGCCTACAAGGCGCAGCCCACGACTTCCTTCTACAACGGGGCGAACTTCGGCGGCGGCACCACGACGGCCCGCGCCGGCTACGAGAACGAGACAAACGGTCTGGCCCGCTCCTATTTCCGCATGAATACGGGCAACCTGTGGTCCACCGACAAGGTGATCTCCAGCTCCAAGTTCACCATCAAGAACACCTGGTCGTGGTCGTGCACCAAGAAGCCGATCGAGCTGTGGCACACCGAGTACATGAGCTCGGCCACGACCTGGAACAAGCAGCCCAAGAAGATCCGCACCCTGGGCTCGGTCACTGAAGCCCACGGCTGGGGCTCCGCCTGCCCGGCCGCCAAACTCGCCTTCAACACCACCGCCGCTGCCAAGGACGCCGTCAAGGGCCACTGGAACACCATCACCGTCGCCCTGAAGGCCGGCAGCGAGACGGACGTCTACGGCTGGAAGAAGTTCGACGCCAAGTCCGCCCTTCTGTCGACCACCTACAACACCCGTCCGAGCCTTCCCACCGGCCTGGACACCATTCCGTCCACCAAGAACAGCGCCGGCTGCGGCACCACCGCCCCCTACGGGCTGATCGGCAACACCGACCTGTATCTCACCGCCAAGGGCTCCGACCGGGACGGTGGCACGGTCAAGGTCCAGTTCAGTCTCTGGGCCACGGGACACCACCCCGTCGACGATCCCAACGGCGTGTTGATCGTGAACAAGACGGTGTCCGCCACCTCCGGTACCGTCGCCAAGCTCAAGGTCACGAAAGCCCAGCTCACCCCGTACCTGTCCAAGGCGAACGGGAACTTCTCCTGGAAGGCACAGACCCAGGACGGTTCGCTGTCCTCCGGCTGGGTGCCCGCCACCGGCAAGGCCGGCTGCCGCTTCGTCTTCGACCCCACCCGGCCCTCCACCCCGCCCGGCGTGACCTCCGTCCAGTTCCCCGACGGCTCCGACGGCTGGCCCGCCACCACCGGCGACGCTCGTGCCGAGGGCACCTTCACCCTCAGCAGCGGCGGAGTCGCCGACGTCACCAAGTACGAGTACTGGACCGACTGGGACAGCAAGAAGGTCTCCGCCAGCCCCTCCGCGCAGGGCGGATCCGTCAACGTCAAGCTCCGTCCGCTCGCGGCCGGCAACCACACGCTCTACGTGCACAGCATCGACAGGGCCGGCAACGTCTCCGACCGCAGCGCGTACATCTTCTACGCCAACAGCCTCGGCATCACCGACAAACCCGGTGACGTCAACGGGGACGGCAACACCGACATGTACGGCGTCCGCACCGACGGGACCCTGTGGCTCTACCCGGGCCAGGGCAACGGCCGGTACGCCCCCTACACCGTGGCCAGTGGCACGAACTTCAACGGCGCCTCCATCACCCATCGCGGGGACTGGACCGACGACGGCTACGAAGACCTCATCGCCGCCCAGCCCGGTGCGGACGGCCAGAAGAACCTGTACGTCTACCCCAACAACGGCCTCGGCTACGCGTGCACCGCACGGGGCGAGGAGGCCGACGGCGCCTCACAGGAATGCGGCTTCGACCGGGTGCCGCTCGACGTGTACAGCCCGGAGAACAACCACTGGAAGAACGCCGACCAGATCCTGGCCATCGGTGATGTCGACGGTCCGCTCGACGTCGACGGCGACGGCACGGTCGACGTGCCCGGCCACACCGACCTCCTGGTCAAGGAAGGCGACCACCTCTGGCTCTACTACGGCTCGGACAGCTTCTATATCGACGAGGTCACCGACCCCATCCTCATCGGTGACGGTGCCTGGGCCAACTACGAGATGGTCGCTCCCGGCGACGTCAACGGCGACGGCAAGGTCGACATGGTCGCCAGACAGAAGACGGACGGAAGGCTCCGCCTCTACACCGGCACCGGGCCGGCCGGTGAGGGACTCGGCCACACCACCATCGACCTCAAGGCCAGCGGCTGGGACACCACCACACACCCGCTGATCACCTCGGAGGGCGACAGCAACGGGGACGGCAAACCCGACCTCTTCGCCACCAGCCACGACACCGACAAGGGACTCTCCTTCTACCCCTCCATCACCCTCACCGGCATCGGCACACCCACCACGGTCGGCACCACGGGCTGGCTCAACTTCCAAGCACTGAGCTGAACCGGCACCGAGCTGATCCAGTCTGAGCCGAACCAGCCTGATGACGAGGCTGCGGGCCGCGCCTTCCCGGTGCGGCCCGCGGCCTCGTCTGCCTACGGGGTGGGCGGGCAGCGGACTCCCCGGGCGTTTGCTCAGGTTGCGGAGGCAGCGGCACCGGGTTTGAGTTGGAGGGGCCGTCACTGCACTAGGAGCTGCCATGTCGATGGGGTTCGGTTCACCTTTCGGATCGTCCGACCCTTTCAGCGAGATGCTCGACCGCTTCTTCGGCACGTCACCGGCCTCGTCGCCACCAGCTGTGCAGAGGGTGCCCATCGGCCGCCTCCTCACGGAGTCGTCGCACGAACTTCTCGGCCTGGCCACGCAGAAGGCGGCCGAGAACGGGACGTCCGACCTCGACACGGAACACCTCCTGTGGGCGGCCACTCAGGTCGACCCCGCACGGAGCCTCCTCACCCAGGCCGGTGTCGACGTCGACGCGCTCGCGGCCCGGATCGCCGAGGTGCTGCCCCGGGAGGCGGGCGAACCGTCCGCGTCACCCGGGCTCACACCGGCGGCGAAGCGCACCCTCGCCGCCGCCTACGCCGGCTCGCAGGCGGCGGAAGTGTCCTACATCGGCCCCGAGCACATCCTCGCCGCACTCCTGGAGGACCCGGACTCGGGTGCCAACCGGTTCCTGCGCGCTCAGGACGTGGACACACAGAAGCTGCGGGGTCACGCGGACCGGGCGGACGGTGCCCCCGCTGCCGGGAAGCAGCCTTCGACGACCCTGGACGAATTCGGCCGGGATCTCACGGAGGAGGCGAAGGCGGGCCGGCTCGACCCTGTCGTCGGCCGGGCCGAGGAGATCGAGCAGACCATCGAGATCCTCTCGCGGCGCTCCAAGAACAACCCGGTGCTCATCGGTGAGCCCGGGGTCGGGAAGACCGCCATCGTGGAGGGGCTGGCCCAGAGCATCGTGGCCGGCGAAGTGCCCGAGTCCCTGAAGGGCAAGAGGGTCGTCTCCCTCGACATGTCCGGCATGGTGGCCGGTGCGCAGTACCGGGGCCAGTTCGAGGAGCGGCTGAAGAAGGTCATCGAGGACGTCCAGGCGGCCGGCGGCGACATCATCCTCTTCATCGACGAACTGCACACGGTCGTCGGCGCGGGCGCGACGGGCGAGGGGGCGATGGACGCGGGCAACATGCTCAAGCCCGCACTCGCACGCGGCGAGCTCCACGTGGTGGGAGCGACGACCATCGACGAGTACCGCAAGCACATCGAGAAGGACGCCGCCCTCGAACGCCGCTTCCAGCCCGTTCTCATCCCCGAACCGAGTGTCGAGGAGACGGTGCAGATCCTCGAAGGGCTGCGCGACGCGTACGAGGCGCACCACCAGGTCCGCTTCGCCGACGGGGCCCTGACCGCGGCGGCGGAACTGTCCGACCGCTACATCAGCGACCGGTTCCTGCCGGACAAGGCGATCGACCTGATGGACCAGGCGGGTGCCCGGGTACGGCTGCGCAGCGCCGGCCGTTCCACCGAGGTCGTCAGCCGGGAGGACCGCCTCGCGAAGCTGCGACGCGAGAAGGACCAGGCCGTCGCCGGCGAGGAGTTCGACAGGGCCTCGGACCTGAAGCGGCAGATCGCCGAGGTGGAGGGCGAGCTCGCGGGCGTCGAGGAGCGCCGCGAAGGCGTCGTCTCCGTCACCGCCTCCGACATCGCGGACATCGTCTCCCGCCGCACGGGGATTCCGGTCTCCCAGCTCACCGCCAGCGAGAAGGAGAAGCTCCTCGGGCTGGAGGAGGAGATGCACGCCCGGATCGTCGGCCAGAACGAGGCGGTCACCGCGGTCTCCGAAGCCGTGCGCCGCAATCGCGCGGGCATGGGGGACCCGAACCGGCCCGTGGGCTCGTTCCTCTTCCTGGGCCCCACCGGTGTGGGCAAGACCGAACTCGCCAAGACGCTCGCCGAACTGCTCTTCGGCGACGCGGACCGGATGATCAGGTTCGACATGAGCGAGTTCCAGGAGAAGCACACGGTCGCCCGGCTCGTCGGCGCACCTCCCGGGTACGTCGGCTACGACGAGGCCGGTCAGCTCACCGAGAAGGTTCGCCGCAAGCCGTACAGCGTGGTGCTGTTCGACGAGGTGGAGAAGGCACACCCCGACGTGTTCAACACGCTGCTGCAGATCCTTGACGACGGCCGTCTGACGGACGCGCAGGGCCGCACGGTCGACTTCCGCCACTGCGTGGTCATCATGACGTCCAACATCGGCGCCCATCGCATCCTCGCTCACAAGGGCGATGCCGCGGAACTCAAGGACGAGCTGATGGACGACCTGCGGGGACGGTTCCTGCCCGAGTTCCTCAACCGGATCGACGACATCATCATCTTCCACAGCCTCACCGAGGAAGACCTGTCGGAGATCGTCGAGCACCTCCTGAACCGGAGCAAGCACCGCGTCCACGCTCAGGGCATGACGCTGAAGGTGACCGAAGCGGCGAAGAAGTTGCTGGTCGCCCATGGCTACCAGCCGGAGTTCGGTGCCCGCCCGCTGCGCCGCACCATCCAGACGGAGCTCGACAACCGCATCGCCTCACTGCTGCTGAGCGGCGAGAGCGACCCCGGCGACACGATCGTCGCCGATGTGCGGGACAACTCGCTCCACTGCACGGTCCGCAAGGGAGCCGCCCGGCCCGTGGAGGAAGCGGAAGCGGAAGAAGCTTCCTGACGACGCCGGCCCCTTGCCGGGACGGCATCGGACGCTTCTGGCGAAGCCGCGCCCAACCCGCGGATGCCGCAGGCCGAACGTGCTCCTCCCTCCGCTCAGCGCCCCATCAGCCGCAGCAACCGGGCCTGCCGGGTCTCCCCCGCCACCGGTGGAACCCCCGGGGCGGCGAAGAAGCGGTGGGTGGTGCCGGCGGAGACGGGTGACTCCGCCAAGCCGGCGTAGATGTCGGCGAGGTGGTCCTCGATCCAGGCGACGAGCCCCGGAGCGAGCTCCTCGGGAGCGCTGACGGCTCGGGCGAGGTCCCAGGTGTGGATGGTCGCGTCCGTGGTGCGCACGGCGAGGGCTTGTGCTCCGGTCACCGGGCCGAGGGGGTGGTCCAGGATCTGCTGGAGGGCGCCCGGCCTGCGGAACGCCTCGGCGCACTCCCGTACCGACCGGATGTGGGCGCCCACCGGATCTCGGCCCAGGGCGTCCTCGTCCCGGAGCCGGAGGAAGTCGGCGGCCGTGCCGCCGTCCAGCAGGGCGGCGTAGTTGAGGTTTCCCCGGGTCATGTGGTTGACGAGGTGGCGTACGTCCCACTCCGTGCAGGGGGTGGGGGCCGTCCACTGTTCGGGCCGCACCGCGCGCAGCCTGCGGGTGAACTCGGAACCGGAGAGCAGATAACGGTCGATGATGCCGGCGAAGCGGTAGGACATGGCCGCAGCGTAGGAGTGCCGGAGGCGACGCGCTGGCGGAAATCCGACGCCGAGCCCCCGTGGGCACGCCCGCCGGCCACGCACCCGCGAGGTGGGTCTCCCGGACCGAGTCAGCGGGGCCGTCACTTCTTGTTGACGTGCACGGCCCCACTGATCAGCGAGTGGCACGCAGACCGGTCGGCGGTCGCTGTTCCGGGCGACCGGCGAAGCCCCCGGTCACGAACGCGGCGCCACCTTCGTCAGGCCGTTGATGATGCGGTCCATCGCGTCGCCGCCCGTCGGGTCGGTGAGGTTGGCGAGCATCTTCAGCGTGAACTTCATCAGCAGCGGGTGCGTCAGGCCGCGCTGGGTGGCGACCTTCATGACCTTCGGGTTGCCGATCAGCTTCACGAAGGCGCGGCCCATCGTGTAGTAGCCGCCGTAGGTCTCCTTGAGCACCTTCGGGTAGTTGTTCAGGGCCAGTTCGCGCTGGGCCGGGGTCGAGCGGGCGTGGGCCTGGACGATGACGTCGGCGGCGATCTGGCCCGACTCCATGGCGTACGCGATGCCTTCGCCGTTGAACGGGTTGACCATGCCGCCCGCGTCACCGACGAGCAGCAGGCCCTTGGTGTAGTGCGGCTGGCGGTTGAAGGCCATCGGGAGGGCGGCACCGCGGATCGGCATCGTCATGTTCTCGGGGGTGTAGCCCCAGTCCTCCGGCATCGACGCGCACCACGCCTTGAGGACCTCGCGCCAGTCCAGCTCCTTGAAGGCGGAGGAGGAGTTGAGGATGCCGAGGCCGACGTTGGAGGTGCCGTCGCCCATGCCGAAGATCCAGCCGTAGCCGGGCAGCAGCCGGTCCTCGACCCCGCGCCGGTCCCAGAGTTCCAGCCAGGACTCCAGGTAGTCGTCGTCGTGGCGGGGCGAGGTGAAGTACGTACGGACCGCGACGCCCATCGGACGGTCCTCGCGGCGGTGCAGGCCCATCCCGACGGAGAGCCGGGTGGAGTTGCCGTCGGCGGCGACGACGAGGGGGGCGTGGAAGGTGACCGGGGTCTTCTCCTCGCCGAGCTTCGCGTGCACGCCGGTGATCCGGCCGGTGCGGGGGTCGGTGATCGGGGCGCCGACGTTGCAGCGCTCGTACAGCCGGGCGCCGCCCTTCTGCGCCTGGCGGGCCAGCTGCTCGTCGAAGTCGTCGCGCTTGCGGACCAGTCCGTAGTCCGGGTAGGAGGCGAGGTCCGGCCAGTCCAGCTGGAGCCGGACGCCGCCGCCGATGATGCGCAGGCCCTTGTTCCGGAGCCAGCCGGCCTCTTCCGAGATGTCGATGCCCATGGAGACGAGCTGCTTGGTGGCGCGCGGTGTGAGGCCGTCGCCGCAGACCTTCTCGCGGGGGAAGGCGGTCTTCTCCAGGAGGAGGACGTCGAGGCCCGCCTTGGCGAGGTAGTACGCGGTCGTGGAGCCGGCTGGGCCTGCCCCGACGACGATCACGTCCGCGCTGTGTTCGGACAGGGGCTCGGTCACGGTCGGATCTCCCGAAGACTCGAAATCGAGTGCCGCGCGGCACATGGCCAGGGCAGTCTATGGGGGCCTGCCGACCAACTTTCCGAAGGGCTCCCTCATGTCGATCGCGCCTCGCGCACTCCCTGTCGTACAGCTGCGTGTCCCGACCGACGAGGACGCGGTGGCCTGGCACCGCGCCTTCCGTGACCCGGAGGTGATGGAGTTCCTCGGCGGCCGTCCGTCCGAGCCGTCCCTGTACGAGGAGTGGACCGCCCGGCAGCGCAGACTCGACGCGGAGCGCGGCTTCTGCCTGTGGACCGTGCTCGACGCGGGCGGCGAGGTCGTCGGCTTCACCGGGGCGCAGCCCTGGCCGCAGACCGCGTACGGCCCGGTGGGCGAGATCGAGATCGGCTGGCGGCTGGCCCGTACGGCATGGGGCCGCGGCTACGTGACCGCGGCCGCGCACCTGGCGCTGGAGCGGGTGCGCGCGGCCGGGGTGGAGCGGGTGGTGGCGGCGGTCGACGAGCTCAACGAACGGTCGGTCGCTGTGGCCCGGCGCCTGGGCATGGAGCGGGCGGAGAGCTTCACCGTGCCCCGGTCGGGGCAGGAGGTGCGGTGCTTCCGGCTGGAGCTGGGCCGGTGACCGCCGCCCTGGGCCGGTGACCGCCGCCCTACGGCACCTGCCGCCCGTCAGGCGCGTACGCCCCGGTGCAGCGCCACCACGCCGCCGGTGAGGTTGCGCCAGGCGACCTTCGACCAGCTGGTCTCCTGGAGCATGGCGGCGAGCCCGGCCTGGTCGGGCCAGGCGCGGATCGACTCGGCGAGATAGACGTACGCGTCGGGGTTGGACGACACCGCGCGCGCGACCGGCGGCAGCGCCCGCATCAGGTACTCGGTGTAGACGGTCCGGAACGGCGTCCAGACCGGCTGGGAGAACTCGCAGATGACGACCCGGCCGCCCGGCTTCGTCACCCGGTACAGCTCGCGCAGCGCCGCGCCCGTGTCCTGGACGTTGCGCAGCCCGAAGGAGATGGTCACCGCGTCGAACACCTCGTCGCGGAACGGCAGCCGCGTCGCGTCGCCCGCGGTGAACGGCAGCCAGGAGTTGCGCGTCTTGCCCTCCTGGAGCATGCCGATGGAGAAGTCGCACGGCACGACGTACGCACCGGTCGCGGCGAACGGCAGCGAGGACGTCGCGGTCCCGGCGGCCAGGTCGAGGACCTTCTCCGCGGGCCGCGCGTGCACCGCCTTGGCGACCTCCTTGCGCCACAGCCGGGCCTGGCCGAGCGAGAGCACGTCGTTGGTGAGGTCGTAGTTCTCCGCCACGTCGTCGAACATCGAGGCGACTTCGTGCGGCTGCTTGTCCAGGGAGGCTCGGGTCACGCCTCCCATTCAAGCAGCCCGGCCCGGCGGCGGCGGGGCAGGCCCGCTGTCCGGGGACCGGGCGCCTGCGGTCAGCGACGCAGCGCTTCGGCGGGCTGGACGCGCGATGCCCGCCATGCCGGATACAGCCCGGCCAGTACTCCGGTGACCAGACCGATCACGGGGGCCGCCGCCGCGGTGACCGGATGCACGACCGGGGTCCAGCCACGGGCCACCGCCACCCCGACGACCGTCACCACACCCAGTGAGGTCCCGACGAGGCCGCCCAGAGCCCCGAGGACCCCGGACTCGGCGAGGAACTGAAGGGTGATGTGCCTGGCGCGGGCGCCGAGAGCGCGCCGCAGACCTATCTCGCCGGTCCGCTCCAGGACCGATACCAGGGTGGTGTTGGCGATCCCGACCGCGCCGATGACCAGGCAGATGCCCGCCAGGAGCAGGAACAGCTGGTTCAGGTCGTCGCCGACCGAGGAGCGGAGCATTCGGGGATCGGGCGGCGGCAGGGCCTTGAGGTATTCGGGATGGTCGGGCCGCAGCGCGGTCGGGGCCAGCCGGGCGACCTGCTGGGCCGCGCCCAGTTCCGTCGAGACGAGCATCGTCGCGCTGCCGCCGTCGGGCGGCCCCCAGATCTTCTCGGCCGTGGTGCGCGGGACGACCACGGACAGCAGCAGGTCGGCCTTGCGTTCGGTGTCCTCGATGATCCCGGTGACGGTGAACGGCTGGTCACCGACGAAGACGGCGGGCCGGGTCTCCAGCGTGGTGATCCCGAGCCGGGCCGCGACGCCCGACCCGATGACCGCGACGTACGCCCCGTCCTCGGACATGAGGTCGTCGTAGGTCCGTCCCTGGGACAGCGTGGGTTCGGCTGCCTCGAGCACGCCGGGGGAAGCCGCGACCACCTGTGTCCTCCCGCCGCTGCCGGCATCGCCCACCGGGGCGGACCGCACGGTCACGTCGGTGGGCAGGCGTACGGGCCAGTACACCCCGGCGCTGCGGACCCCGTTCAGCCTCTCCACCCGTGCGTCGGCGTCCGGCGGGAAGGCGGGCGCCGCGAACTCGTTCTGCTCCGCGGCCTTGTCCTCGACCGACACCTCCGTGGCGGTCAGCCCCAGAACGGCCACGAACGCGCCCACTCCCAGGACCGTGCCGAGCGCCGTCAGGGCGGAGCGGGCCGGGCGCTGAAGCATTCCGGCGACCGATTCGCCCAGCAGGTCACCGAAGGAGAACACCGAGGGCTCCACCGGACGGCTACGGCGCGTCCGCGGTCCGCCGCGGATCACCCGGCCGCCTCCTCTTGTTCGCACAGCACCCCGTCGCGGATCGTGACCGTACGCGCGCCGCGGCCGGCCACCTCCGGGTCGTGCGTGATCACCAGCACCGTCATGCCGTCGGTGTGCAGCTCCGCGAGCAGGCCGAGCACCGACCGCGCGGTGGCCGTGTCGAGGTTGCCGGTCGGCTCGTCGCAGAGCAGCAGGGAGGGCCTGGCCACCAGCGCCCGCGCGATCGCCACCCGCTGCCGCTCCCCGCCGGACAACCGGGCGGGCAGGGAGTCGACGCGGTGCCCGAGCCCGACCCGTACCAGCGCCTCCCGCGCCCGCCGCCGGCGCTCCTTGCGGGCCACGCCGCTGTAGACCATCGCCAGCGTGACGTTCTCCAGGGCGCTTCGGTGCGGCAGCAGATGGAAGGACTGGAAGACGAAGCCGATCCGGCGGCCCCGCAGTGAGGTGCGGTCGCCGTCCTTCAGCGCCCCGGTGTTCAGGCCGTCGAGGAGATACGTTCCCGCGGTCGGGGCGTCCAGCAGCCCGGCGATGTTGAGGAAGGTCGATTTGCCCGATCCGGACGGGCCGACGACGGTGACGAACTCGCCCCGGTCGATCACCAGATCGCAGGGCCGGAACGCGGCGACCGGCGGTGGTCCCGGGTAGGTGAGGGCGACCTGACGGAACTCGATGACGGGCACGCTCACTTCCGTACCCCGGTGATCACCCTGTCGCCGGCGCCCAGGGCGCCCTTCACCACGGGTACGACCGCGACGAAGCCGTCGCCGGACGTGCCGGGACGTACCTCCACGCGTTCGTGGTCACCGGATCCGGCGACCACAGTCACCACGGTTCTGCCGTCCGCACCCGCGGTGATCGCGGTGATCGGAACCACCAGGACCTTACCGCCGCTGGAGGCCGCCTCGATCGTCAAACGAACGTCCTGGCCGCTCAGTTGGGCATCGAGACCTTTGTCCGGGGTGATCTGCACCAGGTAGCCGACGGGTCCGGCCGCCGGGGCGCCGCCGCCGTCCGTCCCGGAAGTGGCGGCACTCCGGTCCGGTACGGTCTGCGTGTCGGCGACGCGGGTCACCTCGGCGCGCGCCGATACCCCGGTGGCCTCCGAGTAGATCTCCACGTGCTGGCCGGCGCGCAACAGCCCCTTCTGGTACTCGGGGACGTATGCCTGGACGACCAGCCGGACCGAGGACAGGGTCATCACCGTCCCGGACACCTTCGCGCCCACGGCGCCCTGCACCGCGTTCACCCGGGCCGGGAAACTCTCCAGGAACACCGCCTCGCCCGCGGGCAGCATCGGGCCCGACTTCGCCTGCGCCGTGGCATAGGCGGCGCGCGCGTCGGCCAGGTCCTCCTCGGCCCGTCGCACCGGCTTGCGCGGATCACCCGGCGCGCCCTCGTTCTTCGCCGCAGGTTCGGCTTCCTCGGCGTCCTCCAGCGCGCGCTCGGCCGACCGCACCGCCTCACCGGCCGGCCCGACCCCTTCGGCGTCGTCGTCCTGGGCGGGCAGCGGGTCGTAGCCGATGGACGCGTAGAAGGAGCTGAGCGCCGTCTTGGTCCCCGCGCCGAAGGTGCCGTCCGCGTCGGGTGCGGTGGGGTGTCCGAGGTCCCGCAGCGCCTTCTGGAGCTGCCGGACGTCATCGCCCTCGCTGCCGGGGCGCAGATCCCGGTAGACGGGCAGCTTCCCCCGCAGTACGAACACGGGGCGGCCGGAGACCTCCATCAGCAGCCGTCCGCTGCTCAGCACGTCCTGAGCCTTGACCGGCAGCTTGGTGATCACCGCACCGGCGGCCCCCTTGTCGCCGCCGGACACCTGGGGAGAGACGCTCACGGTCTGGCCCGCCCTCACCTGGCCCCGCGTGATCACCGAGGACACCAGAACCCGGCGCTCCACCGCTGCGGTCAGCACGTCCTCCTCCGGAGCGCGGGCCTCCGCCGCCGCCTGGGCCGGTGACCTGATGACCATCGACGCACCGACCCCGGCGATGCCGAGCAGCGCGGCGGCGACGGCGACCGCGACCACCCAGCGGCGGCGCCGGGTCAGCCCGCTGTCCCGCTCCTCACCGCCGTTGCCCGGCTCCTCGCCGCCGCTCTCGCCGTTCATCGGGACCTCCTCCCTCCGGACAGGTCAGCCGCCGGCCACGGAGTCGCCATCGGGCCGGGGATCACACGCCCGGTTCGCCTTGCGGTAGTCGGGGTCCGTCTTCATCGCGTGGGCCAACTCGGCGCTGAGCGGGGCATCCCCGCCCGGCCCGGGGTCCGGATAGTCCTTGACGCCGTGCTCCCGCAGGCACGCGCTCAGTTTCCTCGCCCGCACCATGTCCTCCTCGGTCGCGGAGGCCGTGGCCGGGGAGGGCTGGAGCCCGGCACACTTCTTCTCCGCCGCCAGGATTGCCGCGTTGTTGTCCTTGCCCTTGCGGACCCGCAGCATGCCGTCGTCGGTCGTCTCCAACGCGATCCCCTGGTCCTCCAGGCACCGGTAATACGCCGTTTCGTCCGCCCCCTGGGCGGGCTTCGGTGACGACTTCACCTGCGGCTGCGACTGTCCGCGCCCCGTCGAGTCCTTCGAGTCCTTCGAGTCCGAGCATCCGGCGGTCACGAGGGAGAGCAGCGCCAGCGCCACGACAGCTCTGAAGACAGCGGGAACGGGGCGCATACGGGACTCCCGGGAGAGGAACAGCGGAGTGTGGAGACAGTCACCGCGCATGATGCGTCAGCTGCTCGTCGCGCATCCAACAGCCGTCCTCGAAAAGGCCACTTGGCGGCCGGTGACGCAGTCTCGGATGCTCAAAGTACAGACCCCGCACACGGACAACAACTGTCCTTGAGGGCAGTACCCATTTCCATGCACGCCGCATTGAATTGCTGGCGCTCACGACTCATCAGCCCCCCACACGCGACCTCACCACACGGAGGAGAGACCGAATGACTCGTTTAATCGCCATGCGACGTCTGACCGGCATCACCCTGGCCGCGACCGCGGTCACCGGGCTGATACTCACGACCGCGGGCACGGCGACCGCCGCCGGACACAAGAACGGAAACGTGGACAGCGGGGAGTTCGGGCTCTACTACAACTCGAACTACGCCGGCTGCGTCTTCGACCTTCTCCATTCGGACGAAAGGTTCTCCGACGACCGCTTCATCTCATCGACGAGCTCCCAGACCTGCCCCGGTCAGAACCAGACCACCGATGACAACACCGCGTCGTACTGGAACCGCGACGTGACGACCTGGGACGTGTACACCAACCCCCTGCGGGGCGGGATCCACGGCTCCCTGCCGCTCGACTACTACGGCAACGCCTCCACCACGTTCAAGAACGAGATCTCGTCGGCGTACTACTTCTGACCGGCCGGGAGACGTACACCAGCCGCTGAACCGCACCGCTGTTCTGCCCGTAAGCGCCGGGCGGAACAGCGGCTGCCACATCGTACGACCAGGTCACCTGCGAAGGATCCGCATGCACCCGCTCTCCGGCCGCCGCCACCTCCACCGTTCGGTCGGTGTGGTCTGCGCCGCCGTCCTCCTCGCCGCCTGCTCCTCCCCCGCCGGCAAGGGGCGGACCGACGAGAAGTCGGAACCCGAGATCTCGTCCACCCCCACGATGCCCAGCACCGTGGGGCTGCGGTTCCCCCTGGACGCCTACGACGCCACTCAGGAGGAGACCACCGCGCTCCAGCAGGGCCAGGGCGTCCTCATCTCCCGGTGCATGGAACGCTTCGGATTCCGCTACAGCCTCCCGTCGAGACCGGCCTCCGCCGCTGCCGGCCGGACGAACGCACGGATCTTCGGAGTGGTGGACGAGAACGAGGCGGCGCGGTACGGCTACAGCGCCCCGGGAGACGCGCAGCCACCCGGGCGGACCTCGCAGAGCCTCACCGCGTCCGAGGAGATCGCGTTGCACGGCGCCCCGGACCTGAAGCCCGCGGACATGCCGATGAGCCAGGCGGAGGCGGAGAAGAAGGGCGGCGGCAAGCAGCGGATCAACGGCAAGGCGGTACCCGTCGGCGGCTGCGGCCGTGAGGCGTTCCTGAAGCTGTACGCCCCCGAGCCGAACGCGGTGGACGCGTTGTACGTGTTCAACCTCAAGTCCCAGGCGGAATCCCGGGCGCGCGAGGACTCCCGCACCAAGACGGTCAACAAGAACTGGTCCGACTGCATGGCGCGCAAGGGGCACACCGCGTCCGATCCGATGAACGCCACCACGGAACTCGGCATCACCGACGACGCCCTCACCTCGCCTGCCGCCATCACCGCCGCCAAGGCCGATGCCGCCTGCAAGAGGGAGGTCGGCCTGATCGGCGTGTACTTCGCAGTCCAGTCCGCTTACCAGAAACGGCAGATCGACAAGAACGCCGAGACGCTCGATCTGGCGAAGAAGCAACTCAAGGACCGGCTGAAACTCGCCGCTTCACTCATTTCGTCGCCCTGAACAATCAGCCCCAAACCTCTCTCCCGCGCCGACCACATCCTGAATCGCAACCGGAATCCCCCTCCCTCCGTGCTACATTCCTGCCGCTCTTGAACCAGCACCCGGGGGGGAATCATGACGGTTCAATGCCTCGTCTGTGCTGGTCCGGTCTTTGACGACCCGTATGTACACGCATCCGCAGCTCATCCTGTACCACCAGCTCGCCGTCGGCTCACCGCCATGGAGGAGCAGCTTTTCGCCACATTGCACAGCGCTCCGTCGAATGAGGAGATCGCGGCCCGTCTGCACGTATCTCCGCGAACGGTGAAGTTTCATCTCGCCAATATCCGGGCGAAACTCGACGGGATATCGAGACTTCGGCTCTGCCTGTTGTCCGCGCTGCACCGCAGGGGTCTGCGGTCGCTGTGCCGCGCCTGCGCGGCGGTGCTCCCGAGAGCGGCGGACGCCTCGGTGGCAGGTGCGATACCTGCGGGCACCAGCCCACCTGCCCAGGTTTCGGACACGGATTCGGATTCGGCTTCAACCTTTCCGGCCCGTCAGCTCTCAGTAACAGGAGGAGAGACCACCGACGGACCGTGAAGGGGGCCGGATGAGCGCGGGGCCCAGCCGGGACGCCGACAGCTTCGAGGAGTTCGCGCGGGCGAGCCAGCGCCGGCTGTACCGCACCGCGTACCTGCTGTGCGGGGACGCCGAGGCGGCCCGTGATCTGACGCAGACGACGCTGGCCAAGCTGTTCCAGCACTGGCACCGGCTGAGCGCCGCCCGCCATCCGGACGCCTACGCCAGGACCGTACTGACCCGCACCTATATCGCCGAGCGCCGCCGGCGGCTGCGCGACTTCCGTGCCCATACGCCGATCGCCGCACACGCACCAGCGGTCGGCCCCGAGCTGACGGTCACTCTGCTGGCCGCGCTGGCTGACCTGCCGCCCCGCGCGCGGGCGATGGTCGTCCTGCGCTACTGGGAGGACCTGAGCGTGGAGACGGTCGCCGAGCTGCTGCGGTGCAGCCCGTCCACCGTGAAGAGCCAGTGCTCGCGGGCGCTCGCCACGCTGCGTACGCGGCTGGGCGACCCACACCTCTACACCACCCGAAGCTGAGGAGAACCGTCGTGGACATGTCTTCTGACCGCTTTCCCGGCCGGGCACCGGACAAGGGGGCCGCGGAGGCCGCGGAGGCCGAGATCCTGCTGATCAGGGCCGCCATGGAACAGGCGACCGACGGTGCGCCGACCCCGCCCGACCTGGTGCCCGCCGCCCTGGTCCAGGGCCGCCGGCGCCGCACCCGGGCCCGCGCGGCCATCGGGGCGGCGGTGACGGGCGTGGTGACGCTCGGCGTGCTCGGCGTGGTCCTGCCGATGTGGGGTGGGAGCGGCGGTACGGAACCCGCTCGGACGTGGTCCGCCGCCTCGCAGCGTACGAGCATCGCGCCCTCACCGGCGCCCACGGACACACCGTCACCGGTGCCCACGGACGCGCCGTCACCGGCGCCCACGGACACACCGCAACCGCCTCCCGTGCATGTCGAGCCGTCCCGCGGCCAGTCGTCCATGGCCGACCTGCCGGCCGCCGAGCGGGCCCGGCAGGAGGAGTTCCAGCAGCGTGTCGCGCTGCTGCTCGGGGAGTTGCTGCCGCAGGTCGGCCCGGTCCACCCGGTGGACCTCGCCGTCAGCCGGTACCAGGCCGGGAGGGACGGCAACGTCTTCCCCGTCGTCTTCTCGGTACGCGCCGAGAGCGGTCGGAGTGTCGCTCCGCAGGAAGGGCCCTGCCCCAACTACCCGGACAGGAAGCTGCGTTGCAAACGGGCGATGCTTCCCGGCGGGATCGAGGCGCATGCCGCGACCGTGGTCACCGGCCCGAACGGATCACCGGCCCCGACGAGCACCGTCGTCCGCTTCATGTACGGCGACAGCACCGTCGTCCTCTCGGTCGACGGTGACGAGGCCACGAGGGAGCCGTCACCCGTCACCGCCGATCAATTGCTCGCCGTCGCAGGGAGCCCCAGGTTCCTGAAGCTCGTGAAGTCCGCGGCGGAACACCCCATGGAATCGAAGGAGTACGCGGATCGTGTCGGCTGAGGTACGGAGAAAGCAGACACGGCGACGGGGCGGGGGGCCACGGCGGCGCTCGCGGCAGGAGCGCCGCCGCCGTGGCCGGATACGGTTGCTGGTCGCGGTCCTCGTGCCGACGGCCCTCATCTGCATCGCGGTCGCGGCCGCGCCGCTGTGGAGTGGCGGGGACGATGTGTCGGCCGCGGCGGCCGCGTCCGGATCGGCCGGTTCCGTCAAGGACCCGTCTCCATCGGCCTCCGCGTCCGGTCCCGTGTCAAAGGCCGGGGCGAGCACCAGGCCGAAGGCGAGAGCCAAGCCCAGCACGAAGACCAAGCCGAGTTCCGACTCCACCTCCGACTCCGGTGGCCATCCGGTCATTCCCCCGACCGGCCCCGGCACCTTCACGGTCGCCCGCGCGGGGGCCAAGAACACCGGCAGGGGCAATGCCTACCGGGTCGAGGTGGAGGACGGTTCCGGCGTCGACCCGGACGCGGCCGCCGCCCAGATCGCCGGGTTCCTGGCCGCGCCGCGCGGCTGGGCGCACGGCGGGGAGCACTCGTTCCACCAGATCGCGGAAGGGCCCGCGGGGCTGGTCGTCCGTATCGCCACGGCGGCGACCACCGACAAGATCTGCGGGAGCAGCGGTCTCAACACCCACGGTGAGGTCAACTGCCGCGTCGGCGTCAACGTCATGGTCAACCTCAAACGCTGGCAGACCGGTTCACCCGAATTCGACGGACCCCTCGCCGACTACCGCGCCCTCATCATCAACCACGAAGTCGGCCACTGGCTCGGCCACGGCCACGAAACCTGCCCCGGCAAGGGCCGCCCCGCCCCCGCCATGATGCAGCAGATATACGGCCTCAAGGGATGCGTCGCCAACCCCTGGCCCTACGACACCAAGGGCCAGTACCTGGGCGGACCATCGGTGCCATGAGGCCCGTGAGGCCCGTGAGGCACCCGCCCGCGTCCGCTTCGTGAGCGAGTGGACTGAACCAATTCGCGCCAACAGCAGTCATTACAGGGGGAGCAAGGGACACCGGAGTACTGGGGAGGGGCGCGGATGCCGGGATCTGGCGTGCGTCGGCAGGGGCAGCGGGGACGTGGCCGGAACCGGCTGTTCGTGATGGCCATCGTTCCGGCCGTGCTGGTGGCGGGCGCCGTGGTGGGGCTCCGGTGGAAGAGCGAGCACTCGGACGGCACCGGCGCTTCGTCCTCCTTCACCGTCGCCCGCGCGGGCGCGTCGGACACCGGCAAGGGCAACGCCTACCGGGTCGAGGTGGAGGACGGTTCGGGCCTGGACCCGGACAAGGCCGCGGCCGAGGTCGCCCGCATCCTGGCCTCCCCCCGGGGCTGGTCGCACCACGGCGAGAACACCTTCCGCCAGGTGGCCGAGGGCCCGGCGGGGCTGGTCATACGGATCGCGTCGCCCCGGACCACCGACAGGATCTGCGGGAAGAGCGGTCTCGACACGCACGGTGAGGTCAACTGCCGCGTCGGTGTGGACGTGATGGTCAACCTCAAGCGCTGGCAGACTGGTTCACCCGAATTCGACGGACCCCTCGCCGACTACCGCGCCCTCATCATCAACCACGAAGTCGGCCACTGGCTCGGCCACGGCCACGAAACCTGCCCCGGCAAGGGCCGCCCCGCCCCCGCCATGATGCAGCAGATATACGGCCTCAAGGGATGCGTCGCCAACGCCTGGCCCTACGACGCCAAGGGCCAGTACCTGGGCGGCCCATCGGTGCCGTGAGAGCTGTTGCTGAGAGCGGTACGTGAGAGCGGTACGTGAGAGCGGATGTACGACGCCGACGCGCTCAGCGCCGGCGGTAGACCAGGCGCCCCGCCAGGACGGTGACCACGCAGGACGCCGCCCCCGCCGCGACGAGCGCGGCCTCGTCGGGCACGTCGAAGACCGCGAAGTCGGCGCGGGCGCCGGTGACGAGCGGGGCGTGCACGGAGCCCGGCAGGTCACGTCCCACGGCGAACGGGTCCAGGTCCGGCCCACCGGCCGTAACGCCGTCCGGCCCGCCGCCCGCAACGCCGGGGGCCACGGCGGACGGCATCTCGACCAGGCCCGCGCGGGACACCGCGGTCCGCACGGCCGGGTCGCGGAACGGGCCGGTGAGGTGCGTCGTGCCGTACCGCAGCATCTGCTGGAGACCCCGCCGCACGCTGCCGGCCCACCGGGTCGCGTCCAGTTCCCCCGCCAGCCGGTCGAACGCCTCGCCGGACAGCGGATCGGTTCCGAGTCCGTCCGCCTCGCGCGGGTCGGGGTGGTAGCAGCGGGTGAGCAGCCAGGCGGCGTGGCGCTGGCGGAGGCCCGGCGTGATGACGCCCGGCCACTGCCGTACGCGCGCCGCCGGATGGGCGGCGGCGACCTCTTCGTACGGACCGAGGGCGACGATCCGGTCGCCCTCCACGGCCACCGCACCCCGCTCGACGGCGGCCGCGCCGACCGGAAGAACCAGCGGCGCGGCGTGAACGGTCAGCATGACGGCTTCAGTTGGCGCTCAGGAGCTTGAGCTCCGGGTGGGCCGTGCCGCCCTCGATCGCGGTGGACGAGATGTGCGAGACGACGCGCTCGTCGACCGGGTCGTCTTCCGGGTTGTCGTGGACGACGAGGTGCTCGTAGGTGGTGGCGCGCTGGGCCGGGACCCGGTCCGCCTTGCGGATCAGGTCGATGATCTCCATGCGGTTGGAGCGGTGCTTCGCACCGGCGGAGGAGACGACGTTCTCCTCCAGCATGATCGAGCCGAGGTCGTCCGCGCCGTAGTGCAGCGACAGCTGGCCGACCTCCTTGCCCGTGGTCAGCCAGGAGCCCTGGATGTGGGCGACGTTGTCCAGGAAGAGCCGGGCGATGGCGATGATCCGCAGGTACTCGAAGAGCGTGGCCTGCGTCTGGCCCTTCAGCTTGTTGTTCTCCGGCTGGTACGTGTACGGGATGAAGGCGCGGAAGCCGCCGGTACGGTCCTGCACGTCGCGGATCATGCTCAGGTGCTCGATGCGCTCGGCGTTGGTCTCGCCGGTGCCCATCAGCATGGTGGAGGTGGACTCGACACCGAGGCGGTGGGCGATCTCCATGATCTCCAGCCAGCGCTCGCCGGACTCCTTGAGCGGGGCGATCGCGGTGCGCGGCCGGGCCGGCAGCAGCTCGGCGCCGGCGCCCGCGAAGGAGTCGAGGCCGGCGGCGTGGATGCGCTGGATGGCCTCCTCGGCGGAGACCTTGGAGATACGGGCCATGTGCTCGACCTCGGAGGCGCCGAGCGAGTGGATGACCAGCTGCGGGAACGCCTTCTTGATCGCGGAGAAGTGCTCCTCGTAGTACTCCACGCCGTAGTCCGGGTGGTGCCCGCCCTGGAACATGATCTGGGTGCCGCCGAGCTCGACCGTCTCCGCGCAGCGGCGCAGGATGTCGTCGAGGTCGCGGGACCAGCCCTTGTCGGTGTCCTTGGGCGCCGCGTAGAAGGCGCAGAACTTGCACGCCGTGACGCACACGTTCGTGTAGTTGATGTTGCGCTCGATGATGTACGTCGCGATGTGCTCCGTACCGGCGTAACGGCGCCGGCGTACGGCGTCGGCGGCGGCGCCCAGCGCGTGCAGGGGTGCGGAGCGGTAGAGGTCGAGCGCCTCCGCCGGACTGATCCGGCCGCCTTCGGCGGCTCGGTCGAGGATGGGCTGGAGGTCGGCCTTCTCGGTCACCGGGCTGTCACCTTTCGGCGGTTTTTCAACGGATCTTCGGACCGGTTCAGCGTACGCCAGCCACGCTCCGGGTCAGCCGCCGGACCGGTTGAGCGTGCCGTACGGAAGCCCGGCGCCCCGCTCGTCGGACCGGAAGCGCAGCGTGTCGTCTCCGGCGCGGGTGAAGTGGATGTCCGTAGTGGTGGTCGTGCACAGGCCCGCGGTGCCGGGGCGGTCGGGATCGGCGCGCTCGCGCAACGTCAGCTCCTTGTCGGTGCCGGAGGTGAGGGACGCGATGCTGTGGCAGCTGACCTCGATGCCGAGGCTGGAGACCGTCGTGCTCGTACGGACCACGTCGGCGCCCTTCTTCCCCTTCCTGATCACCACGCTGAGCGTGCCGTGCGACTGGCCGGTCGTCTTCTCGGTGATCGGCCCCTCCCAGGTGCCGATGAAGCTCTTCGGCACCTCGGTGACCTGGCCGCCCGGAGTCACGGTGGCGGTGTCCGCCGGTGCGGACGGCTCGGCCGGCGCGGTGGCGCCAGGGGTCCGGCCGGTGTCCGCGTGCCCGGCGGTGTCGCGGCCGCCACCGCCCGGCATCAGGTGGAAGAGATGGGCGCCGCCCACCGTCACCGCGGCGAGCGCGCCGGCCACCGCGAGGGCGACGGTGCAGCTCAGCCTGCGCCCCCGGCGCCCGCCCGGCCCGGATTCGGCGCTCACGCCGACGGTGAACCGGGGGTCGGGGGTGCGCTGCCCCGGCACCCCGTCCGTTCCCGCGGCGGGCGGGTACGGCGGCGGGGCCGGGGTCGGGCCCGCCCTGTGGGCCGGTTCGACCGGCGGGCCGAACACACCGGGAGTGCCCCCGTTGAACCCGTACGAGGCGTTGGTGAACGGCACCGGCCCCGACTGCACGGGGGCCTCCTGCGGTTCCAGGTCCAGCAGCGCGACCGCCGACCGGCTGACCTCGCGCTCCAGTGGGCCGGGCAGCCAGCCCGCCGCCACCCGGGCCGCCGCGCCGCCGGGCGCCAGCTGCTCCGCGAGCTGAGCCGGGGTGGGCCGGTGCGCCGGGTTCTTCGCCAGGCAGGAGGCGACGACCTCGCGCAGCGCGCCCTCCAGATCGCCCAGTTCGGGTTCCTCGTGCACCACCTTGTAGAGCAGTACGGCGGACGAGTCGCCGAGGAAGGGGGCGGCGCCGGTGGCCGCGTACGCGAGCACCGCGCCCAGCGAGAAGATGTCGGCCGCGCCCGAGATGTCCAGGCCGCGGATCTGCTCCGGCGCCATGTAGCCGGGCGAGCCGACCGAGACCCCGGTGGAGGTGAGCGAGGCGGTGGCGTCGATGGCCCTGGCGATGCCGAAGTCGATCAGGCGGGGGCCGTCGAGGGCGAGCAGGACGTTGGAGGGCTTCACGTCCCGGTGGATCAGGCCCTGTCCGTGGACCGCGGTGAGCGCCTCGGCGAGGCCGGCGCCCAGGGTGCGTACCGCCTGCTCGGGCAGCGGGCCGTGTTCGGTGACCGCGGCCGAGAGCGGCGGGCCGGCGACGTAGCCGGTGGCCACCCACGGGACGGGGGCGTCGGGGTCGGCGTCCAGGACGGGCGCGGTCCACTGGGCGCCGATCCGCCGTGCCGCGTCCACCTCGCGCCTGAACCGGGCGCGGAACTGCTCGTCGAGCGCGAAGTGCGGATGGACCACCTTGACCGCCACGGTGCGGCCGCCGGCGCTGCGTCCCAGATAGACGCGCCCCATGCCACCGGCACCGAGTCTGCCGAGCAGTCGGTAGGCACCGATGCTCAGCGGTTCGCCGGCTTCCAGCGGCTGCATATGCGGACTCCCCCTGTGGACCGGCCGGACCTCCGACCGAATCCTAGGGTCTGTCCGGCGGACAGAACCCGGAGGCGAAGGTCATCGGGTCACACGCAAACCATCCGCCGATTTCGTCTCCAAGGGAACGAACAACGCCATTCATCACCGGAAAAGGGCGTGAATGTGCCGTTCCGGATGACAGGGCGATTGGCGGGAGACGCCGGGGACATACTTCCGACGCCTCCCGCCCGCCAATCGGCCATTCGACGCGTATTACCCGAATCGATATCTCACGGGATCTGCCCGGGAACGAAGGCCGCGGCGGGAACACGGAAAGGGGAGGCAGGTGGAATGGTGCGCATTCCACCCGCCCGGCGCGCGAGTCCGGCGCGTGTCCTCAGCCGCCGAGCAGCTCCACGTTCACGTCCGCGGCGAACCCCGTCGTCGGCCCGGTCCGGCGCGCGAACTCCTGGACGCCCGCGAGCTGCGCGGGTCCGAAGCGGAAGTCGAGGGTCGTGAAGTAGCGCTCCAGGACCTCGGCGTCGAAGGCCTCCCAGCGTGCCGCCTGTTCCGCGACCTTGGTGACCTCCTCCAGGGAGACGTCCCGCGAGGCCAGGAACGCCTCGTGCACCTTCTTCACCGCGGTGGGCTCGGCCGCCAGGTAGTCCTTGCGGGCCGCCCAGACGGCGAAGACGAACGGCAGCCCCGTCCACTCCTTCCACATCGCGCCCAGGTCGTGGACCTGGAGCCCGAGCCTGGGGGCGTCGTGCAGGTTGGCGCGCAGCGCGGCGTCACCGATGAGGACGGCGGCGTCCGCTTCCTGCATCATCACGCCGAGGTCGGGCGGGCAGGTGTAGTAGTCGGGGGTCACCCCGTACCGCTCGGCGAGCAGCAGCTGCGCCAGCCGTACGGAGGTGCGGGAGGTCGAACCGAGCGCCACCCGGGCGCGGTCGAGGTCCTCCAGGGGGCGCTGCGACACGATCACGCATGACATGACGGGCCCGTCGCAGCCGACCGCGATGTCGGGGAAGGCGACCAGGTCGTCGGCGTTGCGCAGGAACTCCACGAGGGTGACGGGGCCGATGTCCAGATCGCCCCTGATCAGCTGCTCGCTGAGCTTCTCCGGGGTGTCCTTCGAGAGCTCCAGGTCGAGCAGGGTCCCGGTCCGTGCCAGTCCCCAGTAGAGGGGAAGGCAGTTGAGGAACTGGATGTGGCCGACGCGCGGCCGGTTGCGACGGTCGTCGCCTGCGACGGTTGTGACGGTTGAATTGTCCACATCGCGAGGCTAGACCTGTCGCCCCCCGACAGCCCCACCGGGGGCGCGCGGCGCCGCACGATCCCTCTCACGGGGGTCTCCGTAATGCTGCCGGAGCGCCCCTCCGCAAGGGCTCCCCGAGCTGCTCGAAGGGCCTCTCGGACCGTGTGGGTGCACGGCAATCAAACATTCGAGTGAAGTGATCTTTCCCCCTACCCTTCGGCACATGCTGCGTGCTAGGCTCAACGCCAAGTTGCAGTTTGGTTTCCCTTGCAGTACAGAGCCTGCGGAGCATGTAACCCGCAGGCTTTTGTAGTTTTCAGACTTCTTTGCAGGTTCTGGAGCAGGGCAACCCTTTGGCCCAAGGAGGGCTTATGGCTACCGGAACCGTCAAGTGGTTCAACGCTGAAAAGGGCTTCGGCTTCATCGCCCAGGACGGCGGCGGCCCGGATGTCTTCGTCCATTACTCCGCGATCAACGCGTCCGGGTTCCGCTCCCTTGAGGAGAACCAGGTCGTGAACTTCGACGTCACTCAGGGACCCAAGGGTCCGCAGGCTGAGAACGTCACCCCGGCCTAGTTGCCCGGGTCGGCCGATCGCGGCCGGTATCGCAGTACCCAAGGAGCCCCGCTCCTCCGCCTCGGCGGAGAAGCGGGGCTCCTGCCTGTGCTCCACGTCAGGTCCTGTCCACGGCGGCCGCCGGGTTCCAGTGGTGTGCGTCACATCCGGGTCGGGGCGCTGCGGTCCTTGACCTTGACACCGTGTGAGGCCGTGCACTGGGAGACGTCATGTTCACCATCGGAGACTTCGCCCGGTACGGGCGGGTGTCGGCCCGGATGCTGCGTCACTACGACGCGATCGGGCTACTGCACCCCGACAGTACCGACCCCGCCACCGGCTACCGCCACTACGGCGGCGGCCAGCTCGCCCGGCTCAACCGGATCATCGCCCTCAAGGATCTCGGCTTCACGCTCCAGCAGGTGCGGGCCGTCCTCGACGAGGAGGTGGGTCCCGACGAGCTGCGCGGGATGCTCCGGCTGCGGCGGTCGGAGCTGGAGGCGGCGATGGCCGCGGCGGCGGCACGGCTGGCCCAGGTCGAGGCGAGGCTCCGGTCGATCGAGAGCGAGGGACACATGTCCGCGGACGATGTGGTGGTCAGGTACGTTCCGGCGGTACGGGTCGCGGAGTTGACCGGGGTGGCCGGCGGCTACGAACCGGGGGACATCACTCCGGTGATCCGCCCGCTGTACGAGCAGCTGTTCCCGCTGCTGGGCCGGGCCGGGGTCGCCCCGACGGGCCCCGGGATCGCGCGCTACGAGGACGCCCCTCAGGGCGGCGGAGCGGTCGTCGTCCACGCCGGGGTGACGGTCTCCGCGCCGGTGGGGCCGCTGGGCGACACCGGGGTCACGGTGGTCGAGCTGCCCGCATTCGAGGCGGCGACCGTCATCCACCGGGGCCCGATGGACGGCGTCCTGCCGACGGCTCAGGCCCTGGCCCACTGGATCGACGGCTCCGGCTACCGGTCGGCGGGGTACGCGCGTGAGGTCAGCCTGGAGTGCCCCGAGGACGAGGCGAAGTGGGTGACGGAGCTCCAGGAGCCGGTCACCGGAGGCTGACGGCGGGAGGGGTGGGTGCCGTGGCCGTCCGCCCGGACGGCCCCGGCACCCACCCCATTCACGCGCCGAGCGTCCGAACGGCCACGGCACCCGCCCCTTTCACCTGCCGGACGCCCGAACGGCCCCCGCACCCACCCCTCTCACGTACCGAGCGCCCGAACGGCCCCCGCACCCGGATCCGCCCGTTTCACGCCCCGGTGCCGGGACCCGCCCACAGTCCGTCCGGGGTCAGCCCGAGCAGCTCGATCGCGTTGCGGCGCACGATGCGGTCCACCACGTCCGCGTCCAGGTGCCCCATCTGTTCCTCCCCGACCTCGCGGGACTTGGGCCAGGTCGAGTCGGAGTGCGGGTAGTCCGTCTCGTACAGCACGTTGCCGACGCCGATCGCGTCCAGGTTCTTCAGCCCGAAGGCGTCGTCGAAGAAGCAGCCGTAGACATGCTCGGTGAACAGCTCCGACGGCGGCTGGTGGACCTTGTCGGCGACTCCGCCCCAGCCGCGGTTCTCCTCCCAGACCACGTCGGCGCGTTCCAGGATGTACGGGATCCAGCCGATCTGGCCCTCCGCGTACATGATCCGCAGGTTCGGGAAGCGCTCGAACTTGCCGCTCATCAGCCAGTCGACCATCGAGAAGCAGCAGTTGGCGAAGGTGATGGTGGAGCCGACGGCGGGCGGGGCGTCGGCCGAGGTGGACGGCATCTTCGAGGACGAGCCGATGTGCATGGCGATCACCGTCCCCGTCTCGTCGCAGGCCCGGAGGAACGGATCCCACTCGTCCGTATGAATGGAAGGCAGACCGAGATGTGGAGGTATTTCGGAGAACGCCACCGCACGTACTCCGCGCGCCGCGTTGCGCCTGACCTCGTCGGCGGCCAGCTGTGCGTCCCAGAGGGGGACCAGGGTGAGCGGTATGAGCCGGCCGTGCGCGGCCGGTCCGCACCACTCGTCCACCATCCAGTCGTTGTACGCCCGCACCCCGAGCAGGCCGAGTTCGCGGTCCTTCGCTTCGGTGAAGGTCTGGCCGCAGAAGCGGGGGAAGGTCGGGAAGCAGAGCGCGGACTGCACGTGGTTGATGTCCATGTCGGCGAGCCGCTCGGGCACCGAGAACGAACCGGGGCGCATCTGCTCGTAAGTGATGACTTCGAGCTTGATCTCGTCCCTGTCGTAGCCGACGGAGGTGTCGAGCCGGGTGAGCGGGCGGTGCAGGTCCTCGTACACCCACCAGTCGCCGACCGGTCCGTCGTCGCCCTTCGCACCCATCACGGGCGCGAACTTTCCGCCCATGAACGTCATTTCCTTGAGGGGCGCCCGGACGATGCGCGGACCGGAGTCCGCGTACTTGGACGGGAGCCGGTCCCGCCAGACATGAGGGGGCTCCACCGTGTGGTCGTCCACCGAGATGATCTTCGGGAAGGTCTCCATACCTCTTACGGTAGCGCTGATCTGACGAACCGTCAGCTATCTGTGCGAGGCTCCGTTCCACAATCCTTGTCGAGGGCTCGTGCAGAGAGTCACCCACTGCTGACGTGCCCCCCCTTCACAAGGCAGACTGTTGACGGCGATACCAACGGTATGGAGCAATCCGGATCTCCTCGGCGGTGTCCCGACATGCGCGGAGCGGCACTGGGCAGTGGTGGAGAGCAGGACAGGAGGCGGCAATGGGCCGTGACGACGGGCCACGGGTGCATGTTCCGGAACAGCGAGCTCCGGAGCGACGGCCGGGGGACGACACGGACCTGCGCTTCTCCGTGCTCGGCCCGGTACGGGCCCGGCGGGGCGGCGAGACGCTGCCCTCCGGTTCGCCGCAGCAGCGCGCCCTGTTGACGGCCCTCCTGCTGCGGGGCGGGCACACCGCCACGGCCGCCGAACTCATCGACGCCCTCTGGGGCGACGAGCCGCCCTCGCAGGCACTGGCCGCCGTGCGTACGTATGCCTCCCGGCTCCGCAAGATCCTGGGTCCGCAGACCCTGGCGAGCGATTCCGGCGGGTACGCGATGCGGACCGGGCCCGACGCCGTCGATGTGACCGTGGCCGAGGAACTGGCCGCCGGCGCCGACAAGGCCCGCGCCGCGGGCGACCGCTCCCGGGCCAGGGCGCTCCTGAACAAGGCGCTCGCCCTGTGGGACGGCGAGGCGCTCGCCTCCGTACCCGGCCCGTACGCCGAGAACCAGCGCACCCGGCTGGAGGAGTGGCGCCTCCAGCTCACCGAGACCCGCCTCGACCTGGACCTTGAGGTCGGCTGCCACGCGGAGGCGGTCTCCGAACTGACCGCGCTCACCGCCGCGCACCCGCTGCGCGAACGGCTGCGCGAGCTCCTGATGGTGGCCCTGTACCGCAGCGGCCGCCAGGCCGAGGCCCTCGCGGTGTACGCCGACACCCGCCGGCTGCTCGCCGAGGAACTGGGCGTCGACCCGCGCCCCGAACTCGCCCAGCTCCAGCAGCGCATCCTGCGGGCCGACGAGGAGCTGGCCCGCCCGGCCGACGACCCCACCCCGGCCGCCGCCCCGGTCCGCCCGGCGCAGCTCCCGGCCACCGTCCCGGACTTCACCGGCCGCGCCTCCTTCGTACGGGAACTGGGCGAGCGCCTCGCCACCGCCGAGGGCTCCGTCATGGCCGTCTCCGCACTGGCCGGCATCGGCGGCGTCGGCAAGACGACCCTCGCGGTGCACGTCGCCCACCAGGGCCGCAAGCACTTCCCGGACGGCCAGCTGTACGTCGACCTCCAGGGCGCGGGCTCCCGCGCCGCCGAACCGGAGACGGTGCTCGGCGCGTTCCTGCGCGCCCTGGGCACACCCGACTCGGCGATCCCCGACTCCCTCGACGAACGCGCCGCGCTCTACCGCTCCACGCTCGACGGCCGCCGCATCCTGATCCTCCTGGACAACGCCCACGACGCGGCCCAGATCCGCCCCCTGCTCCCCGGCACGACGGGCTGCGCGGCGCTGGTCACCAGCCGGGTCCGGATGGTCGACCTGGCGGGCGCGCACCTGGTCGACCTGGACGTGATGTCGCCCGAGGAGGCGCTCCAGCTCTTCACCCGCATCGTGGGCGAGGAGCGCATCAACTCCGAGCGCAAGGCCGCCCTCGACGTCGTCGCCGCCTGCGGCTTCCTCCCCCTCGCCATCCGCATCGCCGCCTCCCGCCTGGCCTCCCGCCGCACCTGGACGGTCTCGGTGCTGGCCGCCAAGCTCGCGGACGAGCGCCGCCGCCTGGACGAGCTCCAGGCGGGCGACCTCGCGGTGAAGGCGACCTTCGAACTCGGCTACGGCCAGCTGGAGCCCGCCCAGGCCCGCGCCTTCCGCCTCCTGGGCCTCGCGGACGGCCCCGACATCTCCCTCGCCGCCGCGGCCGCCCTGCTGGACCTGGAGACGCACGCGGCGGAGGACCTCCTGGAGGCCCTGGTCGACACCTCCCTCGTGGAATCGGCCGCACCGGGCCGCTACCGCTACCACGACCTGGTGCGCCTCTACGCGCGTTCCTGCGCCGAGCGGGACGAACAGCCACCGGTGAAGAGGGAGTTGGCGCTGTCGCGGCTGCTGGACTTCTATCTGGCCACGGCGGCGGGGGTGTACGCGCTGGAGCGGCCGGGGGAGCGCGTGCTCGACCACTTCTCGCGCACCTCGTACCCGGGGCTTGTCTTCCAGGTCCGCGAGGCCGCACTGGACTGGCTGTTCACCGAGTCCAGCGGGCTGCTCGCCTGTGCGCGGCAGTCGGCCACCATCGGGATGCCACGACGCGCATCGGATCTGCTGATGGCCGTGGTCGACCTGGGTGAATCGGGCGCGAACTCACACCAGTTCGCCACGGCGGCCACATCCGTTGCGCAGGCGGCCGAGGCCGCCGGCGAGGCACAGGCCGAGGCCAGGGCCCGCACCATGCTGTCCCACGTCCACAGCGTCTCGGGCCGTTTCGCCGAGGCGGAGACCCAGGCGATCAGGGCCCTGAACCTGGGGCGCCTGGCGCAGGACCCGGTTTCGCAGGGACAGGCCCCCAACCAGCTGGGCATCATCGCCCTCTACGAGAACCGTCACGAAGACGCGGAGTCCCACTTCTCGCAGGCCATGACCGCGTTCCGCGCCGACGGCAACAAGCCCGGCGAGGCGGCGGCGCTGTGCAACCTCTCGCGCGTGCACCTCGCGACCGGCCGGACCACGAGCGCCGTGCGGCTCGCCCAGCGGGGCGTCGCCATCTACGAGGACGACGCCACCGGCCTGGCGCTGCGCCTCGCCAACGGCAAGTACGCACTCGGGCTGGCGCTCATCGGCAGCCGGCAGACCGCCGGGGCGCAGAACGTGCTGCTGGAGGCATTGCGCATCTTCCGGGAGAGCCGGCAGCAGCTGTGGCACGGCATGACGCTCTTCCGGCTGGCCGAACTGCACCTGGCGGAACAGGAAGCGCCCCAGGCGGCGGCCCACGCGGAACAGGCGCTGGCTGTGCTCCGGGGCATCGGCGGGGACTGGCGCAGGGCCAACGTACTGACGGTGCTCGGCCAGGCCCTGGCGGTCATCGGGCAGACCGACCGGGCGCAGGTCTGCTGGAGCGAGGCGTTGTCGATCTTCGAGGAGCTCGGCTCCCCGGAGGCCGAAACGGTGCGACGGCTCCTCGACCCGGCCGCCGTGGCCTGACCCTGCCCGGCGTTCATCAATCGTTTATCGCCGCACGCCACTCTCTAGTCATCGATCCGCCGCGTCGGGGGGCAGACGGATCGGCATGCGGCCTCACCGATTAGGGTGAACGGCCCTGCAAGGCCCGCCCGGCAGTCCACGGGGGAACAGCCGGGCGGGCCTGACCGACCCACACGCCCAACTTTTCAGGAGTTGACCTTCATGGCCGCCAACAAGGACAGTCTCAAGCCGACCGACGCGCACGCCACCGGCGAGGAGATCACCACGCAGGACGCGCACGCGACCAGCGAGCCCGCGAAGCCGGTGAAGCCGCTGAAGCCGACCGACGCCCACGCGACGTCCGAGCCGGTGAAGCCGACCGACGCCCACGCGACGTCCGAGCCGGCCAACTAGTCCAACCTGCACGGGGGCACGGCCGCGGCGGCGCGGAGGGGGAGCCGTCGCGGCCGTTGCATGTTCGCGTCCGGACGGTCAGCGCGATCTGGGCACGCAGAGGGCCTGAGCCACCCGGGGGGCCGCCTTCCGGCGCGGCGCCGCGTCCGCTCCCTGCTCCTCGAACCACTGCTCGATCTCACGCCGCTCGGCCTCGGCCGCCGCCAGATCAGCATCCGTCACCGGGCCGTACTCGCCCTCCAGCCGCTCCACCAGCTCCGCCAGCCGGTCACGCTCCCGCTGACGCTCCAGGGCATGGGTGACATACGCGCTGAACGCCCCCGGCCCCACCGGCGCTCCGGATCTCCTCCGCAAGCTCCTCCGGCAGCGTGACCGTGTACTTCCTGGTTGCCATACCTGTCACTATGCCCCGCATCAGCCGGGCACATCCACCGAAACCGACCCTATAGCACTTCAAATGCTATAGTGGCCGCATGGACGAGAGCTCCGACTTCCCACTCGGCGACGGCCCCAGCAGCGGGATCTCCGTCAGCCTCACCGCCGGAACGCTCCACGCGATCCGCGAGCGGGTCGGCAAGCGCGGCGTCTCCGCGTACCTGGAGAAAGCGGCACAGCGCCAGATCGAACGCGACAGCCTCGATGAGCTCCTCGCCGTCTTCGAGGAGGCCAACGGGCCGGCCGATCCGGGTGCGGTGAGCGACAAGCGCACCAAGCTCACCGGCAGCGGCACACCCGAGTCGGGTACGGCCGCGTGAGCGGTGCCCTGATCCTCGACAGCGAAGGGCTGGCGCAGGCGGTCCTACGGGGCCGGGAGGTCCAGGAGTGGCTGGAGGCGGCCCGCGATGCGGACCTCCCCGTCATCACCTCGGCCGTCGTGCTCGTCGAGGTGATCCATCCACGGATCAACCGCGCCGCGCTCGACTGGACGCTCTCGCGCCTGCGGGTCGAACCGGTCAGCCAGTCGATCGCGCACTCCGCCGCAGCGCTGCTCCGGAACGCCGGACTGCACGGTCACAAGTACGCCATCGACGCGATGCTCTGTGCGACCGCACTGGCGCACCCGGGCCGCGTGACGGTCCTGACGTCCGACGTGGAGGACATCCGGCTGCTCACCGCCGGCCATCACCGCCTGGTGGCGGAGAAGGTCTGACCGGTCAAGCGCCACCGCCCCCCTGCCCCCGCCCCCGCAGCTCCCCCTTCAGCACCTTGCCGCTCGCGTTGCGCGGCAGCTCCGTCACGAACTCCACCGCCCTGGGCACCTTGTAGTTCGCCATCTCGCGCCGCGACCAGGCGATCAGGTCGTCGGCGGTCACCGTCGCACCCGGCCGGCGCACCGCGTACGCCTTGCCGACCTCGCCGAGGCGGGGGTCGGGGACGCCGATGACCGCGACGTCCGCCACGTCCGGGTGCAGGCCCAGGAGCTGTTCGATCTCCGCGGGGTAGGCGTTGAAGCCGCCGACGATGAACATGTCCTTGATCCGGTCCGTGATCCGCAGACTGCCGTCCTCGTCGAGGACGCCCACGTCGCCGGTGTGCAGCCAGCCGTCCGAGGTGATCGTGGCGGCCGTGGTCTCCGGGTCCTCGAAGTAGCCCCGCATCACGTTGAAGCCTCGGACCAGGACCTCGCCCGGTGTGCCGGGGGCCGCCAGCACGCGGATCTCCGTGCCGGGGATCGCCCGGCCGGAGGTGGAGGCGATGACCTCCGCCGGGTCGCCGCGGCGGCACATCGAGACGATGCCGCTCGCCTCGGAGAGGCCGTAGGCGGTGAGGACCGTGGCTATGCCGAGTTCGGCGCGCAGGCGCTCCACCAGCTGGAGCGGGACGACCGCCGCGCCCGTCACGACCAGGCGGAGTGCCGAGAGGTCGTGGCTGGAGCGGGCCGGGTGGTCCAGGAGCGACTGGTGGAGGGTGGGCGGGCCGGGGAGGACCGAGATGCGCTCCGCGGCGATGTTGGCGAGGACCGTGTCCACGTTGAAGACCGGCTGCGGGATCATCGTCGCGCCCCGCATCAGGCACGCGATGACGCCCGCCTTGTAGCCGAAGGTGTGGAAGAACGGGTTCACGATCAAGTAGCGGTCGCCCTCGCGCAGACCGGCCAGCTCGCTCCAGATCTCGTAGCAGCGCAGGGTCTGGGTGTGGCTGATGACGGCCCCCTTGGGGCGTCCCGTGGTGCCCGAGGTGTAGATGATGTCGGAGGGGGCGGACGGGGAGACCGCGTCCGCCCGTTCGCGTACCCGCTCGGGAGAGATCCGCTCCCCGGCGGCCAGGAAGTCCTTCCAGGTGACGTAGTCGGCGGGGGCGGTGTCCGCGAGGACCACCACCGTCTCCAGGTGCGGGAGTTCGACGTCGGCGCGGCGCAGGGACGCCACGTACGACGTACCGAGGAAGGTGCCCGTGACGAAGAGCAGCTTCGCCCGGCTCTGCTCCAGTACGTACGCCGCCTCCGTGCCCTTGAAGCGGGTGTTGAGCGGGACCAGGACCGCGCCGGCCGTCACCGCGCCCAGCGCGGAGACGATCCAGTCCAGAGTGTTGGGGGCCCAGACCGCCACCCGGTCCCCCGGCTCCACCCCCGAGGCCATGCACGCGGCGGCGGCCCGCTCCACGCGGTCGCCGAGTTCCGTGTACGTGATCCTGGTGCGCCCCTCGACCACCGCCTCGCGGTCGCCGTACCGCCGCGCCGCCTCCCGTACCAGGTTCGGGACGGTGGACCATTCCTCGTCGCCGCGCATCTCGTGCCCTCCCGTCTTGGACCGACCGGCCGTTGGAGGGCGGTCGGTCTCACAGAACCGCAGTAGCTGACTATCCGTCAGATTAGCTGTAGCCTCCTCCGCTGTCAGCAGTCATGACGGCTTCGGAGGTGGCGGTGACGACGCTCAAGGACAAGGCAGCGATAGCCGGCATAGGGCAGACGCGGTTCGCGAAACATCTGCCCGAGTCGGAGAAGACCCTGGCCTGCCGGGCCATCGTCGCGGCGCTCGACGACGCGGGCATCGCCGCGTCGGAGGTGGACGCGTTCGCCTCGTACACGATGGAGGAGACCGACGAGGTCGAGGTAGCCAAGGCCATCGGGGCCGGCGATGTCACCTTCTTCAGCAAGGTGGGCTACGGGGGCGGCGGCTCCTGTGCGACGCTCGCGCACCTCGCCGGCGCCGTAGCGACCGGGCAGGCGAGTGTGGGGGTCGCCTGGCGGTCGCGGAAGCGGGGGTCGGGGCCGCGGCCGTGGAAGAACACCGCGGTGCAACTGCCCACCCCCGCCCAGTGGACCCGGCCGTACGGGCTGCTGCGGCCCGCCGACGAGATCGGGATGCTGGCCCGGCGGTACATGCACGAGTACGGGGCGACCCGCGACCACCTCTTCAACGTGGCACTGGCCTGCCGCAACCGGGCCAACCAGAACCCCGCCGCCGTGATGTACGAACGGCCGCTGACCCGCGACATGTATATGACCTCGCGCTGGATCAGCGAGCCGCTCTGCCTCTTCGACAACTGCCTGGAGACGGACGGGGCCCTGGCCTGTGTCATCGTCTCCGCCGAACGGGCCCGCGACTGCCGGCAGAAGCCCGTCTACCTCCACTCCGTCGCCCAGGGCCTGCCCGCCCAGCACCACGGGATGGTCAACTACTGGAACGACGACCCGCTCACCGGTCCGGCCTGGGCCGCCGCCCGACAGCTGTGGAAGCAGGCCGACTTCGGGCCGGACGACGTCGATGTCGCCCAGATCTACGACGCGTTCACCCCGCTCATCCCGCTCTCCCTGGAGGGGTACGGATTCTGCGGGCGCGGCGAGGGCGCCGCGTTCACCGAGGGCGGTGCGCTGGAGAGCGGGGGCCGGCTGCCGATCAACACGGGCGGCGGCGGGCTCAGCGAGGGGTACGTGCACGGCTTCAACCTCATCAACGAGGGCGTGAAGCAGTTGCGCGGCGTCTCCACCGCCCAGGTCCCGGACGCCTCGACCTGCCTGGTCACCGCCGGGGAGGGCGTGCCCACATCCGCCGTACTGCTGAGGAGCTGACCGAGATGGATGGACTGCTGCTGCCCGCCGTGGACGAGGACGGCGCGCCCTTCTGGGAGTACGCGGCCCGTGGTGAACTGCGCGTCCAGGCGTGCGCCGCCCCGGACTGCGGCCGGCTCCGCTTCCCGCCCCGGCCGTGCTGCCCGCACTGCCAGTCGTTCGACAGCGAGTGGCGGGCGATGAGCGGGCGCGGCCGCATCTGGTCGTACGTGCTGCCGCATCCGCCACTGCTGCCCGCCTACGCGGCGCAGGCCCCGTACAACGCGGTGGTGGTCGAACTGGCCGACGCCCCGGAGATCCGGCTGGTCGGCAACGTGGTGACCGGGCCGGACGCGCCGCTGAACTCGGTCGATCCGTCGCGGCTGCGGATCGGGGCGGCGGTGAAGGCGGTCTTCTGCCCCGCCTCCCCCGAAGTGACCCTGGTCCGCTGGCTGCTGGAGCGGTGAGCCGCGATGGCGCTGCGCACGGAGACGGACAAGGGGACCGGGGTCGCGCTGCTCACCCTGGACCGGCCCGGAAAACACAACGCGATCGACCTCGCGACGGCCGCCGAACTGAAGGCCGCCTGGCGGGCGTTCCGGTACGACGACGGGGTGCGGGCCGTCGTCGTGACGGGGGCGGGCGGCCGCGCGTTCTGCACCGGGATCGACCGGGGCGTGGACGTCCCGCAGCCCTCGTCCCCGTACACGATCGACGATCCGCTGATCGCGATCGGGCCGAAGGCGAACGACCTGTGGAAGCCGGTGATCGCGGCCGTGGAGGGGATGGCCTGCGGTGGGGCGTTCTACCTGCTGGGTGAGTCGGAGTTCGTCATCGCGTCCGAGGAGGCGACGTTCTTCGACCCGCACACCACGTACGGCATGGTCAGCGCCTACGAGGCGATCTCGATGGCGCAGCGGATGCCGTTCGGTGAGGTCGCCCGGATGTCCCTGATGGGGACGGCCGAACGGGTCACGGCCCGGCGCGCGTACGAGACCGGGCTGGTCAGCGAGGTCACCGAGCCCGGTGGCGCGGTCCTGGCGGCGCTGCGGGCGGCGGCGGTCATCGCCTCGTACCCGACCGAGGCGGTGCAGGGGACGGTACGGGCCGTCTGGTCCGCGAAGGAGGCGGCGAGGACGCAGGCACTGGCCCATGCCCCGCACCTGATCGCGCTCGGCAACCTGACGCCGCAACGGCAGGCGGAGCTGTTCGAGGGGCGGGGCAGGGAGGCCGGTGGCGGCGGGTACCGGCTGCGGTGAGTACGGAGCCGCTGCCGGTCTCACTGTCGGTGTCGGCTTCGCTGCCGCTGCCGGCGTCGCTGCCGCTGCCGGCGTCGCTGCCGGTGTCGGCGTCGCTGCCGGTGTCGGCGTCGCTGTCGGTGTCGGCTTCGCTGTCGGTCAGTAGGTGAGCTCGGCGGTGACCGAGCACTTCTTCACCCGGGAGACCTTGCTCGGGCTGTCCATCCGGACGGAGACGGTCTTCGTCTCGCCGCCGTCCGCGGCCACGCTCGCCTCGCCCGTGTCGACGGTGTTGCCGCGCGAGTCGAGGAACGTCACGTCGACGTCGTAGCTGTGGCTGCCGGCCGCGCTCGCGGTGAGCCGCACGGTGGAGGTGGTGACGGCCTTGCGCTTGCCCTTGCGGGGCGTCGCGCAGCGGAAGACGTACGCCCTGGGCGCGTCCGTCGCGGTGGCGGCGGGGGTGGCCGTGGAGCCGCTGGACGAGCTGCCCGACGAGCCGTAGTCGTCATCGTTGTAGTCGGTGTGGTGGTAGGTGCCGTTGCTCTTCTTGGAGTTGGAGCACCCGCCGCCGCTACTGCTGCCGGATTTCCTGCTCTTGCTGCCGTGGCCGTGGCTGGAGCTGGAGAAGCCGGTGAGCGCGAGCACCACCGCGGTCAGGACCACTGTCAGTTTCATGTGCTGCCGCATCATCGATGCCGCCCCCCTTGTGTTGTGGCTCAGTCGTGCGGCGTTCGGCACTGCTGTCGAACAGCCGCGCGACACCGTAGCGCACAGCATGGCCGGTTTCGATCGACGCCTCGGTCATGACCCTGTCACGATCTCGTCATCGTCTGCGCGTCCCCGTCTGGTGGCGAGGGGCATGCGCCCGGCGTAGCGTCGAGGCGAGAGCGGCGCTGATCCACGCCACCGGCCGGTGGCGCCCCGCACACCCGCTGGAGGCCGAGATGATCCGTAACGTCCTCGGCTCGATCGTCGCTCTCGCAGGAGCGGCGGCCGCCGTGCTGAGCCCCTTCCGTGACTGGTACGACGGCCGCCTCGGGCGGCATTACCGGATCGGCGACCTCTTCACCGGCATCACCGGGGCGCACCCCGGCGTGTTCGGTTCGATCCTGCTGCCCTTTCTCTTCGCCGCGGTCGTGACGGTCGTCGGCGTGGTGCTGCGGTCCCGGCTGCTGGTCGTCCTCGCGGGCGTGGTGGTGCTCGGGTTCACGGTGCTGTGGATGGTCCGTCAGGGCCAGGCGGCCGGAGAGCTGACGGCCTCGGGCGACGGTTCCGGGCTCCAGCTGGGGGTGGCGCTCGCGGCGGGCGGCGGGGCGCTGCTGCTGCTGGGTGCGGCGCTGATGTCGGGGCGCGGTGGTACGCGGCTCGGGGCGCGGGCGGACCGGAGCCGGCCGTACAACGCGCCGGGGTCCGAGAACCCCGACACCTGGCCGCCCACGCGGGAGCCGGGCCCGTCGATGGAGACGGGCCCCTGGCCGGAGCCGGAGGCCGATCCGTACGTGGGTCCGGACGACCGTCGCCCTCCGGACGACCGCCCCTCACAGCCCTGACCCCCACCTGGGCCTGCCTTCCAAGCCCGTCCGGCGATTGAGGACGGACAAGGCGTCCCGGCTACGCGCGGGGCCTGTTGCCCGTGCCGGTGCCCTTCAGCGCGTCCAGGGCGTACACGCAGCGGTCCTTGCTGCACGCGTACACCACCCCGCCCTGCGCCACCGGCGAACCCGTGATCTCGCCGCCCGTGGCGAGCTTCCAGCGGAGCTGGCCGCCCGCCGCGTCCAGGGTGTAGAGGACGTGGTCGGCCGAGCCGAAGTGGACCCGCCCGTCGGCGACGACCGGTGCGCCCACCACCTCGCCGCCCGCCGCGAACCGCCACTTCGGGGTGCCGGTGACCGCGTCCAGCGTGTACAGCGCGCTGCCGCTGCCGACATGGACGTTCCCCGTCGTCACCAGCACCGGTTCGGTCGACTGGCGGGACTCCGTGGCGATGCGCCAGCGGTCCTTGCCGGTCGAGGCGTCCAGCGCGTACACCGTGCCGAGGTAGTCCGCGAGGTACACCCCGCCGCCGGTGACCGCCGGGCCGGGCGCGAACGCGGGCGGCGAGAGGAAGACCGCCGGTGACTCGAAGTGCCAGCGCACCCGGCCGGAGGCGATGTCCAGCGCGAGGACCCGGGTTCCCGCGCAGACGTACGCGTAGCCGTCCGGCGCCGGGGTCACCCGGAGCGGCACCCCGCCGCAGGAGGCCGCGTCGCCGACCGGGTAGGACCAGCGCTCGATGCCCGTACGGGCGTCCACGGCCCGCAGCCGGGCGTCCTGCCAGAGGTAGACCGTGCCGTCGTGGACGGCCGGTCCGGCCTCCGCCGTCTCGAAGTCCGTCTGCGCGCCGGTGGTCTCCCAGAGCTTCTCCCCGGTGGACGCCTCCCACGCCTGGATGCCGCCGCCCCTGGTGCCGGTGACGACCGTGCCGCGGTCGGCCTTGAGCGAGTACACCCACGCATCGGTCCGCAGCCTCCACCGCTCGGCGCCGGTGACCGCGTCCAGGGCGTAGAGCGACGGGCCGTCCGAGGCGTGGATGCGGCCCCCGTCCACGGCCATCGCCCAGGCGACATCACGGGTCTTGAACTGGCGCCGCCCGTTGCCGGTGTCCAGCGCGTGGACCTCGAAGGAGGTGACGTACAGCAGGCCGCCGACGACGACCGGCGTCCCCCACACGTCGTTCGACATCCGGAACCGCCAGGGCCGCCAGCGTTCCGGAGCGGAGGCCGCGTTGTCCGGCGCGTGCGCCGGAGCGGGCACGGGGGCGGCCGGGACCGCGCTGTTCACCCCGGCGGGCGGGCGCACCCAGCCGGTCGCCGGAGCCTCCTCGGCGGCGGCGGCCGAGGCGTGGACGTCCTGGGCGCGCGGACCGGGGCCGATCGGCACCCGCGCACCGGACAGCCGCACCGGCCCGCCCCCGTCGGGGGCCTCCATCGGCGAGGTGGCCGGCGTGGGCGAGGCGGCCGGGGGGCGCAGGTCGGCGCCGCTGCGCCAGGCGGTGTCCCAGTCGGCGCCCGGCGGCCTGGCGGGCGGCGGCGGCACGGGTGCGGGGGCCGGGGCGGGTGCGGGTGCGGGTGCGGGTGCGGCGGGGACCACGCGTCCGCCGCCGCGGCGCAGCTCGATCATCTCGGTGGCGGAGGCCGGCAGCCAGGCCGACGCCGTACCGCTGTCGTCGCCGCCGGAGGCGAAGAGGTGCGGGGAGAGCTGGGACTGGAGCTCGGCCGGGGTGGGCCGGCGCGAGGCGTCCATCTGCATGCACGACTCGATCAGCGACCGCAGATCGTCGGGCAGACCGGTGACGTCGGGGCCCTCGCGCAGCAGCATGAAGACCGTCTCGACCGGGTTGGCCCCGTGGAACGGCGCATGGCCCGTCGCGGCGAAGACGAGCGTCGAGCCGAGCGAGAAGATGTCGCTGGCGCCCGTGACGCTGCGCGAGTCCCGCGCCTGCTCGGGCGACATGTACGCGGGTGTGCCCACGGCGACGTTCGTCATGGTGAGCCGGGTGTTGGAGACGCCGGACGCGATCCCGAAGTCGATGACCCGGGGGCCGTCCTCCACGACGAGCACGTTCGAGGGCTTCATGTCGCGGTGGACGAGCTTCGCGCCGTGGATCGACTGCAGGGCCTCCGCGATGCCCGCGGCCAGCCAGCGCACCGCCTGGGTCGGCATCGGCCCGCACTCATTCACTATTTCCTCAAGCGAGGGCGCGGGCACATAGGCGGTGGCGAGCCACGGCACGGCGGCACGCGGATCGGCGTCCACCACGGCGGCGGTGTAGAAGCCGCTGACCGCGCGGGCGGCCTCCACCTCACGCGTGAAGCGGACCCGGAACAGCTGGTCCTCGGCCAGTTCCGTACGTACCGTCTTGATCGCCACCCGCCGGCCCGACGCCGAGCGGGCGAGATAGACCAGCCCCATGCCGCCGGCCCCGAGCCGTCCCAGCACCTCGAACGGGCCGATCCGCCTCGGGTCGTGCTGCGTCAGCTGCTCCATCACTTACCTGCCACCCTCCCCGTACGGACCTCAGTCGACAGAGGCCCGCGAAAAACCGCCCTGTGCAGCGTCTCACCACTGGGCACCACCCGACGGTGCGCACCCCGATTGTTCCTGGCCGAGGCGCCGGTTGCGAACCCGGGGGCAGAAGCGGGTGTCATGGATCACTCCGGGCCTTATCAGGACACCGGTGGCTGAAGTACGGCGAAGACGGCGCCCTGGTCGTCCTGGAGTACCGACATCCGCCCGTACGGGATGTCGAAGGGCGGTGCGGAGACCCGGCCGCCGAGCCGCAGGACGGTCGCGGCCGTCGCGTCGCAGTCCGCCACGGCGAAGTAGGTGAGGAAGTGGCTCGGCATCATGGCGGGGAACGCGTCGGTGATGACGCTGCGCCCGCCGATCGCGGTGTCCGGCCCGGGTTCCGTGCCCGCCGGTGACCACATGCGGAAGTCGACACCGGCCTCGTCCGTGCCCGGAACGCCGGTGCCGGCCTCGTCCGGATCGACGGAGCGGAAGCCGAAGACCTGCTCGTAGAAGGGGTCGACGCGTTCCTTCTGCCGGGTGTAGACCTCGGTCCAGCAGAAGGAGCCCGGCTCGTTCTGCTTCTGGAAGCCCTTGCGTTCACCCGCCTGCCACAGCCCGAAGACCGCGCCGCCGGGGTCGGCGGCCTGGGCGAGCACCCCCGACCGGCCGGCCCGGACCGGTTCGGTGATCACCTGCCCGCCCGCCTCCCGGACGCGGGCGACGGAGGCGGTGATGTCGTCCGTCGCGAAGTAGACGCCCCAGGCGGTCGGCATCCGGCCGTCCTGCTTGGCGGCGAGGGCGGCGACCAGGGCCCCGTCACTGAGGGCGTCGGCGAAGGGCCCGTCGCCCGCCCGGAAGGTCCAGCCGAAGAGCTCACCGTAGAAGCGCTTGCCCGCCGCGAGGTCGGGCAGCTGCACATCCACCCAGCACGGCGCGGACTGCGCGAATGCGGCCATGGGCCCGGATCCTTCCGTCGCGGTGACGCTCGTCACAGCCAACGTAACCGCGAGGCGCCCGGCGCGCGCCTCAGCCCCTTCCATACGAACATAAGTTCGAGAATGAGCACCCGAATGCCGTCGTCACAGAAAGTTATCCACGGAAGTTGTCCACAGGCTGTTGATAACATTAATCAGACTGTGGGCAACGGTGTGCGGAAAGGCATGCGGAACCGGGGGACACATCATCGGAAATCCCCGCACTCCCCCCACCGCGCCTGCCGCCCTCCCCATTTGCAGTCGGCCGAATCGCGCTCCGATCACCCGTCGGTAAGCTGACGGCATGACAGGACAAGTACGTACCGTCGACGGCCGCGTGGCCGGTCGACGCGGACAGGCGACGCGGCAGAAGCTGCTCGACTGCCTCAGCGAGATGCTCAGCTCCTCGCCGTACCGGGACGTCAAAGTCATCGACGTCGCCCGGAAGGCGGGGACTTCACCCGCGACCTTCTATCAGTACTTCCCCGACGTCGAGGGCGCCGTCCTCGAGATCGCCGAAGAGATGGCCAAGGAGGGCGCCGGACTGACCGAACTGGTCGCCGGGCGCTCCTGGGTCGGCAAGTCGGGCTGGCAGACCGCCGAAGAACTCGTCGAGGGGTTCCTCGACTTCTGGCGGCGCAACGACGCGATCCTGCGCGTGGTCGACCTCGGCGCGGCCGAGGGCGACAAGCGGTTCTACAAGATCCGCATGAAGATCCTCAACTCCGTCACCAACTCCCTCACGGAATCGGTGAAGGAGCTCCAGGCCAAGGGCAAGGTGGACAAGGACATCAGCCCCGCGGCGATGGCCGGTTCCCTGGTCGCGATGCTGGCCGCGGTCGCCTCGCACCAGAAGGGCTTCACCACCTGGGGCGTGAAGCAGGCCGAACTCCGTCCGAACCTCGCGCTGTTGGTGCATCTGGGCATCACCGGCAAGAAGCCGACGAAGTAGCGCCCGCGCCGGATTCCCCGTACTGGGTGACGCGCGGTGATCCCGGGCGCCCCAGGTCCTGTCTCACCGACGGCGGACCACGCATGTGGTCCGCCGTCGGTGTACCCGGACACATCCGCCGTCGGTGTACCCGAACCCATCGGCCATCGGCGTACCCGGACACAGCCGCCGCCGGCGCATCCGAACACATCGGCCGTCGGCGCGTCCGAACACATCCGCACACATCGGCCGTCGACGCGTCCGAACACATCCGCGTCGGTGCATCCGGACGTGGACACAGCCGTGAGCCCGCGCGCCCTCACCCCGAATCGTCGCGCCGCTCCAGCCGGAACAGCCGGATCTCGCGGTCGATCCGCGCCTGGTACGCCGCGTAGGGCGGCCAGAACCTCAGCGCCGTCTCCCACACCGCCGCCCGCTCGGCGCCCGCCAGCAGCCTGGCCCGTACCGGGATGTCGCGGCCCTTCCAGCTGATGACGGCCGCCTCCGGATGCGCCAGCAGGTTCGCCGTCCAGGCCGGGTGCCCCGTACGGCCGAAGTTGCTGCCGACCAGAATCCAGCTGCCCGGCTCACCCTTGCCCCGACCGCCACCACCACCGTCGCCGTGCTCCGGCATGCAGGCCAGCGGGGTGGTCCTGAGCTGCCCGCTCCGCGCCCCCGGCACCGTCAGCACGACCCCCGGCAGCATCTGCGCGCTGAGCAGCACCCGGCCGCGGGTGAGCCGGTGGACCGTGCGGTCCATGGCCGGTACGAGATGGGGTGCGATCCGGGCGAAGGTCCGGGTCGAGGAGACTTTCTGGACGAGGCGGACGCCGGGCGCCATCAGACCGCCACCCGATCGGCCGGTCCCTGCTCGACGGGTCCCTGTTCGCCCGTACCGGGGCCGAAGAGCCCCGCCCGCTCGGCCGCGTGGTCGCGGAGCCGGTGCACCGGGCCGAGGAGCAGCTCATCGGCGGCGGCCCGCTTGAAGTACAGACGCGCCTCGTGCTCCCAGGTGAAGCCGACACCGCCGTGCAGTTGCACGGCCTCGGCGGTGGTGACGTGCAGGACCTCCAGCGCCTGGGCGAGGGCGAGCCCGCCGGCCTCCGGGTCACGGGCCGCGTAGTACGCCGCGGAACGGGCCGACTGCACCCGTACGTACAGATCCGCGAGGCGGTGCTGCACGGTCCGGGAGGAGCCGGTCGCGCGGCCGAGCCGCTCGCGCTCCCCGACGTGGGCGACCGTCCGCTCCAGCGCGCTCGCCGCCGCCCCCACCGCCTCGGCGGCGAGTGCCGCGGCCACGGCCCGGCCGGCCACGGCGAGGGCCGCCGAGGCATCCACCGTGTCATCGGCGCCGAGGAGTTCGGCCTCCGTGTCACGCAGCTGGACGCGGGCGAGCGGCCGGGTCTCGTCGAGTGCGGTCTGCCGGGTGCGGACGAGTCCGGCGGGCGCCTGCGGCCCGTCCGTCCGGACCAGGAACAGCAGGGTGCGACTGCGCGGGAAGCCGCCCGTGTGCGCGGCGACCAGGAGCAGTCCGGCGCTGTGCCCGTCCAGCACCTGGTCGGCTTCCCCGTACAGCCGCCATCCCCCGCCGTCACCGGCCGGCCGGGCCTGGACGCCGCCCGCCCGGCCGCCGCCCGCCCAGCTTCCGCCGGTCAGGTCGCCGGTGAGGCCGAGTGCGGTGGCGAGCGAGCCGCCGGGGACGGCCAGCGCCGCGGTGAGCTCGCCCGTCGCGACGGCCGGCAGCA
This sequence comes from Streptomyces sp. NPDC048671, assembly GCF_055587045.1. Taxonomy (NCBI): domain Bacteria; kingdom Bacillati; phylum Actinomycetota; class Actinomycetes; order Kitasatosporales; family Streptomycetaceae; genus Streptomyces; species Streptomyces sp. NPDC048671. The sequence continues at coordinate 36,430 of NZ_JBVJHB010000013.1, read as the reverse complement.
GGGCGGTGCGCTGCTCCTCGGTGCCGAGGGCGGCGATCAGGGGCGCGGCGAGTACGGCGGTGGCGAGCAGCGGGGACGGCAGCAGCGCGCGGCCCGCCTCCTCGCAGACGACGGCGAGCTCGGCGGGCCCGCGGCCGGCACCTCCGTACTCCTGCGGGAGGGCGATTCCGGGCAGCCCGAGGTCCTGGGCGAGCCGGCGCCACAGCGCGGCGTCGTACCCGTCCCGCGTGCCCATCGCGCTCCTGACGTCGTCGGGGCCGCTGTGTCTGGCCAGCAGTTCGCGCAAGGTGCGGCGGATCTCGTCCTGTTCCGCGGTGAAGGCGGCATCCATCGTCGGACTCCTTCCCCTCAGAGGCCGACGGCCTCTGATCTGACGGGCCGTCATGCTAGGGCGGATCTGGCGAGATTCCCAGAGCCGCGCACCGCGACGCCCCACAAGATCCCACTGTCGCGAGCCGGTTCACCCGATCCCAATCTGATGTACCGTCAGATTCATGCCTTCTTCCCACCGCAAGGTCGCTGTCGTCGGCATATCCCTCGCCGACTGCGGACGTGTCGACACCGCCACGCCGTACGCCCTGCACGCCCAGGCCGCCCGCCGGGCGCTCGCCGACTCTGGTCTCGACCGGTCGGTCGTCGACGGATTCGCCTCCGCCGGTCTCGGCACGCTCGCCCCGGTCGAGGTCGCGGAGTACCTGGGGCTGAAACCCACCTGGGTGGACTCCACCTCGGTGGGCGGCTCGACCTGGGAGGTGATGGCGGCCCATGCGGCGGACGCCATCGCGGCGGGCCGCGCCAACGCCGTACTCCTGGTGTACGGATCGACGGCACGCGCGGACATCAAGGCGGGCCGCCGCACGTCCAACCTCTCCTTCGGCGCCCGCGGCCCGCTCCAGTTCGAGGTGCCGTACGGGCACTCGCTGATCGCCAAGTACGCGATGGCCGCGCGCCGCCACATGCACGAGTACGGCACCACCCTGGAGCAGCTCGCGGAGGTGGCGGTGCAGGCCCGCGCCAACGCGGCCGCCAACCCGGACGCGATGTTCCGCGATCCGGTCACCGTGGACGAGGTGCTGTCGGGCCCGATGATCGCCGACCCGTTCACCAAGCTGCACTGCTGCATCCGCAGCGACGGCGGCTGCGCGGTGCTGCTGGCGGCCGAGGAGTACGTACCGGACACGGCGAAGGACCCGGTCTGGATTCTCGGCACCGGCGAGCACGTCTCGCACTCCGCGATGTCCGAGTGGGACGACTTCACGGTCTCCCCCGCCGCCGTGTCGGGCCGGCTGGCCTTCGAGCGGGCGGGGGTGCGGCCCGCCGACATCGATCTGGCCGAGATCTATGACGCGTTCACCTATATGACCCTGGTGACCCTGGAGGACCTGGGCTTCTGCGCGAAGGGCGAGGGCGGCGCGTTCGTCGAGAAGGGCCGCACCGGTCTGACCGGCGAGCTCCCGGTGAACACCGACGGCGGAGGCCTCTCCGCCTGCCACCCCGGGATGCGCGGACTGTTCCTGCTGGTGGAGGCGGTACGCCAACTACGCGGCGAGGCGGGGGCCCGCCAGGTCCGCAAGACGGGCGGGCGACTGCCGGAGCTGGCGGTGGCGTCGGGGACGGGCGGCTGGTTCTGCTCGTCGGGGACGGTGGTGCTGGGGCGGGGGTGAGGGGGCGGGGTGGGGTGGTCAGGAGCCGGGATCTCGGGCCCCGGGCCTCGCCGGATCACACTGCGACGACGGTGAGCCGGCTTCTCCGTCCACGCCGCGCGCACGGTGGCGCTCAGCCACGCGCACGTTCCCACGGATCGTCGTCCCCGGCCCGGTCATCGTCACCGGAGAACTCGTCCGCTTCGCGACGCGTCAGCGCACCGTCCACGCGGGGAAGCCTCCGGTGCCGGGCCACCAGCTCCTCCGCGCTCAGCCTCCGCATGCGCGTGAGCGGCCGGAGCTCCGCGACCTCTGTCCCGTTACGGGTGATGCGGAAGATCTCGCCCTCTGCCACAGCGTCCATGACATCCGCGGACCGGCTCCGAAGCTCGCGCAGGGTAATGGTCTTCATGGCTTCAGCGTGGCCCCGCGTGACTCCTCGTGCCACATCATTCTCGGTGCCGACCGGACCATGAGGTCCAATGGCCGCATGACCGACGCATCCGCCTCCGCCGCACAGCACGCCTTCCGTGATCTGCTCCACGCCCAGCGTGTGTGGGACATCGAGCTGCCCGCCTTCGACCCGGCCGCCGCGCCCCGGGCCCCGCTCCCCCTCTTCCACTCCTGGTTCACCGAGGCGGTGGCCGCCGGGCAGGTGGAGCCGCACACCATGACCCTGGCCACGGCCGACGCGGAGGGCCGGCCCGATGTGCGCACCCTGATGCTGCACGACGCGGACGAGCGCGGCTGGCACTTCGCCACGCACGCCACCAGCGCGAAGGGCCGCCAGCTCGCCGGCCGCCCCCATGCCGCCCTCGGCTTCTACTGGCCCGCGCAGGGACGGCAGGTACGGGTGCGGGGACCGGTCACCGTGTGCTCCGCCGCCGAGAGCCGGGCCGATCTGCACGCCCGTTCCACCGGGGCGCTGGCCTCCGCGCTGGTGGGGCGGCAGAGCGAGGTGCTGGGCTCGTCCGCCGAGCTGGACCGCGCCTCCGACGCCGCCTGGGACCGGGCGCGTGAGGAGCCGGAGGCGGAGGTGGCGAGCTGGAGGCGGTACGTGGTCGAGCCGTACGAGGTCGAGTTCTTCCAGGGCGACGCGCGGCGCCGGCACATCCGGCTGCGCTACCACCGGGAGACCGGGGCGGCGGGGGCCGGGGCCGCAGAAACCTCGGAGCCCGCCGGGGCCTGGCAGCGGGAGCTGCTCTGGCCCTGACCGGCGGACGGCCGGGCGGACGGGCAGACGGGCGGGCAGACGGGCAGACGGGCGGACGGGCGAGCCGGCGGGCAGACGGCCGGGCCGGCAGACGGACCCGCGGCCGCCCCGCCCCCGTGCTGTGCGGGGCAGCCGCCCGGCCGCTCAGTTCACCGTGATCGCCTGCACAGGGCAGGCGCGGGCCGCCTCACCGACCAGGGGCCCGGCGAGGGCGTCTCCCGGTTCGGGCAGCAGCTCACTGAACCCGTCGTCGTCCTGGGTGAACACCTTCGGCGCGGCGAGCGCGCACTGCCCCGCGCCGATGCACACGTCCCGGTCGATATCGATCTTGATCTGCATCCCAGCAGGGCCTTCCGGTCGGATTTCGGTCACCACGTCACGGGCAGTTCCAGGAGCCCCTGGATCGTGTCCCCCGGTTTGAACGGAACGTCCTCGGCGGGCACCGCCAGCCGCAGACCGGGAAGACGCTCGAAGAGGGCGGGCAGCGCGATCTCCAGTTCGGCCCGCGCCAGGTTCTGGCCCAGGCACTGATGGACACCGAACCCGAACGCCACGTGATTGCGCGCGTTGCGGCCGAGGTCCAGCTCATCGGGCGCCGGGTACACGGACTCGTCCCGGTTGCTCACCGACGTGGACAGGAGCACGCCGTCCCCCGCCCGGACGGTCACCCCGCCCACCTCGATGTCCTCGACGGCCACCCGCGACAGCCCGTCCGCGATGGACAGGAACCGCAGCAGCTCCTCCACCGCGGCAGGCATCCCAGGACCGGGCTCGTCATCGGTACCGGAACCCGCGGCGCGCAGCAGGGCCAGCTGCTCCGGGTGCTGGAGAAGGGTGAAGGTGCCGAGCGAGATCATGTTCGCGGTCGTCTCGTGGCCCGCCACGAGCAGGATCTCGGCCAGCCGCACCAGCTCCTCGCCGTCCACCGCCCCGGTCTCCAGCTGCTTGGCGATCAGCTCGTCCAGCAGCCCGTCGCCAGGATCGCGCCGCTTGCGCTCGATCAGTACCCGGAAGTACTCGTCGAGGGCGTCCCGCGCGACTTCGACATCGGAGGCCTCCGGGCCGCGGAGCAGCTTGCGCGACTGCGCCTCGAAGAACTCGTGGTCCCCGTAGGGCACCCCGAGCAGCGCGCAGATGACCATGGACGGCACCGGCAGCGCGAAGGCGTTGACCAGGTCGGCCGGCGGACCCTGCTCGACCATCGCGTCCAGCAGGGTGTCCACGGTCGCCCGGATCTGCGGCCGCAGGGCCGCCGTCCGCCTGACCGTGAAGCTCGGGATCAGCATCCGGCGCTGAACGTTGTGCTCCGGATCGTCGACGCCGATCAGCTCCACGCGCCGCTGGGTGGTCTCGGCCTGCCGCTTGGCGAACAGCGGGAACTCGGGGTGCTCCCGGTCGGACGACAGCCTGGGGTCCGCCAGGAGCGACCGCGCCTCGGCGTGACCGGTCACCAGCCACACGGTCCGGCCGGTGTAGATACGGACGGGGGTCACCGACTGCTGCCCCCGGCTCTCACTCGGATATCCCGTCGGCGGGTGGTAGGGGCAGGTGCGGTTCTGCGGAAAGGTGACGGTCTCGGTCTCTGCCATGGAGGACCTCGCAAAGAGATGAGGGGAGTCCTGCCGATCACCCCCACTAGATGCCCGAGGCACCTAGATGGGCTAGGCGTTGTTCGGCCAAATCCCCCGTATCCACCCATCGAACGACGGCCGGAACCGCACCCCCCGTTTACCGGCCGCCCCACCGATGGCCTCACCCGTGGCCTCACCGGTCGCCTCACCGGTCCATTTACCCGTCTGTTTACCGGTCGCCCTTATCCGCTTCCAACCGCCGAGGAGCACTATGGGAAGCAGATGAGGACTGGAGGTCACCCATGACCCGAACCCGTAGCCGGTACGCACCGGACCGCGGCTTGACCACACGCATGGTTTCCACCATGTTCCTGATCGGTCTGCTGTACGTGGTACTGGTCGGCGTACTGCTCGCCGTGCTGCGCGGCGCCTGGCCGATCATCCTGATCATCGTCGGTGGGATGTTCATCGCCCAGTTCTGGTTCAGCGACCGCATCGCGGCCTTCAGCATGGGCGCCCGCGAGGTCACCCCGGAGCAGGCGCCAGAACTGCACGGCACCATCGACCGGATCTGCGCCCTCGCCGACATGCCCAAACCGCGAGTGGCCATCGCCCAGAGCGACGTACCGAACGCCTTCGCCACCGGCCGCTCCGAGAAGACCGCCCTCGTCTGCGCGACCACCGGTCTGCTGCGCAGACTGGAGCCCGAGGAGCTGGAGGGCGTGCTCGCCCATGAGATGTCGCACGTCGCACACCGTGACGTCGCCGTCATGACGATCGCCTCGTTCCTCGGCGTACTCGCCGGCATCATCACCCGTGTCGCCCTGTGGGGCGGACTTTCCCGTTCCAGCCGGAGCAACGACCCCATCGGCATCGCGATCATGCTGATTCCGCTGGTCAGCGCGGTGGTCTATGCACTGAGCTTCCTGCTGACCCGGTTGCTGTCGCGCTACCGCGAGCTGTCCGCCGACCGCACCGCCGCACTGCTCACCGGCCGTCCCTCGGCCCTCGCCTCCGCCCTCACCAAGGTGAGCGGCCAGATGGCCCGGATCCCGACGGAGGACCTGCGGAAGGCGGAGCCGTACAACGCCTTCTACTTCGTCCCGGCCTTCTCCTCCAAGCAGAGCCTGGGCCGGCTGCTCTCCTCGCACCCGACGCTGGAACAGCGCCTGGACCAGCTGGCCCGTATCTCCGCCGACCTCGCCCGCCCGTAAGGAGCGTCCATGGGCCTGCTCGACACCATCCTGGGCCGCAGCAAACCGGTCCGCCCCGACCTCGACCAGCTCTTCGCCGTCCCGTCCGCCGCCCTCACCCTCCAGGCGGCGACGGGCTTCGTCCCGACCGGCCTCGGCTCGGTGTGCTTCGCGGGCGTGGAGGGCGGCACCTTCGCCCGGATCCAGCAGGACGTACGGGAGCTGCTGGACGCGGACACCGCGAGCGGCGGAATCCCGGTGGAGTTCAGCCGGGACTCCTACGGCTACACCTGGCTGCTCGCCCGGCAGGCAGCCGAGGACACCGCCTCGCTCGTCAACGACCTGCACGCGGTGAACACGCTGCTCCAGGACGGCGGCTTCGGCCCGCAGCTCCTCTGCTCACTGATCGGCTTCCGGGACGAGCGGGAACGGCCGCTGGCGCTGGTCTACCTCTACAAGCGCGGCACGTTCTACCCCTTCGCCCCGCTGCCGGGCGGCGAGAAGCGCGACAACGAACTCGAACTCCAGGTCCGGGCCGCCCTCGGGGACGACCTCCGCGTGGAGAAGGACCTGGCCCGGTGGTTCCCGGTGTGGGGGGCGCCGGGGCTGTGAGGCAGCACAGCTCAGGAGGTACGGATCTTCCTCACCCGTTGTCATGCGGGGTGTGGCCGTGTTGACCGCACCCCGGACCCCGAATTTCTACCATCACGGCCATGTCGGTCCCTGTGGCTCGTACGGTTGATCTCCGCCCCGAATCCGTGGACAACGTGTTCGACCAGGTCGAACGGCTCAGGACAGCTGTTGTTCTGGTGTGCCGTTGCTGAGAATGTCGGCAATGAGGTCGGCGAGGCCGCTGGGGTAGACCGTCTCGCTGGTAGCGCGTAGTTCGCTCAGGGTCCACCAGCGGCTGGATTGGATGTTGTCGGTCTGGGTAGCGCGGGACTGGTCGATGTCGGAGGCCGCGATACGCGCGAGGAAATACTTCTCGACCTGGCGGACCTCGCGGCCGCCGACGGGATGGTTCTGGCTGCGTTCAGCGATCTGTGCGACCAGCAGGACGTCCGTGGCCCCGAGTTCTTCGCCGAGCTCTCTCAGGACGGCCGTGGGGTAGTCCTCACCGGATTCCAGGCTGCCACCGGGGGTGGCCCAGAAGCCGCCGTTCTCTTCGTAGCGCAGCAGCAGGACGCGCTGGCGGGCGTCGAGAACGACGGCTCGGGCCGCCTCCCGGAGGGGCAGAGTGTTCATGGGTCCAGTCTGGCAGGCTGGTTCAGTTGCGCTCGACGAGATAGTCCCCGATGCACATGGCGTCCAGGTCGCACGCCTGGAACGTGGCCAGGGCGTGGGCCGGGGTTTCCACGATGGGTTCCCGGTCGTTGAAGCTCGTGTTCAGCACGACGGGAACGCCCGTGATCTGGTGGACGTGTTTGATCAGGGTTGCGAAGACCGGGGACGCCCCCGGGTCGACGGTCTGGACGCGGGCGGTTCGGTCGACATGCACGACTCCCGCGATCTGGTCCGCCCGGTCCGGTCTGACCGGTGGGGCGATCAGCATGAAGGGGCTGGGCACGTCGAGTTCGAACCACTCGTGTGCGTGGCCGGCGAGAATGGCGGGCGCGAAGGGGCGGAACGGCTCGCGGTGCTTGATGCGGTCATTCAGCGCCTCGGAGTTCGCCGTGGTGCGGGGGTCGGCAAGAATGCTGCGGCCGCCGAGGGCACGGGGGCCGAGTTCGCTGCCGCCCTGGAACCAGCCGATGATCCTTCCGGCGGCGATCATCTGCGCGGCGGTGGCTGCGATGTCACTTTCGCGCCGCCACCGGTACGGCGTCCGACGGCACTCGTCCAGTCCGGAGCGTGGGTCACGGGTGAGAGCTTGCTCGATCTCGGTGTCCGTATAGGTGCGGCCGAAGTAGTCGTGGGTGAGCGGACGGCGCGGGAGGTCGCCGGTCAGCTGGTGCCACGCGTAGAGGGCGCAGCCCAGTGCCTGGCCCCGGTCGGAGGATGCCGGCGGCGCGAAGTACCCGGTGACCGCGTCCAGGCGTCGGAGTTTGTCGGCAGCCACGCAGTTGAGGGCTACACCGCCGGCAAAGCACAGGTTGCTCAGGCCGGTGGCGGCGATGGTCTGTTCGGCCAGGGCACACAAGGCCTGTTCGGTCTGGGCCTGGACGTAGGCGGCGGCATCTGTTCCGCGCGGGTGCTCGCCCCGGCTGCCGGGCGGCCCGAAGTCGGCGCCGGTGCGTTTGGCGAGTTCGGCGACGCCTGCGGCGTGGGTGCGGGTGAGGTTGCCGTGGACGGTGGCGTCGGTGACGTCGAACAGCGGGGCCTGGTAGGTGCCTGGGTCGCCGTATGAGGCGAGGGCCATCGTTTTCCCGGCCTCTTGCTCGTGCCACCCGAGCCAGTTCGTGTACGCCTCGTACGTGGCGCCGATGCCTCCGGCACGGGGCCGGGTGGGCGGGTTGCCGCCGAGGCGGTGAATTCCGTCGGGGGTGGCGGCGTAGTAGGTCTCGGTGTCGTGGTTGTTGCCGCCGCCGTCGACTACCAGGACAGTTGCCTTGTCATATGGGCTGAGGCAGTACGCCGTGTAGGCGTGGCTGAGGTGGTGGTCGACAGGGACGATCCTTGCCGGGTCGACGCCGAGGTGGGACAGGCCGGTCTCACTGGCGGTGGGCGGGTGGTGGCCGATGCCGCTGACGGCGATCAGGTCGATGTCCTCCAGCCGTACGTCGGCGGCGCGCAGGCAGTACAGGAGGGCGGCCTGCCAGCCGGGGCTGTAGCGGGTGCGGTTGAGGCGTTCTTCGCTGATCGCGACCATCGTGGTGTCGGTGATGAGGGCGGCGCCGCCGTCGTGGCCGAGGTTGATGCCGGCCACGACCGGGGTTCGGGCAGTCATCAGGCGGCCTCCTGTTCGAGTCCGGCCAGCAGGTCCCATAGCCCGGTGTGGCCTGCCGGGTCGCGGTACAGGGTGCCGAGCTGGCACAGCTGCACCGTGCTGCCGCGATGGTCGAGCGGGTCGGTGAAGGGGTGACCGAAGGACTCCAGCCCGCCGAGCGCGTCGTAAACGGCCCGGAAGCGGGGGTCCAGTGCCGGGTGGGTGTCCGGGGTCGGGGCGGTGGTGAGCTTCGTTGCGGTGTCGGTAAGTCCGGCATCGGCCAGGAAGCCGCTGACCTGGGCGAGGACGGTGTCTGGGGTGGTGCCGTCGGTCTTGATGATCAGTGGTGGAGTGGGGCACAGGGTCGGGGCGATGTCGGTGTAGAAGGTGTGCAGCCGCTCCAGCAGTCCTTCGTCGAACCACTGCTTCCAGCGGGGCCGTTCGGCCACGTTTCCCCGGCGCGTAAGGCTCTCGCCGGGGCTGACGAGGAGAATCGCGGTCAGGACCTGCTCGGGCAGGGCGGGGGCGATGTGGCGGGCGTAGAAGTCGCGGGCGGTGCGGTAGGGGAGGCTGTCGTCCGCGCGGGTCGCCCAGCAGTAGGCCAGGGCGCCGAGGTGGTTGCGGTCGGAGATCAGCAGCCGGGTGTCGGGGTCGGCGGCGAGTCGGGCGGCTGCCTGGGCCTTGTCCAGCTCGTGCCGTAGGAACCACAGGCTGTGCCCCGCGGTGGAGGGGTGCACGGGGGCTTGGAGACCGGTGCTCAGCCGTGCGTTGGGCTCGGTGAACCAAAGGCACTCGTCGCCCAGGACGGGCACCATCCGCGCGAGCAGAGAGGTCTTGCCGGCTCCGGGGGGCCCGTCGAGTACGAGTACGGGGGCGTCGGTGGGCATGTCAGTCCTTCCGGGGATGCGGGCCTGGGCGGCAGATGGCGGCCAGTGCGAACGCGAGGTCTTCCACCCGTACCGCGAGTGCGGCGCTGGTGGGCAGATCGGCCGGGCACTGTCCGGCCAGCCGGTCACTGACGGCCTGCCACATAGTGGCGAACGGGTCGGGGAACCCGCTCTGCTCGCCGGTGGCTGTGGTGACGCGCGTCTCGGTGGGCGGCTCGTAGGGGCGGGCGAAGTCGACCGTGGCCGCGTCCACCGAGCCGCTGAAGTGGATCTGCTCCAGGAAGCGGCCTGGTGCCGTGGCGCTGATGACCAGGGTGAAGGGCTCGGCAGCTGGGCCGTACAGCAGCGCGTGGAGAGACTGGCCGTCGGCGTCTAGGGTGCACGCGGCCGGTGTGACGCCGGGGACGGCCAGGGCCAGGGCGGTCAGCAGGTGGTAGCCCTGCCACAGCAAGATCTGGAGTGCGGTGACCTGGTGCGGGTCGGCAAGCTGCTCGGGTACCGCCTGGGTCGGGTCGTCCGTAAAGGTGTACGGGCTGAAGCCGGGGGGCAGCAGGCGCCGTCGGGCGGCCTCGTCCACGCCGTCGGCCTTGATGAGCCAGCCGCCCGCCGGGTTGGGGACTGCCGCGAGGGCGGCGTGCAGGGCCGGGTCGTGGGCGCGCATCACCCCGACTTCCAGCAGTAGTCCCGCCTCCTGCGCGCGGGCGGCCAGTTTGCGGGTGCCGGTGACGTCCAGGCCGACCGGCTTCTCGGTGAAGACGTGTACGTGTCCGTCCAGCGCCCCTTCGATCAGGTCCTCGTGGACACCGGTGAGGATCACCAGCATGTCCGCGCCGTCGAGGAGATCCTTCGTGTTCGCTGCGACGCGGGGCACGGCGAAGCGGGTGGCGGCGGCGCGGGCACGCGCGGGGTCGCGGTCGGCCAGTGCCGTCACCTCGAAGGCGGTGCTGGAGGTGAGCAGAGGGAGGTGGAGACCGAACGCGGCGGCGCCGCATCCGGCGACGGCCAGCCTCCACGGCCGGGTCGGCGAGCTCATCGCGGTGTCTCCTGGGGGGCCCAGCAGCCGGTGGCCGCGTGATGGGAACGGGCAGCGATCTCGTCCTCGGGCAGGCCCCGCAGGACGGGGTTGAACAGCTCCACCGAGGTGGCCCCGGTGTAGCCGACCTGAGTGAGCGCGTCGGCGAAGGCAGGCCAGTTGAGGGCTCCGTCGCCGGGGAACAGCCGAAGGCTGTCCGTCCAGCCGTACGGGGTGCCGGTGTGGGGGACGTCGGCGATCTGCACGTGAGCGACCCCGCCCGCGCCAAGGGCCCTGATGTGGTCCGGATCGGCTCCGGCGACCGCCCAATGGAAGGAGTCGACCAGCACAGCAGCGTTCTCGGTACCGCTCTCGTGCAGCAGCTCGGCGACAGCGGGCAGAGTGGCGGCCACCGGGTGGGGTCCGTCGAGTTCGGGTGGCAGTCCGTCCACGACGCTGACGGCCTCCACCGCGAGCCGCACACCGTATGCGGCTGCGCTGTCGGCGAGTTGGACAATCCGCCGGCGTGCGACGACCAGGGCCTCGCCCTGGCCGAGCGCGGAGAAGGGGTTGAGGACAGTCGTGGCGACGGGGCAGCCCAGTTCAGCGAACGTCTTCAGCCGCTCAGGGAGGGTCTGAAGGTGCTCGTCGTACGCCGCGCTGTCGACCAGCAGCGGGGCAGGCAGCACGGGTCCGGCGGGCAGGATGCCGCTGGCAGCCGCCACCCTCAGCCCGTGCTCGGCCAGCAGGTCTCGCACCCGGACGGCGCCCAGGGCCTGGGCCTGCTGGATGGACAGCTCGACCGCCTCAAATCCGGCGGCCGCCGCCAGGGCGAAGAAGTCGGGCAGGGTAACGCCGGAGAGGGTGGCGGGGTTCAGGCATGGCCGGAACAGGGCGACGGCCTCGGGGCGGGCGCTCATGCGGTGGCCAGCTTCCCGGCCAGCAGCTGCTCCCGCAGGCTCCCCAGGTCCTCCATTACCGCGGTGAGGACACGGCGGGCATCTGCGGCCAGGAACGGGGTCGGTCCGGAGGTCTGGACGACGGCCTGCCACGGGTCGGCCAGGTCTCGGCCGGACTGCGAGACGAGAGCGACCGCACACTCCAGCCCGGTCTCCTCGTGCAGCCGACGGGCGGCCTCCGTGGCGGCCAGATTGTAGAGCTTGCCCACGTGGTAGACGGGGTTCTTGCCGGAGACGCCTTCCGCCGACCAGGGGCGGAGCATCGAGATCAGCCCGTTGGAGCGGTTGCCCCGGCCGACCACTCCCTCGTCGCCCGACTCGATCGACGATCCGGTGGCCGTCAGGTAGAGCTCGGGCCGCTGGTCCTGGTCACGGGTGTTGACGAAGACCTCGACGTCCATGCCCGGCGCGATCCGCGCGGCCGTCTGCGTGATCAGTTCCCGGGCCAGGGCACGGCGGTCGACGTAGGTGTCCAGGTCCGGGGTGTGGCGGGCGATCTGCGGCACGCACGCCGTCAGGCGCACGCTGGTGCCGGTGCGCACGACCATCAGCTTGATGTCCGTGCCGAAGTACGGGTGCTCGGCGCGGAAGCTCTCACTGCTCAGGTGGGTCTCGATACCGCCGGCGAGCTGTTCCCCGATGCCCAGGGGTGCGTAGCCGACACCGGCGGAGGTGTCGTTGGAGAACAGCCGGTGCCGCTCGGCGAGGTCGTCCAGGCTTCGCGGGGCGAACCAGCGCTGCCGGGATGCCTCCCGGTCGGCGTTCGCGCCGGCGCTGACCGCTCCGGGGCTGGACGCCTGGGTCAGCCGGGGCCTGACCTGTACCCACCGGTCGGTGTCCAGCATCGGTAGAGCGGCGCCCAGGAACTCCCGCGCCGCCGTGGTGACGATGTCCTGGACGGGGATGCTCTCCTCGCCCAGCGCGGTCGTGATCCGCCCGTTGACCAGGACCTGGATCGGGGCGGTCATCTCGCCGTGCCCGAACGCCACGTCGGCGGCGCCGCCCAGCAACGCGAGCTTGTCGGTGTTGTGGTGCAGGATCGCACCGAAGCGGTCCAGGCAGTACGCGCTGTAGGCGCGGGAGATCGCCTCTGCCATGCCGTCGGCGAGGGTGTCGGGGTGGCCGGAGCCCTTCCGCTCGATCACCTCGACGGCGCTCTCAGCGGCGGCGGGGTACAGCCCTGCGGTCGTGATGACGTCCATCAGTAGCTCTCCTTGGTCTTCTGGACAGGCAGTTGGGCGAGCGCGACCGGACGGCGGCCGAGCAGCCGCAGACGTCCGCGCTCCAGGTGGTAGGCCCCGATGCGGGACAGGTCGCGGGCCGACTCCACGGCGCGGGAGCGGTCCAGGAAGGTCCATCCGGCGGCCAGTCCGATCACGGCCTGGTGCAGGGCCTCGCACCCGGCCTGGATCGCGGCGGGCTCGACGCGCACACTCAGGTGCATCCGAGCAACGCACACCCCGTGGCCGGCGCCCTGGCGGACGAAGTACCGCAGGGTCGTCTCCGGCCGGTAGACGGGGTGGGAGACGACGGCGGCAGGCTCGATGAGGGTCTGATGACCGGCCTGGCGGGCGCGGTCCACGAACTCCAGGTCCTCGCAGTCCCCGAGCCACCGGCCCCGGCGTCCCAGGTCGGTGCGGAAAAGGCCGATGCCGAGCGCGGTCTGACGGTCGAACAGCAGGTTGCAGCCGGTGACCCAGTACGGCCACATGGCCAGCTCGCGGTGACCGGGCCAGTCCACCGCGCCGTGGCACTCGCGCAGGGCCTTCGTCAGCGCGGTCACCTCACCGCCGGGGTACTCCACGACGGTGCGGCCGCCGACGGCGAACACCTCCTCCTCCTCGATCGCGGTCACCAGGGTCCGCAGCCAATCCGGCTCGGGGGTGATGTCCGGATCGGTGATGGCGACGTAGCGTCCCCGGGCCGCACAGATCCCTCTGTTGCGCCCCGCGCTCAGGCCCGGCGTCGGCTCGTACAGCACCCGTACCGCGAACGGCCAAGTACCTTCCCTCACCGCCTCGGCAACCGGGCGGACCGGTCCGGGGAGGTCGTTGTCCACGACCACCGCCTCGAACCCGCCCGCGGGCATGCTCTGGCGGGCAAGAGCATTCAGCAGGTTCCGCAGCCGCGCGGTGTTCCCGCGGGCGCTCACCACGACCGACACCAGCGGTGCGTCCAACTCGCCCATGGCGCTCCCTCCTTCACACGACGTGTACGACGGGTCCCATGGCACCGCCACCCACCCCGGTCCGGGAAGGCAAATCCTGTTGCTGCGCTGTTGCTGAGCCTTCTCCGAACCGCTCCACGGCGGCCGGGCAAATGGCTACTGTGCGGGCCATCGAGAGGATGTCGCGTGAGGAGAAGACTGCGATGACCGTCCAGCCGCTCTTACTGCACCCGCTGGCCGCACTGCGCTCCGAGATCGGCCTGACCGGTGAGAAATACCTGGACCGGCTCGACGACGCACACCACACACTCGGGTACGGCCGGATGGCCAAGCGCCGGGAAAAGGTCTCCCGCTGGGAGACCGGCGTCAACGAACCCGACGAACCCACCCGCTACGCGATGGCACGCCTCCACGGCATCCCGCCGACAGCCGTCACCGAACTCGGCTGGCCCGGATTTCTCCTGCTCGCCTTCCCCGGCGACCGCCCAGTACTCGACAACCCCTGGTCCCCTGCGGGTACCGTGGCAGCAGTAGCGGCTGCCGCTCTGGGAGGGGCCATGGACCGACGGGGATTCCTGATCTCCAGCGGTGCGACGCTGTCCGGCATCGCAATGAACTGGAGCAACGCGGTCACTGCTCTCCCGCGCCCTCTCGCTGCCCCCGGCCGCCGCCTGGACCCGGACATGATGACCCGCCTCGAACGGCGCCTGGACGATCTACGGCACCTGGACGACGTCCTCAGCGGCAGCGACCTGCTCCCGTCGGCCGTGGCGGAATACCAGCTCCTCAGCGGTTATGCCAGCAACACGACCTGCGACAGCGGTATCAGCCAACGTCTGTTCTCCACCCTCGCCGAAGCCTCCCGCATCTGCGGCTGGCTGCACTTCGACGCCGACCAGCACGCACAGGCCCAGCGCTTCTACATCACCTCCCTGCGGGCGTCCGCCTCCGCCGGTGACCCCGAAGTCGGCGCCAATACCCTGAACTTCATGGCGATTCAGACCTACTCCAAGGGAAACCCGCAGGACGCCATCAACCTCGTACGGACCGCCCAGGACCGTTTGACGGGAGCGACCACGCCCCGCGTCCGTGCCCTGCTCCACGCCCGTGCCGGACGGGCCCTGTCCAAGACCGGCGATCTGAAGGGCTGCGCCAGAGAGATCAACGCAGCCTGTGATGCCTTCGCCAAAGGCACTCACGACGACGACCCGCCCTGGGCCTACTCGATCACCGAGGGCGAAATCGAGATGCTGGCGGGCTCCTCCGCTCTCGACCTCGGAGACCCACGCCGGGCTTTGCGCAGCTTCGCCGCCGCCCAGCAGGCCGAGTACAGCGCCGCCGGCCACGTACGCGACGGCCTGCTCTACCTCACCCGCACAGCCCGCGCCCATCTCGAACTCGGAGACGTCGATGCAGCCTGTGCCACGGCTGCCGAAGCGCTACAGCAGAACAGCAGCGTCAACTCCGTCCGCCCCTCCGACGCCCTCACCGACCTCCGCGACCAGCTCGCCCCACATCGCGAGGTTCGGACCGTACGCGAATTCCTACAGATGAGCGCCTGAACAGTCCGCCTCTGTCCCGCTGCGTAAGACTCAGCTGGTGACTTCCGGGAACGAGGAGTTCGAGCTGAATGTCGCCGGCCTGGAGCTCGGCGGACAGCGTCATCGACTCGGCCGCGTTCCTCGCGAGGCGCGCTTGAGCTCGTGCACGGCCAGGATGACCGGCGTCTCGGGCACCGCCTCCTTGAACTGGTGGGCCAGTGCGAGCGCCTTCTCCAGGCCCTGGACTACGGATGTCCGGTGTATCCGATCGAGCGCTTCGGGAGTCGATCTGTCCGTCGCACGGTATCCCCGAGCATAGGCAGCGGCAGGGGGACAGCGATTCCCGTGCGGTACGCGGGGGCTCACGTCACGGGTGAACAGCTTCGGGGTGACGCAGGAGGCCGCCGCGTCCGCCAGCAGCCGCCCGCCCACACCCCGGCCACGGGCGCCACCATCAGCATCGTGACGACGCCCTGCTCGCAGAACGTGTACTCCACCGCGCGCGCATGGTCGCACGGCGAACCCCCGGGCGGCTCCGCGTCTACGGGGCTGTGATCAGCCGTTCGCCGCGTGCCGCAGGAACGCGGTCCAGGCGGCGGGGGCGACCGCGAAGGCCGGCCCGTCGGTGACCTTGGAGTCGCGGACGTGGACGGTGTGCGGGCAGGCGGCTACCTCTACGCAGGCTTCGCCCTCGTTGTTGCTGTAGCTGGACTTGTGCCAGTCGTAGGCGACTTCGATGCACTCGCCGCCCTCGTTGCCGCTGTAGCTGGACTTGAACCAGGTTAGTCCGGGTCCGTGGCTCACAGTTGTCCCACCTTCGTCTCGATGATCTCCGCGGACTTCCAGGGGTTGAGTGCCTGGGCTCGCAAGATGCCAAAGAGGTCGAACAGATCGCTCACCTGCTCCGGCTTCGGGATAAACCTACCGCCGCCCTGCCCCTCCGCGAACAGCACATTGCGGCCTTCCGCTGTGGACATCAACTGCATGGGCCCGTTCAACCCCGCGTGCGTGTGCTGGGCCGATGGCATCACCTGCACCGTCAGGTGGTTGAACCGCTCAATGCAGTCGATAACGTGCCGCAGTTGCTCCTTCAGCACCTCGGGCCCGCCGAGCGTCCGGTCCAGGACCGATTCCTCGATGACGTACCCGATGTGTGGCGGGGTCGTGCGTCCCAGCACCGCCTGCCGTTCCAGCCTCGCTTCGACGAGGCGGACGATCTGGGACTCGGTGTACGCCGGTACGCGCGCCCGGTGCAGCGCGTACGCGTACTCCTCCGTCTGAAGCAACCCCGGGATCAGCATCGTCTCGTACGCACTGATGACCCGCGCGGCCCGCTCCAACTTTGCCCAGTCCAGGAACTTCGGCGGATACTTCTCCCCGTCCACCAACTCCGCACACGCCCGCAACGCCCCGCCCGCGTCGAACACCTTGTCCGCGTCGCACAGGAACTCCAGGGCCGGAATACGCTCCGCCCGCTCGTACGCCCCCAGCAGGGATTCCGACACCAACAGCTTCTCCGACGCGTCCTTCTGGGTCAGCCCCGCGCGCACCCGATGGATGCGAATCAGGTCCCCCACCAGCCTCCGCACCTGCGACGGCTCATTGCTCGTCCCCACAGCCACCACCACCCTTCCCACATCACCTTGATGTGGACCGTGTCCTGCTGGTCACGCTACGCAACCAACGGAATGCTCGTAGCCATGACGCAGAAGAAACTCCCCGAATGGGTACCCGCCTCTGGGCTCCAACTCCATCTGTCCGGCATTCACTTCGACGCGATCCGGCTGCGCGGCGTACGGGGCGAGGCAGTGCTGCACCATCTGGCGACCCTCACCGACGGCGATCCGGGGCCCGTCGTGCGGGAGATCGCGGGGGCGCGGTGGACGTACTTCCTGCTGGCGCCCGGTGCGAGCCAGGGGTTCGGCTGGCCGCCCGGCGCGAAGTGCTTCGGGCCGGCCGCCCGTGACCAGTACGTGGGGATTCCGGCGGCGTACGGCAACACATATCCGCTGAGCTGGCGGTGCGGGGCGCCGGACGAGGGGGACTTCGTGGACGCGGAGTTGCTGTACGGAGTGGTGACGGCGCAGCTCGTACCCGAGGAGTAACCCGAGGAGTGACCGGCCGGGGCGAGCGCCGCCGCCGGGTGTGAGGGCGTCCGTATCATCAGGTGCATGACTGCAGAGCCCTCGCGATCCGCCGGCCGTATGCGTGCCTCCGACGCCGACCGCGAGGCGGTCGTGGACCAGTTGCGGGAGGCGGCGGCCGAGGGCCGGATCGACCTCGAAGAGCTGGACACCCGGCTGGGTCAGGCTCTCGTGGCCAAGACCCGCGGCGAACTCGTGCCGCTCACCGATGACCTCGGGCCGGCCGTGTTCGACTCGGGCGAGCCGCTGGTGCTGCGGGGCGGCATGCACGGCGCGGAGCGGACCGGTCGCTGGAAGGTGCCGCCGCGGATTCACGCCCAGGGCGGCATGGGCGGCGTACGCCTCGACTTCACGCGGGCGGAGTGCACGCTGCGTGAGATCGAGGTGGAGGTGAACGCGCAGATGGCCGGGGTGCGGATCGTGATCCCGGTCGGCTGGCAGGCGAACACCGACGGGCTGAATCCCTCGCTCGGCGGCCTCAAGGACAAGACGTCCGACCAGCGGCTGCCGGGCGCGCCGCTGATCCGGCTCACGGGCACGTGCGGCATGGGCGGCGTGATCATCCGCCACCCCAACCTCCTGGAGCGCCGCAGGCAGCGCAAGGACCAGGCGCGCTGAGCGGGCGGGGGCCGGACGGTACTACGAGGGCCGGACGGTGAGGATCTGCTGGGCCTGGCCGATGGGTCCGTTGATGTCGTGCAGGACGGTGCTGGTGATGCCCTGGCCGGTCGGACCGAAGACGACCGTGGTGTCGAGCCCGGTCCAGCGGCCTTCGGGCTGCCGGTGCAGGTGGATGGTCAGGTCGACGTTGGGGAACGTCCAGGCGGTGGGGTGCTGGCGTACGGCGATGCCGTTGGCCGTGTCGACGAGCGCGACGTAGGACGCGAGCGTGCTGACGGGCTCACCCGCGACGAGGTCGAGCGGCGAGGAGATCCAGGCGGTTGTTCGGCCCGGCTGGGGCGGCGCGAGGGGGCGGACGTCGATGGACGCGATGTAGCCGCCGGGCCAGACCTCGGCCATGGCCCAGGGCGCGAGTGTCTCGGGGGCCGTGAGCCGGTCGGCGGCGCCCCCGGCGACGGCTGCGGTGTCGCCGGAGGCGAGGCACCAGGCTCTCGCGCGTACGACGGGGCGGTCGGCGATGAGGGCGACGGCTTCGACCAGTTCGATGGTGCGGCCGGGGCGGATCGTCTCGACCCGGATCTCGCACTCGTCGAGGGCGAGCCGGCCGAGGATGTCGAAGCTGATCCGGGAGAGCAGGAGTCCGTCCCCCGGCCGGTCGGCCAGGTGCTGGTCGATGGCGTGGACGACGAGGCCGCCGAGCGGGCTGAAGTGCACTTCGTCCGTGCTCCACGCGCCGCTCGCGTGGGCGGTGGGCTTGTAGTGGTGTGCGTCGATGCGCTCGTAGTAGCTGCCGGTGTTCATCGGGTGCGTCCCTCGCGGCCGTGCGGATCAGGAAACCTCCAGCCTGACACCGCACCCGCGCCGCCCGCCGCCCGGGTCCCCGCAGCGCCACGGGCCCTGAGCCCCGATCCACCGGATGATGGTTCGTCCAGTGCCTGGACATGAACGTGGAGATGCACTCTGACCTGGGAAAATAGGAGTTCTCCAGGATCGAGGCGCAGTCAGATCCAGCCGCGTTCGCGGGCGCGGAGTGCGGCCTGGAAGCGGTTGTCGGCGTCGAGTCTGTCCATGAGGCGGGCAACGTATTTGCGGTAGGTGCGCAGTGCCATGTTGAGCTGGCGCGCTCCTGTCTCGTCCTTGTCGACGACATAGAGGGTTTCGAGAATTCGCCGTTCGGTCTCGGTGAGGGAGGGCAGGGCTTCCTCGGGCAGCTCCTGGCCTGCCGCCCACATCCGTTCGAAGAGTGAGACCACCGTGCTCACCAGGCCTGGTTCTCGTGTCAGCAGAGCTCCGCGGGCCGTGTTGTCGGGGTCGAGCGGGGTCAGGGCCACGGCCCGGTCGCAGATGATCATCCGTTCGAGAGGGTGTGCGGAGATACGGATCTCGGCGCCACGGGTGGCGAGTTCCCTCAAGTACGCGATGGTCTTCTCGTCCTGTAGGCAGGCCGACGCCATCAGCGTCCGCATCCGCACCCCGCGGCGCAGGATTCGCAGGTCGATCGGACGCGATATCTCGATCGATTCCGCGGAGAGCACCCCGACCGGGTTGGTCGTCAGGTTCTCGGTGTGCGCGAAGAAGGTCACTTCGTCGATGACGCTGCGTACGGCCTCCAGGCCCTCGATCTGCTGGACCACGGGATTGAGCGGGCCCGGCGCATCCGCAGGAGTGCCGTCCGCGCTCAGGTGCTCGGCTACTTTGTTGAGCCGGGCGGTCTCCTGAAGGCCGTCCTTGAGCTGGCCGACCTGATGCTCAATCAGCCTTTCGAGGGTCCGCTTGGGTGAGAGCGCCCGCAGGCCACCAGACGTCGTGCGCACCACGATGCCCAGTTCCAGGACGCGGGTGAGTGTGGCCGGGTCGTGGCCGGTGGTGTCGTCACGGTCTCTCAGCAGCGCGAGGTAGAGCTGTTCCTCCTGCTCTGAAACACGCAGGAAGCCAAGGGAGTTGGGTGCTTCGCCGGTCTTCATCGCCACCCCCGAAGCACACCGGTGGGGCGAACTGCGTACGAGGGCTGCGAACTGTCCGGTGCCGGTGGCGGGGTCGTGCAGGAAAGTGCACGGGAACCGGGCCGTTTGCTGCACGGTCGGCCCCCGCCGAAGGCCCTTCCCGGCGGGCAACATTCTTCTTGTGAGGGCGGCCCGCCGGAACGAGAACAGCGGGAGGGCCCGAGCAGAACGCCCCCGTCCAGCGCCACCGCCAACCCAGGAGGTAACCCGTGAACCGCATCGGATCCCGTCTCGCGCTCGGTACCGTCACCGCACTCCTGGTGTTCGGCGGCGCGGGGGCCGCCCAGGCCGACGGCGTGGACGCGGCCCGCCCGGCCGCAGCCGCCACCGGTCGGACCGAGGCGCCCGAGCCCGCTCCGGAGCCCACGCCCATCCCCGTCGTCGGTCCGCTGACCAACGACTGGGGATGAGCGGGCCGGGGTGAGCGCGGACGGACCGGCTCTCACCTCCCGCTCGGGCCGACTCGTCCGGACAGCGTGTCCCGGCAGGTCTCCCGCCACTTCCTGATCCACCCCTCCACCCACCTTCACCGGGCATCCCTGTGCCCGGAACATCCTCAAAGGAGCACACCATGTCGAAGAACCTGAAGCGCGCGGCCCTCACCGTCGTCGGCGCCGTCACCGCCGCCGGCCTGCTGCTGCCCGCCACCGCCCAGGCCGCCACCAATCCGGCGCCCGCACAGGCTCGGGCCGTTTCTCAGCAGGCCGAGATGATGGCCGGCGGATACCGGACGGAGATCTTCGTCGATGCGATGGGGCGCATCGGAGAATGCATCGGGAACGTGCTGAGCGACCTCATTCTGGAGAAGCAGCGGCCCGAGTTCGTACAGCGGCAGGTGGACGAGACCCTGAAGTCGTACCCGGGCTACAGCGTCATGGTCATCAATGACAAGCTCGACTACTCCCTGGAGCTTTACGGGCTGGTCGCCAACGCCCGTGTCACCCAGGGCAGTGCCACCTACCGGGTCCTCGCCTTCAAGTCGGGCACGATCGTCAACCGGGGCGACGGCGGCTGGCTCAACTGGGGCTTCGGCGGCTGGTACACCCGCAACGGCAACACCGTGACGTTCGGCTGAGCTCGACCGCCCCATCCGATCTCCTGAGTCCTTCTGGAACTTCGCCCCTTACGCAGCACGGGCCGGCCACCTCACGGGAACCGGCCCACGCTGTGTCCACCCCAGGGCCGCAGGGCCCGCGATCCGAAGGAGACGCGGCCGTGGAACACCGGGTCCACATCGCCGGGCCGCCCGAAGCCGCCCCCGAGCTGGCGTGCCTGCGCATCATCGCCCGCCTCCCGCCCCAGTGGTCGATCGGAATCCTGGGATGCGGGACCGGCTACGCAATTCTCGGTCTGCACACACACGCCTCAGCTGAATACGTCGCAGCCAGGGTTGACGAGGTGATCACCGAGCTGCCACTGCGGGGGTGGCGCCGAAGCTGACACGAAAGGGGCCAGGTGAACCGGACGACAACGGTCTTGTGGTTCCACTCGCAGAGCTCTTGTCGTTCCACTCGCAGAGCTGGGGTTCCCGTCCACTGCCGATGGCTGCGGTGCCTACCCTCAGGACTGGCGGTGCTTACCCTCAGGACTGGGTGAACTGGACTTTGGTGGCCCTGTCGTTGAACTCGCCGAGCCGAGGCTCCCATCCCACTTTCAGGTAGTTGTTGTACTTGTCCTGGATGCCCATTCTGCAACTCATGCTTTTGACGGAAGAAGTTATCTCCTTCCACATGTCCGGCAGCTCGAAGTACGCGGCGCACGAGTTTCCGCGGAATTCAAGTATCGCCCCGGAATAGTCGACGTGTTCATAGATGATTCCGAGCGTCATGGTTCCCTGCCCCAAGGTCATCAGATCCGGCCTTTCCGCGGCGCTGGCCGGAGAAGCCGAACCGAGCAACAGGGCTGCGGCAAGAGTACCCAGAACCTTCTTGTTCATCGATATGACCACCCTCGTGAGATCGGACGTGGCTGATGGCGGAAACTATCCGGCCAGCCTGATCAGCCGGAGAGATGTCCACCAAGGAATGGCTCATTCCGCCCGGTGCTTTGATCGAATCTGACCGAATCTCACCCTGCGTTAGTATTTCATTAGCAGAGCGTTAGCGGCGCTGGTCATCATCAACCTCCCTCGCAGGATCAGACCTGGGCCGGCGGGCAGAAGCTCGGCGGAGAGGTGTGGATGTGAACCGTGTGTCTGTGGAGACTGCCCGGGATGCCAGAAGGCTTCCCGGGCAGTGCTGTTGGCGCCGGATGGTGGCGCGTTCACCATGTCGTTTCAGCCAGCACCCCCCGGCCCGGACGGACAGGACACCCCTGCGTGAGCAATTCCCGTTCGGATTCACCACGAGCACATCACCCGGCGCAACTCGCTCACGATTCATTGCGTTCGACCTCAGAGCGCAGCACCGGGAACCGCAGGGCATGGAAAATTCCGCGTCATTCGGAGAAGAGGTCCTATGCGCATGCGCGCGAAGATAACCGGAGTCCTGACCGCTGCAGGAGCAGGCATCCTGCTCACCATGGGCACGGCCCCGGCCGCCCATGCCACCGAAAATTCCGCCCAGGCCGCCGGAAACATTGTCACCTTCCAGTACCGGAACGTGCAGACCGGGCTCTGCCTCGACTCCGACAGCAAGGGCAATATCTACACCAAGGGGTGCGGCTCAACTAACCCCTACCAGCAATGGGAACGTGCGGAAAGCGGCGGCCAGGTCGTACTCCGGAATGTGGCCACCCGCCGATGCCTGGCCAAGAAAGACCCCTTCTTCAACCCGACCGTCCTCGAAACCAACGCGAAGTGCACTGACACGTGGAAGGAAACCATTGCCGGCGGAAAATTCCGCATGCTCGACAACTACAGCGGCAACCTGGCACTCGACTCCAACGCCAAGGGCAACGTCTACCTGCACGAATACGGTGCGGACAACCCCTACCAGCAGTGGAACCCCGCCTTGGTGAACTGACACGCGCCCTCAGCCGGCACGCACCGACATCTTGCGGTGCAGAACCACGCACACCGTCCTCATCGCGACAGCGTCAGCTCAGCTTTTCCAAGGAGAGCATCCCCATGAACGTTCGCAAGGGCATCGGAAGCCTCGCAGCCACCGCAGGAGCGACTGCACTCCTGGTCACCGGCATGACCACGCCCGCCCACGCCGCCGGCGGCCCCAACAGCGGCACCTACCGGCTCCAGAACGCCCAGACCGGGCGCTGCCTCAACAGCACCGGTCCCTTCACCCACGTCACCACCACCGACTGCAAGAGCACAGACCATTACCAACACTGGTCGTACACCCGCATCAACGGCAGGATCCAGCTCAAGAACACGGGTAGCGGCAGATGCCTGAAGCCGACGAACGCCTTCTCGAAGGAACTGACGACCGCGCCGTGCGGCATTGACGACAACGACTACTGGAACGAAGAGTTCATCGACGCGAAAGCCCGGCTCATCAGTGCCGGAGGCAACGCCGTGGACGCGGACGCCAAGGGCAACGCCTACCTGAACCCGTACGGTTCGAACAACCCCTACCAGCAGTGGTACCTGACGTTCACCATGCCTGGTTAAAGCCGGCCCGAACCAGCCGAAGGGCACGCACCGGATCTGCTCCTGGGCGTGAAACGATTGCACGACCAGCCAACGCAGCCGGGATTCTCCTCCCGCCACGCGGAAGGAAAATCCCGGCTGCGCGGCGCGCTCCGGGCGCGAGAAGGCCCGCCAGGAGCACGAGGAAGCCCGCCGGCACCACGAGTGCAGGAGCAGGCGGCACAACGCGCGTGCCTGGGCGCTGCGATGGGTCTCCCCTGCCGAGGCGAGCGCTCCTGCCCCACCCCTGGCCTTGGCTAAGGCCGGAACACCGCCACCGCCTCGCGCCCCTCCTCCTCCCGGAACGTCACCCGGAGTTCCATGCCGATGGCGAGCGCGGCCTCCTCGCACTCCACGACCTCCGTCATCATCCGGGGCCCCTCCGCCAGGTCGACGACGGCCGCGACATACGGCACGCGGGTGCCGAACGGCGGCAGGTCGTTGCGGTGGACGACGGACCAGGTGTAGAGCGTGGCCCGGCCGCTCGCCCGCTCCCAGTCGACGTCCTCGCTCCAGCAGTGCGGGCAGAACTCGCGCGGGTAGTGGTGCGCCCGGTCGCAGGCCCGGCAGCGGCGCAGCAGCAGATGCCCCTCGGCGGCGGCGTCCCAGTAGGGGCGGGTGGAGGCGTCCGGCTCCGGCAGGTCGTAGCGGGGGGCCGGAGCGGTGGACCCCTGGGGGGCCGGAGCGGTGGACTCCTGGGGGGCCGGTGGGGTCGCCGTCACAGGAAGAGTCCGATCGCGTGGTCGAGGGACCAGGTCTGCCAGGACATGGCGAACAGTGCGACGAGGGAGCTCAGCGCCATCATCGCGTTCTGCCCCTGCTCGGCCCAGTCGTGGATCATCAGCACCAGGTAGAGCAGGTTGAGCAGGAGCCCGGCGATGAGCGCGACCGGGGTCAGGAGGCCGGTGACCAGGCCCAGCCCCAGGGCGAGTTCCGCGTAGACGACGACGTACGCCATCGCCTTCGGGCGCGGCGCGACGATCCTCTCGAAGCCGCCGCGCACCACCGCCCAGCGGTGCTTCTCCGCCACGCCCGCCGCCCAGGCGATGCCGGTGCCGCGCTCGAACCAGCCCTTCTTGTCCTTGTGCCGCCAGCTCTCCAGCCACCACAGGCCGAGGCCTATCCGGAGCACGGCGAGCCATTCGGCTCCGTCGAGCCAGATCGTCCGCATGGGGCCCTCCCGCTTCACGTAATCTGACGATGCGTCAGTTCGCGTACGTCAGTTCACCCGATAGCGGCGGGCCGCGCAAGGGGATGCGCATGAGTGCGCACCCGTGATCAATTCGCAATCGATTCCGGTCTTGACCGAGACCCATCAAGAGGGTGCGCGATTACGATCCAAACCATGCCCGACAGCACATCTGCCCCCGGTAGCCCCATTCCGGCCCCCACGGACCTCACCGAGGACCGCCCCGTGTACGTCATCGGCGGCGGTCCGGGTGGGCTCGCCGCCGCGGCGGCCCTGCGTGCACAGGGGCAACGGGCCGTCGTACTGGAGAAGTCCGCGGACGTCGGCGCATCCTGGCGGCGCCACTACGACCGGCTGCACCTGCACACCACCCGGCGCTGGTCCGCCCTCCCCGGGCTGCCCATGCCCCGCCGGTTCGGCCGCTGGGTGTCCCGCGACAACGTGGTGCGCTACCTGGAGAAGTACGCCGAGCACCACGAGCTGGAAGTGGTGACGGGCGTCGAGGTCTCCCGCATCGACCGGGCGCCGGACGGCACCGGGTGGCGGCTGACCGCGACCGGCGGCCGTGAGCTGACCGGCCGGGCCGTGGTCGTGGCCACCGGCTTCAACCACACCCCGCGCATCCCCGACTGGTCCGGGCGCGACACCTTCACCGGCGCACTGGTGCACGCCGCCGACTACCGCGACCCGGCCCCCTACGCGGGCAAGGACGTCCTCGTCGTGGGCGTCGGCAACACGGGGGCGGAGATCGCCGTCGACCTGGTGGAGGGCGGGGCGTCACGGGTGCGGCTCGCGGTGCGCACCGTCCCGCACATCCTGCGCCGCTCCACGGCGGGCTGGCCCGCCCAGGGCACCGGCATCCTGGTGCGCCGGCTGCCGGTCGCGCTCGTCGACCGGGCGGGGGGCCTGCTGACCCGCGTCTCCATGCCCGACCTCGCCGAACAGGGACTCCCCCGACCGGACACCGGCCTGTACTCACGGGTCAAGGACGGGGCCATCCCGGTCCAGGACGTGGGGCTGATCGACGCGGTGAAGGGCGGCCGGGTGGTCCCGGTGGCGGCCGTCGAGTCGTTCGACGAGGACGCGGTGGTGCTGGCCGACGGGACCCGGATCACCCCGGACGCGGTCATCGCGGCCACCGGCTATCTGCGCTCCCTGGAGGGGCTGGTCGGCCACCTCGGAGTGCTGGACGCCCGGGGGCGGCCGGTGGTACACGGCGGCCGCACACCGAAGCAGGCACCCGGGCTGTACTTCACCGGGTTCACCAACCCGATCAGCGGCATGCTCCGCGAACTGGCCCTGGACGCGGAGAAGATCGCGAAGAAGCTCGCCCGCACCCGCTGATCCACCACCGCCGATCCGCCACTGCCGCTCCACTGCCGATCCACCACCGCTCCACCACCGCCCCCCGCCCTCGGTCTCCGCCCCCGACCTCCACCTTCAGCCCCCGCCGGACGCCCCGGCGGGGGCTGCGGCGACCCCGCTCCGGAAAGGCCACTCTCAGCCTTTGCCTGCACACCCATTCCTGACGGGGCGTCAGTTCAGTAACCTGACACTGCGTCAGCTTATGACGCCGGCCGGTCAGCACGAGCGCCGAGGACCTTCGAGCAGGAGTGGGCGGAACGATGCTTGGATCGACTCACGGCACCCTCACCACCGACTTCCGAGCCAGGGTGGTGGCCTGTGGCGAGGAGCCGCACGCCGCCGTCCACAGCATGACGGCCGCCGCCGCGGAAGGCGATCTCGATGTCAGCGGCCGTCCGCTGCAGGCGGCCGTGCCGGACCTGGACCGGTTCTTCCGGCCGGAGTCCGTGGCCGTCATCGGCGCCTCCGACACCGATGGCCGGCCCAATACCGGGATCACCCGGCAGCTGATCGCCTGGGCCGAGCGGGTCGGGGCGCGGCTGTATCCGGTGCACCCCACGCGGGAGTCCGTCTTCGGGCGGGCCTGTTCTCCTTCCGTCGCCGAGCTGCCGGAGCAGGTGGACCTGGCGGTGCTGCTGGTCGGCGACCCGCTCCCGGTGATCGAGGAACTCGCGCACGCCAAGGTGAAGTTCGCCGTCGCCTTCGCCTCCGGTTTCGCGGAGACCGGGGCTCAGGGCGCCGCCGCGCAGGCCCGGCTGGCCGCCGCGGTGGAGCGGTCGGGGCTGCGGCTGCTCGGACCGAACACCAACCTCAACGCCTTCGAGGAGTTCCGGGACGACCTGGACGGGCCGGCGATCGCGCTGATCACCCAGTCCGGCCACCAGGGGCGCCCCGTGTACACCCTTCAGGAGCTGGGCGTGCGGCTCTCGCACTGGGCTCCCACGGGCAACGAGGCGGATCTGGAGACCTCCGACTTCATCGCGTACTTCTCCCAGCGCCCCGAGGTCGGGGCCATCGCCTGCTACGTGGAGGGGCTCAAGGACGGGCGCTCCTTCCTGCTCGCCGCCGACCGGGCGGCACGGGCCGGGGTCCCGGTGGTGGCGGTCAAGGTCGGGCGGACGGAGACGGGGGCCAGGATGGCCGCGTCACACACCGGCAAGCTGACCGGCGCCGACCAGGTCGTCGACGCGGCGATGCGGCAGTTCGGCGTGATCCGGGTGGACGGCCTCGACGAACTCCAGGACACCGCGGCCCTCCTGGCACGGGCGCGCAAGCCGCTGGCCGACGGGGTCGTGGTCTATTCGATCTCGGGCGGCACGGGCGCGCACTTCTCGGACCTGGCGACCGCGGCGGGCCTGGAGATCCCGGTCCTGTCCGAGGAGAAGCAGGCCGAGCTGCACACCTGGATACCTGACTACCTGAACGTGGCGAACCCGGTCGACAACGGCGGTCACCCGGTGGGCGACTGGCGCGGCCGGAAGATCATCGACGCGATTCTCGCGGACCCCGGGGTCGGGGTACTGATCTGTCCGATCACCGGCCCCTTCCCTCCCATGAGCGACAAACTCGCGCAGGACCTGGTGGACGCGGCGGAAGCCACGGACAAGCTGGTGTGCGTGGTGTGGGGTTCGCCGGTCGGCACCGAGGACGCGTACCGCACGACGCTGCTCGGCTCCTCCCGCGTCGCCACCTTCCGTACGTTCGGCAACTGCATCACCGCGGTGAAGGCCTATCTGGACCACCACCGGTTCGCCGCCTCCTACCGCTCCCCCTTCGACGAGGCGCCGCGCACGCCGTCGCCGTCCTTCCGCAAGGCGCAGGCACTGATGCGTCCGGGCCACCAGCTGAGCGAGCACGCGGCGAAGCAGCTGCTGCGGGCGTACGGAATCCGGGTGCCCCGCGAGCAGTTGGTGACCAGCGCCGCGGCCGCCGTCCGGGCGGCGGGGCTGGTCGGCTACCCCGTCGTCATGAAGGCGTCCGGCGCACGGCTGGCCCACAAGACCGAACTGGGCCTGGTCAAGGTCGGCCTCACCTCCGCCAGCCAGGTGCGGGACGCCTATCGCGAACTGACCGACATCGCGCGCTTCGAGGACATCGAGCTGGACGGAATCCTGGTCTGCCAGATGGTCGAGCGCGGCGTCGAGATGATGGTCGGCGTCACGCAGGACGCCCTGTTCGGCCCGACCGTGACCGTCGGGCTCGGTGGCGTACTGGTCGAGGTGCTGCACGACGCGGCGGTGCGGGTCCCGCCGTTCGGCGAGGACCAGGCGCGGGCGATGCTCGGCGAGCTGCGCGGCCGGGCCCTGCTGGAAGGGGTGCGCGGCGGAGCGCCGGTGGACGTGGACGCGCTCGTCGAAGTGGTGCTGCGGGTGCAGCGGATGGCGCTGGAACTGGGCGACGACCTCTGCGAACTGGACATCAACCCGCTGATGGTGCTGGGACGCGGACAGGGCGCGGTGGCGCTGGACGCACTCGCCGTCTGCCGCTGACCTGCCCCGCCGCCGCACCCGCACCCGCGCCCGCGCCCGCGCCCGCCATCGAGCCCACCACCCGCTCAGGAGCTGCCTCATGCCGTCCTCCCCCGAAGACACCGCCGACCGCACAGACCAGCACGACCCGTCCGGATCGCCTGAATCATTGATACTCCACGCCACTGACAACGGCGTCTCGTGGATCACCCTCAACCGCCCCGAGGCGATGAACGCCGTCACCTGGGACCAGCGCGAACGCGTCATCACGCTGCTCGCCGAGGCCTCCGCCGACCCCGGGGTCCGGGCCGTCGTCCTGACCGCCACCGGCCGCGGCTTCTGCGCCGGAGCCG
The DNA here is from genome assembly GCF_055587045.1 of Streptomyces sp. NPDC048671. Taxonomy (NCBI): domain Bacteria; kingdom Bacillati; phylum Actinomycetota; class Actinomycetes; order Kitasatosporales; family Streptomycetaceae; genus Streptomyces; species Streptomyces sp. NPDC048671. Next base: position 7,652 of record NZ_JBVJHB010000013.1, on the reverse strand, counting down.
ACCTGCGGGGCGCCCCGGCCACCGGCGACCGGGTGCCCGGCGATGTCGCCCGGACGATCCGGCTCGGCGCGCAGCGCCTGATCGCCGCGGTCCTGGACTGCGAGAAGCCCGTCATCGCGGCCGTCAACGGCACCGCGGCCGGCATCGGAGCCCATCTCGCGTTCGCCTGCGACCTGGTGCTGGCCGCCGAGTCGGCGAAGTTCATCGAGGTGTTCGTGCGCCGCGGCCTCGTACCGGACGGCGGTGGCGCGTATCTGCTGCCCCGGCTGATCGGGCCGCAGCGCGCCAAGGAGCTGATGTTCTTCGGTGACTCGCTCCCGGCCCGGGACGCGGAGCGCCTGGGGCTCGTCAACCGGACCGTTCCGGACGAGGAGCTGGCGGCGACGGCGCGGGCGTGGGCCCAGCGGCTGGCGGAGGGGCCCACCCGTTCGATCGCCCTCACCAAGCAGCTGGTCAACGCCTCACTGGACGCCGACCGGGCCACGGCGTTCGCCGCCGAGGCCATGGCGCAGGAGATCAACATGACGACGCTGGACGCCAACGAGGGCGTGGCGAGCTTCGTGGAGCGTCGGGCCCCGAAGTACCGGGGGATCTAGGACGTACCCGGCCGGGCGCGGCGCGCCCCTTTACGCGGGTGACAGCCCGCTGGTGTCCAGGTCCAGGCCGAACGGGTCCGGAAGGCGCAGAGCCGCACCGAACGGGTGCGGACCGTCCACCCGGGTGTAGCCCAAGTGGCCCGGCTCGGAGAACAGGGTCACGCTGCCCTCGATCCGGTCGACGAGGAGGTACAGCGGCGCTCGGTACTCCGCGTACCGGCGGCGCTTCACGACCCGGCCGGTTTCCGCGTTCGACTCCGACGTGACCTCCACGACGAGGAGTGTCTGCTCGGGGAGCAGAGCACCGCCCCCTTTGGCGAGCGCCTCGGGGACCACTGCGATGTCAGGGACGTACCAATTGGAGGACCCGGGCAGGTCCAGGTTCCCGGAGCCTTCGACGCACCCCAGCTCGTCGACACGTTCCTCGATCTGCCGGCGAACCACTCGGGCGGCACGTTCGTGGTCCCAGGTCGGTGACACGTGCTCGATGATCCCCTCGATGATCTGCACACGGTCCCCGCGGATCCGCTGCACGGCGAACTTCAGGGCACGTTCGGAGTCAATGCCCTGGCCGTAGTCGGGCGCACTGGTCATCTCGCACCTCCTCCCGCTCCACCGAATCCCTGACGACTCAGCGTAGCGGTTGGGGAACCAGGTGTCGTCGCGACGCCGAGCGCCGAAGCATTGGGGATCCGGCTTTCCGCAGTGCCGGGCCGCCCTCCGGCCGCGTACGGCCGCGGGCGCGGCCGGCCTCTGACGAAGGCGGGGAGCCGGTCCCGCACCCCTTCCCATCTGACATGCCGTCAGGTCTAATCGAAGGGTGATGGGACACGCAGGAATGGCCGCGACCGCAGTCCGCTACCTCAGGTCCGTCGGCGCCGCGACGGCCGCCGCTCCGGCGCCGGTCGATCCGCTGCCGCGCCCGGCCCTGCGGGCCGTCGCGGACGACGAGCGGCTGCCCGTCGATCCGGGCGAGTTCCGCCGGGTGCTCGGGCACTTCGCCAGCGGGGTCACCATCGTCACCGCGCACGATCCGAACGCCACCGACGGCACAGCCGGTCCGGCCGGCTTCGCCTGCCAGTCGTTCGCCTCGCTCTCGCTGGACCCGCCGCTGGTCACGTTCATGGTCGCCCGTACGTCGACGACCTGGCCGCGCATCGCCCGCGCCGGGGCCTTCTGCGTCAACATCCTGGGGGCGGAACAGGGCGCGCTGTGCCGGTCCTTCGCGGTCAGCGGGGCCGACAAGTTCGCCGGGGTGGCCCACACCCCCGCCCCCGCGACCGGGTCGCCGCTGCTGGACTCCGTGCCCGCCTGGGTCGACTGCCGCATCCAGGCCGTCCACACCGGCGGCGACCACCTGATCGTGGTCGGCCGGGTGGAGGCGCTGGGGGCGGCGACGGACGGGGACGGAACCGGGAGCGGTCCGCTGCTGTTCCACCAGGGGACGTTCGGGCGGTTCAGCCGCTAGGGCCGTGTCCGACGGATCAGGCGGATCAGGTCGGACTCACAGGACGACGGCGTCCTCCGGCCGCCGGACCCGCTGGATCACCAGCGCCATCAGCGCCGCGACCGCGCACAGCGCCCCCGCCGCGTACCAGACCAGGTCGTACGAGCCGAAGTGGTCCCGCGCCACCCCGCCGAGGAACGCCACCAGCGCCGCACCCACCTGGTGGGAGGCCAGCACCCAGCCGAAGACGATCGCGCTGTCCTCTCCGTACTGCTCCCGGCACAGGGCCAGGGTCGGCGGGACCGTGGCGACCCAGTCAAGGCCGTAGAACACGATGAAGAAGACCATCGGCGGATGCACGGTCGGCGCCAGCAGCATCGGCAGGAACAGCAGCGAGATCCCGCGCAGCGCGTAGTAGACGGCCAGCAGCCGGCGGGCGTCGAAGCGGTCGGTGAGCCAGCCCGAGAAGATCGTGCCGATGATGTCGAAGATCCCGATGACGGCCAGCAGCGAGGCCGCGGCGGTGATGGGCATGTGGTGGTCGTGCGCCGAGGGCACGAAGTGGGTGCGGATCAGACCGTTGGTCGAGGCGCCGCAGATCGCGAAGGTGCCGGCCAGCAGCCAGAACGGTCCGGTGCGGGCCGCGTCGAACAGGACGCGTACGGTCCGGCTCGCCGCACCCCGGGCGGGCGCGGGCTTCTCCACGTACTCCCCGCCGTACGGAGCCTGGCCCACGTCGGCCGGGTGGTCGCGCATCAGCAGCCAGACGAACGGGACGACGGCCAGGGCCGCGAGCGCGACGGTCACCGAGGCCGGGCGCCAGCCGTGCTGGTCGACGATCCACGCGCAGAGCGGGAGGAAGACCAGCTGGCCGGAGGCGCCGGCCGCGGTGAGGATGCCGGTGACCAGGCCCCGCCGGGCGACGAACCAGCGGTTGGTGACCGTCGCGGAGAAGGCCATCGCCATCGAGCCGGTGCCGAGGCCGACGAGCAGCCCCCAATAGATCATCAGCTGCCAGGCGGCCGTCATCCAGACACTGGCCAGCGCCCCGGCGGCGACCGCGCTGAGCGCGACGACCACGACCCTGCGGATGCCGAACCGGTCCATCAGCGCCGCGGCGAACGGGGCGGTGAGCCCGTACAGCGCCATGTCGATGGAGACCGCGAGACCGATCTCCCCGCGCGACCAGCCGAACTCCGTGTTCAGCGGGTCGATGAGCAGGCCGGGGAGGGAGTTGAAGGCCGCACCGCCGATGATCGTCACGAAAGTGACGGCGGCGACGATCCACGCGCGGTGGATACGCGGCCGGCGCCGCCCCTCGGGGGAGATCCGCCGGCGGGCATCCCGGGCGGCACTTTCGGTTGTCTGGGTCACGTCACTCAGCATCCCGGCGGCGCGCCCCTCCTCACGAGTGGCCGGAGGGACACTGTTCGCAGGAATCGGGCCACGCGAAGCGCCAGGCGCCCCAGGCCGCCGCCGCGCCCACCGCGTACCAGAGCAGATCGGGCGCGTTGAACGTCGAGCCCAGCACCAGCCGCGCCACCGCACTGTGCCGGGACAGCTCCGCGGGCACCCCGGTCAGCTGGCTCAGCTCGACCGCCCAGCTGAGCGCCAGCCCCGTGCCGGCCACGGCGAGCGGCCGGGCACGGGGCGCGCACAGCGCGACGAGGGCACAGATCAGGACCGTGTAGAGCGCGTCCCCGGCGTACTTGGCGCCGGCGCCGTCCGCGACGGTACGCACCCCGAGCCCGGCCGCGACCGTCACCACGGCCGCGCACAGCGCGACGAACCGGTACCGGTACGCACCCCGTCCGCGCACCCTCACCCGATCCGCTCCAGCCGCCTGATCGGCCGGGCCGCCAGCAGCACGCCCACCGCCAGTATGTTGATCACCGCCCCGGCCAGCAGCACCTCCGACGCGCCCACCCGGTCGGCGACCGGTCCCGCCAGTGCCCGGCCCGCCGCCAGCATCAGCAGCGATCCGGCCACGTCGTACGCGTGCAGCCGGTTCAGCGCCTCCGGCGGCACCTGCGTCTGGACGGTCGTCGACCACATCACCAGCCAGAACGCGAACGCCGCACCCGCGATGAACTGACCGATCCCCAGCGCGAACACGGGCATCCCGAGCCCCAGCGCCAACAGGTTCACGCACACCCCGGTCAGCGCCACGGCCCCCGCCGCCAGCGGGCGGCGCGGCCGCAGTCGCAGGGCGAGCAGGCCACCGACGACGCTGCCCGCGCCGTTCACCGCCATCATCGCGCCGTACGTCCCCGAGCCGTGCGCCTCGGTGACCTCGACGGCGGTCAGCGGGAGCATCGGGCCGAGCACGCTGAAGCCGTACACCGTCCAGATCGCGATCACGCCCCACAGCCAGCTGCGCGCCCGGAACTCGTGCCAGCCATCCACCAGTTCCGCGACGAACGTGCCGCGCTGCGCCTCGTCCGACGGGGCCGGGGCCAGCCGCAGCAGGAAGAGGCAGATGCCGGAGACCAGGAACGTCGAGGCGTTCGCCGCGTAGACCGCTCCGGCGCTCGCCAGCCCGACGAGCACACCCGCGAACGCCGGACCCGCCATGGTCATCAGCGCCTCGGAGACGCGGAGCACCGCGTTGCCGCGCTGCACGTCCGAGGCCACCCGCGGCACGGTCGAGGCGACACCCGGCTGGAAGAGCGCCGCGCCCACACCGGCCACCGCGCTCAGCGAGTACACCGCCCACAGCGGCGGGTTGCCGACCGCGAAGGAGACCGCGAGCGCGGAGGCGCCGATCAGCCGCAGCGCGTCGGCGATGATCATCATCCGGCGCGGGGTGAACCGGTCCGCCAGCACGCCGCCGAAGAGCACGAACAGCGCCAGCGGCCCCATCCAGGCCGCCAGCGCGTACCCCACCGAGGAGTGCGGGCGCCCCGCCCCCAGCAGGCCCGCGGTGAGGGCCACCGGGATCATCCCGTCACCGAAGAGCGCCGCGGTGCGGGCGACGAAGAAGAGCCGGAAGTTGCGGCTCCAGAGCCGGTCCGGCCCGAGGGGCAAGGACGGCAGGGGCGGCAGGGGCGGCTCGGGCGGCAGGGACGACGGCCCGGCCAACGGAACCAAGGGGGGCGAATCACGCAAAGCGCTCTCGCTGTCCACGGCGGGAATGCATGCGTGGTCTGCTGACTTTTCCTTCACACCGATGACATGTATCAGCTTATGGTCTATACCAGCTAGTGGTGAAGGGAGTCCGCCGTGCCACACCGAGTCGTCGTCCTCGCCCTCGATGGGCTGCTCCCGTTCGAACTGGGCATCCCACAAAGGATATTCGGCCGCTCCTTCGGAATCGAGCCGTTCAACCCGGTCCACAAACTCTACGAAGTCGTCACCTGTTCCATCCGCCCGCCGGGCCCGGTCCACACCGACGCGGACTTCACGATCACGGTCGAGCACGGCCCGGAGGCCCTCGCCACCGCCGACACGGTGGTGATCCCCGCCAGCTACGAACTCGGCCCCGTCCACACCGAGGGCCGGCTGACCGACGAACTCGCCGCCGCGCTCGCGTACATCAGGCCCGGCACCCGGATGGTCTCCATCTGCACCGGCGGCTACGTGCTCGCCGCCGCCGGATACCTCGACGGCCGCCCCGCCACCACCCACTGGTCATCCGCCGAACACTTCCAGAAGCTGTTCCCGGCGGTACGGGTCGACCCCGACGTCCTGTTCATCGACGACGGGGACGTCCTGACGTCCGCCGGGGTCGCCGCCGGGATCGACCTCTGCCTGCACATCGTGCGCCGCGACCACGGCACCGCCGTCGCCAACGACGTCGCCCGGCGCACCGTCGTACCGCCGCACCGCGACGGCGGCCAGGCGCAGTACATCCAGCGCCCGGTCCCCGACGCCCAGATCGCCGGCACGACCACCGCACGGGCCTGGGCGCTCGGGCGGCTGGAACGGCCGATCCTGCTGCGCGACATGGCGCAGCAGGAGTCGATGAGCGTACGGACGTTCACCCGCCGCTTCCGTGAGGAGGTCGGGATCAGTCCCGTCCAGTGGCTGACCCAGCAGCGGGTGGAACGGGCCCGTCAGCTGCTGGAGTCCACCGACCTGTCGATCGACCAGGTCGCCCGCGACGCCGGCTTCGGCACGCCCACCTCGCTGCGGCAGCACCTCCAGGCGGCGCTGGGGGTGTCGCCGACGATGTACCGCCGGACGTTCCGGGCGACGGCGGGCGACCGCTGCTGAGGGGCCGCCGGGTGGCCTTTCAGCCGGTTCTGCCGCCTCAGAACACCAGCACCCCCCGGGCCACCCGCCCGTGGTGCGCGTCGTCCGCCGCCTTGGCGAAGTCCTCCACCGGGTAGGTCTCGGTGACGAGTTCGTCCAGCAGCAGCCGGCCCTCCCGGTACAGGTCCGCGTACAGGGCGATGTCCCGCTGCGGGCGCGAGGAGCCGTAGCGGCAGCCCAGGATCGACTTGTCCAGGTACATCGACGAGACCAGGAACGACGCCTCGGCCGTCGCCGCCGGCACACCCAGCAGGACCGCCTGGCCGTGCCGGTCCAGCAGGTCGATCGCGGTACGGATCAGCTCGGTGCGGCCCACGCACTCGAAGGCGTGGTCGGCGCCGCTCGGCAGGATCTCCCGGACGCCCTCGGCCGAGGTCAGGAAGTGGGTGGCGCCGAACTGCCGGGCCACCGCCTCCTTCTCCGGGTTGGAGTCGACCGCGACGATCGTCAGCGCACCGGCGATCCGCGCCCCCTGGATCACGTTGAGCCCGATGCCGCCCGTGCCGATCACGACGACGCTCTCACCTCGGTCGACCCTGGCCCGGTTCAGTACGGCTCCGACTCCCGTGAGCACCCCGCAGCCGATCAGGGCCGCCGAGGTGAGGGGCAGGTCCGCGGGTATCTTGACCGCCTGCACGGCCTTGACCAGGGTCCGTTCGGCGAACGCCGAGTTGGACGCGAACTGGTACAGCGGCTTCCCGCCCCGCGAGAACGGCTGCCCCGGCATCCCGATCGCCTTGCGGCACATCGTCGGCCGGCCCCGGTCGCACTGCGCGCACGCGCCGCAGCTGGCCAGCGTGGACAGCGACACGTGGTCGCCGGGCGTCACATGGCTCACGCCCGCGCCGACCGCCTCCACCACGCCCGCGCCCTCGTGGCCGAGCACCACCGGCAGCGGGAACGGGATCGTCCCGTCGATCACCGACAGATCACTGTGGCAGAGGCCTGCCGCGGCCACCGCGACCAGCACCTCGCCTGGACCCGGATCACGTATCTCCAGATCGTCGACGACCTCGGTCCGCTTGCCGTCGAAGACGACGCCTCTCATCTCGGCTCCCTCGGTAGGCCGAGCACGCGCTCGGCGATGATGTTCCGCTGCGTTTTGCAACCCAGCCCGTCCGGGACTCGGTGCCCCCCCGGCCCGTCCGGGGTTCGGCGCCCCAATCCAGCCCGTCCGGCGATTGAGGACCGGGGTCCGGGGCAGCGCCCCGGCAACGCGCCCGCGCGCCCGGCAACCGGGGGGGGGGGGGGGGGGGGGGGGGGGGGGGGGGGGGGGGGGGGGGGGGGGGGGGGGGGGGGGGGGGGGGGGGGGGGGGGGGGGGCGGGGGGGGTGGGTGCCGGGGTGCCCCCCGGCT
>NZ_JBVJHB010000012.1:0-326388 GCF_055587045.1 Streptomyces sp. NPDC048671 | reverse complement strand
TCAGCGCCGATGGTACTGCAGGGGGGACCCTGTGGGAGAGTAGGACGCCGCCGAACTCCTTTTATAGTTAAGCCCCGTGCCCTTGTGGCACGGGGTTTTTCTGCGTTCCGGACCAGCCCGGACCAGCTCGCCGGCCCGGCCGCCGCGGTACGGGCGCCGCACCTGGCCAAGAGGCTGGTGGGCGGCCCCCCGCAGGGGCGGAACACCCCTGGGACGTGGGCCGGTGACGATGCGACAGATGGTTTTGCGCACCCTCTGGATCAGGGTATGATTTAGCTCGTTGCCGCAGGGCAGCGAGGCCCCAATAGCTCAGTCGGTAGAGCGTCTCCATGGTAAGGAGAAGGTCTGCGGTTCGATTCCGCATTGGGGCTCGGACAGACGAAAAGGCCCTCGCCACTCGGCGGGGGCCTTTCGCGTATCCGGATCCAACCGAATCAACCGGATCTAAGCGGCCGGCGGTTCAGGGACGCGCATCGCGAGGATGGCCATGTCGTCCGAGGCCGGTTCCGCGGCGAACCGCTCGACGGCCCGCAGAATACGTGCCGCCACCGCGCCCGCCGTAAGGCCCGTACAGGTGGCCAGTACGTCCGCCAGGCCGTCGTCGCCGAGCATGCGGGTGCCCTCACGGCGCTCGGTGACACCGTCCGTCACGCACAGCAGGACATCGCCCGGGTCAAGGGTCACCGTCTGCTCGTACAGCTCCAGATCCTCGATGACGCCCAGCAGCGGCTGCGGTTCCGCCGCGGCCTCGACCGATCCGTCCTGGCGAAGGCGCAACGGCAGCGGGTGGCCCGCACAGACCACCTTCAGCAGCGCACTGCCGTCCTCCTGGGGCCACAGCTCCCCGTACAGCAGGGTCAGGAAGCGGCTGCGGGCGCCCTCGTCGAGGATGGCGGCGTTCAGGCGCTCCAGGACGGCGGGGCCCCCGAAGCCCTCACGGGCGAGCAGGCGCAGTGCGTGGCGGGCCAGGCCCGTCACGGCCGCGGCCTCCGGGCCCGTGCCGCAGACGTCGCCGATGGCGAAACCGTAGGCACCGTCCCGGATCGGGAAGACATCGTAGAAGTCGCCGCCCACCTCGTTGCCCTCACCGGCTGCCCGGTAGATGACCTCGATCTCGACATTGGGTACGTCCGGCAGCCCCGGCGGCAGCAGGCTGCGCTGCAGGGACTGACTGATCGCCATGCGCTCCGAGTAGAGGCGGGCGTTGTCGAGAGCCAGTGCGGCCCGGCGGGAGAGGTCCTCGGCCAGTTCCAGGATCTCCTGGCGGAAATGGTCGTCGGACGGTTTGCCGAGCGTGAGCATGCCGATGACACGGTTGCGGGCGACGAGCGGAAGGACCACCGTCTCCCCGCCCACGGCCGCCGCCGTGGCGAGCGTCGTACGGATACCCGGGCCCAGGCTGCCGGCGTCGCTGCGGCCGATGCCGCGCATCGACGTGCGCAGGGCGGCCTGGTGGGCGGCCTCGGACGGAGCGGACCAGACACGGGCGCCGGGGGCCGGCACCGGGTCCGGCGGGGCGATCTTGGAGAGAAGGGCCTTGAGGCCGTCGATGAGCTCCTCGTCCTCGTGCAGCACGTACGAGAGGTACGGGTCCGAGGACTGGTCGGCGATCGTGTAGACGGCGCACCAGGTGGCCAGGGTGGGGACCGTCATCTGAGCCATCAGGGCCAGCGTCTGGTCGCGGTCGAGCGTGCCCGCGAGGAGGTCCGACGCTTCGACGAGGAAGGAGAGCGAACCGCGGCGCAGCCGTTCCAGTTCGCCCAGGCGGGCGGACTCGACGGCCAGGGCGATGCGGTCCGCCGCGAACTGGAGGCGCAGGGCCTCCTCGTTCGAGTACCGGCCGGCGGCCTCGGCCGCGACGCCCAGGGAGCCCGTGAGGCGGCCCTCGACCTTCAGCGGGACAGTGACCACCGAGCGCATACCGGTGTTGCCCAGCAGCGGCACGGCGCCCGGAACGGCGTCGAGGTCCTCGTGGACCGCGGGCATGCGCGCCGAGCCGTACCGCCCGGTGCCGGCCTCCACGGGGACGCGGGCGAAGCGCTGGCGTGCGGAGGGCAGGCCGGTCGTGGCCCGTACCTCCAGCTCGGTCTCGTCGTCCGTCGCCAGCAGCAGGAACGCCGCGTCGGCGTCGAGCATGTCGCGTGCCCGCTCGACGGTGCGCTGGAGCAGGCCGTCGAGGTCGTCGGGGGCGGGGGAGCCGATGAAGACCTCGAAGGGGTCCGTCTTGCGGATCTCGGTGTTCGAGTCGGAGACCGGAGTGCGTACCGGTGACTGGAGCACCGCCCGCTCGTAGTCGCGGACCAGCAGACAGACCGTCGAGGGTTCGCCCTGGGTGTCCCGTACGCGGAGGTGGGAGCCGTAGACCGGGATGGTACGGCCGTCGGCGCACCGGATGCCGTAGCTGCCCTCCCAGCGCGAGAGGCGGAGCGCGTCGGCGATACCGGTGTTGGTGCCGGGAGTCTGCGGCCAGGCGGTGAAGTCGGTGAGCTGCTTGCCGGCGGCCTGGTCAGCCGTGTGTCCGAACAGGTACGCGGCGTCGTCGTTCCACGCCGCGATGGCGCCCAGGCTGTCGATCTGGACGACGGCCACCCTGACCCGTTCGTCGGTGACCGGGAGCAGGTCGACGGGGAGCAGCGGGCCCGCGGAGCGGATACCCACCGGGCGGTCGGGAAGATCGAGCTGGAACCAGACGTGTTTGTGCGCGGGGGAGTACTCGACGCCCCAGCGGGAGGCGAGCGCGGCGCACAGCAGCAGGCCGCGGCCGCCCTCCCGGTCCGGGCTGCCGAAGTCGGGGCCGGTGGACTGGAGCGGGATCTCCCGTTCCGGATAGTGGTCGGAGATCTCGACCCGGACGCCGTCCTCCGTACGGAGGCACAGCACGTCCGCGGCGGTGCCGGCGTGGACCACCGCATTGGTGACGAGCTCGCTGGTGAGGACGACGGCATCGTCGACGACGTCGGTGTATCCCCACCCCTGGAGGGTGTCGCGGACAAAGGCGCGGGCGGTCGCGACGGAGCGCCCGACCGGGTCGAAGGTGGCAGCCGCGCGCGCCGTGATCACAGCACTCCCCATATGGTGTCTCGTCGCTTCCCCGAGTCCTGTGCCCGTTTCTAGCCGCTTCGATTCGCTTGCCAGGCTAGACGCTCTGTCCGTGCACCGGATACACGAGGGCAGACTTCGGGCAAGGTCGAACGGATACGGGCCTGTGACCGGACAAGTGTGGGCTTCCCAACAGAGCGATACGGGACAACCATTGGTCGTTCCACCCCGACCGGTTCCGGCCTGGTACGTTTCAACGATTTGACGTCCGCATGGTCACCCGTCAACGGTGGGCTGTGGCGGTGAGCCATTGAGGATCTGGGCAAGCTCCCAGAGAAGACCCGAGCGATACGGTCAACCCTGCGGGAGGGACACGGTGGAGTCTGGCGTGGCGGCGCGGGGAACAGGCACGCGCACTAAAGGCGGACAGTCCGTGAAGAAGCAGCGCAATGGAACCATCGAAGTCGACGCGGCAGCGCTCAACAGACTGCTGGCCGGTCTGGTGGCCATGCGTGACGGGAATTTCCGCAGGCGCCTGACGGTCTCGGGCGACGGCGTGATGACGGAGATCGCGGCCGTCTTCAATGAAGTCGCCGATCGCAATGTCCATCTCACGGGTGAGCTCGCCCGCGTGCGGCGTGTGGTCGGACGGGAGGGCAAGCTCACCGAACGGCTGGAGACGGGCGCCTGCGAAGGGTCCTGGGCCGCCGCCATCGACGCCTCCAACGAGCTGGTCGACGATCTCGCGCGACCGGTCTCGGAGGTCGGGCGGGTGCTGTCGGCGGTGGCCGACGGTGATCTGGAGCAGCGGATGGAGCTCCGGTCGCACACCGCCGACGAGACGGTACGGCCGCTGCGCGGCGAGTTCCTGAAGGTCGCCCGTACGGTCAACAATCTCGTCGACCAGCTGTCGGCGTTCACCGAGCAGGTGACGCGGGTCGCGGTCGAGGTGGGGACCGAGGGCAAGCTGGGCGGGCAGGCCCAGGTGCGCGGCATGTCCGGGTCCTGGAAGGACCTCACGGACTCCGTGAACACCATGGCGTACCGGCTGACGGCACAGGTGCGTGACATCGCCCTGGTGACGACGGCGGTCGCCAAGGGTGACCTGTCCCGGAAGGTCACCGTTCATGTGGCCGGCGAGATGCTTCAGCTGAAGAACACCGTCAACACGATGGTCGACCAGTTGTCGTCGTTCTCCTCCGAGGTGACCCGGGTCGCCCGCGAGGTGGGCACGGAGGGCGAGCTGGGCGGGCAGGCGACGGTGCCGGGGGTGGCCGGGGTGTGGAAGGACCTCACCGACTCCGTCAACACCATGGCCGGGAACCTCACCTCCCAGGTGCGCGGCATCGCGGAGGTGACGACGGCGGTCGCCAACGGTGACCTTTCGCAGAAGGTCCGGGTGAGCGCGCGCGGCGAGGTCGCCCAGCTCGCCGAGACGATCAACCAGATGACCGAGACGCTGCGCACCTTCGCCGACGAGGTCACGCGGGTGGCCAGTGAGGTCGGCGGCGGCGGCGTGCTCGGCGGCCAGGCACAGGTGCCGGGTGCCGCGGGCACGTGGAAGGACCTCACCGACTCGGTGAACACCGTCTTCCGCAACCTGACGACCCAGGTGCGGGACATCGCGCAGGTGACGACGGCGGTGGCCAGCGGTGACATGACGCAGAAGGTCACGGTCGACGTGGCCGGCGAGATGCTGGAGCTGAAGAACACCGTCAACACGATGGTCGACCAGCTCCAGTCCTTCGGTTCGGAAGTGACCCGGGTGGCCCGGGAGGTCGGCGTCGAGGGCCGGCTGGGCGGCCAGGCCGAGGTGCCCGGCGCGGCCGGTACCTGGAAGGACCTGACGGACTCCGTGAACACGGCGTTCCGGAACCTGACGGGTCAGGTGCGGGACATCGCGCAGGTGACGACCGCGGTCGCCAACGGTGACCTGTCGCAGAAGGTCACCGTCGATGTCGCGGGCGAGATGCTGGAGCTGAAGAACACCGTCAACACGATGGTGGCCCAGCTGTCGTCCTTCGCCGACCAGGTGACGCGGATGGCGCGGGACGTGGGCACGGAGGGCCGCCTCGGCGGTCAGGCACGGGTCGACGGCGTCTCCGGTACGTGGAAGGAGCTCACCGACTCCGTCAACTTCATGGCGGGGAACCTGACCTCCCAGGTGCGCCAGATCGCCCAGGTGACCACGGCGGTGGCCCGGGGTGACCTGTCGCAGAAGATCGACGTGGACGCGCGGGGCGAGATCCTGGAGCTGAAGAACACCATCAACACGATGGTCGACCAGCTCTCCGCCTTCGCCGAGCAGGTGACCCGGGTGGCCCGCGAGGTGGGCACGGACGGGCGGCTCGGCGGCCAGGCGCAGGTGCCCGGCGTGGCCGGTGTGTGGCGCGATCTGACCGACTCGGTGAACGGCATGGCGGGGAACCTCACCGCTCAGGTCCGTAACATCGCGCAGGTCGCCACGGCGGTGGCGCGCGGTGACCTGTCGCAGAAGATCGACGTGGACGCGCGCGGCGAGATCCTGGAGCTGAAGAACACCCTCAACACGATGGTCGACCAGCTCTCGAACTTCGCGGAGCAGGTGACCCGGGTCGCCCGCGAGGTGGGTACGGAGGGCATCCTCGGCGGTCAGGCCGAGGTGCAGGGCGTGTCCGGTACGTGGAAGGACCTCACGCAGTCCGTCAACGGCATGGCGAACAACCTGACCCTTCAGGTCCGCAACATCGCCGAGGTCACCACCGCGGTCGCCAAGGGCGATCTCTCCAAGAAGATCACCGTCGACGCCAAGGGCGAGATCCTCGAACTGGTGACGACCGTCAACACCATGGTCGACCAGCTGATGAACTTCGGTGACGAGGTGACGCGGGTCGCGCGCGAGGTGGGTACCGAGGGCATCCTCGGTGGCCAGGCGCGGGTGCGCGGGGCCACGGGTATCTGGAAGGACCTCAGCGAGAACGTCAACCTGATGGCCAACAACCTGACCAGTCAGGTGCGGAACATCTCCCGGGTCTCGTCCGCCGTCGCCAACGGCGATCTGACGAAGAAGGTCACCGTCGAGGCACGCGGTGAGGTCGCCGAGCTCGCCGACACCGTCAACACGATGGTGACGACCCTGTCCTCGTTCGCCGACGAGGTGACCCGCGTCGCCCGCGAGGTGGGTACCGAGGGCGAGCTGGGCGGCCAGGCACGGGTCCCCGGAGTCGCCGGTACCTGGAAGGACCTCACCGAGTCCGTGAACTCGATGGCGTCCAACCTGACCGGTCAGGTGCGCCAGATCGCCACCGTCACCACGGCGATCGCGAAGGGCGATCTGACCAAGAAGATCGACATCGATGCCCGCGGTGAGATCCAGGAGCTGAAGAACACCATCAACACGATGGTCGATCAGCTGTCCTCGTTCGCGGAGCAGGTGACGCGGGTGGCCCGCGAGGTGGGTACCGAGGGGCAGCTGGGCGGCCAGGCACGGGTGCGGGACGTCGACGGCACCTGGCGCGACCTCACCGAGTCGGTGAACGAGATGGCCGGGAACCTCACCCGCCAGGTACGTGCCATCGCGGCCGTCGCCACCGCGGTGACCCGCGGCGATCTCAATCTGAAGATCGACGTGGACGCGGCCGGCGAGATCCAGGCGCTGCAGGACAACATCAACACGATGATCGCCAACCTGCGTGACACCACGGCCACCAACAAGGAGCAGGACTGGCTCAAGGGCAACCTCGCCCGGATCTCCGGTCTGATGCAGGGGCGGCGCGATCTCGACGACGTCGCCTCGCTGATCATGAGCGAGCTGACACCGGTCGTCTCCGCGCAGCACGGCGCGTTCTTCCTGGCCATGGCGACCGGCGAGACCGACGCACTGGGCGCGGAAGGCGACCGGGACGGCGCGTACGTGCTCCGGATGCGGGGCAGCTACGGCTACTCCGCCGGCTCCATGCCGACGTCCTTCCGGCCCGGTGAGACGCTCATCGGGACGGCCGCGGAGGAGAAGCGGACGATCCAGGTGGACAACGTGCCGCCGGGTTACCTGAAGATCTCCTCCGGCCTCGGTGAGGCGCCGCCCGCGCATGTGATCGTGCTGCCGGTGCTCTTCGAGGGGAAGGTCCTCGGAGTGATCGAACTGGCCTCGTTCCAGCCGTTCACCCATATCCAGCGGGACTTCCTCAACCAGCTCGCCGAGATGATCGCCACGAGCGTCAACACCATCAGCGTCAACACGACGACCGAGAAGCTGCTGGAGCAGTCGCAGGAGCTGACCGAGCAATTGCGCGACCGGTCGCAGGAGTTGGAGAACCGGCAGAAGGCCCTCCAGGCGTCCAACGCGGAACTGGAGGAGAAGGCCGAGCTGCTGGCCCAGCAGAACCGCGACATCGAGGTCAAGAACACCGAGATCGAAGAGGCGCGGCAGGTCCTGGAGGAGCGCGCCGAACAGCTCGCTGTCTCGATGCGCTACAAGTCGGAGTTCCTGGCCAACATGTCGCACGAGCTGCGTACGCCGCTCAACTCGCTGCTCATTCTGGCCAAATTGCTGGCGGACAACGCCGAGGGCAATCTGTCACCGAAGCAGGTGGAATTCGCCGAGACGATCCACGGCGCGGGGTCCGATCTGCTGCAGCTGATCAACGACATCCTCGATCTGTCGAAGGTGGAGGCGGGCAAGATGGATGTCAGCCCGACCCGGATCGCGCTGGTTCAGCTGGTCGACTACGTAGAGGCGACATTCCGGCCGCTCACCGCGGAAAAGGGTCTGGATTTCTCGGTACGGGTGTCACCGGAACTGCCGGCCACGCTGCACACCGACGAACAGCGGCTGCTCCAGGTGCTGCGCAATCTGCTCTCCAACGCGGTGAAGTTCACCGACGGCGGCGCTGTAGAGCTGGTGATCCGGCATGCGGGGGCGGAGGTGCCGAACGCCATTCGCGAGCAACTGCTGGAGGCGGGTTCGCTGCGTGACGCCGACGCCGATCTGATCGCGTTCTCGGTGACCGACACGGGTATCGGGATCGCGTCCAGCAAGATGCTGGTGATCTTCGAGGCGTTCAAGCAGGCGGACGGCACGACCAGCCGCAAGTACGGCGGTACGGGCCTTGGCCTCTCCATCAGCCGGGAGATCGCCCGGCTGCTGGGTGGCGAGATCCATGCGGCGAGCGAGCCCGGCCGGGGCTCGACGTTCACGCTGTACCTGCCGCTGCACCCGAGCGAACTCCCGCCGCAGGGCTACCCGCAGATCGGCCCGGGGCCCATCGAGATGCACGGTGCCGCGGTCGAGAGCGGGCGGCTGCCCGAGGCCGGGCAGGGGCCCGGGGAGAACTTCCCGGACTTCGGCCGCGGATTGGGCCGGCAGGGGAGCGGAGACGATCAGAGCGGCACGGCAGGGCTGTTCCGGCGTCGTCGCAAGGCGGTGGGCGGCACGGGACAGCAGCCCGCGCTGCCGGCCCCCGCGGCTTCCCAGGGCGCCCCGCAGGAGCCGTGGACGCCCGCTGTCCAGGATGAGCCCGAGGCCCGCAGGACGTTCCGGTTCAGCGGCGAGAAGGTGCTGATCGTCGACGACGACATCCGTAACGTCTTCGCGCTCACCAGCGTGCTGGAGCAGCACGGGCTAGCGGTTCTGTACGCGGAGAACGGGCGCGAGGGGATCGAAGTCCTGGAGCAGCACGACGATGTGACGGTCGTACTGATGGACATCATGATGCCGGAGATGGACGGCTATGCGACGACCTCGGCGATCCGCAGGATGCCGCAGTTCGCCGGGCTGCCGATCGTCGCGCTGACGGCCAAGGCGATGAAGGGGGACCGGGAGAAGGCGATCGAGTCCGGAGCATCGGACTACGTCACCAAGCCGGTCGACCCTGATCATCTTCTTTCCGTTATGGAGGGATGGATGCGCGGAGAGTGATCGTCGATTGAGCGAATCAATGATGATTTGTTGATCGAGTGTGTCCGAAGTGGTGTGGGAACGCCGTTTCCGGGGAACCTTTTGGTCTTCCGCCGCGTTTCTGGTATGTGCACAGTGACATCGCGGTGACAGGGTGTGGTGACGGGCGGGGTGCGGCTACCATGACCGGCACAAGGACGGACGGCGTAAGGGAGTCGTCCCCTGGGGCGGCGCCCGGTGCAATTCCGGGGCGAGGAGGACGGGCCATGGTGCCGAAGGCCAAGATCCTCCTGGTCGATGACCGGCCGGAGAATCTGCTGGCGCTGGAGGCCATCCTCTCTGCGCTCGATCAGACACTGGTGCGGGCATCGTCAGGGGAGGAAGCGCTCAAAGCGCTGCTCACGGACGACTTTGCGGTCATTCTGCTGGATGTGCAGATGCCAGGCATGGACGGTTTCGAAACCGCCGCGCACATCAAGCGGCGGGAGCGGACCCGGGACATCCCGATCATCTTCCTCACCGCGATCAACCACGGTCCGCATCACACCTTCCGGGGTTATGCGGCAGGCGCGGTGGACTACATCTCGAAGCCGTTCGACCCGTGGGTGCTGCGCGCGAAGGTCTCGGTCTTCGTCGAGCTCTACATGAAGAACTGCCAGCTCCGGGAACAGGCGTCGCTGCTGCGGCTCCAGCTCGAAGGCGGCGTGCACGCCGGCGCGAGCCACGAGAGGGAGCCCGCCGGTCTGCTGGCCGAACTCTCCGCACGGCTCGCCGCCGTCGAGGAGCAGGCCGAGGCGCTGTCCAAGCAGCTCGACGACGAGTCGGCGGACGCCGGGGCCGTGGCCACCGCCGCCCATCTCGAACGGAAGCTGACCGGACTGCGCCGCGCGCTGGACGCCCTGGAGCCCGGCGCCAACGGCGGACCGGCGCCCCTTCCCTCGTAACGCGGCCGGCTCCCCGCCCGTACCGCCCTTTCCTCTCAGCTGCCTTCGGGTCTGCGCGGCGGCAACTGCCCGGCGGGATCCGCCGGTCGGTGGTCCGCCCGCGGTGCGGAGCGGATGAGGGCGCGTCAGTTCGCGGCCGCCGCAGGGCGACACGGTCGGGTGAACGGGCACGCGCACGTGTTCACCGGCGCGGACACCGGTAACCTCGGCCCCATGGCCTCACGTACGTCCGGCAAGGGTTCCCAGGGCACTGCGGGCACCGCGAAGCGCGTCGGCGGTGGCCCGGGTCCGGCGAAGAAAGCCGCGCCCGCGAAGAAGGCCGCTGCCAAGAAGAGCGCGCCCGCGAAGAAGGCTCCCGCCAAGAAGGCGGTGGCCAAGAAGGCGGCCGCGCCGAAACCGGCGCCCTCTCCCACCGGCGGTGTGTACCGTCTGGTGCGCGCTGTCTGGCTCGGTGCGGCCCACGCCATCGGCGCGATGTTCCGTGGCATAGGGCGTGGCGCCAAGGGCCTGGACCCCGCACACCGCAAGGACGGCGTCGCACTGCTGCTGCTCGGTCTCGCACTGATCGTCGCCGCGGGCACCTGGTCGAATCTGCGCGGTCCCGTCGGCGATCTCGTGGAGATGCTCGTGACCGGCGCCTTCGGCCGGCTCGACCTGCTCGTGCCGATACTGCTGGGCGCCATCGCCGTACGGCTGATCCTCTATCCCGAGAAGCCCGAGGCCAACGGCCGCATCGTCATCGGACTGTCCGCACTGGTCATCGGGGTGCTCGGCCAGGTCCACATCGCCTGCGGATCACCGGGGCGCGAGGACGGCACCGAGGCCATGCAGGACGCGGGCGGGCTCATCGGCTGGGCCGCCTCCAAACCGCTGATCTTCGCCATGGGCGAGGTGCTCGCCGTCCCGCTGCTCCTGCTGCTCACCGTCTTCGGGCTGCTGGTCGTCACGGCGACCCCGGTGAACGCCATTCCGCAGCGGCTGCGGCTGCTCGGTTCCAGGCTGGGGATCCTCGACCCGGTGCACGACCCCGACGCGGAGGACGAGAGCGACGACGACGAGCAGTGGCGCGAGGCGCTGCCCGCCCGCTCACGGCGCTCCTCCGCGCGCCGCTCCGAGGCATCCGAGGCGTCCGAGGTCTACGACACCGACCGGGTCGAGGCCGACGCCCTGGCCAAGCGCCGCGGCAGGCCGCGCAGGCCCTCCGTGCAGCCCGCGATGAACCGCACCATGGACGCGGTGGACGTCGCTGCCGCCGCTGCCGCCGCGCTCGACGGTGCGGTGCTCAACGGCATGCCGCCCTCGCCCGTCGTCGCCGACCTCACCCAGGGCGTCTCCGTGGACCGTGAGCGCGCGGGCACCCCGGTGCCGGGTGCCAGGGAGGCGGAGCCCGCCCGGAGGCCGGGGGAGAAGGCCTCCTCGCCCTCCGGGGGCGTACCCGACCTGACCAAGCCCGCCCCCGACCGGTCGCAGTCGCAGCCGCTGCCCTCGCGCGCCGAGCAGCTCCAGCTGTCCGGCGACATCACGTACTCGCTGCCCTCGCTCGATCTGCTGGAGCGCGGCGGCCCCGGCAAGACCCGCAGCGCCGCCAACGACGCGATCGTCGCGTCGCTGACCAACGTCTTCACCGAGTTCAAGGTCGACGCTGCCGTCACCGGCTTCACCCGCGGCCCCACGGTGACGCGGTACGAGGTGGAGCTCGGCCCGGCCGTGAAGGTCGAGCGGATCACGGCGCTCGCCAAGAACATCGCGTACGCCGTCGCCAGCCCCGACGTCCGGATCATCTCGCCGATCCCGGGGAAGTCGGCGGTCGGCATCGAGATCCCCAACTCCGACCGCGAGATGGTCAACCTCGGGGACGTCCTGCGGCTGGCGGACGCGGCCGAGGACAACCACCCCATGCTGGTCGCACTCGGCAAGAACGTCGAGGGCGGCTACGAGATGGCCAACCTCGCGAAGATGCCGCACGTCCTGGTGGCCGGTGCGACCGGTTCCGGGAAGTCCTCCTGCATCAACTGCCTGATCACCTCGGTGATGATAAGGGCGACTCCGGAGGACGTCCGGATGGTGCTGGTCGACCCCAAGCGCGTCGAGCTGACCGCGTACGAGGGCATTCCGCACCTGATCACGCCGATCATCACCAACCCGAAGAAGGCCGCCGAGGCGCTCCAGTGGGTCGTGCGCGAGATGGATCTCCGCTACGACGACCTCGCCGCGTTCGGGTACCGGCACATCGACGACTTCAACCACGCCGTGCGCACCGGAAAGCTCAAGACTCCTCAGGGCAGCGAACGGGAGCTGTCGCCGTACCCGTATCTGCTGGTGATCGTCGACGAGCTGGCCGACCTGATGATGGTCGCTCCGCGTGATGTCGAGGACTCGATCGTCCGCATCACCCAGTTGGCCCGCGCCGCGGGTATCCATCTGGTCCTCGCCACCCAGCGCCCATCGGTGGACGTCGTCACCGGCCTGATCAAGGCGAACGTGCCCTCCCGGCTCGCCTTCGCGACCTCGTCGCTCGCCGACAGCCGGGTCATCCTCGACCAGCCCGGAGCCGAGAAGCTCATCGGAAAGGGTGACGGGCTGTTCCTGCCGATGGGGGCGAACAAGCCGACCCGTATGCAGGGCGCCTTCGTCACCGAGGCCGAGGTCGCCGCCGTGGTCCAGCACTGCAAGGACCAGATGGCACCGGTGTTCCGCGAGGACGTGGTGGTCGGCACGAAGCAGAGGAAGGAGATCGACGAGGACATCGGCGACGACCTGGACCTGCTCTGTCAGGCCGCCGAACTGGTCGTCTCCACGCAGTTCGGATCCACCTCGATGCTCCAGCGCAAACTGCGGGTGGGTTTCGCCAAGGCCGGCCGGCTGATGGACCTCATGGAGTCCCGGAACATCGTCGGACCCAGCGAGGGATCCAAGGCGCGCGACGTCATGGTGAAGCCGGACGAGCTCGACGGGGTGTTGGCGCTGATTCGCGGGGAAACCGGTTCGTGAGGGTTTCGCGGGCAACCGTTTCGGGGGGCCGTACGTCAAGTTGAAGGGAGGGCAGCAGGATGTCCTTCCGCGGGGCGGTCCGGCGAATCCGGCTCTGTTCGAATCTGATGGCGTACAAAGTCCTCCCTCCCGGTTGCCCCACCCTTTCTTACCCCCCCTAGACTGAACATCCAGCAGGTGGCTCACGCTCGAAAGGCGCCCCCGTGTCCATCGGCAACTCCCCCGAAGACGACCGGCCTTCGATCGGTCGAGTGCTCCAGCAGGCTCGAATCGCCGCAGGTCTCACGGTCGAAGAGGTCAGCACGTCCACCCGGGTGCGCATCCCCATCGTGCACGCGATCGAGGCGGACGACTTCTCCCGCTGCGGCGGTGACGTGTATGCGCGCGGCCATATCCGCACGCTGGCACGTGCCGTCGCCATCGATCCGGAACCGCTGGTTTCGCAGTACGACGGCGAGCACGGCGGCCGTCCGGCGCCCACGCCGGCGGCTCCGCTGTTCGAGGCCGAGCGGATCCGTTCCGAACCCCGACGGCCCAACTGGACCGCGGCCATGGTCGCGGCCATCGTCGCCGTGGTCGGGTTCGTCGGCTTCACGTTCTTCAAGGGCGGCGACGACTCCTCGACGGCCAACCAGGTCGCCGAGGGCCCCACGTCCGCCAAGACCACGCCCAAACCGTCGGCCAGCAAGACCGCCGATCCCAAGCCGGCTCCCTCCGACAGCGCCATCGCCGCGGCGCCGCAGGACAAGGTGACGGTCAAACTCAGCGCCAGTCAGGGCAAGAGCTGGATCTCCGCCAAGGACCACAACGGCCGGCTGCTCTTCGACGGGCTGCTCCAGCAGGGTCAGTCGAAGACGTTCCAGGACAAGGAGCGGGTCGACCTCGTCCTCGGCGACGCCGGCTCGATCGAGCTCTTCGTCAACGGCAAGAAGGTCGATGACCAGTTCCAGCCCGGTCAGGTCGAGCGGCTCTCGTACACCAAGGGTGACCCCGAGGTCGGCTGACCTGGCACTTCACGGTTCGCACCCTGCGGCGAGCGCCCGGCCATCGCGCCGGGCGCTCGCCGCTTTGTCACTCCCTGTGACTGCGGAACCTGCACGGTGGGGCCAGTGCCGGGACAAAGTAGTCTTGAGCCCATGCCCGAACGCCGTACCGTCGCCCTTGTCACTCTTGGCTGCGCCCGTAACGAGGTGGACTCGGAGGAGCTCGCAGGCCGCTTGGCAGCGGACGGCTGGGAGCTCGTCGAGGATGCCTCCGATGCCGATGTCGCCGTGGTCAACACCTGTGGATTCGTCGAGGCCGCCAAGAAGGACTCCGTCGATGCCCTGCTCGAAGCGAATGATCTGAAGGACCACGGCCGTACCCAGGCCGTCGTCGCCGTCGGCTGCATGGCCGAGCGCTACGGCAAGGACCTCGCCGAGGCCCTGCCGGAAGCCGACGGAGTCCTCGGATTCGACGACTACGCAGACATCTCGGACCGCCTCCAGACCATCCTCAACGGTGGTGTCCACGCCTCGCACACCCCGCGCGACCGCCGCAAACTGCTGCCGATCAGCCCCGCCGAGCGCCAGGACGCCGTCGTGGCCCTGCCCGGCCACGCCCAGGAGGCCGCACCGGCCCCCGCCGACCTCCCGGAGGGCGTCGCGCCGGTCTCCGGCCCGCGGGCGCCCCTGCGCCGCCGGCTGGGCACCAGCCCCGTCGCCTCGGTGAAGCTGGCCTCCGGCTGCGACCGCCGCTGCTCCTTCTGCGCCATCCCGTCCTTCCGCGGCTCCTTCATCTCGCGGCGGCCCTCGGACGTCCTGGGCGAGACCCGGTGGCTGGCCGAGCAGGGGGTGAAGGAGGTCATGCTGGTCTCCGAGAACAACACCTCGTACGGCAAGGACCTCGGTGACATCCGGCTGCTTGAGACGCTGCTGCCGGAGCTCGCGGAGGTCGACGGGATCGAGCGCATCCGGGTCAGCTATCTGCAGCCCGCCGAGATGCGGCCCGGTCTGATCGACGTACTGACCTCGACGCCGAAGGTCGCGCCCTACTTCGACCTCTCCTTCCAGCACTCGGCCCCCGGTGTGCTGCGGGCGATGCGCCGGTTCGGCGACACCGACAGCTTCCTGGAGCTTCTGGACACCATCCGGGGCAAGGCCCCGTACGCCGGCGCACGCTCCAACTTCATCGTGGGCTTCCCCGGCGAGACCGAGGCCGACCTGGCGGAGCTGGAACGGTTCCTCACCGGTGCGCGTCTCGACGCCATCGGCGTCTTCGGCTACTCCGACGAGGACGGCACCGAGGCGGTCGGCTACGGCGACAAGCTGGACGCCGACACCATCGCGGAGCGGCTCGCGCACATTTCCCGGCTGGCCGAGGAGCTGACCTCCCAGCGGGCCGAGGAACGGGTCGGGGAGACGCTCCAGGTACTGGTCGAGTCGGTCGAGGCGACCGAGGACGAGTCGCGCGCCGTGGGCCGCGCGGCGCACCAGGCGCCCGAAACGGACGGCCAGGTGCTCTTCACCGCACGCGAGGGACTCGTCCCGGGCCGTATGGTCGAGGCAAAGGCAGTGGGCACCGAGGGCGTGGACCTGGTGGCCGAATGCCGTGAGCTTGCGGAGGTGGCCAGATGACCGGAGCGCCGGCATCCGCGACAGGGGGCTCCGGCGCGACGCCGGTCCGCGGCGGGAAGCTGGGCACTGCGGCCGTCAACCAGGCGAGCCTGTGGAACATCGCCAACCTCCTCACCATGGCGCGGCTGGTGCTGGTGCCCGGCTTCGTCCTGCTGCTGCTCCACAACGGCGGATACGACCCGGCGTGGCGTTCCTTCGCCTGGGCGGCCTTCGCCATCGCGATGATCACCGATCTGTTCGACGGGCATCTGGCGCGCACGTACAACCTGGTCACCGACTTCGGGAAGATCGCCGACCCGATCGCCGACAAGGCGATCATGGGCGCCGCGCTGATCTGCCTCTCGTACCTCGGTGACCTGCCCTGGTGGGTCACGGGCGTGATCCTCTTCCGCGAGCTCGGCATCACCGTGCTGCGGTTCTGGGTGATCCGGCACGGGGTGATTCCGGCCAGCCGCGGCGGGAAGATGAAGACGCTGTCACAGGCGATCGCCGCCGGGATGTACGTCCTGGCGCTGACCGGACCGCTGGCGACGCTGAGGTTCTGGGTGATGGCGGTGGCCGTCGTGCTGACGGTCGTCACCGGTCTGGACTACGTGCGCCAGGCCGTCGTGCTGCGACGCCAGGGGCTCGCGGCGGAGCGGTCGGCCGTGGCACAGGAAGCCGCCGAGGCGGCCGCGGAGACGCCGGAGGGCGCCGGAGACGTGGACCGGGTCTCCGGGACCACAGAGACGACAGAGACGACAGAGACCTCAGAGACCTCGGGGGCCCGCGGTGCGGCGGAGGCCGAGCGGTGACAGCCGCGGCCCGGGTGCTGCGGCTGCTCGTCGAGCGGGGGGAGACCCTGGCCGTCGCCGAGTCGCTGACCGGCGGCCTCGTCGCGGCGGAGTTGACGTCCGTACCCGGTGCCTCGCACTCCTTCCGCGGGTCCGTGACGGCCTATGCGACCCCCCTGAAGAGTGAAGTCCTGGGTGTGGATCCGGCCCTTCTGGCATCGCGCGGCGCGGTGGACCCCGAGGTCGCCTCCCAGATGGCCGCGGGCGTACGACGGGTCCTCGGAGCGGACTGGGGGCTCGCGACCACCGGCGTAGCGGGCCCGGAGCCGCAGGACGGCCGTCCGGTGGGAACGGTCTTCGTCGCAGTATGCGGGCCTGACGGGGCGGCGAAAGTGGCCACGCTGCGGTTGAACGGCGGACGAGCGGACATCCGTAATGAGAGCGTACGGAGCGTGCTCGATCTGCTCTCCGGCGAACTCGGCGGGTACGCGAGCGCACAGGATACGGAACAGATCGGGGGGAATTGATGTTTGCAGCCCTGAGTGAACACGACATCGCTCCCCGCACGGCCGCGGCGCTAGGCGGTACGGTGGGGCGTGAAGGATGCGGCTACGCGGTCCGAGGAGGGAGCCACCGATGATTCTGCTCCGTCGCCTGCTTGGTGACGTGCTGCGTCGGCAGCGCCAGCGCCAAGGCCGTACTCTGCGCGAAGTCTCCTCGTCCGCCCGAGTTT
The DNA here is from genome assembly GCF_055587045.1 of Streptomyces sp. NPDC048671. Taxonomy (NCBI): domain Bacteria; kingdom Bacillati; phylum Actinomycetota; class Actinomycetes; order Kitasatosporales; family Streptomycetaceae; genus Streptomyces; species Streptomyces sp. NPDC048671. The sequence continues at coordinate 309,418 of NZ_JBVJHB010000012.1, read as the reverse complement.
CGCTCGGTTATCTCTCCGAGGTGGAGCGGGGGCAGAAGGAGGCATCCTCCGAACTGCTCTCCGCCATTTGCGACGCGCTTGACGTACGGATGTCCGAGCTCATGCGTGAAGTGAGCGATGATCTGTCGCTGGCTGAACTGGCCGAGTCGGCAGCAGCCGGCGATCCGGTACCCGTGCCGGTGCGCCCCAGGCTCAATTCCGTCTCTGTTTCGTCGGTGGCGGGTGTGCCGACGGGACGGGTGACCATCAAGGCGCCTGCGGAAGCGGTGGATGTCGTCGCCGCCTGACCCGCTCGGTTCGGTCTGAAGCCGGAGCCCCGGTCCTCCCCTCAGGGGGCGGACCGGGGCTTCTGTGTGTGTTGGCGGAGCTTTGGCGGGCAGGCGCTCTGTGTGAAGCCGGGGAAGGGTCTCGTGCAGACCGTTCCCCGAATGACCCTTTTGCTTCGTTTGTGCCATCGTGGGTGGTGCTGAACGGAACGGATATCAGATCGGAGACGTGCATGTCTGTGGTGAAGAGCCCGCTGTCCGAGGCCGACCTCAAGTCCGTCGGCGATGCGCTCCAGGGCGCCCTGGTGGATCTCGTCGACCTCTCCCTGGTGGCGAAGCAGGTCCACTGGAACGTGGTGGGGCCACGCTTCAGGTCGGTGCACCTTCAGCTTGACGAGGTCGTCGACACCGCCCGCCAGCACTCCGACAAGGTTGCCGAACGGGCCTCCGCGCTGGGCGTCAACCCGGACGGGCGGTCGGGGACGATCGCCAGGACCACGGCCATCGACTCCGTGCCCGAGGGCTGGGTCAAGGACGTGGACGCGGTACGGACCCTGGTCGACGCCCTCGGTGTGGTGATCGGTCGGATGCGTGAGCGGATCGAGGTGACAGGTGGCCCCGATCCGGTCAGCCAGGACATCCTGATCTCGCTGACCGCTGATCTTGAGAAGCACGCGTGGATGTTCCAGGCGGAGAGCGCCTGACCCGCCCCCGTTTCTCACCCGGTCGGGCGCCAGTGCGCCGGACCGGTCCCCCTCCCGGCAACTGCCCGCGTTCGGGCAGTTGCCGGTCCGCCCCATCAGAGGAGTTGCCATGACAGACGGAAGCGCGAAGGACAAGATCACCGGCAAGGCCAAGGAGGCCATGGGCAAGATGACCGGTGACCGCCGCAAGGAGGCCGAGGGCAAGACGGACCAGGGCAAGGGCCAGGCCAAGGGCGCCATGGGCGATGCCAAGGAGCGCGCCGAGGGCGTCAAGGACTCCCTGACCGGTGACGACAAGAAGTGACAGCCTGACGCGGAGCCCCCACCGGAAGCGGTGGGGGCTCCGCTCTGGATGCGGCCCCGGTGGCGCCGGGTGAGACTGCGAGGGTGTGCGGCTGCGCCGTGCGCGCCGGTACTGCACCGGTGCGCTCTCCCGTCGGGTGATCTGGCCGGACATATTGCCGGGAGGGGTACTGGGTTCGGCCGGAGGAGGCAGCCATGGTCCGGCGATGGGTGCCGGCGCTCGTTCTCGGTGGTGTGTGGTGGTGGGCTGTGCTGCGGCTGGTGCTGGAGCCGGCGCACACCGGGGTGGTCGAGGGGGCGGTGGCGGCGGGCGGCTGGGGGCTGAGCCTCCTGCCGGTGCATGTGGCCGCGACCGCCCGGCCGACCGGGATATTCGACGCGGGTACCGGCTTGCTGCGGCGGTGCGCCGCGGAGGCGCGGTCCCGGTGGGCCGCCTCGGCGGCTACCAGGGCATGGCGACGCCGCCGTTCGGGCGGAGGATCTGGCCCGTCATGAAGGCCGACGCGTCGGACGCCAGATGCAGAACCGTGTGCGCCACGTCCATGGGCTCCCCGACCCTGCCCAGCGGCGATATCCGCGCCATGGCGGCCTCCGCCCGGTGCTGCTGCTCCGCGTCGTGGCGGGCGGTCATGGGGGTGCGGACCCAGCCCGGGGCGACGGCGTTGACCCGAATGGCCTGCGGCCCCAGCTCGGTCGCCAGGGTCTTGGTCAGCTGGACCACCGCCGCTTTGGCCGCGCTGTAGCAGAGCAGCCCCCGGCTCGCGGAGTCGACCGCACCCGAGGCCATGGTGATCAGTGATCCGGGGGCATCGCGGGCGAGCATGGAGCGGGCCACTTCCTGGCAGGCGTACAGAACACCCTTGAAGTTGACCGAGAGCACACGGTCGAGGTCCTCGTCAGCGGTCTCCAGGACGCTGCTCGTGTGCATGATCCCGGCGACGGCGGCCAGGATGTCCAGATCTCCGGCAGCCGCGACCGCGGCCCGGACCTGATTGCGGTCGGTGACATCCAGCGGGTGGGTGTGGGCTTCGCCACCCGCCGCGGCGATCAGCTCCAGGGTCTCCTGGAGGCCCTTCTCGTCGAGATCCGCGCAGTGGACGGTGGCGCCCGCCTCCGAGAGGAGGACGGCGCAGGCGCGGCCGATGCCGCCTGCCGCGCCGGTGACGAACGCGGATCGGCCGGTGAGGTCGTACGCGGCGAGGGGCATGACCGGACCGTACGACTGAATCTGACGGGCCGTCAACTAGTGGGTGGGGCCGGATTGGCAGCCTGGGCACCAGTAGGCGGGGCGGCCGTCCTGCTCCGCCGTGCGGATCGGTGTTCCGCAGCGCAGGCAGGGGCGGTGGGTTCTGCCATAGACCCAGAGGTCCTCGCTCGGGCGGCCGGTGCGGGCAGGCTGACCGGTGGCGGTGCGGGGGCGTGCGCCGGTGGTGGTGACGCGGACCGGACGGTCGCGGTTGGCTTCGAGGAGCTGGTGGGCGGTGCTCACCAGAAGGGCAGCCGTGGCGGCGGGCAGTTCACCGACGGGGAGCCAGGGCGTGGCGCGGGCCAGGAAGCACAGCTCGGCCTTGTAGATGTTGCCGATGCCGGCCAGGTTGCGCTGGTCGAGGAGGGCCTCGCCGAGCGGGCGGGCGGGGTCGGCGAGCAGATTGCGCAGCGCTGTGCCGGCGTCCCAGTCGGGGCCCAGGAGGTCCGGGCCGAGGTGACCGACCGCCTTCTCCTCGTCCGCGGTCCGCAGGAGTTCGAGGACGGGGAGGCGGTAGCCGACGGCCGTGTGCGCGGTGTTGGCGAGGACGGCGCGGATCTGGTGTGCGGGGCCGCCGCGCCAGCGCTCTCCAGGGCCGTAGATCCGCCAGGCGCCGTCCATCCGCAGATGGCTGTGGAGGGTCAGGCCGCCCTCGAAGCGGGTCAGCAGGTGCTTGCCGCGCGAGATGACGCCGAGGACGGTCCGGCCGGTGAGGTCGGCGGTGGCGAACCGGGGGACGCGCAGGTCGGACCTGGTGAGAACCTGATCCGCGAGCGCGTGGTGCAGACGCCTGGCGGTCTGCAGGACGGTGTCTCCTTCGGGCATGCCTCCATGATGCGCGGGATGTGTGCTGCGGGACGGTTCCCGGGGCGGCGGCCGTGGCGCCGCGCGGGCCGGGTCAGGCGCGGAGGCGGAGGCCTCTCGGGGTGGCGAGGAAACCGGCCGACTCCAGCGTGCGGCCCAGCGGAGAGGTCAGCGCCGAGGCGCCGTTGGTGCGCTCCACCGTCACCGTGCCGAGGGCCCCGGCGCGGGCGGCCGCGGCCAGGGCTGCCGCAGCCGCCCGGAGCGCGGGATCATCCGGATCGGCCGGCCAGGCCAGCAGCGTCTTCCCGCCGCGCTCCATGTAGAGCGTCAGTTCGCCGTCGACCAGGACCACGAGGGAGCCCGCCTTGCGGCCGGGCTTGTGCCCGGCCCCGTCCGGTGGCTCGGGCCAGGGCAGCGCCGCACCGTAGGCGTTGGCCGGGTCGGCCGCGGCGAGGACCAGGGCGCCGGGGGCCGCACCTGGTTCCTTGCGGTCGCGGGCGGTGGACGCCGCGCGGAGCCGGTCGACCGCGCCGTCCATGGCGAACTGTGCGGCCCCCAGCCCCTCCACGACATAGCCCCGGCGCGCCTGACCGTTGTCCTCGAAGACGGACAGCACGCGGTACGCGGCGGAGAAGCCGCCCTCGACGCCCTCGGCCTGGACCGCGCCGCGGGTCACCACACCGTGCCGGTCCAGCAGAGTGCGGGCCAGGGCGTGGGCCCGGTGCGTGGGGTCCGGCTCGGCGGCGGGCAGCAGGGACCAGCGGCCCGACACCGTGGGCGGGCCGGTGCGCGATGCCGGGCGGGCCGAGGCCGTCAGCGAGCCGTAACGCCCGCGCGGGACGTTCCGTCTGGCGCGGTGCGCGGTCGATCCGGCGGTGCGACCGGAACCGAGAAGCGAACGCAGCGGTGCCAGCGTGTCGTTGGTGAGCCGGCCCGACCAGGTGAGGTCCCAGAGCGCGTCCGCCAGCTGCGGATCGGTGCAGTCCGGGTGCGTGGTGGCCCGGACCTGATCGGCGATCTGGCGGAAGAAGAGTCCGTATCCGCCGGTCAGCGCGGTGAGCACGGATTCGTGCAGTGCGCTGAGTTCGAGCGGGCGCGGGGGCGCCAGGAGCAGGGGGGCGCTGTCGGCCAGGTAGAGGGAGAGCCAGCCGTCCTTGCCGGGGAGGGCGCCCGCACCGGCCCACACGACCTCGCCGGTGGTGGTGAGTTCGTCGAGGAGCGCGGGGGAGTAGCCGGTGACCCGGCCGGGCAGGACCAGCTTCTCCAGGGCCGACGCGGGGACGGGGGCGCCCTGCAACTGCTCGATGGCACGGGCCAGTCCGTCGATTCCGCGCAGGCTGTTGCTGCCGAGATGCTGCCACTGGGGCAGGAAGCCCGCGAGGGCGGCGGGCGGCACCGGCTCCAGCTCGTGCCGGAGCGCGGCGAGCGAGCGGCGCCGCAGCCGCCGCAGCACCGTGGCGTCGCACCACTCCTGGCCGATGCCGGCGGGATGGAACTCCCCCTGGACGATCCGCCCGGAGGCTGCCAGCCGTTGCAGCGCACCGTCGGTGACCGCGGTGCCGAGGCCGAAGCGGGCGGCGGCAGCGGTGGAGGTGAACGGGCCGTGCGTACGGGCGTAGCGGGCGAGGAGATCGCCGAGCGGGTCCTTCACCGGTTCGGTGAACGCCTCCGGGACGCCTACGGGGAGCGCCGTGCCCAGTGCGTCGCGCAGCCGTCCGGCGTCCTCGATCGCCGCCCAGTGCTCGCCGCCGCCGATCCGGACCCGGATGGCCCGGCGGGCCGATGACAGCTCCTGCGCCCAGGGTGGTTCGGCCCCGCGCTCGGCCAGTTCCGCGGTGGTGAGCGGTCCGAGGACCCGCAGCAGATCGGCGACGCCCTCGATGTCCTTGATCCGGCGGTCCTCGGCCAGCCACTGGAGCTCCCGCTCCAGCTCGGTCAGGACGTCGGCGTCGAGCAGCTCACGCAGCTCCGCCTGGCCCAGCAGCTCGGCCAGGAGGTGGGAGTCGAGGGAGAGCGCGGCGGCCCGCCGCTCGGCGAGGGGGGAGTCGCCCTCGTACAGGAACTGCGCGACGTAGCCGAACAGGAGCGAGCGCGCGAACGGTGAGGGTTCCTGGGTCGTCACCTCGACCAGGCGGATCCGGCGCGCTTCCAGATCGCCCATCACTTCCGTGAGCCCGGGGACGTCGAAGACGTCCTGGAGGCATTCGCGGACCGCTTCGAGAACGATCGGGAAGGAGCCGAACTCGGAGGCGACCTGGAGGAGCTGGGCGGCCCGCTGCCGCTGCTGCCACAGCGGTGTGCGCTTGCCGGGGCTGCGCCGCGGGAGCAGCAGCGCCCTGGCCGCGCACTCGCGGAACCGGGAGGCGAACAGGGCGGAACCGCCGACCTGGTCGGTGACGATCTGCCCGATCTCGCCCTGGTCGAACGCCACATCGGCGGCGCCCACGGGGGGCTGGTCGCTGTCCTGGGCGGCGTTCGACAGCGGGGCCGGTGCCCCGCCGCCGGGATCGGCGGCCCGGTCCTGGTCCACCGGGTCGAAGTCGAGGAGATCCAGGCCCATCATGTCGGCGTCCGGCAGCCGGAGGACGATACCGTCGTCGGCGTGCATGACCTGGGCGTCCATGCCGTACCGCTCGGCGAGGCGGGCGCTGAGCGCGAGCGCCCACGGGGCGTGCACCTGGGCGCCGAACGGTGAGTGCACGACGACACGCCAGTCGCCCAGCTCGTCGCGGAAACGCTCGACGAGGATCGTCCGGTCGTCCGGTACGTGGCCACAGGCCCGGCGCTGCTCGTCGATGTACGACAGCACGTTGTCCACGGCCCAGGTGTCCAGGCCCGCGGCCAGCAGCCGTCGCCGCGCGTCCTCGGGGGACAGCCCGCCGAGCTCGCGGAGGAAGGCGCCCAGGGCGCGGCCCAGCTCCAGCGGGCGGCCCAGCTGGTCGCCCTTCCAGAACGGCAGCCGTCCGGGGACGCCGGGCGCGGGCGTCACCAGGACCCGGTCGCGGGTGATGTCCTCGATCCGCCAGGACGTGGTGCCCAGCGTGAAGACGTCGCCGACCCGGGACTCGTACACCATCTCCTCGTCCAGCTCACCGACCCGGCCGCCGCCCTTCTTGGGGTCGGCCCCCGCGAGGAAGACCCCGAAGAGTCCGCGGTCGGGAATGGTGCCACCGGAGGTGACGGCGAGCCGCTGGGCGCCGGGACGGCCCGTGACCGTACCCGCGACGCGGTCCCAGACCACGCGCGGGCGCAGCTCGGCGAAGGCGTCGGACGGATAGCGGCCGGCCAGCATGTCGAGCACGGCGGTGAACGCCGACTCGGGAAGCGAGGCGAAAGGGGCGGCCCGGCGGGTCACGGCCAGCAGGTCGTCCACCTGCCAGGTGTCCAGGGCGACCATCGCGACCAGCTGCTGGGCCAGCACGTCCAGCGGGTTGGACGGGATCCGCAGCGCCTCGATGGAACCCTCGCGCATCCGCTCGGTGACCACCGCCGCCTGCACCAGATCACCGCGGTACTTCGGGAACACGACCCCGGTGGACACCGCTCCCACCTGGTGTCCGGCACGGCCGACCCGCTGCAGCCCGGAGGCGACCGAGGGCGGTGACTCCACCTGGATCACCAGGTCGACCGCGCCCATGTCGATGCCCAGCTCCAGGCTTGAGGTGGCGACCACGGCGGGCAGCCTGCCCGCCTTGAGGTCCTCCTCGACCTGGGCCCGCTGTTCCTTGGAGACCGATCCGTGGTGCGCCCGCGCGAGCAGAGCGGGCGCCCCCTTCGCGGCACCCGACTCGGCCATGATCTCGGCGGGTGAGTGGGCCTCCGGCATCGTCTCGCCGGTGGCCCGCTCGTACGCGATCTCATTGAGCCGGTTGCAGAGCCGCTCGGCGAGACGGCGGGAGTTCGCGAAGACGATGGTGGAGCGGTGCGCCTGGACGAGATCGGCGATCCGCTCCTCCACATGCGGCCAGATCGACGGCTTGTCCGCCTGGCCCGCGGTGTCCGTGCCGGCGGCGGGGGAGCCGCCGAGCTCGCCCAGATCCTCGACCGGTACGACCACCGACAGATCGAACTGTTTGGTGGACGGCGGCTGGACGATCTCCACCCTCCGCTGCGGGGAGAGGAACCGCGCCACTTCGTCGACCGGGCGGACCGTGGCGGACAGGCCGATCCGGCGGGCCGGCCGCGGCAGCAGTTCGTCGAGGCGCTCCAGCGACAGGGCGAGATGGGCGCCCCGCTTGGTGCCCGCGACGGCATGCACCTCGTCCAGGATCACCGTCTCGATCCCGGCCAGCGCCTCCCGGGCCGAGGAGGTCAGCATCAGGAACAGGGACTCGGGCGTGGTGATCAGGATGTCCGGCGGCCTGGTCGCCATCGACCGGCGCTCGGCGGGCGGGGTGTCGCCCGAGCGGATCCCCACACGTACCTCGGGCTCGGGCAGTCCGAGGCGCACCGACTCCTGGCGGATGCCGGTGAGCGGGGAGCGGAGATTGCGCTCCACGTCGACCGCGAGGGCCTTGAGCGGCGATACGTACAGCACCCGGCAGCGCTTCTTCGCCTCGGCGGGCGGCGGGACCGCCGTCAGCTGGTCCAGGGCGGCGAGGAAGGCGGCCAGGGTCTTGCCCGATCCGGTCGGCGCGACGACCAGCACGTCCGACCCGGCGCCGATCGCCCGCCAGGCACCTTCCTGCGCGGCCGTCGGCGCGCTGAAGGCGCCCGTGAACCAGCTGCGGGTCGCGGAGGAGAACGAATCGAGTGCGGAGCCGGTCATGGTCCCCATCGTGCACCCCGACACTGACAACGGCCGCGACGCCGCCCTGCGACCGGGCCGGGCCACCCGCTCCGGCCGGATGCGCGGCCGGGTGGCCACGGTCGGTGACCTCCGCCGCGAGCTGCGAGAATTCGGGTATGGCGGGAACCGCGGGACCGGGGGAGTGGGCGAGGTACTGGCAGTACGCGGAACTGCCCGACCTCGACCTGCTGCGGGCCCGCTACGTCCGCCACACCTTCCCGCGCCACAGCCACGAGGGCTATGTGTTCGGCACCATCAGCCACGGGGTCGAGGACGTCGGGCTGCCCGGCGGCACCGTCCACGCGGGCCCCGGCACCGTCGTCATGATCAATCCGGAGGTGCCGCACACCGCCCGCGCCGGTGTCCCCGAGGGGTGGGTGTACGCCACGCTCTACCCGTCCGCACAGGTGATCAACGACATCGCGGCCGATACGACGAGCCTGCGCGGCACGGTCGGCTTCACGGAGACCGGCGTGGTCGATCCGTACGCTGCCCGGCTGATCGGCGAGGTCCACCGCGCGGCGGAGGAGGGCAATGCCCTCGCCGCGGACAGCCTGCTGCGGGTCATGGTCACGCGGCTGCTCACCCGGCACGGCAGCGCGCTTCCCGCCTTCGAGCCCCGGGCGGCGGGCGCGCGGGACGCGGAGCGGGCCCGTGCCGTACTGGAGAGCAGGATGGCCGGACCGCCCACGCTGGAGGCGCTGGCCACCGAGCTGGGCACGAGCCCGTTCGCGCTGCTGAGAGCCTTCAAGAAGCAGTACGGAATGCCGCCGCACACCTGGCTCACCGACGCCCGGGTCCGACGTGCGCGCCGGATGCTCGACGCGGGCACGCCTCCCGCGGCGGCGGCCGCCGAGGTCGGCTTCACCGACCAGCCGCACCTCAACCGTCACTTCACCCGGATCGTGGGCGTGCCCCCGGGCGCCTACCAGCGCGAACGTGCAAGAACGTACAAGACCGGCCCCGAGCTGCCCGGGTAGCGTTCAGACCGTGGCAGAACAGACAGCACCTCAGAGAGCCGGCGAACCGGCCGACGGCAGTGTGATGACCGCCGGGGCGAAGCCGGACGCGGCCGTCGTACGTGACGCGCTCGGCGTCGGCATCGCCGTCGGACTCTCCGGATTCGCCTTCGGCGTCACCTCGGCCGGCTCCGGACTGAGCCTGCTGCAGACCTGTGCGCTCAGCCTCCTCGTCTTCACCGGGGCCTCCCAGTTCGCCCTGGTGGGCGCCCTCGCCGCGGGCGGCAATCCGTACACCGCCGCAGCCGGCGCCTTCTTCCTCGGCGTACGCAACTCGTTCTACGGCCTGCGGCTGTCGCAGTTGCTCGCACTCCCGCGCGCCGTGCGTCCCTTCGCCGCCCACTGGGTGATCGACGAGACGACGGCAGTGACGCTGCCCCAGCCCACCCGGCGGGCCGCCCGGATCGGCTTCACCGTCACCGGGCTCACGCTCTACGTGCTGTGGAACCTCACCACCCTGGTCGGCGCCCTGGGCGCCGAGGCGCTCGGCGACACCGACGCCTGGGGGCTGGACGCGGCCAGTCCCGCCGTCTTCCTCGCCCTGCTCGCGCCGATGCTGAAGACCACGACGGAACGCGTCACCGCCGGGATCGCGGTTGTCCTCGCCCTCGGTCTGCTGCCGGTGCTGCCCGCCGGGGTGCCCGTACTGGTGTCCGCGCTCGCGGCACCCGTCGTCCTCTTTATGAGGGGACGCGGTAAGGGCCCGAGGGACATGAACGACGCGAACGACGCGACGGTTGCGCGCACGAGCACTTCGGAGGACGGCCGATGAACGTCTGGATCGCCATCGCGCTGACTGCCGTCGGCTGCTACCTCGCCAAGCTCCTCGGGCTCCTGGTGCCCGCCGGAGCTCTGGAGCGCCCCCTCGTGCAGCGCCTCGCCGCGCTGCTGCCGGTGGCGCTCCTGGCCGCGCTGACCGCGCAGCAGACCTTCGGCGACGGACAGCACCTGTTGCTGGACGCCAGGGGCGCAGGCCTCGCCGCGGCGGCGCTCGCACTCGTCCTGCGCGCCCCCTTCCTCGTCGTGGTGGGCGCCGCCGTGGCCGTCACCGCCGGGGTGCGGGCCCTCGGGTGAACACACGCGGCCCGAGGACCCGAGTCAGCCCAGGCCGCGCCCGTGCGCGCGCAGCGTCCGCAACGCCCTGAGCGTCACCAGGGGCCGCCCCTCCAGGGCGGTCCCCGGCGCCCATTGCCGCCAGGTCACCGGCCAGCCGCCGTCCGCCTCCTGCCCGGCCGCCAGGTGGTCCAGCGACAGATCCATCTCCGCGTCGGTGAACCACCGGCGGGCGAGCGACTCGGGGGCACGGGCGTAGTCGTACGGGAAATGCTGCTCGCCGGGCGCGTAACCGGCCGCCACCGGGTACTCCGCGCGCTGCTCCGGATCCAGCACGGCGAGCCGCTGGTCGCGTACCAGGCGCCCCAGGCGATCGGCCGCGGCCTCGGCCCGCGACCGGTCCGGGGCTCCGTCGAGAAAGGCGACGGCCGCCTCGATCTCGTACGGATGCGACACCTGAAGGGCGTCGACGGCCGCCCAGCAGAAGTCGGTGGCCCGGAACAGCCAGGCATGCCAGACCGCGTTTCGGTGCAGCAGCCCGACAACGGGGCCGGTGGCCAGCAGCTCGGCCGGCGGGTCGTCGACGATCGGAATGAACGGTGCGGCCGGATAGCCGCGTTGTGAGGGAAGGAGCGCGGGCAGCGCCCCCTCCTTCGTGGACACGTCCGTGAGGAAACGGCAGATCCGCTCCACCCGGAGACCGTCGCAGCGGCCGATGGAGTCGAGGACGCTCAGCGCGTGGGCCGTGTGCAGCGGCTGACTGACGGGGCCGCGCAGATCGGGTTCGAGCGCGTGACCATACCCGCCGTCGTCATTGAGATACGCGGCGAGCGCCGTTTCCACGGCATCCGCACTTCCTTTAAGGAAGTGATGAGCGAACCGCCGCTGTTCGAGGACACGGGCCGTGAGCCAGATGAACTGCTCGGCACGGTTGAGGGGACTTTCTCCGGTTCCAGCCATGGACCGACCGTAGGCCGGTGAACGCTCCCGGCAAGGGCAGGCGGCCCGTCTGCACTCTCAGGAGCGGGATACTGATGGCATGCGGTTGACGATTTTCTGGGAACGGATGGCGGACCACTTCGGTGCGGGCTACGCCGACTCCTTCGCCCGCGACCATGTGATGGCCGAGCTCGGCGGGCGCACGGTGCATCAGGCGCTGGCCGCCGGGTGGGACGCCAAGGACGTCTGGCGCGGAGTCTGCACGGCGGTCGGCATCCCCGCGGACAAGCGCTGACGCACAGCTGACGACCTGGTGGGCGGCGGTCGCCCGGGGTGCGCGACAGCTTGTCACAGCGGTAGGCGAGACTGGCTCCGTGGCACCGACAGACGAGACCGCTCAGACCCAGCCCCCCCGCACCCCGCCCGTCCCGCCGGCCGAGCCACCGGCCCCGCCGTCCGGCACCGGGCTGGGCCGCATGCCCGCGTGGCTGCCGCGTGCGATGGTGCTGGCCCTTGCGCTCTACGCCTGCTTCCGGCTCGGGAGCTGGGCGTTCGACCAGCTCATCGGGCTCCTGATCAACGTGCTGATCTCCTTCTTCCTGGCGCTCGCCATCGAGCCCGCGGTGAGCCGGATGTCGGCCGCCGGTATGCGCCGGGGCCTCGCCACGTTCCTGGTCTTCCTCGCCGTGCTGATCGCGAGCGTTGGTTTCGTCGTGATGCTCGGCTCGATGCTCGCGGGCCAGATCCTCGACATGGTCGACGAGTTCCCCAAGTACCTCGACTCGGTGATCAACTGGGTCAACCAGACCTTCCACACGGAGCTCTCCAGGGTCGAGGTGCAGGACAGCCTGCTGCATTCCGACTGGTTGCAGAAGTACGTCCAGAACAGTGCGACCGGTGTGCTCGACGTGTCGACCACGGTTCTCGGCGGCTTGTTCCGGCTGCTGACGATCTTCCTGTTCTCCTTCTACTTCGCGGCCGACGGGCCCCGGCTGCGCCGCGGGCTGTGTTCCGTTCTCCCGCCCTCCCGCCAGGCCGAGGTGCTGCGGGCCTGGGAGATCGCGGTGGCCAAGACCGGTGGATACCTCTACTCGCGCGGCCTGATGGCGCTGGTCTCCGGAGTCGCGCACTACATCCTGCTGGCGGCTCTCGGAGTGCCGTACGCGCCGGCGCTCGCGGTCTGGGTCGGGCTCGTGTCGCAGTTCATCCCCACGATCGGCACCTATCTGGCGGGCGCCCTGCCGATGCTGATCGCCTTCACCGTCGACCCCTGGTACGCCCTCTGGGTCCTCGGGTTCGTCGTGGTGTACCAGCAGTTCGAGAACTACGTGCTGCAGCCCAAGCTGACCTCCAGGACCGTGGACATCCACCCGGCGGTCGCTTTCGGCTCGGTGATCGCGGGTACGGCGCTGATGGGGGCGGTCGGCGCGCTGATCGCCATCCCGGCCGTGGCCACGCTGCAGGCCTTCCTCGGCGCCTACGTGAAGCGGTACGACGTCACGGACGACCCGCGGGTGCAGGGCCGGCACCAGGGCCGGCGCGGCGAGCCGCTGCCCATGCGGCTGCGCCGGCTCTGGCATGCCCCGGAGGACGGCGGCGGGCAGGCGACGGACGAGGAGCCGCAGGGACGGCAGCCGCGCTCCTGAGGGGGCTGGGCCGTGCCTGGCGAGGAGCGGAGGCGCTTCTGCCCGATGATGTCGCCGTAGTGCCCGTATTGAGTGTGATGCCGGATGTGTGGCGGTAGCTACCATTAATGACCGGTACCGGGGTACTACCCTGGGGGCGAGCCGGTGTGGCGTGGTGCGCTTGACACCAAAATCGAACATCCGTTCTCATGGGATTCCGGCCGGGTTTTGCCGGGCTCGACCGTGGAGTTGTCCACAGGCCGGGAGGACGTCGAGGCCCATTGTCAGTGGCAGGGGTTAGCGTCTGAGACGTGAAGCGATCGACTCAAGCAAATCGGGTGGAACCCATGGCAGGAAACGACCGCGAGAAGGCGTTGGACGCCGCACTCGCACAGATTGAACGGCAATTCGGCAAGGGCGCGGTGATGCGCCTCGGCGAGCGGCCGAACGAGCCCATCGAAGTGATCCCCACCGGTTCGACGGCGCTCGACGTCGCGCTCGGCGTCGGCGGCCTGCCGCGCGGCCGTGTGGTGGAGGTGTACGGACCGGAGTCCTCCGGTAAGACGACGCTGACGCTGCACGCCGTGGCGAACGCACAGAAGCTCGGCGGCACGGTGGCCTTCATCGATGCCGAACACGCCCTCGACCCCGAGTACGCGAAGAAGCTCGGCGTCGACATCGACAACCTCATCCTGTCCCAGCCGGACAACGGTGAGCAGGCTCTTGAGATCGTGGACATGCTGATCCGCTCGGGCGCCCTCGATCTGATCGTCATCGACTCCGTCGCGGCCCTGGTGCCCCGTGCGGAGATCGAGGGCGAGATGGGTGACTCGCACGTGGGTCTGCAGGCCCGTCTGATGAGCCAGGCGCTCCGCAAGATCACCAGCGCGCTCAACCAGTCCAAGACCACCGCGATCTTCATCAACCAGCTCCGCGAGAAGATCGGTGTGATGTTCGGCTCGCCGGAGACCACCACCGGTGGCCGCGCGCTCAAGTTCTACGCCTCGGTGCGCCTCGACATCCGACGGATCGAGACGCTCAAGGACGGCACCGACGCCGTCGGTAACCGCACCCGCGTCAAGGTCGTCAAGAACAAGGTCGCGCCGCCGTTCAAGCAGGCCGAGTTCGACATCCTCTACGGCCATGGCATCAGCCGCGAGGGCGGTCTGATCGACATGGGCGTGGACAACGGCTTCGTGCGCAAGGCCGGCGCCTGGTACACGTACGAGGGCGACCAGCTCGGCCAGGGCAAGGAGAACGCCCGCAACTTCCTCAAGGACAACCCCGATCTCGCCAACGAGATCGAGAAGAAGATCCTGGAGAAGCTGGGCGTCGGTGTGCGGCCCGAGGCAGTGCCCGCCGAGCCCGCGGCGGACGCGGCCGCAACCGCCGCGGCTCCGGCCGACGGCGCGGCGAAGCCGGTGTCCGCCGCGGCCGGCAAGGCCAAGCCGGCCAAGACGGCGGCGGCCAAGAGCTAGACCGTGACGCGTCGTACGGAGTGGCCGGGCAGCGCTGACGAATCCGGCGCGGGCCCCGGCCCCGAATCCGCCGCCGGACACCCCACCGGACCCGATCCCGAGTCCGATCCCCCCTACGAGCCGGCGGGGGCCGGCCGGGGCAGGGGGTCGGGTTCGGGCTCCGGATTCGGTGAGGGGGGCGGGCGCCGTTCCCGCTCCCGTTCCAGAAGCAGCGGCTCCCCCTCCTCGTCGAGGGCCGGGAAGGGGGAGCCGCGAGACCCGGTCGAGCAGGCGCGCAACATCTGTCTGCGGCTGCTCACCGGGACCGCGCGCACCCGGAAGCAGCTCGCGGACGCCCTGCGCAAACGGGAGATCCCCGATGAGGTCGCCGAAGAAGTGCTGTCGCGCTTCGAGGATGTCGGACTGATCGACGATGCCGCGTTCGCTGATGCCTGGGTGGAATCCCGGCATCAGGGCCGGGGGCTCGCCCGCCGCGCACTCGTCCGTGAGCTGCGGACCAAGGGGGTGGACTCGGCGGTCATCGACGAAGCCGTCGGTCAGCTCGACCCGGAGCAGGAGGAGGCGACGGCGCGCGAACTCGTCGCGCGCAAGCTCCGGTCCACCCGGGGGCTGGACCGCGACAAGCGACTGCGCCGGCTCGCCGGCATGCTCGCCCGCAAGGGATACGGGGAGGGAATGGCCCTGCATGTGGTGCGCAGGGCACTCGAGGAAGAGGGCGAGGACACGGAAGGGCTCGACGATCCCTTCTGACCGGCCGGCACTCCGGTCGGCACTTCTGCTGCGTGCTTACTGCCCGGCGCGGGCGGCGCGGCTGATGGTGGCGTCGATCAGGGCGACAGCGTCTGAGGCGGTGCGCCCGGGGTACCGGTTCCACGGCCCGATCAGCCCGGTCCAGCCCTGGGAGCGGAGCTCGGTGATCATCCAGGCGCCGGCCCGGTCGACGGTGGCCCGAGAGCCGTAGCCGAGGCGGTGCGCGGTGAGCATGGCACCGCAGACGCAGCGGGCGCCCCTCGCGTTGCGCAGCCGGTACGGGGTGTTCTGCCAGCCCCACTCGGTCAGGATCTGCCGCGCATGGGCGAGATGGGTGGAGGGCCGCACCTCGGCCTGTCCGATGCGCCGCCAGGAGTGGAGCCGGTCGGGCAGAACCGCACCGATGCGCCCGGGGAGCGGACGCTCGCGCGGCGCGGTGGCGGGCAGGGCGCGGACCGTATCCGCGATGAGCTGATCGACCGGCACGGACAGCAGGTCACGCCAGTCGGCCGGGGCCCCCTGCGACGGGTGTGACGGGTGCAGGGGGTGTGACAGGCGTGACGGGCCGTCCGGATCGAGGGCGTCTGGATCGGGCCCGGCCGGGACGGGACGTACGGGTTCCTGTTCCTGGGCCGTGAGGTCCCAGCCCGTGACGATCTGCCGCCACGCATCGGTGTCGTGGAGACGAGCGGCCTGGATGTCGAGTTCGTCAGGGGTGAGGGCGGTGGTCGGCATGGGTGCGGGCTCCCCGTCATAGCGGTCCTTGTCGTTGAGGCGAATGTCCGTCCCGCACGGGGATCGCTCCACCGGAGCGAGGCCATACGGGTGTGTCGCGACGGATTCGGGCCGGGAAGCGCCCTTCGACGCGCGGGCCGGGAAGCGCCCTTGGCGCTGGGGAAAACCCCCGCACGAAGACGGCGGAACGCTCCAGTGCACAGGCGCCTGTGCACGGAGCAGTGTGTGACGCATGCCGAAGCGGCCTGTCACGGACGCGGGGCGGACGACGTGCCCCCGAACCGGAGCCCGGAGCCCGGAGCCCGGAGCCCGGAGCCCGATGCCCGATGCCCGGAGCACGCAGGCCCCGTGACGGCAGCATCTCGGGCAATCACACCGCGGGCGACAACGGAAAAGAGACGGACGCATCGTGATGCTGCGCTACGCACTGCGGACGATCAGACACCGCAAGGGCGGATTCCTCGGAGCGCTGCTGGCCCTCATGTGTGCCGCTGCCCTCGTCACCGCCTGCGGCACCCTACTGGAGACCGGTCTGCGCGGGCGTATCGCCACCGAACGCTATGCAGCGACGCCGCTCGTCGTCTCCGCCGACCAGAACGTCCACCGGACCACCGTCAAACACAAGGGCAACGGAAAGACCAAGGTCAAGCACAAGGCGAAGCCGGTCGCCTAACGTGCCTGGCTCCCCGCGGGCGACGCCGACCGGCTCCGCGGTCTGGAGGGCGTCCGTGCGGTCGTCCCCGAACTGACCTTCCTCGCCCAGCCGCTCGGCCTCCCGTCAGGCGACGGAGCTGCCGGCCCATCGTCTCGAGGCCGTGTCGGTCCTGCTGATCGCCGCCGTTCTCGGAGCCGGCATCGCGCTCGCCGTGCTGACCGCGTTCAGTATCGGTATGACGGGCGGCGCGGCGCCCGCCGTTCTTCCGCTGGTGTACGCGACGGTGGTGGGCGCCGCGCTGCTGCTGGCCCTGACTGCCACGGCACTGCCGGGCAGAGTGGCGCTGAAGGCCCGCCCGATGGAGGCCGTCACGTCGAGTCAGTGACCGGGGCCCCGCCGCGCCGGTGGCCCCCGCCCTGGGCTCCCGGTCACGCGTCGACCGGGAGCCCCGCCGCGCGCCAGGCCTGGAAGCCGCCGACCAGATCGGTGGCCCGGTACAGCCCGAGCCGGTGCAGGGACTCGACGGCGAGGCTCGACGCATAGCCCTCGTTGCAGATCACCACGACCTGGAGACCGTGGCTCACCGCCTCCGCCGCGCGATGGCTCCCCCGCGGGTCCAGCCGCCACTCCAGCTCATTGCGTTCGACGACCAGCGCCCCCGGGATCAGCCCGTCCCGGGTGCGCAGCTCCGCGTAGCGGATGTCGACGAGCAGGGCCCCCTCGGCGGCCGCCGCCCTCGCCTCGTCGGGGCCGAGCCGCTCGTACCCGGACCGGACCCGCTCCAGCAGCTCGTCGATCCCGACTCGTTCCGCGCCAATCCGCCCCATACCCACCCGTTCCGTACCGTCGTGCGGTTCGTCGCTCACTGCCAGTCCTCCGGGCTTTCGGTCTGTTCGAGGCGGAGTACCGCGCCCGTGCGGCTGTAGCGCCGGATCTGCGGCAGCGGCGGATAGTACGCGTGGACGGAGACGGCGTGCTCCGCGGCGG
The DNA here is from genome assembly GCF_055587045.1 of Streptomyces sp. NPDC048671. Taxonomy (NCBI): domain Bacteria; kingdom Bacillati; phylum Actinomycetota; class Actinomycetes; order Kitasatosporales; family Streptomycetaceae; genus Streptomyces; species Streptomyces sp. NPDC048671. The sequence continues at coordinate 292,065 of NZ_JBVJHB010000012.1, read as the reverse complement.
ACTCGTTCAGCACCTCGTGCACGTGGTGCCTGCCGAAGGCCCTGCCCCGACCTGCCGTCAACTCCCGTGAGCGGTCGATGTCCTCGGTCAGTTCCAGGGTCTTCCACCCGTCGGTGGGCAGCCGCGCCGCGAGCGAGTGCTCCCTGAGCGTGCCGCTCGCGGTCAGGAAGGCGCCGATCGAGTCGGCGTGGTCGTGCCAGCCGGTGCCGGTACCGGGAGGCCAGCCGATCAGCCAGGCCTCGCTGCCACCGGGCCCGTCGAGCCGGATCCAGGTCCGGCCCTCGGGATCGAGGGGGAGCGAGGCGATGAGGCCGGCGTCCGAGGCGGTACGGCGGACGAAGTCGAGCAGTTCCGCAGCCGTCGGACCGGAAGTGGACGTGCGTACGGGAACAGGGGAGGGAGAGGCAGACATGGGGACCGTCCTGAGAGTTCGCGCGGACGCTCACGCCGTACGTCGTGGGGCACGGCGGAGCAGGTGAAGGCGATTCAGCAGGACGGGCGACACACGCAGCCCGCATAGCGGAGCAGGTCCATATGGACCCTCCGCCACAGGCGCACATCGGTGTCGGTCATGTTCCGGAGTAGACCATGTGCGCCTGCGGAGGGTCAATTGACGTCTGCGGTGCGGTCGGTGCGGTCGGTGCGTTCGGAGGTGCGGGCCGCGCCGCCGCGTGCCGCTTCCGCCGCCGCGAGGAGCTCCGCGGGCTGTACCCCGCCGAAGGACTCCACGAGGTGGCCGTCCGGTCTGACCAGCAGAACGGTGTGCGCGGACGCCCCCGGATAGCTCTCCGCCACCAGCAGCTCACCCTTCACCGGCAGGGCGTCCACCGCCTCGACGAGCCGGGGCATGACCCCTGCCCGCATCCAGTGCCGCCGGTCCCACACACCCGTACCGGGGGCCACCAGGACCACCAGGAGCTGTCCCTGCCCCAGCCGCTCCCGAAGCCGTACGGCCGTGCCGTCCGGCGCCGTCACCCGCACATCCGCGACCGGCGCACCGAGGGGCGTACCGACAGAGGCGTGCGCCTCGGCGCGTGGGGGCGCAAGGGGGGACATGGAGTAGGAGGGGGGCGCACCGAGGGGGCCGCAGCCCAGATGTCCGTCGGTGAGCAGCGAATCGTGCCCCCGTGCGCTCCCCGGGACCAGGGTCCGCAGCCCTCCGCCGCCCCGCAGTATCGGCAGCGACTGGTCGGCGGCGCGCAGCCGCGAGGCGACCGCGGCCCGGCGTTCGGCCTGGTAGCTGTCGAGGAGTGCGTCGGACGCGCCGTGATGCCAGGCCAGCGCCAGCTTCCAGGCCAGGTTCTCGGCGTCCCGCAGCCCTTCGTCCAGCCCCTGGGTGCCGAGCGCGCCCAGCAGATGGGCGGCATCACCGGCCAGGAAGGCCCGCTTCACCCGCCACCGCCGGGCGAGACGGTGGTGCAGCGTGTAGACGCCGGTGTCCAGCAGCTCGTACGGCGGTGTCTCGCCGCACCAGCCCGCCAGGGTGTCCCGGACCCGGGCGACCAGGACGTCGGGCGTGACGAGCTCGCCACGTGGCGGCAGCAGCCAGTCCAGCCGCCAGACATCGTCGGGCAGCGGGCGTGCGGTCACCTCGGCGCCACCGGTGCGCCACGGCGGCAGCCGGTGCAGCACGGCCTCGCCCGGCCAGGGCAGCTCGGTGCGCAGCGCGGCGACGGCATGCCGTTCCACCGCCGTACGCCCGGGGAACCGGATGTCGAGGAGCTTGCGGACCGTGGACCGCGCCCCGTCGCAGCCGACCAGGTAACTCCCGCGCCACCAGGTCGAACCGGGTTCCCTGGTGTGCACGGTGACCCCGGCCGGATCCTGCTCCAGCGTGTCGATCCGGCTGAGCCGCGCCACCTGGACGAGGTCCTGCGCGGCCACCGCGTCCCGCAGTCCGCGTACCAGCGCGTGCTGCGGCAGATGGACGGGGGCGGCCGGCGGGCCTCCCGGCGGGGCGCCTTCCTCCAGGGGCAGTTCGCGTACCAGCTGTTTGCGGCGCAGGGACCGCCAGCCGGACCAGCGAAGGCCCTCGTCCTGGAGCGTCTTGCAGCCGAGCCGCTCCACCAGGGCCGCGGTGTCCTCGCGCAGCACGACCGTGCGGGCCGGGCGCGTCTCGTCCTTGCCGGGGTCCTCGTCGAGGAGCACGGAGGGCACACCCTGCGCCGCGAGGGCGAGCGACAGCACCAGACCGACCGGCCCGGCGCCGACGATGATCACCGGGTCCACGGCGTGGCCCCCGGAACGTGTGCGGTCGGACGCGTGGAGGCGCACGAGCAGAGCGAACGGGCCGGGACGGCCCACGGGGTCGGGGACGGCGGCGACGGAGATGCGGCGGCGTAGGGGGCTCGGTGCGCGATCACAGAACGTATGCAACCTACTGCCGGTGCGTGCGTCAAGTGACACCGGAACGCGGCGAGGGGCGGTGGCGGATGCGCCACCGCCCCTCGCGGACGTCTGTCGACCAGCCGTCAGACGGCGCGTCCGTCAGCAATGTTGAGCGACGGCGCACCGATCGTCTCCAGGCCGCCCCCGGGGCCGCCCCCTACGACGGTACCCGTGCTCTTCTTCGCGCGCCGGAGCCGCTGCTCCAGCCAGCTCGCGAACGAGGTGAGAGCGAAGTTCAGCGCAATGTAGATCACGGCAATGATCGTGAAGCACGCGATGGTGTTCGCGCCGTAGTTCGCCGCCATCGGCCGGACCGACGCCAGCAGCTCCGGGAAGCTGAGTACCGCGCCACCGAGGGCGGTGTCCTTCACGATCACCACGATCTGGCTGACGATCGCGGGCAGCATGGCGGTCACCGCCTGCGGCAGCAGCACGAAGAGCATGGTCTGGCCCTTGCGCATACCGATCGCCTTGGCCGCGTCCGTCTGTCCCGAGGGGAGCGTCAGGATGCCGGCCCGCACGATCTCGGCGAGCACCGAGGCGTTGTAGAGCACCAGGCCGGTCACCACCGCGTACAGCAGGCGCGTGTCCGGGTCGAGCTCGGTGTACTCGGAGTACGCCTGGTTCGCGATGACCATCAGGATCAGTACGGGAATGGCGCGGAAGAACTCCACGACCACGCCGGAGGGCGCCCGCATCCACCGGTGGTCCGAGAGCCGGCCGATCCCGAACAGGGCGCCCAGCGGCAGCGCGATGATCAGAGCGAAGAACGCTGCCTTGATCGTGTTCTGGAATCCTGGCCAGATGTACGTCCCCCAGGGCTGGGAGCTGGTGAAGAAGGGCTTCCACTTGACCCAGTCGAGCTGGTGCTTGGAGGCCAGGCCGTCGTAGACCCACCACACCACGGCCGCGGCGACGACCACGAACAGAATCGTGTACAGGATGTTGCGCCGCTTGGCGCGTGGCCCCTGGGCGTCGTAGAGGACGGAGCTCATCGCTTCACCGCCACCTTCTTGCTCACCCAGCCGAGAATGAGGCCGGTCGGGAGGGTCAGGACGACGAAGCCGAAGGCGAAGACCGCGGCGATCAGGATCAGCTGGGCCTCGGCCTCGATCATGCCCTTCATCAGGTACGAGGCTTCGGCCACCCCGATCGCCGAGGCGACAGTGGTGTTCTTCGTCAACGCGATGAGCACGTTGGAGAGCGGGTTGACCACCGACCGGAATGCCTGCGGGAGAATGATCAGCAGCAGTACCTGGGTGAAGCTCAGGCCGAGCGCACGTGCCGCCTCGGCCTGGCCGACAGGCACCGTGTTGATGCCGGACCGCAGGGCCTCGCAAATGAACGCGGCGGTGTAGGCGATCAATGCCAGTACCGCGAGGCGGAAGTTGATGCCGTCGGTGTCGGTCGCGCCGAGACTGATGCCAAGCGTCGAGTACAGGCCCAGCGAAGCGAACACAATGATCACGGTCAGCGGAATGTTCCGGACCACATTGACGTAGCCGGTCGCGAAACCGCGCATGAGGGGGACCGGGCTGACCTTCATGCCGGCCAACAGCGTTCCCCATATGAGGGAGCCGAGGGCGGAGTAGACGGTGAGTTGCACCGTCACCCAGAAGGCCCCCAGCAGGTCGTAACCATCAAGAAAGTCGAACACGATCTCCCGCGCTTCCGCGTGTAGGAGGGCACGGCGCGCCGCGGTCAGGGGCGGCGCGCCCGGTCAGCCCTGCTTCACTTGACGACGTTGCCGATCTTCGGGGCAGGCTCGTTCTTGTAGTTCGCCGGGCCGAAGTTGGCCGTCACGGCCTTGTCCCACGAACCGTCCGAGACCATCTTGGCCAGCGCGTCGTTGACCTTCTTCTTGAGGTCGGCGTCGCCCTTCTTCAGGCCGATGCCGTAGTTCTCGTTGGTCATCTTGAAGCCGGCCAGCTTGAACTTGCCCTTGTTGGCGTCCTGTGCGGCGTAGCCGGCCAGGATGTCGTCGTCCGTGGTCAGCGCGTCGACGACCTTGTTCTCGAGGCCGGTCAGGCACTCCGAGTAGCCGCCGTACTCCTGAAGCTGGGCCTTCGGGGCCAGCGTGTCCTTGACGTTCTTGGCCGAGGTCGAGCCGGTGACCGAGCAGAGCTTCTTGTTGTTCAGGTCCTTCGGCGACTTGATCGAGTCGTCGTCCGCGCGGACCAGGATGTCCTGGTGGGCGAGGAGGTACGGGCCCGCGAAGTCGACCTTCGCCAGACGCTCGTCGTTGATCGAGTAGGAGGCGGCGATGAGCTTCACGTCACCGCGCTCGAGCGACGTCTCGCGGTCGGCGCTCTTGGTCTCCTTGAAGTTGATGTCCTTGGCGTCGTAGCCCAGTTCCTTGGCCACGTACGTGGCGACATCGACGTCGAAACCGGTGAACTTGCCGTCCGGGGTCTTCAGGCCCAGACCCGGCTGGTCGATCTTGATGCCGATCGAGATCTTCTTGCCGCCGCCCGAACCGGACGAGTCGTCCTTGTCGTCGGAACCACAGGCGGTGGCGGTGAGAGCGAGAGCGAGCACGGCGGCCGAGGCGGCGGTGACCTTACGAAGCTGCATGGTGAAATTCCCTAGAGTTGACGCGATGTGAGTGATCAGCCGGTCCGGAAGCCGGCGCTGAAGGCCACGACGGCGGCTCCATCAGTGGTGAAGGATCTTCGACAGGAAGTCCTTGGCCCGGTCACTGCGCGGGTTGCTGAAGAACTGGTCGGGCACGGCCTCTTCGATGATCTTCCCGTCCGCCATGAAGATGACCCGGTTCGCCGCGGAGCGGGCGAAACCCATCTCATGGGTGACGACGACCATGGTCATGCCCTCGCGGGCGAGCTGCTGCATGACCTCCAGCACCTCGTTGATCATTTCCGGGTCGAGTGCGGAGGTCGGCTCGTCGAACAGCATGACCTTGGGGTCCATCGCCAAGGCCCGCGCGATCGCCACGCGTTGCTGCTGACCGCCGGAGAGCTGCGACGGGTACTTGTCGGCCTGGGTCGCCACGCCCACCCGGTCGAGCAGCGAACGCGCCTTGTCCTCGGCCGCCCTCTTCTCCGTCTTGCGGACCTTGAGCTGGCCCAGCATCACGTTCTCGAGCACCGTCTTGTGGGCGAAGAGATTGAACGACTGGAAGACCATGCCGACATCGGCGCGCAGCCGTGCCAGCTCCTTGCCCTCCTCGGGCAGGGGCTTCCCGTCGATCGAGATCGCGCCCGAGTCGATCGTCTCCAAGCGGTTGATCGTGCGGCACAGCGTGGACTTCCCGGACCCCGAGGGCCCGATGACGACCACGACCTCGCCGGAGGCGATCGTCAGGTCGATGTCCTGGAGCACATGCAGCGCGCCGAAGTGCTTGTTGACGTTGCTCAGCACGACCAGGTCGTCGCCGGCCGCGGGCACAGCGTCCTCGGCGCCCTTGGTCACTGAAACTCCGCTCATCGGCTTTTTGCTCCGTCCTCCTCGGTTGGGAAGGACCCTAGTGACGCAGTGCGACCAGCGTCATTACATCTGAGCGGAAATTGAGCATAACGATCCGGCCGCAACCGGACACTCCGTGTGAAGGGGACGCCCTGCGGGCCCTCCGGGCGTACCGGGTGCATAACGGAAACATGGATGCAACGGGTGAGCACTTGACTGGTCCACCGGTCATCGGAGTGGATGCCCTGATACACCCTGATGTGAAACGCCTCGAAACGGGGAAGTGACCAGAGGTCCACGCGACCGCGCCGACATCACGACCGCACCGACCCACAACCGCACCGACACCGCACCTTCGGAGAGGGGGCCCATGAGACTGCTGCTCGTCGAGGACGACAACCACGTCGCCGCCGCCCTGTCCGCGATCCTCGGCCGGCACGGCTTCAAGGTGGTGCACGCCCGCAGCGGCGAGGAGGCCCTCCAGGCCCTCCTTCCCACGGATACGGAACCCTTCGGCGTCGTGCTCCTCGATCTGGGGCTGCCCGACCAGGACGGCTACGAGGTGTGCGGCAAGATCCGCAAGCGCAGTTCCGTTCCGGTGATCATGGTGACCGCACGGGCCGACGTCCGCTCCCGGATCCACGGGCTGAACCTCGGCGCGGACGACTACGTGACCAAGCCGTACGACACCGGCGAGCTCCTCGCCCGTATCCACGCCGTCAGCCGCCGCAAGCCGGCCGGTGAGGAGACCGGGCCAACGCCCGTCGCCGCGCTGCGCCTGGGCCATGTGCACATCGAGCTGCCCACCAGGCGGGTCAGCGTCGACGGGAGCGAAGTACAGCTCACCCGCAAGGAGTTCGATCTCCTCGCCCTCCTCGCGCAGCGGCCCGGAGTGGTGTTCCGCCGGGAGCAGATCATCAGCGAGGTCTGGCGCACGAGCTGGGAGGGGACGGGGCGCACGCTTGAGGTGCACGTCGCCTCCCTGCGCGCCAAGCTGCGGCTGCCCGCACTGATCGAGACCGTGCGCGGGGTCGGCTACCGCCTCGTCGCCCCGTCCGCGTAGAGGCGTACGTCTCCGGTGCGTACCAGGCTGCTTCCGCTGCTCATCGTGCTCATGGCGAGTGTCCTGCTCGCGCTCGGCTTCCCGCTGGCCGTCAGCGTGGCCGCCGCCCAGCAGCAGGGCGTCGTGATCGACCGGATCGACGACACGGCACGCTTCGCCGCACTCGCCCAGTTCATCACCGAACGCACCCACGGCTACGACGAACGGCAGCGCACGCTCCAGACCGAACTGGAGACGTACGACTCCGTGTACGGCATCCGGGCGGGCGTCTTCTACCGTGACGACTCCGCGATGGCGAAGGCCCCGGCGAGCTGGCGGCTGCCAGCCGAGGGCGAGGGCCGCGAGGCGTTCAAGGAGGCGCTGCTCGGCCGTCGCAGCCACGATCCGCCGCAGGTCTGGCCCTGGCAGAACGGCCGGGTCGTCGTCGCCTCGCCCGTCGTGCGGGACGGCGACGTGGTGGCCGTCGTCGTCATCGACTCGCCCACGGCGCAGATGCGTTCCGACACACTCCGCGGCTGGCTGGTGATCGCGGCGGGCGAGGTGGTCGCGATGCTGGTGGCCGTCGGCGCGGCGATCCGGCTCACCGGCTGGGTCCTGCTGCCGGTGCGGACGTTGGACGTGGCCGCCCACGACATCGCCAGCGGCCGGATGCGGTCCCGGGTGGCGGCTTCCGGAGGGCCGCCGGAACTCAGGCGGCTGGCCCGTTCGTTCAACGAGATGGCCGACAACGTCGAGGACGTGCTGGAACAGCAGCGCGCCTTCGTCGCGGACGCCTCGCACCAGTTGCGCAATCCGCTGGCCGCCCTGCTGCTGCGGATCGAGCTGCTCGCCCTCGAACTTCCCGAGGGCAACGAGGAGATCGCCTCCGTGCGCACGGAGGGAAAGCGCCTCGGCCAGGTCCTCGACGATCTGCTCGACCTGGCCCTGGCCGAGCACGCCGCGGCCGATCTCCAGCTCACGGACATCGGCGCCCTCACCGCCGAGCGCGTCTCGTCCTGGCGGCCGGTGGCGGAGGAGAGGGGCGTACGGCTCAGGGCGGACGGCACGCCCGCCGTCACCGCCTGGACGGACCCCATAGCCCTGTCCAGCGCGCTCGACGCCATCATCGACAACGCGCTCAAGTTCACCCCCGCCCAGGAGGAGGTCCGGGTCACGGTCGCCTCCGGCAGCGAATGCGTCACGGTCGTCGTCGCGGACCGGGGGCCGGGTCTCACCGAACAGGAGCTGGAGCGGGTCGGAGACCGCTTCTGGCGCAGCTCACAGCACCAGAACGTGCGGGGGTCCGGCCTCGGCCTCTCCATCTCCCAGGCACTCCTGGCCGCGAGCCGCGGCTCCCTCACCTATGAGCGGCAGGAACCGCACGGGCTGCGGGTGACGGTGTCGGTGCCGCGCAACGGACCGCACGGCTGAGCCCACTTCCGTAGAGCGGCCGGGACGGGACGTCAGGGCTTGACCGAGCGGTAGTAGCGCTTGGCCCCTTCGTGCAGCGGCAGCGGATCCGTGTAGATCGCGGTCCGCAGATCCACCAGCTGCGCGGCGTGCACCTCGCGCCCGATGCGGTCCCGGCTGTCGATCACGGTCCGGGTGAACGCCTCGGTCATCGCCGCATCCGTACGGTCGGTGGTCACCAGCACATTGGCGACCGCCACGGTGGGCACCGCCTGGCCCTGCTGCGCGTTGCGGTAGGCGTCCGCGGGCATCACGGCCGAGCGGTAGTAGCGGGTGGAGCCGCCCGCCGCCTGGAGCTCCTTGATCAGCGGGTCCTCCAGCGGGACCAGCCGGATCGCGAACCGCTCCGAGAGGTCCGCCACCGCGGTGGTCGGCAGCCCGCCGGACCAGAAGAACGCGTCGAGCCTGCCCTCCTCCAGCAGCTTGGGCATGGTGTCGATACCCGCCGGTATCGCCGTCACGTCGTTGACCGGGTCAAGGCCGGCGGCCGTCATCAGCCGGTCGGCGACCAGCCGCACCCCCGACCCCTGCTGTCCGACCGCGACCTTCTTGCCGCGCAGGTCCGCGACCTTGCGGATCTCCGAGCCCCGGTCCACGACCAGCTGTATGTAGTCGTCGTACAGCCGGACACAGCCGCGCAGCCGCTCGGCGCCCGGCTTCCCGTCCCGCAGATAGGTGGCCACGGCGTCGGTGGTCGCGATGGTGAAATCGGCCTTCCCCGCCGCCACCCGGGCGATGTTCTGCTGAGATCCCTCGCTGGTCTGCAGCTGTACGGACACATCGGGCAGGTCCTTGGCGAGTGCGCCCTTGAGCCGCTCGCCGTAGCGCTGGTAGACGCCGCTGCGGACCCCGGTACTGAACGACAGGGTTCCGCTCGGTGTGGAATCCCCGAGCGGAAACAGCCACCAGAGGAGCAGCCCGAGCACGACGACGAGGGCGGCGCCCGCCCGGAAGGAGCGGCGCCGGCCGATTCGGGACAGTGCGGCCGGGAGCATGGCGGCGATCCTGCCAGGTCGTTCCCGGCCATGGCCAGGGGTGCCGACGGATCCTCCGCCCGCCGCGACGGCCGGAAGAAGGGTCCACAAGCCGCCCGCGACGGGAGGTGTCCGGGCAGCGCCTACCCTTGTCGCATGAGCAGCGGCAACCGGAGCGAAGCAGTGGACGTCAGAAAAAGCTACGAGGTGCGTACCTACGGGTGCCAGATGAACGTCCACGACTCCGAGCGGTTGTCGGGGCTGCTGGAGGACGCCGGCTACGTACGGGCGCCCCAGGGCTCCGACGGGGACGCCGACGTCGTCGTCTTCAACACCTGCGCGGTGCGGGAGAACGCCGACAACAAGCTGTACGGCAACCTCGGCCGGCTCGCCCCGATGAAGACGAAGCGCCCCGGGATGCAGATCGCGGTCGGCGGCTGTCTCGCCCAGAAGGACCGCGACACCATCGTCGCGCGGGCTCCCTGGGTCGACGTCGTCTTCGGTACGCACAACATCGGCAAGCTGCCCGTGCTGCTGGAGCGCGCCCGTATCCAGGAGGAGGCGCAGATCGAGATCGCCGAGTCCCTGGAGGCGTTCCCCTCGACGCTCCCCACCCGCCGCGAGTCCGCGTACGCGGCCTGGGTCTCCATCTCCGTCGGCTGCAACAACACCTGCACCTTCTGCATCGTCCCGGCGCTGCGCGGCAAGGAGAAGGACCGCCGGACCGGCGACATCCTGGCCGAGATCGAGGCCCTGGTCGCCGAGGGCGTCTCCGAGATCACCCTGCTCGGCCAGAACGTGAACGCCTACGGCTCCGAAATCGGCGACCGCGAGGCCTTCTCCAAGCTGCTGCGCGCCTGCGGGCGGATCGAGGGGCTGGAACGGGTCCGTTTCACCTCCCCCCACCCGCGCGACTTCACGGACGACGTGATCGCCGCGATGGCCGAGACCCCGAACGTGATGCCGCAGCTGCACATGCCGATGCAGTCCGGCTCCGACACGATCCTCAAGGCGATGCGGCGCTCGTACCGGCAGGAACGCTTCCTCGGCATCATCGAGAAGGTGCGCGCCGCGATGCCGGACGCCGCGATCTCCACCGACATCATCGTCGGCTTCCCCGGGGAGACCGAGGAGGACTTCGAGCAGACCATGCACGCGGTCCGGGAGGCGCGCTTCGCCAACGCCTTCACCTTCCAGTACTCCAAGCGCCCCGGAACCCCGGCCGCCGACATGGAGGGGCAGATCCCCAAGGAGGTCGTCCAGGAGCGTTACATGCGCCTGTCCGTCCTCCAGGAGGAGATCTCCTGGTCGGAGAACAAGAAGCAGGTCGGCCGCACGCTGGACGTCATGGTCGCGGAGGGCGAGGGCCGCAAGGACGGCGCGACCCACCGGCTGTCCGGCCGCGCCGCCGACAACCGCCTGGTCCACTTCACCAAGCCGGACCAGGAGGTCCGGCCCGGCGATGTGGTGACCGTCGAGATCAGCTACGCCGCCCCGCACCACCTGCTCGCCGAGGGCGCGGCCGTCGCTGTGCGGCGCACCCGGTCGGGGGACGCCTGGGAGAAGCGCAACGCCGCCCCGGCCGCCGAGCCCGCCGGCGTGATGCTGGGCCTGCCCGGGATCGGTGCCCCGGCCCCGCTGCCCGCCGCCCCGGCCCCGGGCTGCGGCTGCGACTGACGGAGCCGCACCGCTTCGCCCGCCACGGGCGTCGGGGGCGCGTGCGCCGAGGGGCGGGCGATCCCCAGCCAGTACGCTGCCCACCATGCTTGTCGCCGCCGCTGTCTGCCCCTGTCCGCCGCTGCTGGTCCCCGACGTCGCCGCCGGTGCCGCGCCCGAGCTCGACGCCGCCAGGACCGCGTGCACGGACGCCCTGGGCGTCCTGGCCGCCTCCCGGCCCGATCTGCTGATCGTGATCGGCCCGGCGGACCTCGCGGGCCGCGGACCCCATCCCGAGGGCGCCACCGGCACCTTCCGGGAGTTCGGCGTCGATCTCGCGGTACGGCTCGGGCGGGACCTGGGCACGGTCGCGGACCGGCCTCTTCCGGCGTCACTCGCGGTCGGCGCCTGGCTGCTGGCCCGTACGGGGTGGGCGGACGCCCCGGTCGAGGGGCTGGGCGTGGGGGAGCCGCTGGAGACCGGCCGCTGCACGGAGACCGGGCGGGCGCTGGCCGCGCGGGCGGACCGGGTCGCGCTGCTGGTGATGGGCGACGGCAGTGCCTGCCGCACCCTCAAGGCCCCGGGCTACCTGGACGAGCGCGCCACGGAGTTCGACGCGGCGGCCTCGCGCGCGCTGGGCGCGGCGGACACCGATGCGCTGATCGCGCTGGACGAGGCGCTGGCGTACGAGCTGAAGGCCGCGGGCCGCGCACCCTGGCAGGTGCTCGCGGGGGCCGCGCGGGGCGCCGGTCTCGACGGCCGCCTGCTGTACGACGACGCGCCGTACGGCGTGGGCTACCTGGTCGCCGCCTGGTCCTGACCCCGCGGCGGCCCTGACCGCGACGGGGCCCGCCGTACCGGCGCACGGCGGCCGCGGAGCGATGCCGCTCCGCGGCCGTCACGGTGTCCTGCCGGACCGGGGTCAGGAAGCGGGCGGCGTGGTGCCCCCGTCCTTGTGGGACAGCCGCTCCACCGCGTCCTTGGCCTTCTGGGTGCCGGACTCGATCTTGTCGCTGTACTTGCCCTTGGTCTTCTCGTCCACCGTCCGCGCGGCCTTTTGGAGCCCCTGGTCGATCTTGCCCCCGTGCTGCTGCGCGAGGTCGCTGACCTTGTCCTTCGCCGGGCTCAGCTTCGCCTTCAAATTGTCCATGAAGCCCATCGGACACCTTCTCTGCTGGGGGACTGCGTGCGAGTGTTCTCTCCGGCCCGGATACCCGCCGTGCTGTGACGCACTCTCCCGGCCGCGATATCGGCGGTCGTGGAGGACGGACGGCAGAACCGTAAGAAAACGCCCATATATACTCGACATTTTACTTGACGGGGCATCCGGACGCGTCCCCGTCCCGGCTGCCGCGTCGTCCATTCGGGAACGGCCCCCGGGTTTGCGAGACTGTCGCAGTGAGAAGTCCAGCTCCCGCACCGCGGGTCATCGCCGTCGTCGGTCCCACCGCAGCCGGAAAGTCCGACCTGGGGGTGTTCCTCGCCCAGCAGCTCGGGGGCGAAGTGGTCAACGCCGACTCCATGCAGCTCTACCGGGGGATGGATATCGGCACCGCGAAACTGACACTTGAGGAGCGCGCGTCCGTCCCGCACCTGCTGCTGGACATCTGGGACGTGACCGAGGCCGCCAGCGTCGCCGAGTACCAGCGGCTGGCCCGCACCGAAATCGACCGGCTGCTCGCCGAGGGCCGCACCCCGGTCCTGGTCGGCGGCTCCGGCCTCTATGTGAAGGGCGCGATCGACGCCCTGGAGTTCCCCGGCACGGACCCCGGCGTCCGGGCCGCGCTGGAGGCCGAACTGGCCGAACGGGGCTCCGGCGCCCTGCACGACCGGCTCGCCGCGGCGGACCCGGAAGCGGGCCGAGCCATCCTGCCGAGCAACGGGCGGCGCATCGTCCGGGCCCTCGAAGTCATCGAGATCACAGGCAAGCCCTTCACCGCCAACCTCCCCGGTAACGATGCGGTCTACGACACCGTCCAGATCGGCGTCGACGTGGCCCGCCCCGAACTCGACGGGCGCATCGCCCAGCGGGTCGACCGGATGTGGGACGCGGGCCTGGTCGACGAGGTGCGCGCCCTGGAGGCACGCGGGCTGCGGGACGGCCGCACCGCCTCCCGGGCACTCGGCTATCAACAGGTGCTCGCCGCGCTGGCCGGGGACTGTACCGAGGACGAGGCGCGCGGCGAGACCGTGCGCGCCACCAAACGGTTCGCGCGCCGCCAGGACTCCTGGTTCCGCCGCGACCCGCGTGTCCACTGGCTGAACGGCGCCGCGGCGCACCGCGGGGAACTCCCGGGCCAGGCGCTGGCGTTGATCGAACGAGCGGTCACAGCCTGATCACGTGATGGCATCGGGAAGCCCTGCCCGTCAGTTCGGCGAGTCCCGACGTGCCATCATCGAGCATCGATCGACCAGTGGAGTCCGAGTTGGGAGGGCGCGTGGCGATGGAGGCCGGCCCTCGCGACACAGAACAAGACGCACCGGACACGCAGCACGAGGCAGGACGCTTGAGCCCCGACGGGCCCGATGAGCTCGAAGTGACCCCCGAGGTCCAGGTCGAGCTGCGCCCCGCCCGCCGGCTGCGTATCTGGCAGCTCGCGCCGATCGTCACCCTCGCCGCGATGGGATCGCTGATGTTCGCCTTCCCGCTCGCCTTCGAGTTCGGTGACGGTGGTGCGGTCGTCGCCATGCTGGGGCTGCTGATCAGCTGCTGCGCCGCGGGCTGGGGCATGATGGCCGCCCGCCGCGTCGGACACACCTGGCCCGGACTGCCGTCCAAGGGCTCGGGGGAGCGCCCCGACTGGCGCGTGATCATGCTGTACGTCGCCGTGTGCGCGGCACTGGTCGCGCTGGCCGTGTGGCGCGTGGCGCGGCTGCGTTCCTGACACCGGGACGGACCCCGCCGGGCCGGCGGCAGCCTCTCCACGCGGGTGGCCGGTTCGCGGGGCTGTCGGCGCCGCCTCGTACAGTTGTCCCGTGACCACCTCGCAGATCGCCTTCCTCAAGGGCCACGGCACCGAGAACGACTTCGTGATCGTCCCGGACCCGGACAACGCCGTCGACCTGCCCGCCTCCGTCGTCGCCCGGCTCTGCGACCGCCGGGCCGGCATCGGCGGGGACGGCCTGCTGCACGTCGTGCGGTCCGCCGCCCACCCCGAGGCGCGGGCCATGGCGGACGAGGCCGAGTGGTTCATGGACTACCGCAACGCGGACGGCTCGATCGCCGAGATGTGCGGCAACGGCGTACGGGTCTTCGCCCACTACCTCCAGCGCTCCGGCTCGGTCGGGCAGGGCGATGTGGCCGTCGCCACCCGCGGCGGGGTGAAGAAGGTGCACCTCGCCAAGAACGGCGACATCACCGTCTCCATGGGCCGCGCGGAGCTCCCCGCCGACGGCGTCACCGTTACCGTCGGCGGCCGCAGCTGGGACGCCCGCAACGTGAACATGGGCAACCCGCACGCGGTCGCCTTCGTCGACGATCTGGCGCACGCCGGTGATCTGCTCTCCGAGCCGTCCTTCGGCCCGGCCGCGGTCTACCCCGACGGGGTCAACATCGAGTTCGTCGTGGACCGCGGCCCCGGCCATGTCGCGATGCGCGTCCATGAGCGCGGCTCGGGGGAGACCCGGTCCTGCGGCACCGGCGCCTGTGCCGTGGCCGTCGCCGCGGCCCGCCGGGACGCGGCAGACCCCACACTGACCGGCGCCCCGGTCACGTACACCGTCGACCTCCCCGGCGGCACGCTGGTGATCACCGAGCACCCGCACGGCGAGATCGAGATGACCGGACCGGCCGTGATCGTCGCCGAGGGCACGATCGATCCGGCCTGGCTCGAAACGCTGAACGGCTAGGTCCTTTCGCTTCGCATGAGGCCGGATCAGGGTGGATGAGGCCGGATCAGGATGCGGTGCCGGAACCCGCGAGACCGGCATGATCCAAACGAGAGGCCCTGGAGCTTCGCTCGAATGGGTGATCCGTTTCACGCTGGGCGAGAGCCGGACTCCGCCACGTGGTGGGGTCGGTAGCATCAAGCACCGGCCCGGAGGCGCGACCGCACCTTCTCACCGCCGGTCGACGTTGCCGGAGGTGCCCCATGAGCGCAGAGGCCACCAACCCAGGTGCCCCCATCCGCAGGCGGGGCCGTCCCCGGATCGACCTCCGCAGGCTGGGCCGGGTCGCCCTGCTCGGCCCGGTCTCCCGGGACCGGCTGCCGGACGCCATCGGCCATGTCGCGGAGGCGCACCGGGCCCACCATCCCGACGCCGACCTCACCGTCCTGCGCCGGGCCTACGTCCTCGCGGAGTCCTCGCACCGCGGGCAGATGCGCAAGAGCGGCGAGCCGTACATCACACACCCGCTCGCGGTCACCCTGATCCTCGCCGAACTCGGCGCCGAGACGACGACGCTGACCGCGTCGCTGCTCCACGACACGGTCGAGGACACCGAGGTGACCCTCGACCAGGTGGGGGAGGAGTTCGGCGACGAGGTCCGCTATCTGGTCGACGGCGTCACCAAGCTGGAGAAGGTCGACTACGGCGCGGCGGCCGAGCCCGAGACCTTCCGCAAGATGCTGGTGGCCACCGGGGACGACGTCCGGGTGATGTCGATCAAGCTCGCCGACCGGCTGCACAACATGCGCACGCTCGGCGTGATGCGCCCCGAGAAACAGGCCCGGATCGCCAAGGTCACCCGCGACGTACTGATTCCGCTCGCGGAACGGCTCGGGGTGCAGGCGCTCAAGACCGAGCTGGAGGATCTCGTCTTCGCGATCCTCCACCCCGAGGAGTACGCACACACCCGCGCCGTGATCTCCGCCGCCACCACTGCGGCCGACCCGCTCACCGCCATCGCCGGGAACGTCTCCTCGGTGCTGCGGGAGGCCGGTATCCCCGCCGAAGTCCTCGTCAGACCGCGGCACTTCGTCTCCGTGCACCGGGTCAGCATCAAACGCGGCGAACTGCGCGGCACCGACTTCGGACGGCTGCTGGTGCTCGTCGGCGAGGACGCCGACTGCTATGCGGTCCTCGGTGAACTCCACACCTGCTTCACCCCGGTGATCTCCGAGTTCAAGGACTTCATCGCGGCCCCGAAGTTCAACCTGTACCAGTCGCTGCACACCGCCGTGGTGGGACCCGAGGGCGAGGTCGCCGAAGTCCTCATCCGCACCCACCGGATGCACAAGGTCGCCGAGGCGGGCGTCATCGCGCTCGGCAATCCGTACGCCGCGGACAGCGTCGCGCAGACCGCCGAACCGGCCGACGGGGAACGCGCCGACCCGACCCGGCCCGGCTGGCTGTCCCGGCTCCTCCAGTGGCAGCAGTCCGCGACCGACCCCGACACCTTCTGGACCACACTCCGCGCCGACCTCGCCCAGGACCGCGAGATCACGG
The DNA here is from genome assembly GCF_055587045.1 of Streptomyces sp. NPDC048671. NCBI lineage: Bacteria > Bacillati > Actinomycetota > Actinomycetes > Kitasatosporales > Streptomycetaceae > Streptomyces > Streptomyces sp. NPDC048671. Next base: position 275,724 of record NZ_JBVJHB010000012.1, on the reverse strand, counting down.
TCTTCCGCACCGACGGCGGCACGCTCGGCCTGCCCGCGGGCGCCAGCTGCGTCGACGCCGCCTACGCGCAGTACGGGGACGCGGCACACAGCTGTATCGGGGCCCGGGTGAACGGCCGGCTGGCCACGCTCGGCACCGCGCTCGGCGACGGCGACACCGTGCAGCTGCTCCTCGCCGAGGACACCGCTTCGGGGCCCTCGCCCAGCTGGCTCGACCACGCCCGGACACCCACGGCGCGCATCGCGATCACCGGCTGGCTCGACGCCCATCCGCAGGATCCGGAGACCGTGCCCGGCAGCCGGCCCGTGGACGCCAGGCCCGTACCGCAGCCCGCGCCGCCGGGATCCGCGGGGCCGGGCGGCCGTACCGCGAGCGCCCTGGTCGACCGGCCGGACGCCACCGTACGGCTCGCCGGCTGCTGCACCCCCGTACCGCCCGACGACGTCACCGGCTTCACGGTGCGCGGCGGCGCCGTCACCGTCCACCGGCTGGCCTGCCCCGCGGCGGCCCGTATGGAGGCCATCGGCCGGGTACCGGTCGCGGTGAGCTGGGGCGACGCGTCCGAATGCCGGGTGACGCTGGTCGCGGAGTCCTTCGGACGGCCCCGGCTGCTGGCCGACCTCACCGAGGCGATCGCCGGCGCGGACGCGGCGATCATCTCCGCCACCGTCGAACCGCCCAGTGAACAGCGCGTGCGGCACACCTACACCCTGCAACTCCCCGACGCCGCGGGCCTGCCCTCACTGATGCGCGCCATGCGTGACGTACCGGGGGTGTACGACGTGAGCCGCGCCCAGCACCCGGCCGCCGTTCTCTGACCCGGCGGGCTCCCGGGCCCGGCCCGCGTCATCGGCCACCGCGGATCTCGTTCGAGTGGCGCGGCGCGCGCCGTCCCCTGACGGGCGGGCGGCGCTGGTAGCCGTAGTCCATGCCGTTCCTCTCCCGCCGTCTGCGGGCCGCTCTGCTGGCCACCGCATCGGCCACTCTCGTCGCCGCCACCCTGCCCGCACCGGTGCCGCTCGGCATCGGTGACCCGCTCTTCCCCCACCTCGGCAACCCCGGATACGACGTACTCGCCTACGACATCGGCCTCGACTACCCGGGCCGCAACGATGAACCGCTCGAAGCCGTCACCACGATCGACGCGCGGACGACCGGGCCGCTGGACCGGATCAACCTCGACTTCACCCGGGGCACCGTGCACTCCGTCGAAGTCAACGGCCTGCGCGCCGGCTTCGCGGTCGAGGACGAGGACCTGATCGTCGAGCCGCCCGGCCGGCTCCCGGCCGGCGTGCCGCTGCGGATCACGGTCCGGCACACCAGCGACCCACGGGGGGAGCGGAACAGCGGCGGCTGGGTGCGGACCGCCGACGGACTCGCCATGGCCAACCAGGCCGACGCCGGGCACCGGGTCTTCCCCAGCAACGACCACCCGGCCGACAAGGCGTACTTCACCTTCCGGATCACCGCCCCCCAGAACCTGACGGTGGTGGCCAACGGTCTGCGCACCGGGCGTACCCGGCACGGCGACCGCACCACCTGGACCTATCGCACCGGCCACCCGATGGCCACCGAACTGGCCCAGGTCAGCATCGGGAAGTCCGCCGTCGTGCGGCGGACCGGGCCGCACGGACTGCCGGTGCGCGACGTCGTGCCGGCCGCGGACCGGAAGCGGCTGGAACCGTGGCTGAGGAAGACACCCGGGCAGCTGGCGTGGATGGAGAAGCAGGTCGGCCGCTACCCCTTCGAGAACTACGGCGTACTGATCGCCGACACCGACACCGGCTTCGAGCTGGAGACCCAGACCCTGTCGCTCTTCGAACGCCGCCTGTTCACCGACGACGGCTTCCCCGAGTGGTACGTCGACTCGGTCATGGTCCATGAGCTGGCACACCAGTGGTTCGGCGACAGCGTCTCGCCACGGACCTGGTCCGATCTCTGGCTCAACGAGGGACACGCCAGCTGGTACGAGGCGCGCTACGCGGAGGAGCACGGCGACAAGCCGCTCGAACGCCGGATGCGTGACGCCTACACCAGCTCCGACGGCTGGCGCGCCGACGGAGGACCGCCCGCGCGCCCCGACGCGCCGGCCCCCGGCGAGAAGATCAGCCTGTTCCGCCCGGTGGTCTACGACGGCAGCGCCCTCGTCCTGTACGCGCTCCGCCAGGAGATCGGCCACGGCGCCTTCGACCGGCTGGAGAGGCTCTGGGTGCGCGCGCACCGCGACTCCAACGCCGCCACGGCGGACTTCACCCGGCTGGCGTCCCGGGTGGCGGGACGCGACCTGAGCACGTTCTTCGACGGCTGGCTGTACGGGACACGTACGCCGCCCATGCCCGGCCACCCGGACTGGCACAGCACCGCACCGGCGGGCGGTAAACCCGCGTGACGGGCCGGGCGGGCCATGTCACTATCGACGGGTCGCCGCGGCGGCCGGACCGGAGCCTTCCCCGTGCGGGAATCATCCGGGGAGGTCACGCGTTGTGACTGTTACAGACCATTTCTTCGACGTAAGGATCCAATGACCTCCTCTTCTTCCCTTCCCCAGGACGCGCAGGACGCGCAGAGCGCCACGGAGAACGTCACCGAGAGCCTCAACGAGCCCCTTCGGGCCGACGCCCTGATGGAAGAGGACGTCGCCTGGAGCCACGAGATCGACGGAGAGCGGGACGGCGCACAGCTCGACCGCTCCGAGCGCGCCGCGCTGCGGCGGGTGGCAGGACTCTCCACCGAGCTCGAGGACGTCACCGAGGTCGAGTACCGGCAGTTGCGCCTGGAGCGTGTGGTGCTGGTCGGTGTCTGGACCTCGGGCACCGTGCACGACGCGGAGATCTCGCTCGCCGAGCTGGCGGCTCTCGCCGAGACGGCCGGGGCCCAGGTGCTCGACGCCGTCTTCCAGCGCCGCGACAAGCCCGACGCGGCCACCTACATCGGTTCCGGCAAGGCCCTGGAGCTGCGCGACATCGTCCTCGAAACCGGGGCCGACACCGTCGTCTGCGACGGTGAGCTCAGCCCCGGCCAGCTGATCCACCTGGAGGATGTCGTCAAGGTCAAGGTGGTCGACAGGACCGCCCTGATTCTCGACATCTTCGCCCAGCACGCCAAGTCCCGTGAGGGCAAGGCGCAAGTCTCGCTGGCACAGATGCAGTACATGCTGCCGCGGCTGCGAGGCTGGGGTCAGTCGCTGTCCCGTCAGATGGGCGGCGCCGGTTCCGGCGGCGGTGGCGGCATGGCGACCCGTGGCCCCGGTGAGACCAAGATCGAGACGGACCGGCGCCGGATCCGCGAGAAGATGGCGAAGATGCGCCGGGAGATCGCGGAGATGAAGACCGGCCGCGAGATCAAGCGCCAGGAGCGCAGGCGCAACAAGGTGCCTTCGGTCGCGATCGCGGGCTACACCAACGCCGGTAAGTCCTCACTCCTCAACCGGCTGACCGGCGCGGGCGTGCTGGTGGAGAACTCGCTGTTCGCCACCCTCGACCCGACCGTGCGCCGGGCCGAGACACCGAGCGGCCGGATCTACACCCTGGCCGACACCGTCGGGTTCGTGCGGCATCTGCCGCACCACCTCGTCGAGGCGTTCCGCTCCACCATGGAGGAGGTCGCCGAATCCGACCTGATCGTGCACGTGGTGGACGGCTCGCACCCGGTGCCGGAGGAGCAGCTCGCCGCCGTGCGCGAGGTGATCCGCGAGGTGGGTGCGGTGGACGTGCCCGAGATCGTGGTGATCAACAAGGCGGATGCCGCGGATCCGCTGGTGCTCCAGCGGCTGCTGCGCATCGAGAAGCACGCGATCGCGGTGTCGGCCAGGACCGGCGCCGGAATCGATGAGCTGCTCGCGCTCATCGACAGCGAACTGCCCCGGCCCTCGGTCGAGATCGAGGCGCTCGTGCCGTACACCCAGGGCGGCCTGGTCTCCCGGGTGCACGCCGAGGGCGAGGTGATCTCCGAGGAGCACCTGCCGGAGGGCACCCTGCTCAAGGCACGGGTGCACGAGGAACTCGCTTCGGAGCTCTCCACGTTCGTACCCGCGGTGCACTGACCGCGGCGCAGCACCGTACGGACCGACGGCCCGCTCCCCATCCAGGGAGCGGGCCGTCGGCCGTTCGTCGTGCGGTGTCGTCACTGACCGCCGAACTTGTCGCTCATCATCGTGAAGATCTCCTCGGCGCCCCGGCCCAGGTGAGGTCCGGCCAGCCAGCCCGAGGTCACCGGGCCGATGGAGGTGTTGGAGACCAGCACCAGTCTCCCGTCGTTGCCCTCGCTGAACCAGCCGCCGCCGGAGGAACCGCCGGTCATGGTGCAGCCGATGCGGTACATCGTGGGGGTGGCGGGGCTGATGGAGAGCCGGCCGGGACGGTCGACGCACTTGTGCATGATCAGGCCGCCGTACGGCGGGGCGGCTGGGTAGCCCCAGGCGCCCATCGCGCTGATCTGCTTGGCCTCGGGGGCGTCGAAGTCGACCGCCAGAGCGTTGCCCACGGTCTCCTCCAGGGACTTCGTGCCCTTCTCCGGCCTCACATGCAGGACCGCGTAGTCGTACGGCGCGCCCTCGCCACCGGTGGGGCCTCCGTCGGCCAGCCACTCGCCGGAGGTGGTGGCCCAGTCGGCCCAGTAGGCGCCGTAGGGGGCGATCTCCTGGGGCTGCGCGTTCCGGAGCGCGGCGGCGTCCTTGCCCTGGTCGTTGTACGCGGGAACGAAGACGATGTTGCGGTACCAGCCGCCCCGGGAGCCGGCGTGGACGCAGTGGCCGGCGGTCCACACCAGGTTGGACCTGCCCGGGTTCTCCGGGTCCTTGACGACCGTGCCCGAGCAGACCATGTGGCCCTCGGGGGAGTCGAAGAACACCTTGCCGACCGGCGCCGCGTAGTCGTGGTACGGCGTCTTCTCGCGCTCGGCGCTGACCGGCTTCGGCTCGGGGTCGCTGACGCCCTGGCCGCCGGAGAGGTCGCCGGCGGACATGGTCTTGGCCGGGTCCTTGGCGGACTTCATCCGGTCGGGCTTCCACAGCCCGTCGATGACCGGGTTCACGAAGTCCTTGGCCTCACGCAGCCACTTGTCCTTGTTCCAGTTCTTCCACTCGCCGTTCTTCCACTTCTCCGGGTCGACACCGTGCTTCTTCAGCGTGTCGGCCAGACCGGCGGACAGGCCGCCGTCGCCGGCACCGGCGGTCTCCGTGGCGGCGGGCTTGTCGGCCGCCTTGTCCTCGCTCGAACCGCAGGCCGTGGCGGTCAGAGTCAGCGCGGCGACGAGGCCGGTGACCGCGAGCAGCGGACGTATGGATCGCATGGAAAAGATTCCCCCTGAAATCTTATGAATGGCATGAGCGTGTCATGCGAAACGCCGGCCGGACCGGCTGTCGGTGACGATGCGGGACCACCCTGTGCGGGGTGTGGGGGCCCGGAAGAAGGCCCGGACGGCCCGTCGACAGGTCAGGGGCCTTCGGTTCCGGCGGGCGGCATTCCCGCCGGAACCGAAGGCCCCTGACCGGCCGTCACCCGTGCCTGGACGGGTGACGATCCGTCCTCACTGTCCCGCGTACTTCTTGCTGACCGAGTCGTAGACGCCCTTGGCCTCCTTGCCGAGGCGCGGACCGGCCAGCCAGCCGGCCTTCACCGGGCCGATGGAGGTGTTCGAGACCAGTGCGGGCTTGCCGTCCCGGCCCGCCGCGACCCAGCCGCCACCGGAGGAACCACCGGTCATGGAGCAGCCGATGCGGTACATCGTCGGGTCGGCCTTGGTGAGCGAGAGCCGGCCCGGCTTGTCCTTGCACTGGAACAGCTTCTGGCCGTCGTACGGCGGCGCGGCCGGGAAGCCGGTGGCCGTCATGCCGGCGATCTCGGGGACGGCCGGGGCGTTGAACTCGACGGGCAGCGCCGCACCGACGGTCTCCTCCAGGGACTTCCCGTTCGAGCCCTTCTCCGGTGTCACGTGCAGCACCGCGAAGTCGTACGGGGCGCCCAGACCGCCGACCGAGGAACCCTGGTCGATCCACTGCTCGGAGGTCTGCGCCCACGCGCCCCACCACACGCCGTACGGGGCGACCTTCTCCTTGGGCGGGTTGTTCCGGAGCTCAGCGGTCGACAGGCCGCTGTCGTTGTACGACGGCACGAAGGCGATGTTGCGGTACCAGCCGCCCTTCTTGCCCGCGTGGACGCAGTGGCCGGCGGTCCACACCATGTTGGACTTGCCGGGGTGCGCAGGGTCCTTCACCACGGTCGCCGAGCAGACCATCGAGCCCTCGGGGCCGTCGAAGAACAGCTTTCCGGACTCGGCGGCGTTGGCGTGGAGCGGAGTCTTCACGCCCACGGCCTGGACCGGCGCGGGAGTCGGGTCGGTCACGCCCTCGTCACCCGAGATGTCGTTGTCGACGGGCTTCTCGGGCGACTTGTCCGCGTCCCGCATCCGGTCCGGGTCCCAGAGGCCCGCGATGATCGGATTGATGAAGTCCTTGGCCTCACGCAGCCACTTGTCCTTGTCCCAGTTCTTCCAGTCGCCGTTCTTCCACTGGCCGAGGTCGATCCCGTGCTCCTTGAGCCGGTCCTTGAGATCGTCCGGGACGGTGATCTTGTTGTCCGACGTCCGGCCCGCGGAGCTGCCGCTCGGCTCGGCGCTCGCACCGTCGTCGTCCGGTCCGCAGGCGGTCGCGGTGAGGGCGAGGACGGCGGCGACCGCCGCGGTGGCGAGCACGGGGGAGGAGGAACGACGGGCGCTCCCCCCACGGCGTGCGGTGGCTGCTGGTCGAATGAGTCGCATCTGGTGATCCCCCTGGGACTTCGTAACTCAACGCTTCTGTACTGCACTTCTGCACGGCGCACCGGACTCCGTACGGCACACCGGACGGTTCCCCGGATGGCGTTCCGGGACTGCTCCGGAGGTGCCGCGGCCGCCGGGAAGCTGTCCCGGAGGCTCGGCGCGGTCCCCCACTATGCCGGTGCCGGTGTGGACGGTGTGCGGCAGGGGCATGGTTCCGCTCCGCAAGGATCTTCAGATTTACCCGTGATCCCCTGCGTCCTGCGTCGTTGGTACATCCGGGGGACACAGGGACAGAGTTCACCCCCGCAGTCCGTCCCTGCGGAATCGTGCTGACGTGCAACGCAACTGTTACAGCGGGAGGATCAAGAGCCGTGGCCGTGACCGAACCAGCTCCGGCGCCGCCCGCGGCGTACGAGGGAATCCTGCGCCGCCAGGCCATGCGCGAGTCGGCCGCCCGTACCTACGCCCGGTCGCTGCCGATCGTCCCGGTACGGGCCCGGGGGCTGACGATCGAGGGCGCGGACGGGCGGCGCTATCTCGACTGCCTGTCGGGAGCCGGGACGTTGGCCCTCGGGCACAACCACCCGGTCGTCCTGGAAGCGATCAAGAAGGTCCTCGACTCAGGCGCACCCCTGCATGTGCTCGATCTGGCCACCCCGGTCAAGGACGCCTTCACGACGGAGCTGTTCGCCACGCTGCCGTCCGAGTTCGCGGACGACGCGCGGATCCAGTTCTGCGGACCCGCCGGTACGGACGCCGTCGAGGCGGCGTTCAAGCTGGTCCGCTCCGCCACCGGACGCAACGGCCTGCTCGCCTTCACCGGCGCCTATCACGGCATGACAGCCGGCGCCCTCGCGGCATCCGGCGGCGCCGGGGACGTCCGGGTGACCCGTCTCCCCTTCCCCCAGGACTACCGCTGCCCCTTCGGTATCGGCGGCGAGCGCGGCGCGCGGATTGCCGCGCGGTGGACCGAGACGGTGCTGGACGACCCGAAGAGCGGAACGCCCGCGCCGGCCGGAATGATCCTCGAACCGGTACAGGGTGAGGGCGGCGTCAACCCCGCCCCGGACGGCTGGATGCGCCGGATGCGGGAAATCACCGCGTCCCGGTCCATCCCTCTGATCGCGGACGAGGTCCAGACCGGCGTCGGCAGGACCGGTGCCTTCTGGGCCGTCGAGCACAGCGGGGTCGTTCCCGATGTGATGGTGCTCTCCAAGGCCATCGGCGGCTCCCTCCCGCTCGCTGTGATCGTCTACCGCTCTGAACTCGACACCTGGCAGCCCGGTGCCCACGCGGGCACCTTCCGCGGCAACCAGCTCGCGATGGCGGCAGGCACGGCCACCCTCGCCCACGTCCGGGAGAACAAGCTCGCCGAGCGGGCCGGGATCCTCGGCGCCCGGATGCTGGCGAGCCTGCGGGCACTCGCCGCGGACCACCCGTGCATCGGCGACGTCCGAGGACGTGGCCTGATGATCGGGGTGGAACTTGTCGACCCCGAGGCGGCCCCGGTGGACGGCGGTAACGAGCCCCCGCCCGACCCGGTCCTCGCCGTCGCCGTCCAGCAGGAGTGCCTGCGCCGAGGCCTCATCGTCGAACTCGGCGGCCGTCACTCCACGGTCGTACGCCTGCTACCTCCCCTCACGCTCACCGACGAACAGGCAACAGCGGTCATCGACCGCCTTGCCGACGCCATGGCAGCCGCGGAGCGCTCACCGCACCGACGGACCGCGACCGGGTCGATCCGCTGATCCGGACACCATCACAGGAAAGACCGCCGTGAACCCCACCCCCGCGCCCGAGGCCGACGGCCCTCCCTCCAGCCCCCACCGAGGAGAGGCCGGAACATCCGGCCACCTCACTGTCGAGCCGACGACCGTGCCGCGTCAGAAGGAGGTGCCGCACGGTCAGTGGTACGCCTCCAGGGCAACGCCCGCCTGCCCGGCACCGGCCGCCGACCCCCTGGACCACCCGGACCCGGTCCAGGCCGCGGACGCCGCCGGCATCGAGAACCTGCTGCGCTGCTGGGTCCGCGAATGCGATCTGCCCCGCCCGGAGGGGGAGACCCTCCGCATCCCGCTGACCGCGAGCGGCACCGCCCTGCTCGTCCCCGTCCGCCACTGGTCGGCCACGGGCTGGCACCGCTTCGGCGCGCCCGTCCTGGAACAGGCACCCGACGGGGCACCCACCGCGGACGCCGTCACCGTCGCCGCTCTCCTGGGCCGCGAGGCCGACCACAACGAGGGCGCCGACATGGTGGCCAGGGTGGCCGACTCGGTAAGGCGAACCGCCGGATTCATCGACAGCCAACGCCGCCGCCCCACTGCTCCTGCCGAGGCCGACCTCTTCCTCACCGCGGAGCAGTCACTTCTCCTCGGACATCCTCTCCACCCCTCTCCCAAAAGCCGCGAAGGTCTCTCCGACTCCGAATCCCGCCTCTACTCACCTGAGTTGAACGGCTCCTTCCCTCTCCACTGGATGGCCGTCGACCGGTCCGTACTGGCATCCGACTCCGCATGGACCGACCAGGGCCGACCGGTGCCGGCGACGGAACTCGTGGCCCGGCACGCCGAGGGGCTGCGATTCCCCGAGCACACCGCGCCGATTCCGCTCCACCCCTGGCAGGCCCGGGAACTGGGGAACCGGCCCGAGGTCGCCGCCCTGCTCGACGCCGGACTCGTGCACGATCTGGGCCCGTACGGAGCGCGTTGGCACCCCACCTCGTCGGTGCGCACCGTGCAGCGGCCCGGCGTCGACACCATGCTGAAGCTCTCCCTCGGACTGCGCATCACCAACTCCCGCCGTGAGAACCTCCGCAAGGAACTCCACCGGGGGGTGGAGGTCCACCGTCTGCTGCGCAGCGGACTCGCCACGCAGTTGCACCTGGCCCAGCCCGGTTTCGACATCATCCGGGACCCCGCATGGCTCGCGGTCGACACCCCGGACGGCGAGCCCGTCCACGGCTTCGACGTCATGCTGCGCCACAACCCCTTCGGCCGGCACGACGACGCGGTCTGCATCGCCGGACTCACCGCGCCGCGCCCCTGGCCGGGCCGGGAAGGCATGCACTCCCGCCTCGCCGACCTCGTCCGCCGGCTCACCGCAGGCACCGGACGGACCACGACCGCCGTCGCCGCCGAGTGGTTCCTGCGCTACCTCGACCGTGTCGTGCGGCCGGTGCTCTGGCTCGACGCACACGCCGGGGTCGCCCTCGAAGCCCACCAGCAGAACACCCTGGTCATGCTCGACGCCGAGGGCTGGCCGGTCGGCGGCCGCTACCGCGACAATCAGGGCTACTACTTCCGTGAGTCACACCGCTCGGCCCTTGAGCGCAGGCTCCCCGGCATCGGATCGGTCAGCGACACCTTCGTCTCCGATGCCGTCACCGACGAGCGCTTCGCGTACTACCTCGGCATCAACAACGTGTTCGGTCTGATCGGAGCGTTCGGTGCCCAGCGGCTCGCCGACGAAAGGATGCTCCTCGCCGCCTTCCGCCGGTTCCTGGCAGCGGCCACCGGGCTGGGATCCCCGCTCCCCGCACACCTGCTGGAGACTCCGCGCCTGCGCTGCAAGGCCAACATGCTGACCCGGCTGCACGGCCTCGATGAACTCGTCGGCCCCGTCGACACCCAGTCCGTCTACGTCACCATCACCAACCCCCTTTGCTGCTGAAGGAACCCCACTGGGCCCGAAGCGACCTCGTCGTCCGAATTGCTGAGAGAGGAGAGCATCACCGTGCCTCCCACCGACGCACACGCCGAACCCGGAACCGGCCCTGCCCTCCAGGCCGGTACGGGGGCCGAGGACACGCTGGATCTCGAGCTCACCGATGACCTCCTCGCATTCCTGGCGCAGGACATACCAGGCATACGCGGCACACCGGGCACGCACGGCACACCCGGCACACCCGGCACCGAGTGCCGAGCAGCCGTCTCCGAACTGCTCGACCGGCCGGCCGTTTCGTGGAAGCCCGTCACCACGCCGGCCGGAGTGTTCCAGCTCGTGCCCGTGCGGCTGGAGCGCGACCTCGCGGTGATCAGCCGCTGGATGAACGACCCTGCCGTGGCGGCCTTCTGGGAACTCGCCGGAGCCGAAACCGTCACGGCGGAGCATCTGATGCCCCAACTCGACGGCGACGGACGCAGCCTCCCCTGCCTCGGGGTGCTGTCAGGCGTCCCCATGAGCTATTGGGAGATCTACCGCGCCGACCTGGACCCGTTGGCCCGCCATTACCCCGCCCGCCCGCATGACACCGGAATCCACCTCCTCATCGGTGAAGTGAACAATCGCGGCCACGGAGTCGGCACCTCGCTGCTCAGGGCCGCCTCCGACCTCGTACTCGACAACCGACCCCTGTGTACACGAGTCGTCGCCGAACCGGACCTCCGAAATACCCCTTCCGTCTCCGCCTTTCTCAGCGCCGGATTCCGCTTCTCCGCGGAGGTCGAACTCCCGGACAAGCGGGCCGCGCTGATGATTCGCGACCGAGCCAACCGTGCCCAGCTGTGAACCATCTGCTGCCTTCTCTACACCGCTCGAACCCCATCGGTTCCATCCCGAGGAGTCCCCGTGCCCACATATCCTGCGAGCCATGATTCAGCGGAGTCGCCCGCGCTGCTCAGCACTCCAGAACTGAACCGGGCGGTGTGGGACCGAGCCGCCGCCCGGATGCTTGCGAAGATGCTCGGCGAATTCGCCTACGAGGAAGTCATCCAGCCGGTTCCGCGATCCGCCGGGGGCGTTACGTACACCCTCGTGCTGGACGACGGCGGAAGCCTGATCTTCACCGCCGGGCGGGGGGTCTACGGCAGCTGGCGGGTCGCCCCCGACTCGATCCGCGAGGCGACCACCGCCGAGACCGAGGCACACGCACTCGCCGCGACCCCGGCCGAAGCGCCCGAAGCGCCCACCCCACCCGTCGCGCCCGCCGCGCCGGGGCCTGACATGCCCGCCGAGCCCGGCCGCCGGGCCGGACATCCCGATCCGGCCCAGGGCTCCGTCCCCGCCGGCGTCCCCTTCCGCGACCCGCTCCTCTTCCTCGCCCGCGCCCGCCGTCTCCTCGGGCTCGACGGCGCCACCCTCGGCCACCTCGTCCGCGAGCTCACCACCACGCTCACCGCCGACGCCCGCCTCGACCACGGCGCGCTCAACGTCGCCGAGCTGGCCGACCTCGACTACGCGGAACTCGAAGGACACCAGACCGGCCACCCCTGGATCGTCGCCAACAAAGGGCGGCTCGGATTCTCCGCCACCGACGCGTCCCGCTTCACCCCCGAGGCCCGCAGGCCGGTCAGACTGCCGTGGATCGCCGTCTCCTCCCGGATCGCCGCCTACCGGGGCGTGAACTCGCTCGCCTCCGCCGAGCAGCTCTACGCCCAGGAGCTCGACCCAGCGGTCCGCGAGTCCTTCGCCGCCGCCCTCCGCGCCCGGGGCCTCGACCCCGACGACTACTACTGTCTGCCCGTCCACCCCTGGCAGTGGGACGAATGGATCGTGCCCCTGTTCGCTCCGGCCATCGCCGCGGGCGACATCGTCCCCCTGCACGTCGACCCGGATCTGCGGCTGCCCCAGCAGTCCATCCGTACCTTCGTCAACCTTGAGCGGCCCGACCGGCACACCGTCAAACTGCCGCTGTCGATCCTCAACACACTGGTCTGGCGCGGGCTCCCCACCGAACGCACCCTCGCCGCCCCCGCGGTCACCGGCTGGGTCCAGGGGCTGCGCGACGGCGATCCCTTCCTGCGCGACACCTGCGGCGTCATCCTGCTCGGAGAGGTGGCATCGGTCACGGTCGAGCACCCGCTGTACGACCACCTCCCCGAGACGCCGTACCAGTTCAAGGAGATCCTCGGCGCGATCTGGCGCGAGCCCCTCCTTCCGCGTCTGGCACCCGGCGAGCGTGCCCGCACCCTCGCCTCGCTGCTGCTCACCGATCCGCAGGGCCGCTCCTTCACCGCCGAGCTGGTCGCCCGCTCGGGACTGACCCCCACCGCGTGGCTGACCCGGCTCTTCGCCGCGCTGCTCCCGCCGCTCCTGCACTTCCTCTACCGCTACGGCACCGTGTTCTCACCGCACGGCGAGAACGCCATCGTCGTCTTCGACGGCCAGGACGTCCCCGTGCGTCTGGCGATCAAGGACTTCGTGGACGACGTGAACGTCAGCGCCCGGCCGCTGCCGGAGCACGACACCATGCCGCCCGACGTACGCCGCGTCCTGCTCACCGAGGAGCCGGCCTTCCTCACCCAGTTCATCCACTCCGGGCTCTTCACCGGCGTCTTCCGCTTCCTCTCCCCGCTCTGCGAGGAGCAGCTGGGCGTTCCGGAGGCCGAATTCTGGTCACTCGTCCGGGCGGAGATCCTGCGCCACCACGCCCGCTTTCCCGAGCTGAAGGACAGGTTCGAGATGTTCGACATGCTGACGCCGCGCATCGAACGCCTCTGTCTGAACCGCAACCGCCTGCATCTGGACGGCTACCGGGACCGCCCCGAGCGACCGCACGCGGCGGTCCACGGCACGGTGGCCAACCCGCTCCACCCCTCCGCGTGAGGCCGGGACTGATCGCTGTTGTCAGTGGCGCCCCGTAGGCTGGTCGCGCTATGACGAAGCCATCCCTCCCCGAGCTCCTGCACGCCGCCGTGACCGCCGTCGGCGGTACGGAGCGGCCCGGTCAGGCCGCCATGGCCGACGCGGTCGCCGTGGCCGTAGACGACCATTCCCACCTGCTCGTCCAGGCCGGTACCGGCACGGGCAAATCGCTCGGCTATCTGGTGCCCGCCCTGGCGCACGGCGAGCGTGTCGTGGTGGCCACAGCGACCCTGGCCCTCCAGCGCCAGCTGGTGGAGCGGGATCTGCCACGTACGGTCGACGCCCTGCATCCGCTGCTGCGCCGCCGCCCCCAGTTCGCGATGCTCAAGGGCCGGTCGAACTACCTCTGTCTGCACCGCCTCCACGAAGGAGTGCCGCAGGAGGAGGAAGAGGGGCTCTTCGACCAGTTCGAGGCCGCGGCCCCGTCGAGCAAGCTCGGCCAGGACCTGCTGCGGATGCGGGACTGGTCGGACGAGACGGAGACCGGCGACCGTGACGACCTCACCCCGGGTGTCTCCGACCGTGCCTGGGCGCAGATCTCCGTCTCCTCCCGCGAGTGCCTGGGCGCCAGCAAGTGCGCGTACGGGGCGGAGTGCTTCGCCGAACAGGCCCGTGAGCGGGCGAAGCTCGCCGATGTGGTGGTCACCAACCACGCGCTCCTCGCCATCGACGCCATCGAGGGCGCCCCGGTGCTCCCGCAGCACGAGGTGCTGATCGTCGACGAGGCCCATGAGCTGGTCTCCAGGGTCACCGGCGTGGCCACCGGCGAGCTCACCCCCGGCCAGGTCGGCCGAGCGGTGCGGCGCGCGGCGAAGCTGGTCAACGAGAAGGCCGCCGACGCGCTGCTGAGCGCGTCGGAGGGTTTCGAGCGCGTGATGGAGCTGGCGCTCCCCGGCCGCCTTGAGGAGGTGCCGGAGGATCTGGGCTACGCGCTGATGGCCCTGCGCGACGCGGCACGTACGGTGATTTCCGCCCTCGGCTCCACCCGGGACAAGTCCGTCCAGGACGAGGACGCCGTCCGCAAGCAGGCACTGGCCTCGGTGGAGACCATCCACGGTGTCGCCGAACGCATCACGCAGGGCTCCGAGTACGACGTCGTCTGGTACGAACGCCACGACCGCTTCGGTGCCTCCGTAAGGGTCGCCCCGCTCTCCGTCTCCGGACTGCTGCGGGAGAAGCTCTTCACGGACCGCTCCGTCGTACTCACCTCGGCCACGCTGAAGCTCGGCGGCGATTTCAACGGAGTGGGAGCGTCACTCGGGCTCGCACCCGAAGGCACCGCGGGCGACGACATCCCGCAGTGGAAGGGGCTCGACGTCGGCTCGCCCTTCGACTACCCGAAGCAGGGAATCCTGTACGTCGCCCGGCATCTGGCGACACCCGGCCGGGAGGGCTCCCGCACTGACATGCTGGACGAGCTCGCCGAACTGGTGGAGGCCGCGGGCGGCCGCACCCTCGGGCTGTTCTCGTCCATGCGGGCCGCCCAGTCGGCCGCCGAGGAGCTGCGGAGCCGGCTGGACAGGCCGATCCTGCTCCAGGGCGAGGAGACACTGGGAGAGCTGATCAAGAACTTCGCGGCCTCCCCGGAGACCTGTCTCTTCGGCACGCTCTCGCTCTGGCAGGGCGTGGATGTCCCCGGGGCGAGCTGTCAGCTGGTGGTCATGGACCGGATCCCGTTCCCCCGCCCCGACGACCCGCTGATGAGCGCCCGCCAGAAGGCGGTCGAGGAAGCGGGGGGCAACGGCTTCATGGCCGTCGCGGCGACACACGCCGCACTGCTGATGGCGCAGGGCGCCGGCCGGCTCGTCCGTGCCACCGGCGACAAGGGCGTCGTCGCGGTGCTCGATCCGCGGCTCGCCAATGCCCGGTACGGGAGCTATCTGCGCGCCTCACTCCCCGACTTCTGGTACACGACCGACCGCAATCAGACGCGTCGCTCGCTCGCCGCGATCGATGCCGCCGCGAAGGCGGAGGAGAAGTAGTCCCGGACGGGGCCGGGTCGCACGGACGGGGCCCCGGGGTCGGTACGTACAGCCGATCCCGGGGCCCCGTCGGAGCGGTCGAGGCCTCACACCCGCCGCAGCACCGCCACGACCTTGCCGAGGATGGTCGCCTCGTCGCCGGGGATCGGCTGGTACGCGGAGTTGTGGGGGAGCAGCCAGACATGACCGTCCTCCCGCTTGAAGCGCTTGACCGTGGCCTCGCCCTCCAGCATCGCCGCGACGATGTCTCCGTTCTCCGCCACGGGCTGACGCCGGACGGTGACCCAGTCGCCGTCGCAGATCGCCGCTTCGATCATCGAGTCACCGACGACCTTCAGCACGAAGAGCTCTCCGTCACCGACCAGCTGGCGGGGGAGCGGAAAGACGTCCTCGACGGATTCCTCGGCGAGGATCGGGCCACCGGCGGCGATCCGGCCGACCAGCGGCACATAGGAAGCCGCCGGCTTCCCCGTGGTGTCCGTGGGCTGTGTGCTGGGCTGATCCGAACCGCGCACCTCGTACGCCCGGGGGCGGTGCGGGTCGCGGCGCAGGAAGCCCTTGCGCTCCAGAGCCATGAGCTGATGCGCGACGGAGGACGTACTGGAAAGGCCCACCGCCTGACCGATCTCCCGCATCGACGGGGGGTACCCCCGCCGCTGCACGGAGTCCCGGATGACCTCGATCACTCGCCGCTGGCGGTCCGTGAGCCCCGAGCTGTCCGCCCGGATTCCAGGAGGTCGCCCGGGAAGCGAGCGCGCTGGGCGCGCGGGCTCCGGCCCCTCCGTGTTCGTGCCTGAGTCATTCATGGCATGCACCGGCTCGAGTCGGCTCTGGGAGCGGTCCTGGGCAGTGATGATGGCACTGTCTGCGGTGGTGGTCACGTCGGCCCCTCTCGAATGGTCTCCCTAGCTGCACAACGGTAGTAGCTTTCGAAAGGTTGCGCCAAACACACGTTCGAGTGAAAAACAAATAAAAGCCTGTTGAGCGTTCATTGCTAGGTGTATGTGCGAAGCCGGAGGGTGCGCTGCCCGCCGTCGGGTCGAACGGCAATTCGGACCATTACGGTAGCGTTCGCGGCCGCGGTGGCGCCGCGCGGGGTCGCCGTCCGGTCCTCCTCGTGCCCCGGAAGCCGCCGACCCGCGATCGGTGGAGCCAGATGCTTCCCGTACCCTCTTGCTCGGTCGTACGCTGCCTTCCGGCCGCCCGTGACGCGCGACACGCGCTAGGGCCAAATGCGCGGCCAAACCCAAGATCTAGTGGTTGGATTGTTCCAGCCGCCCAGAAGTTGTGGTCCCCGTCCTTCGGGGGTGCGGTCATCGCCTATGCTTGAGACTGCTTCGAAGGCCCCTCGCGGGGCCTGATGAGGCCATTCAGTCGTGCTGTGAAGGAGGGTTGGGAGCCATGCACTGCCCCTTCTGCAGGCACCCCGACAGCCGGGTCGTCGACAGTCGCACCACCGACGACGGGACCTCGATCCGCCGGCGCCGTCAGTGCCCCGACTGCTCCCGCCGTTTCACCACGGTGGAGACCTGCTCGCTCATGGTGGTGAAGCGCAGCGGCGTGACCGAACCCTTCAGCCGTACCAAGGTCATCTCCGGCGTGCGCAAGGCGTGCCAGGGGCGGCCGGTCACCGAGGACGCCCTCGCCAAACTCGGCCAGCGGGTCGAGGAGGCGGTGCGCGCCACCGGCAGCGCCGAGCTGACCACGCACGACGTGGGCCTGGCCATTCTCGGCCCCCTGCAGGAACTCGACCTGGTCGCTTACCTGCGGTTCGCATCCGTGTACCGGGCGTTCAACAGCCTCGAAGACTTCGAGGCCGCCATCGTGGAACTCCGCGAGCAGCGGCCTCTCGCAGAAGGATGCGGGACCGGCGAGACCCCTGAGGTCCCCGTTCCCGCCGTCGCCGCCGACTGAGCGGCGCAGGCCGACCGCCGCCGGTCCGTGGACCGGCGGCCGGGCGGCACACAGACCTGCTCCGGATGCCCTGCGCGGCGTCCGAAGTACCAGACACACACTGTGCCCGGGGAAGTTCTCGGCACTTCAGGGCGTTTTTGCCCACATATGGGAGGCGGCATGACAGAGACGGCGAGCGGCCCGGCACGAGGTTCCCGCAACAAGGGGACCAAGTCGACTGCGACCAAGCAGGGCCTGCGTATCGAGCGCATTCACACCACCCCCGGCGTGCATCCGTACGACGAGGTGGCGTGGGAGCGCCGTGACGTCGTCATGACCAACTGGCGCGACGGCTCGATCAACTTCGAGCAGCGTGGCGTCGAGTTCCCCGACTTCTGGTCGGTGAACGCGGTCAACATCGTCACCAGCAAGTACTTCCGCGGTGCCGTAGGCACCCCGCAGCGCGAGACCGGTCTGCGACAGCTCATCGACCGGATCGTGAAGACCTACCGGAAGGCCGGCGAGGACTTCAGCTACTTCACCTCTCCGGAGGACGCGGAGATCTTCGAGCACGAGCTGGCGTACGCCCTCCTGCACCAGATCTTCAGCTTCAACTCGCCGGTCTGGTTCAACGTGGGCACGCCCCAGCCGCAGCAGGTCTCCGCCTGCTTCATCCTGGCCGTCGACGACTCCATGGAGTCGATCCTCGACTGGTACAAGGAAGAGGGGATGATCTTCAAGGGCGGCTCGGGCGCAGGCCTGAACCTCTCCCGTATCCGCTCCTCCAAGGAGCTCCTCTCCTCCGGCGGCAACGCCTCCGGTCCGGTCTCCTTCATGCGTGGCGCCGACGCGTCCGCCGGAACGATCAAGTCCGGTGGCGCCACCCGCCGTGCGGCCAAGATGGTCATTCTCGACGTCGACCACCCCGACATCGAGAACTTCATCGAGACCAAGGTGAAGGAGGAGGAGAAGATCCGCGCCCTGCGTGACGCGGGCTTCGACATGGACCTGGGCGGCGACGACATCACGTCCGTCCAGTACCAGAACGCCAACAACTCGGTCCGGGTGAACGACGAGTTCATGAAGGCCGTCGAGGCCGGCGGGAAGTTCGGGCTGCGCGCCCGGATGACCGGTGACGTCATCGAGGAGGTCGAGGCCAAGTCCCTCTTCCGCAAGATGGCCGAGGCCGCCTGGGCCTGCGCCGACCCCGGCATCCAGTACGACGACACGATCAACCAGTGGCACACCTGCCCCGAGTCCGGCCGGATCAACGGCTCGAACCCGTGCAGCGAGTACATGCACCTGGACAACACCTCGTGCAACCTGGCCTCGCTGAACCTGATGAAGTTCCTCAAGGACGACGGCAAGGGCAACCAGTCCTTCGAGTCCGAGCGCTTCGCCAAGGTCGTCGAGCTGGTCATCACCGCGATGGACATCTCCATCTGCTTCGCCGACTTCCCGACCGAGAAGATCGGTGAGAACACCCGCGCGTTCCGCCAGCTGGGCATCGGTTACGCCAACCTCGGCGCCCTGCTGATGGCGACCGGCCACGCGTACGACAGCGACGGCGGCCGCGCGCTCGCCGGCGCCATCACCTCGCTGATGACCGGCACCTCCTACCGTCGCTCCGCGGAGCTGGCGGCGGTCGTCGGCCCGTACGACGGCTACGCCCGCAACGCCGAGCCGCACCTGCGCGTCATGAAGCAGCACTCCGACGCCAACGCCGTGGCCGTCCACGCGGACGACCTCGACAACCAGATCTGGGCCGCCGCGACGGAGGCCTGGCAGGACGTCATCCGCCTCGGCGCGAAGAACGGTTTCCGTAACGCGCAGGCCTCGGTCATCGCGCCCACCGGCACCATCGGTCTCGCGATGTCCTGCGACACCACCGGCCTGGAGCCCGACCTCGCCCTGGTCAAGTTCAAGAAGCTGGTCGGCGGCGGCTCGATGCAGATCGTCAACGGCACCGTCCCGCAGGCCCTGCGTCGCATGGGTTACCACGAGGAGCAGATCGAGGCGGTCGTCGCCCACATCGCCGAGAACGGCAATGTGATCGACGCGCCCGGCCTGAAGGCCGAGCACTACGAGGTCTTCGACTGCGCGATGGGCGAGCGTTCCATCTCCGCGATGGGTCACGTGCGCATGATGGCGGCCATCCAGCCGTGGATCTCCGGCGCGCTCTCCAAGACGGTGAACCTGCCGGAGACGGCCACCGTCGAGGACGTCGAAGAGGTCTACTTCGAGGCGTGGAAGATGGGCGTCAAGGCGCTCGCGATCTACCGCGACAACTGCAAGGTCGGCCAGCCCCTCTCCGCGAAGACCAAGGAGAAGGAGAAGGCGGCGGTCACCGCCAAGACCGAGGACACCATCCGTACCGCGGTCGAGAAGGTCGTCGAGTACCGCCCGGTCCGCAAGCGCCTGCCCAAGGGCCGTCCCGGCATCACGACCTCCTTCACGGTGGGCGGTGCCGAGGGCTACATGACCGCCAATTCCTACCCGGACGACGGTCTCGGTGAGGTCTTCCTGAAGATGTCCAAGCAGGGTTCGACCCTCGCGGGCATGATGGACGCCTTCTCCATCGCCGTCTCGGTCGGTCTGCAGTACGGCGTCCCGCTGGAGACGTACGTCTCGAAGTTCACCAACATGCGCTTCGAGCCGGCCGGCATGACGGACGACCCGGACGTGCGGATGGCGCAGTCGATCGTCGACTACATCTTCCGCCGCCTGGCGCTCGACTTCCTGCCGTTCGAGACCCGCTCGGCGCTCGGCATCCACTCGGCCGACGAGCGTCAGCGCCACCTCGACACCGGTTCGTACGAGGCCTCGCTGGACGACGACGAGCTGGACGTCGAGAGCCTGGCCCAGTCCGCCCCCGTGCGGACGGCGGAACCGCTGAAGGCGGTCGCCCCCGTGCGGGCGGCCGAGAAGCCGGACCCGAAGACGGCGCACACCTCGGCGGAGCTCGTCGAGATGCAGCTGGGCATCAGCGCCGACGCCCCGCTCTGCTTCTCCTGCGGTACGAAGATGCAGCGCGCCGGATCCTGCTACATCTGCGAGGGCTGCGGCTCGACCAGCGGTTGCAGCTGATCCCGGCAGCCTGAGGCACAACGGCTGAGCCGCGAAGAGCGGCCGGCCAAGGGGCGGGAAGATCTCCTCGGAGACCTTCCCGCCCCGACCCGTAACCGGAGTCTCACGCTCCGGAAGGGCGGCTTCCCATCGTCGCGGCGAACGAGTCGGCGTCCCCGTCGAAGCCCCGTACCGTGTCGTGGAACAGCCAGACTCCAGAGGCGTCCCGGACGAACTCGGCGACGACGGCCGCAGTGGAGGACCCGACCGCCGAGAAGTCGTCCTCGGCCAGGGCGTCGTAGCCCTCGCGGATCTGCACCGCGGTGTTCTCCACGGCGTCGAAGGTCTTGTGGCCGTCGCGCTGCTGGATGGCCACACCGACGATGACCCGACTGTACGACTCCGACAGCCGGTCCAGTTCCAGCGTCATCACCTCGTCGTATCCCAGGCCCTGACCGGTCCGGCTGTCCCGGTTGAGCGTGATCGTGCCGTCGGGGGCACGGCTGTCGAAGTGCACGAGGTAAGCGGGGCTGCCGTACGGCTCCTCGGCCGGGTAGGTCGCCGCGATGATGTCGAGGTCATTGGGGGACTCGCCCTGGGAACTGGGGTCCCACTTGAGCCTGACCTCGACCTTCTCGATGTCCTTGTTGGGGGTGCTCATCGGACTTCCCTCCTGCGCGCGCGGGGCCGTCGCTCCGGTTTTATCACCCGATCATGTCCGTAACTGTCGGTGAAACCAACCGGCTTGGCCACGGGCGGCGGAATCGGGCCACCGAACTCCCCCGGACCGCCGGGGCGATCGACCGTCGATGATGCCCGAGTGCCGCGGGGTGCGCTCCTGTTGATCATTCCGCGGGCCGGTTCCGGTGCACTCCGCCAGAGCGTGACCCACGCCACGCCCGGCACCCGTACGATGGGGCCGTGCTGGTCAAGTGGATTCGCTGCAATGTGGTCGACCGTCGCGGTTTCGAGCGGGGGCAGCGGAAGTGGGCGGGGCTGCTGGGGGAGCCGGGCTTCAGGGGGCAGGGTGGCGGCTGGAGCCGTGGCCGGCCGGAGGTGGCGCATGTCTTCGCGTTCTGGGAGAACCGGGTCTTCTACGACTCCTTCATGGCACGCGGGCACGACGCGCTGGCCGCCGCGCAGTCAGGTACCTGCAACGACATACAGGTCAAGCTGTTCGAGTACCGCTTCGACGTGAAGACCGGCTTCGAACCCGATTTCGCCGACGCGGACGTGCTCAGGGTGGCGCACAGCAGGGTGTACGAGGACCGGGTCGAGCACTTCGCGCTGATGCAGCAGCGGGTGT
Source organism: Streptomyces sp. NPDC048671 (assembly GCF_055587045.1). Taxonomy (NCBI): domain Bacteria; kingdom Bacillati; phylum Actinomycetota; class Actinomycetes; order Kitasatosporales; family Streptomycetaceae; genus Streptomyces; species Streptomyces sp. NPDC048671. The sequence goes on along the minus strand of NZ_JBVJHB010000012.1, from coordinate 254,139 downwards.
GGAACCCGGCGATGGCCGGATCGCCCGGGATGCTTCGGGGAGTGTTCGGAGAGGCGCCGGGCCATGAGTTCCTGGTCCTTTCCATGTGGCAGTCGAGCGCAGAACGCGGCAAGTACCGGGCGGGAAGCGTCGAACGGCTCTCGCAGCGGGCGCAGACCGAGGACGACGTCGCGGCGCTCGCGGGTGACGTGGTGCAGCTCGAACCGTCGTGGACGGTGTGAGCGGACGCGGCGCCGGTGTCGCGCCCGCGACATGCGACCGTCGGGATCCGGACAATTGCTCGAACGGCGGCGACTCGATCTAGGGTCGGTACATGGCAAGACCGAAACGCATTGTCCTCGTCCGGCATGGCGAGTCCGAGGGCAATGTCGATGACACCGTGTACGAGCGTCAGCCCGACCATGCGCTGAGGCTTACGGCAAAAGGGCTGCGGCAGGCTCGCGAGACGGGGGTGCGGCTGCGCGAGCTCTTCGGCGACGAGCGGGTCAGCGTGTACGTCTCGCCCTACCGCCGTACGCACGAGACGTTCAGGTCCTTCGGCCTCGACCTCGAACGCGTGCGGGTGCGGGAGGAGCCCCGGCTGCGCGAGCAGGACTGGGGGAACTGGCAGGAACGGGAAGACGTCAAGCTGCAGAAGGCGTACCGGAATACCTACGGGCACTTCTTCTACCGCCTCGCGCAGGGTGAGTCCGGGGCGGATGTGTACGACCGGGTGGGAGCTTTCCTGGAGAGCCTGCACCGGAGTTTCGAGGACCCGGACCACCCGCCGAACGTCCTGCTGGTCACTCACGGTCTGACCATGCGGCTGTTCTGTATGCGCTGGTTCCACTGGTCCGTGGCCGAATTCGAATCTCTCTCGAATCCAGGCAACGGGGAGTCCCGCACGCTCGTGCTCGGCAAGGACGGGCGCTACACGCTTGACCGTCCGTTCGAGCGCTGGCGTACCCCTGAGCCGTACGGCATCACCGGATAGAGTGGAAGCGATGACCGAATCCGCTTCCGACCAGCGCTTCGAACGCGCCCTTGCCAGCCTGCGCGGCCTCTCCGTGGGAGACGCCCTGGGCTCCCAGTTCTTTGTGCCCGCCAACTATCCGCTGCTGAAGGACCGCTCCCTGCCCCCGGGGCCGTGGCAGTGGACCGACGACACGGAAATGGCCTGTTCGGTCCTGTCCGTGCTCCGGGAGCACCACCGTATCGATCAGGACGCGCTCGCCCGCTCCTTCGCGGTGCACCACGATTTCGACCGGGGATACGGCCCTGCCGTGAACCGCCTCCTCAGGCTGGTCCGGGAGGGCGGGGACTGGCGGGAGCTGGCCTCCGCGCTGTTCAAGGGCCAGGGTTCCTGGGGCAACGGCTCGTCGATGCGCATCGCACCGCTCGGTGCCTGGTACGCGGACGACCCGGAGCAGGCCACGCACCAGGCCGAGATCTCCTCGTACCCGACCCACCAGCACCGGGAAGCCGTCGTGGGCGCGATGGCCGTGGCGGCTGCGGCCTCGCTCGCGGCGTCGCCCACCGGACCGCCGAAGCCGGCGGACCTCCTCGACGGGGTCATCGCGCTCGTACCGCGCAGCGCGGTCGGTGCCGGACTGCGCCGCGCCCGCGACATGCTCGACTACCGCGACGCCGGTACGGTCGCCGCGGTCCTCGGCAATGGCCGTCGCACCAGCGCGCACGACACCGTCCCGTTCGCACTCTGGTCCGCGGCCCGCAGCCTCGGCGATTTCGAGCAGGCCTTCTGGGTGACCGCGCAGGCGGGCGGAGACGTCGACACGACCTGCGCGATCGTTGGCGGAGTGGTCGCGGCGGGCACGGCGGGAGCGCCGCCGGCGGAGTGGACGGCCAAGACGGAGCAGCTTCCCGACTGGCTCGCCCGCTAGAGGCTGTCCCGCCAGGGAATGGGGGGCAGCCGCTTCGAAAGCGGCGCGCTGTACCCGAGTGTCACGGTACTGCCACAGCGCTTCCCCCTTCGGCCGACGCCGGTAACGGGGGGTTACTCTTTCGGCCACGCCGCCCTCGATGATCATTACGACGGGTGTGCACCGAATGAGACGCCGGGGGGCCGCGCGCTGCCCAGGGCTCGCGCGGGCGGACCTCGGTGGGGAGGGGTCCCATGTCCGATCACAGATCAGAGTCACCCCGGCCCGAGCACGCGCCGGGGCCGCCGGAGCCGGCGGATCCGCCCGGAGCGGCCGAGGCCCGGATACCCGAGGCCCGGATACCCGAGGCCCGGATACCCGAGGCCCGGACACCCGAGCCGGTGCCGGCCCAGGTACAGACGACCAAGCCCGTGCGGATGCCCGCGCAGTCCGGTACGCCGGATCCCGCCGTCCCGGACGAGCGCGACACCGTGCCGGAGCCTCCGAAGGTGCCGGCATACGCGCAGCAGCAGCATCCGCGGCAGCCGCCCGCTGCCGGGCCGCACACCGCCAAGCGGACGTCCCCGGAGCTCACGCGGATCCGCCCCGCCGAACCGGGGGTCATACCCGCGGCCACGCTCTGGTCCGTCCTGGCCACCGCGCTGCTCGGCGCCCTGCTGCTCGGTGACGGGATCGGTCTGAACCTGCTCGTCGTGGCGGTGCCCGCGGCACTCGCGGCGTACTTCGCCGCACGGGCGGCCGGTCGCCGGCTGCGCCCGTGGACCGCTGTCTGGGCGGTCGGCGGCCTCTCGCTCCTGGTCGTCCCGGCACTCCGTGACGCCGGCTGGCCGGTCTTCCTCGCCATCGTGTCCGCCGTGGCGGTGGGCTCACTCGCGCTGCACGGCAGCCGGGGCTGGCTCGGGATCTTCCTCGGCTCGCTGGGGCTCCTGACATCCGTCGCCGGATCGCTGGGCTGGGGCGCCCATGGCGTACGCGACCGGATGGCCGGCTCCCGGGGCCGCTGGGGCGTCGCGTTCCGCTCCACGGCCGCGGCGGTCGTGCTGCTCATCGTGTTCGGGGCGCTCTTCGCGAGCGCCGATGCCGCGTTCGCCGATGTCCTCGGCAGCCTGATCCCCGATGTGTCGCTCGGCGAGGGCCCGTGGCGGCTGTTCCTCGGCGCGATCGGGCTCGTGGGTGCGCTCGCCGCCGCGTACACCGCCGCCGCTCCGGTGCGCTGGGACGCGCTGACCGTGCCTCCCGGCCCGGCACGCGGGCGGCTGGAATGGGCCCTGCCACTGATCGTCCTGAACCTGCTCTTCGCCGTCTTCCTCGCCATTCAGCTCACGGTGCTGCTCGGCGGGTACGGCAAGGTGATGGCCGAAACCGGTCTCAGCGACCAGTACGCCCAGTACGCCCGCGAGGGCTTCTGGCAACTGCTCTGGGCCACCCTGCTCACGCTGGGCGTCATCGCGCTCGCGCTGCGCTGGGCGCCTCGCGGCGGAGCACGCGACCGTACGCTCGTGCGGGCCGTGCTCGGCACGCTGTGTCTGCTGACCCTCGTCGTCGTCGCCTCCGCACTGCGGCGCATGGATCTGTACGTCGAGGCCTACGGTCTGACCCGGCTGCGTATCTCCGTGGCGGCGGTGGAGCTCTGGCTGGGCGTGGTCCTGGTGCTGATCATGGCGGCCGGGGTGTTCGGCGCCAAGCTGCTCCCGCGCGCAGTCGCGGCGAGCGCCGCCCTCGGGGTGCTGGCCTTCGGGCTGGCCTCGCCGGACGCCCTGATCGCGGAACAGAACGTCCACCGGTACGGCCAGGGCCACTCGATCGACATCCAGTACCTCCGTGGCCTCTCAGCCGACGCGGTACCGGCTCTGGACACCCTGAGCGAGCCGCTGCGCTCCTGCGCTCTTCAGGAGATCCAGCGGACGCTGAGGAACTCGGACACGCCTTGGTACGCGACGAGTTGGGGCGAGGCGCGGGCGCGGGACATTCTCGGTGACTGGGATCCCGGTGCGCGGGTGCGGAACTGCCAGGGCCTGGGAACGGGCGACGAGGAGGGCGGCCGAGGCGGTGACGGGGGCGGCGACGGGGGCGACTCGTACGATCCGTACGACCCCTACTGATCCGCACGACCCATGCGGCCCGCACGACCCATACGGCCCGTACGCCTCTGCTGATCCAATTCGGGCCTGTCCGGCGGATCGGGGCCGGACAGGCCCGTGCTCCCTTCCGTCCTTCCGGACGGCTGCGCGTTACGCGGCCGGCCCTCCCGCCGACGCCTTGCCGCTCAGCGCGTCCAGATCGCTCTTGCGCACACGGATCACCAGCGCCGCGGTCAGCAGAGCGAGGGCCGCCATGGCCACCGCAGCGATGAACGCGCTTGAGATGCCCTGGGCGAGCACCTCGTGCCCCCAGCTCCCCGGCAGCTCCCGGCTCCTGGCGAACGCCGCCTTCTGTTCGGGTGTCGCCTTCGCCAGGAACTGCGGAACCTGCTTCTCCGCCTCGTTGCGGCTCGCCGTGCCGAAGACCGTGACCAGGATCGAGAGCCCCAGCGAACCGCCTACCTGCTGGCTCGCGTTGAGCAGGCTGGACGCCGCCCCCGCCTCGTGCTGGGCGACGCCGGAGACCGCGGTGAGGGTGAGCGTCACGAAGTTCAGCCCCATGCCGACGCCGAAGAGGAGCATCGGTCCCAGCACCCCCGACAGATAGGAGCTGTCGGAGGATATGAGCGTGAGCCAGCCGAGACCCACGCCGGTGAGCGCCGAGCCGGTGACCATGAAGGGCTTCGGTCCGAGCACGGGAAGGAGCCGTTGCGAGAGTCCGGCCCCGATGGCGATCGCGAGGGCTACGGGCAGGAACGCCAGACCCGATTCGATCGGACTGTAGGCCAGTACGTTCTGCACGAACAGCACGATGAAGAAGAACATGCCGAGCATGGCCGCGGACAGGCTGAGCATGATCACGTACGTTCCGGAGCGGTTGCGGTCGGCGAACATCCGCAGCGGGGTGATCGGCTCCCTGGCACGCATCTCGATGAGGACGAACGAGGCGAGCAGCACGACCGCGGCGCCGAACGAACTCAGCGTGAGTGAGTCGCTCCAGCCTTCCTCGGATGCCCGGATGAACCCGTACACGAGCGAGGCCATGCCGAGGGTCGAGGTCAGGGCACCCGATATGTCGAAACGGCCCGGATGCTTCTTCGACTCGTCGATGTACAGCGGAGCGAGTACGGCGATCAGCACGCCGATCGGCACGTTGACGAAGAAGACCCAGCGCCAGTCCAGCCATTCGGTGAGCATTCCGCCCGCCAGCAGGCCGATAGCGCCGCCACCCGCCGACACGGCGGCGAAGACACCGAAGGCGCGGTTGCGCTCCGGGCCCTCCGGGAAGGTGGTGGTGATGAGGGCGAGTGAGGTCGGTGAGGCGATCGCGCCGCCGATGCCCTGGAGGGCGCGGGCCGCGAGCAACTGCCAGGGTTCCTGGGCGAATCCGCCGAGCAGCGAGGCCAGGGTGAAGATCAGGATTCCGGCCATGAAGACCCGGCGGCGGCCGAGGATGTCCCCGGCCCGGCCACCGAGCAGCAGAAGTCCGCCGAAGGTGAGCGTGTAGGCGCTGAGGACCCAGGAGAGATCGGTGGTCGAGAAACTCAGGGCGTTCTGGATGTGCGGGAGTGCGATGTTGACGATCGTGGCATCGAGCACAACCATCAACTGGCAGGCGGCGATGACGGTCAGGGCGATGCCCGGACGGCCTTGCCGGCGTGCTCCGCCCGGTGCGCTCCGCGCTTCTAACTGAGAGGTTGTCACTATGGGTCCCCCACAAGTGAATTAGTGAACGGATCCGTTCACTGTTCCGGCAACGGTAGTGAATCCCCTTCAGTGAACGCAAGCGTTCACTGAATCCGCTGTTGCACGGTCATGCCCGGAGCCGCCGCCCCGGCCGGGACTGCTCGGTCCCGTCCGGCCCCACGCGCCGCCCCTTTCCGCTGTGCCTGCCCGGGTCCGAGAGCCGGTCGGGCCGGTGCGGGTGCGGCGAACCCGTTTCGATGGAGAGAAGCTCATGGTTACTTCGCGAACGGCAGCCGCCGCCCGGCCGCCGGTGGAGTCCCTTCGCCGCCGAGGCCCAGTGCTGGAGCGCGCGATCCTCGAAGCCGCACTGGAGCGGCTGAGTACGGTCGGCTGGAACGGGCTCACCATGGAGGGAGTCGCCGCGGGCGCCCAGACCGGAAAGGCCGCGATCTACCGCCGATGGTCCTCCAAGGAGGATCTGGTCGTGGACGCGTTGCGCTGTGCGCTGCCGGCGATCGGCGATGCGCCCGACTCCGGCAACATCCGTGACGATCTCGATCAGCTGTGCCGGATCCTGCGTGACGGCATGCTCTCCAAGTCCGGCACCGCACTGCGGTCGGTCCTTCACGAATGTGATGCGAGCACGGCTGAGCGGTTCCAGTCGGTGATCCTCAACGGCGTGATCGCACCGACGACCGATCTCATCAGGGAAGTGGTGCGCCGTGGTGTCGACCGGGGTGAGGTCCGTCCCGACGCGCTGCGCGGGCTGGCCTTCGACGTGATCCCCGCGATGATGATGTATCGCAGCAAGGTGTGCGGCAGCGAATGGAGCGACGGCGACATCGCCGAGCTGATCGATCAGGTCGCGATGCCCTTCTTCCGCTCAGGCGCCCGCTGACCGCCCTGCCGGACGCCGTCCGGGACCCCTCCCTGCGGCGGTGTCGTGGTCCGTCCCGGGGCGCGGCACCGGACGGCGGCGGCCGGCAGGTGCCCCGGGGTGTTCTCGGCGGCAGCATCGGCGTACGCTTGCTGGCGCCATGCCGTATGAACCACCCACGCACACCGTCGAGCGCTCACTGCGCGCCACCACCGGTGCCAGGACCGTCGCCGGTGTCGACGAGGTCGGGCGGGGAGCGTGGGCGGGTCCGGTCACCGTGTGTGCCGCCGTCACCGGTCTCCGTAAGCCGCCCGCCGGACTCACCGACTCCAAGCTGATCAGCCCCAAGCGTCGCGCCGAACTCGCGCCGCTCCTGGAGCGATGGGTCACCGCGTACGGTCTCGGTGACGCCTCGCCGCAGGAGATCGACGAGCTCGGGATGACCGCCGCTCTCCGGCTCGCGGCCGTCCGTGCCCTGGAGGCGCTTCCGGTCCGTCCGGACGCGGTGATCCTCGACGGCAAGCACGACTACCTGGGCCGGCCCTGGCAGGTCCGTACCGTCATCAAGGGCGACCAGTCCTGCGTCGCGGTTGCGGCGGCCTCGGTGATCGCGAAGGTCCGCAGGGACACGGTGATGGCCGAACTCGGCGCGGAATCCGGTGAGTACGAGGACTTCGCGTTCGGCGCCAATGCCGGTTACCCGTCCCCCGTGCACAGGGCCGCACTGGAGGAGCGAGGCCCCACGGCCCACCACCGCCTCTCGTGGTCCTACCTCGACGCGCTGCCCAGGTGGCAGCACCTCAAGAAGGTCCGCTTCTCCGCCGAGGCGGCCGCACTGGAAAGCGGGGGCCAGCTCGGCTTCGACTTCTGATCGCACACACGTACCCACTCGCTGATGTCTTGTGCGTCGGCGTTTGACAGACAATCACCCATGCCTCTCATCCCCGAGGAGCCTCAGATTCACGAGAGCGCCCAGGGTCCCCGCGCCACTCCGGCCACCGGCCGTACCGCGTCGACCCCTCGTCCCGTACCCGGTCCGCGTACAGCGGCCATGCCGCGCCCCGGTCGTCCGGGTCCCGGCCCCGCGAGGCCAGCGCCCCCGGCGCAGCGCCCGCACCCCACCTCCGGCCGGCCCCAGGCCGCTCCGCCGGAGAATCGTTCCTCGCCGCAGCTCCAGCTGATCCCCGCCTCGGCCGACGGCGCGCTTGCCGCCGCCGACGAGGCGGTCGACCTGCTGCTCGACTCCGGTCGGGCACCCGGCGACATCCTGGTGCTCACCACGGGCGAGCAGCACCCGTGGGCGACGCACGAGCTGTCCTTCGGCGAGGACGCCTACTGGGCCCAACAGGAAGCCGGCGACGACGTGTTCTTCGCCGGAGCCGCGGCCGCGGACCGGGTGAAGCCCCGGCCGGTGGTGATCATCGCGGTCAACGGTGCCGTGGACGACGCCGCCACCGACGCGCTGTCCGCGGCGCAGCGGAACGCCGGAGCCCTGCTGATCGTCTGCGGTGACCCGCAGTCGGTCAACGCGGTGCTCGGCGCGGGCGTCTGACACCGGCGCGAGCCGGTCTGTGGTGACCCGGCTGCCCCAAGGGGCGGCCGGGCCCACGACCGGGGTCAGCGCGCCGCGCTGTGGCGCAGAGCCTGGGCCGCCCCGCCGCCGGTACGAGACGGCGCCGGATCCTGGGCCGCCGCGGTGTCGGCGAGAGCGGCCGGCTGCGAGGTGGAGCTGGGGCGCCGGCCGCCCCGGCCCTCGCCCAGCACCTGCCAGCCGCCGCGGGTCAGCGTGATGTACGCGCCGCACCTCAGACCGTGCAGGGTGCAGGCGTCCCGCAGCCCCCACATCCACGCCCCGTCCTCCTCCGTCCAGCGCTCGTCCCCCTCACGGCAGTAGAGAAGCACCGCGGTACGGACGGGTGTGCGGCGGCGGAGATCGTGCGGGATGACCCGGCGCAGATGCGCCAGCAGTGAGTTACGGAATTCCCAGCCGTCCGCCGTCACCGAGCGACGGGCGAACGACGCGCTGGCCGTCAGGCGTTCCTCGTGATCGAGCACGGCGACGACGGCGGTCGCCGGAGTCGGCCGGTGTCTGGCGTGCAGGCCGCTGACGACCTCGCGCGGGTTGCGCAGCAGCGGTATGCCCGCCGCGGCCCACTCGGCCGGTTCGAGTATCCGGGCGAGGCGGTTGGCGGAGTCGGCGGCTGCCGACATCGAAGTGGCTGCGGACGGAGCGAATCCGAAGGTCACGGTCCTCCCTTCGCATACGCGCCCACGATGCGGGCAGGGTCGGGTGAGGGCGCGCCGCGGCACAGCCCTTCCGGGCCGCGAAAGAAACCGTGCGGGGAGCGAGTCCAATTCTTCCTGGCGTATCGGCAGGCGGCAACGAGCAAGTGGCGCAGCTGACGGTAATCAGCTGGAATGACACGCATATCCCTGCCCAATCGGACCCCGGATGACGCCACCTGTCCCGCCTGAACAGCGAGGACCAGCGGAAACACGGCGTCCGCTCCGACCGGCCGCAGCTCAGGCCCGTGACAGCTGCCCCGTCGCAGCTCGGGCTCGTGAGACCCGGTGGCGGCACATCGCGGCACCTGTGCGTGCGCGACTGGTGAGTTGGTTGTCACGCGGGGTGAAGTGGTCGATTGTCCGTGCCATCGGGTTGCATGGGGGGCATGGACAACCTGGAGCTCCGTACTGAAGCCGATGCCATCCTCGCTGAGCTCGTCGGCGACCCCGGGGGGTCGGCACGGCTGCGCGAGGATCAGTGGCAGGCGGTGGCGGCTCTGGTGGAGGAGCATCGCCGTGCGCTGGTCGTGCAGCGGACCGGGTGGGGCAAGTCGGCCGTGTACTTCGTGGCCACCGCTCTGTTGCGGCGGCGTGGCGCGGGCCCCACGGTGATCATTTCGCCGCTGCTGGCGCTGATGCGCAACCAGGTCGAGTCGGCGGCGCGGGCCGGTATCCAGGCGCGCACCATCAACTCGGCCAACCCGGAGGAGTGGGAAACGATCTACGGGGAAGTGGAGCGCGGCGAGACCGACGTTCTCCTTGTGAGCCCGGAACGTCTTAATTCTGTTGATTTCCGCGATCAGGTGCTGCCGAAGCTCGCGGCCACGACCGGTCTGCTGGTGGTCGACGAGGCGCACTGTATTTCCGACTGGGGGCACGACTTCCGGCCTGACTACCGTCGGCTGCGCACCATGCTCGCCGAGCTGCCGGCCGGGGTGCCGGTGCTTGCCACGACGGCGACCGCGAACGCCCGGGTGACGGCGGATGTGGCGGAGCAGTTGGGCACGGGGAGCGGGGACGCCCTGGTTCTGCGGGGGCCGCTGGACCGGGAGAGCCTTCGGCTGGGCGTGCTGGAACTGCCGGACGCGGCGCACCGGCTGGCGTGGCTGGGAGAGCGGCTGGGAGATCTGCAGGGTTCGGGGATCATTTACACGCTGACCGTGGCGGCGGCGGAAGAGGTGGCGGCATTCCTGCGGCAGTGCGGGTATCCGGTGGCCTCCTACACGGGGAAGACGGAGAACGCCGACCGGCTGCAGGCCGAGGAGGACCTGCTGGCGAACCGGGTGAAGGCGCTGGTGGCGACCTCCGCCCTGGGGATGGGGTTCGACAAGCCGGACCTGGGATTCGTGGTGCACCTGGGGTCGCCCTCCTCCCCGATCGCCTACTACCAGCAGGTCGGGCGTGCGGGGCGTGGCGTGGACCATGCCGATGTGCTGCTGCTTCCGGGCCGGGAGGACGAGGCGATCTGGGCGTACTTCGCCTCGGTGGGCTTCCCGCCCGAGGAGCAGGTGCGACGCACCCTCGACGTTCTTGAGCACGCCGGCCGGCCGCTCTCGCTGCCTGCGCTGGAGCCGTTGGTGGAGCTTCGGCGCTCGCGGCTGGAGTCGATGCTGAAGGTCCTGGACGTGGACGGGGCGGTCAAACGGGTGAAGGGCGGCTGGACGGCCACCGGGCAGCCGTGGACCTACGACGCGGAGCGTTACGCGTGGGTGGCGCGCCAGCGGAAGGCCGAGCAGCAGGCCATGCGGGACTACGTGGCGAGCACGGGGTGCCGGATGGAGTTCTTGCAGCGGCAGCTCGACGACGAGAAGGCCGCCCCCTGCGGTCGCTGCGACATCTGCGCGGGACCCTGGCTCGACACCGCCGTCTCACCCGGGGCTCTCGCCGGAGCGGCCGGCGAGCTGGACCGCCCGGGAGTCGAGGTGGAGCCGCGCCGCATGTGGCCCACGGGCATGGCGGCGGTCGGAGTCGACCTCAAGGGCCGCATCCCCGTGGGCCAGCAGGCGGCCATGGGGCGTGCCCTCGGCAGGTTGTCGGACATCGGATGGGGCAACCGACTGCGCCCCCTGCTGTCGGAGCAGGCACCGGACGGGCCGGTCCCGGACGATGTGCTGGCCGCCGTCGTGACGGTGGTGGCCGACTGGGCCCGTTCACCGGGCGGCTGGGCCAGTGGCGCCCCTGACGCGGTGGCGCGGCCGGTCGGCGTCGTCGCCATGCCCTCCCGCACCCGCCCGCAACTGGTCTCCTCCGTGGCGGAGGGCCTGGCCCGCGTCGGCAGGCTCCCGCTGCTGGGCAGCCTGGCCTACACCCCGCAGGCCGACGAGCACGCGGGCCACCGCAGCAACTCCGCCCAGCGGCTCAGGGCCCTGGCCGCCTCGTTCACCGTGCCGGACGAACTCGCGGCGGCCCTGGCCGACGCCCCCGGCCCGGTCCTGCTCGTCGACGACTACACCGACTCGGGATGGACCCTGGCCGTCGGCGCGCGCCTCCTCCGCCAGGGCGGGGCCGGCCAGGTGCTCCCACTCGTTCTCGCACAGGCCGGATAGACGGACCCGGCACAGATCGGCTCGACAGCTCGACTCGACAGACCAACTCGACGGGTCGGCTCGACAGCTCGACTCGACAGACCAACTCGACGGGTCGGCTCGACAGCTCGACAGCTCGGCTCGGCAGACCGATTCGACGAGTCGGCTCGGCAGACCGACGCAACGATCGGCTCGACGGGGCGATTCGGCAGGCTGACCCCCTGTGGATAACTTATCCACAGGGGGTCGCGGATTCTCGCCCGGCACGAGACGGTCATGCCATGAACAAGCACCACGAATCCACCGGCCCGTCCGACGAACAGCAGATCACCCTGCGAGGCCCGGCCGAGCTGGCCGATGCCCTCCCGTATCTCATGGGGTTCCATCCGAGCGACAGCGTGGTCATGGTCGCCCTGCACGGTGGCCGGGGCCGCTTCGGCGGCCGGCTCAGGCTCGGCATTCCGCAGTCCGCGCAGGAGTGGCCGTCGGTTGCCGAGCAGCTCGCGGAGTGCCTGATCAAGGGGAGCGAGCGGCGCGGCGGCCGGCCCGACGCGATCGTCGTTTTCCTCTGCCAGGATCCGGCCGACGGAGAGACCGGCGGCCAGGTCATGGAGCGTCTGCGGCCCTTCGCCCAGCGTCTGCGCACCGCCTGCGGCGCACTGGACGTGCCCGTGCTCGAAGCGCTCTGCATCTCCGGCAACCACTACTGGTCCTATTGCTGCCCCGACGCCCGGTGCTGCCCGGTCGACGGCAATCCGCTGGCCGTGCCCGGCACCTCGGTGATGGCGGCGGCAGCGGCCTACGCGGGCATTCAAGTACGGGGATCGCTGCGTGAGATGGAGGCGAGGCTGGCACCCCTGACGGCGGCGGGTACGGAGCAGCAGCAGGCGCTCGATTCCGCGGGGGCCGTGCTGCTGCCGAAGCTCCTCGACGAGGAGGGCCGCAGGGAGGTCGGCGGCTCGACGGTGAAGCTCGCCCGGCGGCTCATGAAGCGCCTCGGGGAGGCGCCGGCGGCGATGCCCTCGCTCGCCGACCTCAACGATGATCGGCTGATCAGTCACGAGGAGGCCGCCGCGGTGATTCTCGGCCTTCAGGACCGGGAGACCCGCGACAGGGCCGCGGAATGGATGGAAGGGCCCGAGGCGGAGTCCGCGCTGAGGCTGTGGCGGGCGCTGGCGCGCCGTTGTGTCGCGCCGTACGAGGAGCACGCGGCGGCCCCGCTCACGCTGGCGGGCTGGGTCGCGTGGTCCACCGGGGACGAACCGGCCGCACGGGTCGCGCTGGGCCTCGCCCTGCGGCTGGATCCCGGTTACACCTTCGCGCAGCTCCTGCACGAGGCGTGCAACCAGGGCCTCGATCCGGAGACGCTGCGACGCTGCCTGCGCGGTGAGCGGACCACGCGTACGGTGCGGCGCGGCCGGCGCACGGGCGGGGTCGCGGGGGCCCCTTCCGTACGGGCGCGGGCCGCAGGGCGGCGCGGGACGCAGCCGCGTGCCGCCGGGCCCGGAACGGCGACCGGAAGGCGTCGCGCCGGACAGCCGCGGACCCAGGGACGCCGGGGGACCGGGACCCGCCGGTGACGGAGGGCGCGGCAGCGGAACGCGGTCGGGGTGGGCGGCCCGGCCGGCGCGGGGACGGGGGGTGCGGGGACGGACGAAGATCGCGACGAAGGGCGTGTTTATCGTCAGGCAGACGACTATGATCACGACATGCCGCCCTACGACCCGTCGACCTTCCCGCCCTTCGCTGTCACCGTCGACCTGGTCGTGCTCACGGTGCGCCGTCATGCGCTCTGCGCGCTGGTGGTGCGCCGAGGTGAGTCGCCCTTCCAGGGCAGGTGGGCGCTGCCCGGTGGCTTCGTCAGAGCCGATGAGGATCTCGGTGCAGCCGCGGCGCGTGAGCTCGTCGAGGAGACGGGGCTGTCCGCGCACGACCCGGCGGTCCCGGCCGTCGGGAACGGTGCCCATCTCGAACAGCTCGCCACCTACGGGGACCCGGGGCGCGATCCGCGGATGAGGGTCGTCAGCGTCGCCCACCTCGCGCTGGCCCCTGATCTGCCCGCTCCCCGGGCGGGCGGGGACGCGAACAGCGCGCGCTGGGCACCCGTCGAGGACGTGCTCGGACCGGAGGGCGGGTACGGCCGTGACGGCGAACACCGGGCGCCGTTGGCCTTCGACCACGCGCAGATCCTGGCCGACGGGGTGGAGCGGGCCCGTTCCAAGATCGAGTACTCCTCGCTGGCCACGGCCTTCTGCCCGCCGGCGTTCACGGTTGGGGAGCTGCGCAGGGTGTACGAAGCGGTGTGGGGCGTGGTGCTCGACCCGAGGAATTTCCACCGCAAGGTGACGGGCACTCCCGGCTTCCTGGTGCCCTCGGGCGGCACGACCACCCGACAGGGCGGCCGTCCAGCCCAGCTCTTCCGGTCAGGCGCGGCCACCGTACTCAATCCGCCGATGCTCCGGCCCGAGGTCTGACCCTGCTTCGGCGGTCGCTTCGGCGGTAGTGCGGTGCACCGGCTGCGTGCCCGCACCCCCGCTGCGTACTCGTACACCGGAGGCGTGCCCGTTTGCCGGATGCGGCAGCCGTACGCGGTCCTGCGAGGGTGAGGCCGGAACGCCACAGATACGGTGCTGCGCAAAAAGTCGTATATGTCGGGTTATCTTGCTGCGGTACCCACTGCCGTCGAGCGGTCTCACCTCCTGCGAGAGAAGCGATGCTCCAGGCCATCGGACTCACCAGCGCCCGCCACCGCGGACTTCCGCCCGCCGTGGACGACCTCACGTTCGAAGCCGCCTCCGGCTGCGTCACCGCCCTTCTGGGCGCACCGGGCTCCGGCAAGACCGCAGCCCTGCGGCTGATGCTCGAACTCGAGCCGGGCCGGGGGATCACCTACTTCCGGGGCAGAGCGCTGCACCGCGTTGCAGACCCCGCCCGCGAAGTGGGAGTGCTGCTCGGGGACGTGCCGGGCCACCCGGTCCGCACCGTCCGCGGACAGCTCCGCATGCTCTGTGCCGCGGCGGGCGTACCGGCGTCCAGAGCCGACGAGCTGCTCGACACCGTAGGCCTCGCCGGGCTCGGCGATCAGCGCATCGCCTCGCTCTCCCACGGCATGGACCGCAGGCTGGCCCTCGCCTCCGCGCTGCTCGGTGACCCGCACGCGCTCATCCTCGACGACCCCACGGAAGGCCTCGCCGCGCGGGAGGCCGACTGGCTGCACGGGGTGCTGCGGTCCCACGCCGCCCGGGGCGGCGTCGTGCTGTACACCACCAGCGATCCCAAGGAGGCCGCGCGGTCGGCGGGGCATGTGGTCTCCATCGACGGCGGACGGCTTGTCGCGGACCAGGACGTCGCCGACTTCGCACGCACCCGGCTCCGCCCCCGCGTCGCGGTCCGTACCCCGCACGCCGCCCGCCTTGCCGCAGTCGTCAGCCGCGAGGCACGGGCGGCCCGGCGCTCCGTCGAGGTTGTCACCGAGGCGAGCCGCAGCCGCCTCTCCGTCTACGGCAGCACCTGTGCGGAGATCGGCGACACGGCATTCAGGCACGGGCTTCCCGTTCACCAGCTCGCCGACGAGGTCGGCGACGCCGGCCCGGTCGTCGACCACACGGTTCCCGGAGGTGTCACCCCAGCGAGCGGTGCCGACGGGACAGGTGCCGACGGGACCGATGGCCACGTGACCGAGGCCGAGGAGGCAGGCGCCGACGAGGCAGGGGGCAAGGGGGCCGGGGCCGCCGTGGCCGCACCGCAACCGGCCGTGCGTGCCGCCGGGCCCGAGCTTGCGCCACCGATCAGACGGCGGCCCGCCCGCGGTCCGCTGCGCCCGGTGCGTTACGAACTGCGCCGCCTCTTCGGGGTCAGGACCACGACCCTGATCATGGCCGTCGCCCTGGTCGCCTCGGCCGGCATCTCCGTACTGCTCGCCCGCGACGGCCGTACGCCGCTGCCGAACGTGCTTGCCGCCTGGCCGTCCCTGCTCCCGCTGCCGCCCGCCGCGCTCTGTGCCGGGCTGCTCGGGGCGCTCTCCTTCGGAGACGAGTTCCGCTACCCCGCGCTCGCCGCCGGCCGCGGCACCGTACCCCGCCGCCTCGGACTGCTCCTCGCCAAGCTGGCGGTGTCCGCGGGCGTCGCCCTGCTGCTCGCCCTGCTTGTCGTACTGGCCTCCGCGGCGTCCCTTCGCCTCGTCTACGGCGGTGACTTGATCAGGATTCCGCCGAATGTGATGTCGCTGGCCGTCAGTTGGTCGGGCCTGACCGTCGGCTGCGCCTGGGCCGGGCTGCTGGCCGCCGGGGTGTTCCGGGTGACGGCGGCGGGTGTGGCCGCGGTGCTCGCCGTTCCGGTGCTGATGGTTCCGCTCGTCCAGCGGATGCCGAAGGCTCCGACCGCCCGTTCGATGGCCGGACTTCCGGGCCGGCTGCGGGACCTGGCCTGGCCGCGGTGGCCGCACGAGACGGACCGGTGGGCGCTGGCCGCGATGCGGGTCGTGGCGCACCCGGTGGGGACCGCATTGACCCTGTCGTTGTCGGTCCTCATCTGCGCGTATCTGTTCACCAGCCTTCGCGGCAGGGTGCGTTGGTGATCACAGGACGGCGCCGGAACGTCAAAAGTCCCACAACTCCACTGAGAATGCCTGGTTTGCACCAATAAGGCGTCAATTGGGAAGCAGGTGCCGATCACCCTTTCGTGTGCTTTTCACCAAAGACCTCAAGGGGCGGCTGAGCCGCGCCGACAAAGGATGCGTGAGTACCCTTGCGCACACCATGATGACCGCCGCCCGCGCTGCCGACTCCGGCCTCGCCGGCTCGGGCGAACTCGACCGTTACCCCTATGCGGAGGCGTCGGCCGGCGAGCGTGCCGCCACTCGTTCCTGGGGCGGTCCCGACAATGAGCTCGGCAGGGTGGGCCGACGGGGATCGGCCAGCCGTGGCCGAGGCCTGCACGGCCAACTTGTCCAGCAGCTCGGACAGATGATCGTTTCCGGGGACCTGGGTGCTGACCGCCCCCTGGTGCCGGAGGAGATCGGCCAGCGTTTCGAGGTCTCGCGCACCGTCGTGCGGGAGTCGCTGCGCGTGCTGGAGGCGAAGGGGCTGGTCAGCGCCCGGCCCAATGTGGGTACCCGGGTCAGGCCCGTCAGTGACTGGAATCTGCTCGATCCCGACATCATCGAATGGCGCGCCTTCGGCCCGCAGCGCGATGACCAGCGTCGCGAGCTGAGTGAGCTCCGGTGGACGATCGAGCCGCTCGCCGCCAGCCTTGCCGCGGGCCACGGCCGGGAGGATCTTCAGCAGCGCCTCGCCGACATGGTCGAGATCATGGGGCACGCGCTCGGACAGGGTGACGTGATCACCTGCGCTCGGGCCGACGCGGAGTTTCACGCCCTGCTCATCCAGGCCGCGGGCAACCGCATGCTGGAGCACCTCTCCGGCATCGTCTCCGCCGCCCTGCATGTCTCGGGTGGTCCGGTAACCGGTTGTGACCGCCCCAATGAGGCATCGCTCGGCCACCACGCGCGGATCGTCGACGCCCTCGCGTCCGGCGACTCCGCGGGCGCCGAAGCGGCCATGCGCCAGCTGCTCGCGATCCCTCTAGAGGTGGAGCGGGTGGTGCCGGCGCCGCGCGAGCACTGAGCGCGGCACGGGCAGGGCGTACGAGCCAGGTGTCGCCGGACCCTCGTGGTCCGGCGGCACAATTGTGGGGGGATGTTGCCCCTGGTCGCGTTCGTCGGAAATGGGGTGTGACTCGGGCCACGCGGATTGGGCGTAACACTCCTCGAAACAGCGCGATGACTTAAGAGGTGACCGCCGCGGAAGGAATACAGCAGCCAGTCAGTGCGCTGTGCAGTTCTGAGGCATAGCCCGCGCCGTCGGCACACTCCCAGCCGACGGTCGTCGGTTCAGCCCTCTCAGGGCCGGGCCGGAAGCCGTTTC
The DNA here is from genome assembly GCF_055587045.1 of Streptomyces sp. NPDC048671. Classification (NCBI taxonomy): domain Bacteria; kingdom Bacillati; phylum Actinomycetota; class Actinomycetes; order Kitasatosporales; family Streptomycetaceae; genus Streptomyces; species Streptomyces sp. NPDC048671. Next base: position 236,880 of record NZ_JBVJHB010000012.1, on the reverse strand, counting down.
CATCGTTCCGAGAGGTTGTTCGTGTCGGCCAGCACATCCCGTACGCTCCCGCCGGAGATCGCCGAGTCCGAATCTGTGATGGCGCTCATCGAGCGGGGAAAGGCTGATGGGCAGATCGCCGGCGATGACGTGCGTCGGGCCTTCGAGGCTGACCAGATTCCGCCAACCCAGTGGAAGAACGTTCTGCGCAGCCTCAACCAGATCCTCGAGGAAGAGGGTGTGACGCTGATGGTCAGTGCCGCGGAGCCGTCCAAGCGCGCCCGCAAGAGTGTCGCAGCGAAGAGCCCGGTCAAGCGCACCGCCACCAAGACTGTCGCGGCCAAGACGACCGTGACGCGTACCGTCGCGGCCACCGCCGCCCCGTCGGCCGAGACCGTGGACGTGGTGGCCGATGACGCCACCGCGGCCGCCCCTGCGAAGAAGGCGGCAGCCAAGAAGACGGCTGCCAAGAAGACCGCCGTGAAGAAGACGGCGGCCAAGAAGACTGCGACGAAGAAGGCCGGCAAGCAGGACGACGAAGCCCTCGACGGCGACGACGCTGCCGAGGAAGTCAAGGCCGCCAAGGGTGAGGAAGAGGAGGGCGAGGGCGAGAACAAGGGCTTCGTCCTCTCCGACGACGACGAGGACGACGCACCTGCGCAGCAGGTCGCCGTCGCCGGCGCCACGGCCGACCCGGTCAAGGACTACCTGAAGCAGATCGGCAAGGTCCCGCTCCTCAACGCCGAGCAGGAGGTCGAGCTCGCCAAGCGCATCGAGGCGGGCCTGTTCGCCGAGGACAAGCTGGCGAACTCCGACAAGCTCGCGCCGAAGCTCAAGCGCGAGCTGGAGATCATCGCCGAGGACGGCCGCCGCGCCAAGAACCACCTGCTGGAGGCGAACCTCCGTCTCGTGGTCTCGCTGGCCAAGCGGTACACCGGCCGCGGCATGCTCTTCCTGGACCTGATCCAGGAGGGCAACCTCGGTCTGATCCGCGCGGTCGAGAAGTTCGACTACACCAAGGGCTACAAGTTCTCCACGTACGCCACCTGGTGGATCCGTCAGGCGATCACCCGCGCCATGGCGGACCAGGCCCGCACCATCCGTATCCCGGTGCACATGGTCGAGGTCATCAACAAGCTCGCGCGGGTGCAGCGCCAGATGCTCCAGGACCTGGGCCGCGAGCCCACCCCGGAGGAGCTGGCCAAGGAACTCGACATGACCCCCGAGAAGGTCATCGAGGTCCAGAAGTACGGCCGCGAGCCGATCTCCCTGCACACCCCGCTGGGTGAGGACGGGGACAGCGAGTTCGGTGACCTGATCGAGGACTCCGAGGCGGTCGTCCCGGCCGACGCGGTCAGCTTCACGCTCCTCCAGGAGCAGCTGCACTCGGTGCTCGACACCCTCTCCGAGCGTGAGGCCGGCGTGGTCTCCATGCGCTTCGGTCTCACCGACGGACAGCCGAAGACGCTGGACGAGATCGGCAAGGTCTACGGCGTGACGCGTGAGCGCATCCGTCAGATCGAGTCCAAGACCATGTCGAAGCTGCGTCACCCGTCGCGTTCGCAGGTGCTGCGCGACTACCTCGACTAGGGAGTGTTTTAGAAGTAGCGTCGGCCGCCCGGACCACGCGAGACAGACGGGACTTCTAAACACGACCTAGGTCGCAGGAGTACACGGAACGAGGGCCCGCGTCCCACTGGGGATGCGGGCCCTCGGTCTGTGCTGGGGTGCGGATCGGCGTCGGTGGAATGACTCTGGGTAGGCATGGTCCATCACAGAGTCAGGAGTACGTATGTCCCGTACCGTCGTCCGCACCGTGACCCGGGCGCTCGCCCTCGCTGCCGCCGCGGCCGTGATACCGCTCGGATTCCCCGCCCCGGCCGTCGCGGACAGCATCGTCATCGGGGGGCAGCCCGCTCACGTCAAGGACAGCCCGTGGGTGGTGGCGCTCTCCAGCCGTGACCGGTTCGGAGACGCCCGCGCCGGCCAGTTCTGCGGCGCCGTGGCGGTGGGGCCGAAGAAAGTGCTGACGGCCGCGCACTGCCTCAGCAGGGAGGCGCTCGGTGTCGATGTCGGCCAGGTGCGCGATCTGCGGATCATCTCCGGCCGGGACGAGCTGAACGGTTCCGGCGGCAAGGAGATCGCGGTGAGCGGGACCTGGGTCAACCCCGGGTTCGACACCACCACCAACAGCGGCGACGTCGCGGTGCTGACCCTCGCCGAGGCGTTGCCGCAGCAGAGCGTGATCCCGATGGCCGAAGCCGGTGACGCCGGGTACCAGTCGGGTACTCCCGCTGTCGTCTACGGGTGGGGGGACATCACCGGTAACGGCGACTACGCGTCGTCACTCCGGTCCGCGAAAGTGAGCATTCTGCCGGACAGCTCGTGCGAGCAGGCCTACCCGGGCGGCAGGAACGGCACGTACGAGGCCTCTGCGATGCTCTGCGCGGGCGAACCGCAGGGCGGGTACGACGCATGCCAGGGCGACAGTGGAGGGCCTCTGGTGGCCCATGGGCGCCTTGTCGGGCTGGTGTCCTGGGGGAGCGGCTGCGGTCGGGCCGGGAGCCCCGGGGTCTATACGCGGATTTCCGCCGCCATCGGGTGGATGGCCGACGCCGGCTGACCGATACCGGCTCCGGGTACGAGAACGGGCGGCTCCCTCTTGCGGAGGGGGCCGCCCGTCGGTCGGTCCGGGACCGGACCCTGGCTCGTCGTGGATGCGAGGTGTCAGTGTTGTTCCTCTTCGGCGGCTTGGGCCTGCACGGCCGTCAGTCGGTCCGTCTCATCCTGTATTTCCGCGGCGATCTTCTTGAGTTCCGGCTCGAACTTGCGACCGTGGTGGGCGCAGAAGAGCAGTTCACCGCCACTGATCAGGACGACGCGCAGGTATGCCTGGGCGCCGCAACGGTCACAGCGGTCTGCTGCGGTCAGCGGGCTCGCGGGGGTCAGAACAGTAGTCACGTCGCCTCTTCTCTAGCTCGACGAGCTGTCGTACCAGGGTCAACATCCAACCAGGCCGAAAACGTTCCCGCTCGTGGCTTTTCTTCGAAACTTCTTCTCAAGATGGTTGTCTGTTGCCGGTTCGCGGCGAATGTGCCGTATTGCGTGGCGCTACGGTTTCGCGTTGCTTGTCTTGGTCGGTCCGTCCGACCGGCTGGCTTGCCGGCTTGTTCATGAGGACGTGCCCGGAGCCTAAATGGTTCATGCGTGGAAGGGAACGTGATGTGCACGTCACTCCAACAAGGGATCGAACGTGTATGCGAGGCTGGACTAGTGTGAGCGTTCTCCCGAGGGTGGCGTTACACCCGCTCTACCAGGCCTCGGTACCCTCTCAGCGGCAACCGAAGCCGAGCCCGTTACCCACTGGGCCCCAAATGAAATTCAGCGAGGAGCGAACCGCGTGACCGCCGATACGTCCGTGCCGTCCACTGCGCTGCTGACCGGAGCAGACCGAGACGGTTCCAACTACACCGCGCGGCATCTGCTCGTACTCGAGGGGCTCGAAGCGGTTCGCAAGCGCCCCGGGATGTACATCGGGTCCACCGACAGCCGCGGCCTCTTGCACTGCCTCTGGGAGATCATCGACAACTCCGTCGACGAGGCTCTCGGTGGTTACTGCGATCACATCGAGGTCATCCTCCACGACGACAACTCCGTCGAGGTCCGCGACAACGGCCGGGGCATCCCCGTCGACGTGGAACCCAAGACGGGTCTGTCCGGCGTCGAGGTCGTGATGACCAAGCTCCATGCCGGAGGCAAGTTCGGCGGCGGCTCGTACGCCGCCTCCGGCGGTCTCCACGGCGTGGGCGCCTCCGTGGTCAACGCACTCTCCGCCCGGCTCGACGTGGAGGTCGACCGCAACGGCGTGACCCACGCGATCAGTTTCCGGCGCGGGGTTCCGGGCATGTTCACCGAGCAGGGACCGGACAGCCCCTTCGACCCGGCCAACGGGCTCCTCAAGGGCAAGCGGGTCCCGAAGTCGCGTACCGGTACCAGGGTCCGGTACTGGGCCGACCGGCAGATCTTCCTCAAGGACGCCAAGCTCAATCTGGACACGCTCTACCAGCGGGCCCGCCAGACGGCCTTCCTCGTTCCCGGCCTCACCATCGTCGTGCGCGACGAGCGGGGCCTGAACGGCGAGGGCAAGACCGAGGAGACCTTCCGCTTCGACGGCGGGATCAGCGAATTCTGCGAGTACCTCGCGCAGGACAAGGCCGTCTGCGACGTCATGCGCCTGACCGGTCAGGGCACCTTCAAGGAGACCGTGCCCGTACTCGACGAGCGCGGGCACATGACGGCGACCGAGGTCACCCGGGAACTGGTCGTCGACATCGCCATGCGCTGGGGCACCGGGTACGACACCAACCTGAAGTCCTTCGTCAACATCATCGCCACCCCCAAGGGCGGCACCCATGTGTCCGGGTTCGAACGCTCCGTGACCAAGACGATCAACGAGGTGCTCCGCTCCGCGAAGCTGCTGCGCGTCGCCGAGGACGACATCGTCAAGGACGACGCGCTGGAGGGCCTCACCGCGGTCGTCACCGTACGGCTGGCGGAGCCGCAGTTCGAGGGGCAGACCAAGGAGGTGCTCGGCACCTCCGCGGCCAACCGGATCGTCGCCAACGTCGTGGCCAAGGAGCTCAAGGCACACCTGACCTCGACCAAGCGGGACGCGAAGGCCCAGGCCAGGGCCGTCCTGGAGAAGGCGGTGGCCGCCGCCCGTACCCGGATCGCGGCCCGCCAGCACAAGGACGCGCAGCGCCGCAAGACGGCTCTGGAGTCCTCCTCGCTGCCCGCGAAGCTCGCCGACTGCCGCAGCGACGACGTGGAGCGCAGCGAGCTGTTCATCGTGGAGGGCGACTCCGCGCTCGGGACCGCCAAACTGGCCCGGAACAGTGAGTTCCAGGCCCTGCTGCCGATCCGCGGCAAGATCCTCAACGTTCAGAAGGCATCCGTCTCCGACATGCTGAAGAACGCCGAGTGCGGCGCGATCATCCAGGTCATAGGAGCGGGGTCCGGGCGGACCTTCGACATCGACGCGGCCCGCTACGGCAAGATCGTCCTGCTGGTGGACGCCGATGTGGACGGCGCCCACATCCGGATCCTGCTGCTGACGCTCTTCCAGCGGTACATGCGGCCCATGGTCGAGGCGGGGCGGGTCTTCGCCGCGGTGCCCCCGCTGCACCGGATCGAGCTCGTCCAGCCGAAGAAGGGCCAGGACAAGTACATCTACACGTACTCGGACAACGAGCTGCGCCAGCGGCTGCTGGAGCTCCAGCGCAAGAACGTCCGGTACAAGGACTCGATCCAGCGCTACAAGGGGCTGGGCGAGATGGACGCCGACCAGCTGGCCGAGACCACGATGGACCCGCGCTTCCGCACCCTGCGGCGGATCAACATCGGCGATCTGGAATCGTCCGAGCAGGTCTTCGATCTGCTGATGGGCAACGAAGTGGCGCCCCGCAAGGAATTCATCACCAGCTCGGCCGCCACGCTGGACCGCTCGCGCATCGACGTCTGAGTTCGCGGCCGTCCGGCCCGTGCGGCACCGGAGCCGTCGTCTCCACCCCTGGGTGGAGACGACGGCTCCACCCACGATCCACCCCTGAGCCGATCCCCTGACCTGGCCGTTTCCGTAGCGTCGGAGTCGTAGAACTTCCCGCTATTCGGAGGCCTCCATGTCCGGGCTCGTCAATGTCCTGGTGATCGTCGCGGTCATCGCTTTTGTAGTGGTCCGCCAGTGCTCGGCCCAGCAGATCTCCGGCGACCGGCGCTGGTGGGTGCTGCCGGGCGTCCTGCTCGTCATGGCGCTGCGCGAGCCCGGACTCGTGGACCGGCACCACGAGACACTCTCCGTCGTCGTCCTGGGCGCCGAGCTGGTCGTGGGGCTGGTCACGGGCGCCGCCTGGGGATGGACGGCCCGGCTCTGGCGCGCGCAGGACGGCTCCCTCTGGAGCAAGGGGACCAAGGCCACTGCTTACGTCTGGACCGGAGGTCTGGTGCTGAGGGCGGCCCTCTACGGGGTGGCCGCGGCGCTGGGCGTGCATCAGGGGAGCCCCGCCCTGATGATGGCTCTCGCCGTGACACTGCTGGTGCGCAGCGGGGTGCTGGTCCGGCGGGCCGCGGAGATACCGGCGCCGTACGGTGTTCCTGCTGACCGCGCGCCGTTCCGGCAGGCATGGAAGGACCGTGTGTGACACCCGCTTCATGGACGAGCTGGCCATCGCGGGAGGCTCTCTCGCGGGACACGAGCACCCGCTCACGGATCGTCATCGCATGGTCCGTACGGGCCGGGCTGCTCACCCTGATGCTCTGGGGAACCTTCACGGGCGGGCTGTTCGAGCCCTGGGAGATCGCGGTCGGCCTGCTCGGGGTGCTCGGCTGCGCGGTGCTCGCGGTGGCCTTCTTCCGGGCCACTCTGGAGAACCGCCTGTGGGTGTCCCTCGGCGCGCTCGCCCTGCTGATGCTGGCGGCGTTCGGGGCCCAGCAGGACGGGGCCACCGTGCCGGCGGTGGTGCTCTGGTGCGGCTGCGCGGTCACGGCTCTGGAGCGGCTGCCGCTGGTGGCGGGAGTCCCGTCCACGGCGGTGGCGCTCGGCGCGTACGCCGTCGTGAACACCGACGACTGGCCGGCCACGGCCATGACCACGGCGGGGCTCTGTCTCGCGGGCTACGTGCTGCGCCTGGACGCCGAGGCCCGCGGCAGCGCGCGGCGGCTTCTCGCGCAGGAGCGGGCCGCGCGGGTGGCGGAGGCCGAGACGGCCGCTCTGGACGAGCGGTCCAGGATCGCCCGGGAGATCCACGATGTGCTCGCCCACAGTCTCTCCGCGCAGTTGGTGCATCTGGAGGCGGCGCGGCTGCTCATCGAGCGGGAGCCTGCGGGTCAGTTCCGGGACCAGGTCCTTCAGCGGGTGGTCGCGGCCCGCTCCATGGCCCGTGAGGGGCTTGCGGAGACCCGCCAGGCGCTCTCCGCCCTGCGCGGCGAGGTATCGCCGGTGGAGGACTTCCTGCGCCAGCTGGTGGCGGCCGAGCCGGCCGAGGTCAGGGTGGAGGGCGAGCGCCGGACGCTGACCGCCGAGGCCTCGCAGACGGTCCGGCGCGTCGCACAGGAGGCGCTGACCAATGTGCGCAAGCACGCGCCGGGGGCCAGGGTGATCGTCCGGCTGGAGTACCTGCCGGACGGGATCGCCCTGGAGGTCAGCGATTCGGGTGGGAGAAGTCCCGGGGGCGACCTCGCTGTCAGTGGCTCCGGATACGGTCTGCTGGGAATGAGGGAGCGCGCCGAACTGCTGGGCGGCACGCTGGAGGCCGGTCCCGGCGAGGAGGGGTTCGTGGTGAATCTGAGGGTGCCCGCGTGACCGCGCGGGTGGTGGTGGCCGATGACCAGTCGGTGGTGCGCGAGGGAATCGTCATGCTGCTGAGCCTGCTTCCCGGGATCGAGGTGGTCGGATCGGCGAAGGACGGGGAAGAGGCCGTTGCCCTGGTGGCCGAGCATGCGCCGGACGTGGTCCTGATGGACCTGCGGATGCCCCGCTGCGACGGGGTGGAGGCAACGCGCCGTATCCGCGAGGACTTTCCCGCCACCCAGGTCGTGGTGCTCACGACCTTCGCCGAGGACGACTCGCTCTTCCCCGCACTCCGGGCCGGGGCCCGCGGCTATCTCACCAAGGACGCCGGGGGCGACGAGATCGTGCGGGCCATCGAGGCGGTGCTCTCGGGCGAGGCCGGGCTCTCGCCCGCCGTGCAGCGCCGGCTGCTGGAACAGGTCACCACGGGGCCGCTGCCACTGGCCGGGGGCGGTGAGCCGGAGCTGCCCGACGGGATGACCCCCCGCGAGGTGGAGGTGCTCGTCCTGATCGCCGACGGGATGTCCAACGCGGAGATCGCCCGCGGCCTGCATATCTCGCAGGCCACCGTGAAGAGCCACATCAACAACCTGTTCGCCAAGGCGGGGCTCCGCGACCGGGCCCAGGCGGTCCGCTATGCGTACGTTCGAGGACTCGCACAGCCACCCGGTACGTCCTTCACCTGAAGAGGTGAAGTCTCGCGAATGAAGTGCCCGAGATCTTCCCGATCTGCCCATTCTTGGGTACGCGGCCGAAGTGGTCCGTGGACAAGGGGAGTTGTTCGGTGGAGAAGGAAGCAGGGCGCGAGTCCGCAACGATGAGACTCGACGACCCGTGGTACGACGCGCTGGCCTCCGGATGGGGGGAACTGGACGGTACGGGAAGCTTCGCGCCCGCCGGGACGTCCGATTCCGTTGCGCCGCAGCGCGGCCACAGCGCGGCGGACATCTATCTGGAGGTGCAGCGCAGCGACGCCTTCCAGGAGGTGCGGCGCCGGTACCGGCGCTTCATCGTCCCCGCCACCCTCGCCTTCCTCGTCTGGTACCTCGCCTATGTGGTCATGGCGGTCACCGCGCCCGGCCTGATGGCGAGACCGGTGGCCGGGGCGGTCAACGTCGCCATGGTCGCGGGGCTCGGGCAGTTCCTCACGACGTTCCTGCTCACCGGTGCGTACGCACGGCACGCGCGGCTGCGCAGGGACCGGGCGGCGCTCGATCTGCGCTGGGAGACACAGGAGATGACACGGGGGCTGGGGCGTTGAGCGGGAATCACCAGACCCTGGCGCTCCTGCTGTTCAGCGTCTTCATCGCCGTGACACTCGGCATCACCACCTGGGTGAGCCGCAACCGGCACGGTTCGGCCGAGGAGTTCTACGCCGGCGGCCGGCTGTTCTCGCCCATGGAGAACGGTTTCGCCATCGCGGGCGACTACATGTCGGCCGCGTCCTTCCTCGGCATCTCCGGTCTGATCGCCCTCTTCGGATACGACGGCATGCTCTACTCCGTCGGCTTCCTGGTCGCCTGGCTCGTCGTGCTGCTGCTCGTCGCGGAACTCGTCCGCAACTGCGGCCGGTTCACCCTCGCCGATGTGGTCGCGGCGCGAATGGCGGAGCGCCCGGTCCGGATCGCGGCGGGGACGTCATCGGTCACGGTCTCCGTGCTCTACCTGGTGGCGCAGATGGTCGGCGCGGGCAGCCTGGTGGCCCTGCTCCTCGGCGGAACGAGCGGCGCCGCGCGGTCCTGGACCGTCATCGGCGTCGGTGCGCTCATGGTGATCTACGTGTCGCTCGGCGGCATGCGCGCCACCACCTGGATCCAGATCGTGAAGGCCGTCCTGCTGATGGCGGGCACGATCGTCCTCACCGTGCTCGTCCTGGTCCACTTCCACGGCAATGTCAACGAGCTGCTCAACTCCGCGGCCGACCGCAGTGGGTACGGCAAGAAGTTCCTCTCGCCCGGCCTGCGGTACGGCGGCACCTGGACGGCACGCGTCGACTTCATCAGTCTCGGACTGGCCCTGGTGCTCGGCACGGCCGGACTGCCGCACATCCTGTCGCGCTTCTACACCGTGCCGACCGCCCGCGCGGCCCGCCGGTCGGTCGTCTGGTCCATCGGCCTCATCGGCAGCTTCTACCTGATGACGATCGTGCTCGGATTCGGGGCGGCGGCGCTGGTCGGCTCGGCGGACGTCCGGGCGTCGAATCCCGCCGGGAACACGGCCGTTCCGCTGCTGGCCCTGGTGCTCGGCGGCGGTGAGGGCTCCACCGGGGGAACGATTCTGTTCGCCGTGGTCGCCGCCGTGGCCTTCGCGACCATCCTTGCCGTCGTCGCCGGGATTACCCTCGCCTCGTCCGCGTCCGTCGCCCACGACCTCTACGCGTCGCTCCGCCGTCCGGGTTCCAAGCAGCGCAGCGAGGTCGCCGTGGCCCGGGTCGCCGCAGCGGGGATCGGGGTGGCCGCCATCGGGCTGGGGCTGCTCGCCCAGGACCTGAACGTGGCGTTCCTGGTGGGCCTGGCCTTCGCCGTCGCGGCGTCGGCGAACCTGCCGGTGCTGCTCTACTCGCTGTTCTGGCGGAACTTCACCACGCGCGGGGCGGTCTGGTCGGTCTACGGAGGGCTGATTCCCGCCGTGCTGCTCGTCCTGTTCTCCCCGGTGGTCTCCGGCAGTGCCACCTCGCTCTTCCCCGGCGTGGACTTCCAGCTCTTCCCGCTGGAGAACCCCGGCCTGGTCTCCATCCCGCTGGGCTTCCTGGCCGGCTGGATCGGCACCGTTACCTCGCAGGAGCCGCCGGACGCGGCCAAGCACGCGGAGACCGAGGTCCGCGCGCTGACCGGAGCCGGCGCCGTCTGACGGGCGACGGCGTGCCCTCAGGTGCGGGGGAGGCCGGTGCCCCAGGCACAGCGATGCTCCGGAGGCCTCCCGCTCGGCCGAGGGGTGCCGGAAACAGGCCGGTGGCGAGTACGGTGACGCCGGTGGCTGTGGCCGCCCGCATCAGCAGTACCTGCGAGAAGACCCGCCGGGGCCGGCCGAGCCGACGCGGCTTCCTGGCGGTGGGCGATGGGGCGCACATCGTGGAGACGGCGCAGAGGGCATGCCGCTGCTTTCTGAAAATCGTATAGTTTCCAGCCCCACGCAATCCGCTTGCGTTTCTTGCGCTAATCTTGCACGCATGACGCGACGACTTGCTCAGGTGGCACAGAAGGTTGGAGTCAGCGAGGCCACGGTCAGCCGGGTGCTCAACGGCAAGCCAGGGGTCTCCGACGCCACGCGGCAGGCCGTTCTGTCCGCGCTGGACGTCCTGGGGTACGAGCGGCCGACCCAGCTGCGCGGCGAACGGGCCCGGCTGGTCGGCCTGGTCCTGCCCGAGCTGCAGAACCCGATCTTCCCCGCCTTCGCCGAGGTGGTCGGAGGCGCGCTGGCGCAGCAGGGGCTGACGCCCGTCCTGTGCACCCAGACCAAGGGCGGCGTCTCCGAGGCGGACTACGTCGAGCTGCTCCTCCAGCAGCAGGTCTCGGGCGTCGTCTTCGCCGGTGGCCTCTATGCCCAGGCCGACGCCCCGCACGACCACTACAAGGTGCTCGCCGACCGTAAGATCCCCGTCGTCCTGATCAACGCGGCCATCGCCCATCTCGGCTTCCCGGCCGTCTCCTGCGACGATTCCGTCGCCGTCGAGCAGGCCTGGCGCCATCTGGTCTCACTGGGCCACGAGCGCATCGGCCTGGTGCTCGGCCCCTCGGACCACATGCCCTCGCTGCGCAAGCTGGCCGCCGCCCGGGTGCTCGCCGAGGAGTCCGGCAGGGTCATCCCCGACGCGTGGGTGACCAGGGCGATGTTCTCGCTCGAGGGCGGGCAGGCGGCCGCCATGCGGCTGCTGGACGAAGGGGTCACCGGGTTCATCTGCGCCAGCGACCCGCTGGCCCTGGGCGTGGTGCGCGCGGCACGCCGCCGCGGCCTCTCGGTCCCCGCGGACGTCTCCGTCGTCGGGTACGACGACTCGGCGTTCATGAACTGCACCGAGCCGCCGCTGACCACGGTCCGCCAGCCGATCGAGGCCATGGGGCGGGCGGCCGTCGAGCTGCTCTCCGTACAGATCGGAGGGCGTGCCGTGCCCTCCGACGAGCTGCTCTTCGAGCCTGAGCTGGTGGTGCGCGGCTCCACGGCCCAGCCCCCGCGCAACGCTTCCCGCTGACCGTCGCTAATTTGCGCCGGGCGAACCGTCTATTGCGACGGGGCCCCGATGGCGTCGGGCAGCGGTCGAGGCGGCCGCGGCCCGGTGTACTGGCCGATGGGGCGCATCCGCAGCGGGCGCTCCCCGTACTCCTCCAGGGCATGGGCGATCCACCCCGCCGTACGGGAGATCGCGAACACGGTCTCACCCGCCTCCGCCGCCATGCCCGAGGAGACGGACAGCACCGCGAGCGCCAGATCGACATTCGCGTGCAGCGGGGCGTGGCGCGCGGTCGTGGTGACCACATCGCGGGCCGCGGCCAGCGCCGGCGCTGCCCGCGGGACCTCCGCGAGCAGCGCGAACAGCGTCGTGGCCCGTGGGTCCTCGCCGGTGTAGAGCCGGTGGCCCAGCCCCGGCACCCGGCGCCCGGTGCGGAGATGGTCCGCGACCACCGGGGCCGCGCCGCCCCGCTCCAGGGCCTCGGCCAGCATCCGGTGCGCCAGTCCGCTGGCCGCGCCGTGCAGCGGCCCCTCCAGCACCCCCAGCCCCGCCGACACCACCGCGTACGGGTGGGCCCGAGCGGAGGCCGCGACCCGGGCCGCCAGGGTGGAGGCGGCCAGATCGTGGTCGATCAGCAGTCCCAGAGCGGTGTCCAGCACGGCGAGTGACGCCTCGTCGGCCGGGAGCGCGGTGAGTTTCGGCCACAGTTGACGCGCCAGACCGGTGTCGGGGGACGCGACCGCGCCGCCGTCCCCGGCCCCGTTCGCGCCGCCGCCCCTGCCCCCGCCCACCGTCGGCAGTGCGGCCACCAGGGTCGGGATCAGGCTCCGGGCGCCCCCCAGCACCGCCTCCCGCGACAGGTCGAAACGAAGCGGATCGGCGGCCGCCGCGGCGACGACCGCCACCCGCAACCGGTCCGTCGAACCGCAGTGCGCCGGCAGTGCGCCGACCGTCCGGCGGGCCGCGGCCAGCGCTTCGGAAGGCGCAGTGAAGCGCGTGCCCGTCCGCAGCTCACCGGTCCAGAGCCACTCGGCGACCTCCTCGTAGCCATGGCGCCGGGCCAGCTCCGTGGCGTCCACGCCCCGGTAGTAGTAGCGGTCGCCCTCGATGAGCGTGATGCCGGTCCGGAAGGCGAGCTCACCGGCGGGGGAAGCGGGCTCCCTGCGTCCCGTACGCCGGGCCAGGGCGTCGACCTCCGCCGCGTCGAACGTGCTGCCCCGCCCGCCGGGCGCGCGGTTGCTGCTCAGCTGGCCCCGGCTCACGTACGCGTACACCGTCTCGGGCTTCACGCCGAGGCGCTCGGCCGTCTCCCGGGTGGTGAGCCGATGCGCCGTGAGCCCCGAACTGTCGCCCGCACCTGCTTGATCCATCATGCTGTTCACCGTATCCATATTGATTCAATCAACATTGACAGATCTAAAGTCAAGCATGGACAGTCGAATCAATGTAAAGAGTCGCAACACCGGAATGTCCATGGAGGAAGCAATGACGACCATGACCGGCTCAGCCCCGCTCGACGTCCCCCGAGGCCTCGCGGGTGTCGTCGTCACCGACACGGCCCTCGGTGATGTCCGCGGCCGCGAGGGCTTCTACCACTACCGGCAGTACTCGGCGGTCGAGCTGGCGCAGACCCGCGGCTTCGAGGACGTCTGGTACCTGATGACCGAGGGCGAGCTGCCCGGTCCGGCCGCCCGCGCCGACTTCGCGGCCCGCACCGCCGCACTGCGCCGGCTGCCCGCGGAGGTACGTGACGCCCTGCCCGCCATAGCCCGAGCCGGCGCCGTCTCCGGTCCGCTCGCGGGGCTGCGCACGGCGCTCTCGCTGCTCGGCGCATCGGCGGGCTTCCGCCCGGTGTACGACATCGACGCGGACCGGCGCCGCGCCGACGCGCTGACCGCCTGCGCCGCGGTCCCCACCGTGCTCACCGCCCTGCACCGGCTCGGCCAGGGCCTCGAACCGGTGGAGCCGCGCGACGACCTGCCGTACGCGGCCAACTACCTCTACATGCTCACCGGTTCCGTGCCGGACGCCGCCCGGGTCAGGGCCGTCGAGCAGTATCTGATCTCCACCGTCGACCACGGCTTCAACGCCTCGACCTTCACCGGCCGGGTCGTCGCCTCCACCGGCGCGGACGTCGCCGCATGCCTGGTGGCGGCCGTCGGCGCGCTCTCCGGACCGCTGCACGGCGGTGCGCCCAGCCGGGCCCTCGACACCCTGGACGCCATCGGGACCCCCGACCGCATCGACGGATGGATCCGCGAACGGGTGCTCGCCGGTGACCGGATCATGGGCTTCGGACACCCGGTCTACCGCACCGAGGACCCGCGCTCGCGCATGCTGCGCGGCATCGCCCAGAGCTTCGGCGGACCGCTCGTCGACTTCGCCGTCGAGGTGGAACGCCAGGTCGAGGCGATCCTCGCCGAGCTCAAGCCGGGGCGCGAACTGCACACCAACGTGGAGTTCTACGCCGGAGTGGTCATGGAACTGTGCGGGCTGCCGCGCGAGATGTTCACCCCGACGTTCTGCGCGGCGCGAGTGGTCGGCTGGAGCGCCAATATCCTGGAGCAGGCGGAGGACTCCAAGATCATCCGCCCGGCGGCCCGTTATGTCGGCCCGCCTCCGCCGCAGCCGGTCCCGGCCGCCTGACGTCCCCCGAAGGGCCCCCGTTGAACCCGTCGTCCCCGCCCCGCAGCCGGCAGATCCCGGTCATCGTCCTCGCCGGATTCCTGGGATCCGGCAAGACGACGCTGCTCAACCACCTGCTGCTCCATCGCGCGGGAAACCGGATCGGCGTGATCGTCAACGACTTCGGGTCCATCGAGATCGACGCCATGACCGTGTCCGGGCAGGTCGGCTCGACGGTCTCCCTGGGCGGTGGCTGTCTGTGCTGCGCGGTCGACGTGAGCGAGCTGGACGCCTACCTGGAGACCCTCACCCGGCCCGCCGCCCGGCTCGATGTGATCGTCATCGAGGCGAGCGGGCTCGCCGAACCCCAGGAACTCGTACGGATGCTGCTGGCCAGCGACAACCCGCACATCGTGTACGGGGGACTGGTCGAGGTGGTCGACGCCGCCGAGTTCACCGCCACCCGGGTCCGCCACCCGGAGATCGACCGCCATCTCGCCGTCGCCGACCTGGTCGTGCTGAACAAGACGGACCGGGCCGGGGACGCCGGACTGCTCCGCATCCGGGAGGCCGTCGCCGCCACCGGCAGCACGGCGGCCGTCGTCCCCGCCACGTACGGGCGCATTGACCCCGAGCTGCTCTTCGATCCGGCGCTGCGGCCCGACAGCGAGGAGAAGGCCCGGCAGCTGACCTTCGAGGACCTGTACCTGGAGGAGCGGGCGGCGGACGCCGGTGAGGAGCACGGGGACCATCCGCACGCGGCGTACGAGAGCATCGAGTTCACCTCCGACGTGCCCATGAGCCCGCGTCGCCTGATGGGGTTCCTGGACTCCCGGCCGGAAGGCCTCTACCGGATCAAGGGGTTCGTCGACTTCGGCGCGGGGGACGCGGACAACCGCTACGCGCTGCACGCCGTCGGCAGGTTCCTGCGGTTCGCCCCGCAGCCCTGGACCCGCGGCGAACCGCGGCTGACCAGGCTCGTGCTGATCGGCTCCGGCATCGACGCCGGGGCCCTGCGCAAGGAGCTGGCGGACTGCCGGGAGACCGCCCCGGCGCAGGGGGAAACGGCGCCGGACACAGCGCAGGACGCCGCACATGAGCGAAGCATGTGGGGCGTCCTGCGCTACGTGCGGCAGCCCGGCGACGACGCATAGCGCCGACGCACAGCGCCACGTACCGGGCCGGCCGGCTACACCGGGCCGGCGATCACCGCGACCGGGGACTCCAGCGGCGTCCCCGAACCGTCGCGCCGCGGGTCGGGCTCGGGCAGCGTGGCCGGGGTGCCGTTCTTCTGCGCGGCGCGGGCGGGTGTCGGGCCCGCCCAGGCGAACGTCAGGATGTCCTCGCCCTTGAGGAACCGCTGACAGCGCACCCCACCGGTCGCCCGGCCCTTGCGCGGGTACTGGTCGAACGGGGTGTACTTGCACGTCAGCACGGAGTCGTCCAGCGTGCCGTGCGAACCGGCGACCGTGAACACCATGGCGTCCGCGGCCGGATCCACCGCGGCGAAGGAGAGCACCTCCGCGCCCTCCGTGAGCTTGACGCCCGCCATACCGCCGGCCGGACGGCCCTGCGGGCGCACCTGCGCCGCCGGGTAGCGCAGCAACTGCGCGTCCGAGGTGATGAAGACCAGGTCCTCCTCGCCGGTGCGCAGTTCCACCGCGCCGACGACCCGGTCACCGTCCTTGAGGCCGATGACCTCCAGCTCGTCCTTGTTGGCCGGATAGTCCGGCACCACACGCTTCACGACGCCCTGAAGGGTGCCGATCGCCAGCCCCGGAGAGGACTCGTCGAGCGTGGTGAGGCCGATGACCTCCTCGTCCGACTCCAGGGTGAGGAACTCCGCGACCATCGCGCCGCCCGAGAGGTTGGGCGCCGCGTGGGTGTCCGGCAGCTGCGGCAGATCGATCACCGCCAGCCGCAGCAGCCGCCCCGCCGAGGTCACCACGCCGACATCGCCCCGTGCCGTGGCGGGCACGGCCGACACGATCACATCGTGCTTGGCGCGCTTGGCGTCCTCGGCGAAGACGATCGGGTCGCCGTTGGCCGTACGGGCCAGCAGACCGGTCGAGGACAGCAGCACCCGGCACGGGTCGTCCGCGACCTCCAGCGGTACCGCAGCGACCTGCGAACCGGCCGACTCCAGCAGCACCGTACGCCGGTCGGTGCCGAACTTCTTGGCGACCGCGGCCAGTTCCGTGGAGACGAGCTTGCGCAGCTCGTTGTCCGATTCGAGGATCGCGGTCAGCTCGGCGATCTCGGTGTTGAGCCGTTCCTGCTCGCTCTCCAGCTCGACCCGGTCGAACCGGGTGAGCCGGCGCAGCGGGGTGTCCAGGATGTACTGCGTCTGGACCTCGCTCAGCGAGAAGTGCTCGATGAGCCGGTCCTTGGCCTGTGCCGAGTTGTCGCTGGACCGGATGAGCCGGATGACCTCGTCGATGTCGATCAGTGCGACGAGGAGGCCCTCGACCAGGTGCAGCCGGTTGCGGCGCTTGGTCCGGCGGAACTCGCTGCGCCGGCGCACCACCTCGAAGCGGTGGTCGAGATAGACCTCCAGGAGCTCCTTGAGGCCCAGGGTGAGCGGCTGTCCGTCGACCAGCGCCACATTGTTGATGCCGAAGGACTCCTCCATCGGCGTCAGCTTGTAGAGCTGTTCCAGGACGGCCTCCGGCACGAAGCCGTTCTTGACCTCGATGACGAGGCGCAGTCCGTGCGAGCGGTCGGTGAGGTCCTTGACGTCCGCGATGCCCTGGAGCTTCTTCGCCGAGACCAGGTCCTTGATCTTGGCGATCACCTTCTCCGGACCGACGCTGAAGGGCAGTTCGGTGACGACCAGACCCTTGCGGCGTGCCGTGACGTTCTCCACGGCGACGGTGGCGCGGATCTTGAACGAGCCGCGGCCTCCCGCATAGGCGTCCTTGATGCCGCCGAGGCCCACGATCCGGCCACCGGTCGGCAGGTCGGGACCGGGGACGAACCGCATCAGGGTCTCCAGGTCCGCGCCCGGATGCTTGATCAGGTGGCGGGCGGCTGCGATGACCTCGCCCAGGTTGTGCGGCGGCATGTTCGTCGCCATGCCGACGGCGATCCCGGTCGTGCCGTTGACCAGGAGGTTCGGATAGGCGGCCGGCAGGACGACCGGCTCCTGCTCCTGGCCGTCGTAATTCGACTGGAAAGCGACGGTGTCCTCGTCGATCGACTCCGTCATCAACGACGTCGCGTCGGCCATCCGGCACTCGGTGTACCGCATGGCGGCCGGCGGGTCGTCGTTGCCGAGCGAGCCGAAGTTTCCGTGTCCGTCGACGAGGGGGAGCCGCATGGAGAACGGCTGTGCCATCCGCACCAGGGCGTCGTAGATCGACGCGTCCCCGTGCGGGTGCAGCTTACCCATGACCTCGCCGACGACGCGGGCGCACTTCACATAGCCGCGGTCCTGGCGCAGGCCCATCTCGTTCATCTGGTACACGATGCGGCGGTGCACCGGCTTCAAGCCGTCACGGGCGTCCGGCAGGGCCCGTGAGTAGATCACCGAGTACGCGTACTCAAGGAAGGAGCCCTGCATTTCGTCGACGACGTCGATGTCGAGGATCTTCTCCTCGAAGTCGTCCGGCGGCGGGGTCTTCGTGCTGCGGCGGGCCATCGCTGCTGCGACTCCTTCACGGATTCTGTTCGGGCAACCTCAGGTTCTGACGCGGACCATTGTGGACCGCCGCACTGACAACTCCGACCTCGACCCGTCCCAAAGGGGGTTCTCCACCCGTCACGAGGGGTCCGGACGCCGCTTTCCGGTGACGTGCGCGGCACGGGAACTTCGCCAGGCGTCGGTGCGCTTGCTTACAGTGGCAGGTCTCGCATCACTCCAGTATCGCGATCGAAGGGACGTACATGCCCATGGGTCACACGGCCACAGCCCAGGCCGGCTCCGGCGGCTTGACAGCGACCGAGCACCGTCTGGCCAACGGCCTGCGCGTGGTGCTCTCCGAGGACCATCTGACCCCGGTCGCCGCGGTGTGCCTCTGGTACGACGTCGGCTCGCGCCACGAGGTCAAGGGACGCACCGGTCTGGCTCACCTTTTCGAGCACCTGATGTTCCAGGGCTCGGGTCAGGTCAAGGGGAACGGACACTTCGAGCTGGTGCAGGGCGCCGGCGGCTCCCTCAACGGCACCACCAGTTTCGAGCGGACCAACTACTTCGAGACGATGCCCACGCATCAGCTGGAGCTGGCCCTGTGGCTCGAGGCCGACCGGATGGGCTCGCTGCTCGCCGCGCTCGACGAGGAGTCCATGGAGAACCAGCGGGACGTCGTCAAGAACGAGCGGCGCCAGCGCTACGACAACGTCCCGTACGGCACCGCGTTCGAGAAGCTGACCGCCCTCGCCTACCCGGAGGGCCACCCGTACCACCACACCCCGATCGGCTCGATGACCGACCTGGACGCGGCGACGCTCGAGGACGCGCGGACCTTCTTCCGTACGTACTACGCGCCCAACAACGCGGTGCTCTCGGTCGTCGGCGACATCGACCCCGCGCAGACGCTCGCCTGGGTCGAGAAGTACTTCGGCACCATCCCGTCGCACGACGGCAAGCAGCCGCCGCGGGACGGCTCACTGCCCGAGGTCATCGGCGCTGAGCTGCGCGAGGAGGTCCGCGAGGAGGTCCCGGCGCGTGCGCTGATGGCCGCCTACCGGCTGCCGCAGGACGGCACCCGCGAGTGCGACGCCGCGGATCTCGCGCTGACCGTGCTGGGCGGCGGGGAGTCGTCCCGGCTGCACAACCGCCTGGTCCGCCGGGACCGGACGGCTGTCGCGGCCGGATTCGGGCTGCTGCGGCTGGCCGGCGCGCCCTCGCTCGGCTGGCTGGACGTCAAGACGTCCGGCGGCGTCGAGGTGGCGCAGATCGAGTCCGCGGTCGACGAGGAGCTCGCCCGGTTCGCCGAGGAGGGCCCCTCGCCCGAGGAGATGGAGCGCGCCCAGGCACAGTTGGAGCGCGAGTGGCTGGACCGGCTCGGTACGGTCGCGGGCCGGGCGGACGAACTGTGCCGGTTCGCCGTGCTGTTCGGTGACCCGCAGCTCGCCCTGACCGCTGTGCACCGGGTGCTCGACGTCACCGCCGAGCAGGTCCGGGCGGCCGCCAGGGCCCAGCTGCGGCCGGACAACCGGGCGGTGCTGGTCTACGAGCCGGTCGAGTCGGCGGAGCCCGCCGAAGAGGCCGACGCCGACGCCGACGCCGCCAACGACACCGACGCGCACGAAGGAGCGGACAAGTGACCGACGCTGCCGCGACTGGAGTTTCGATGGAGTACCACCCGCAGCCCGCCCCCGGAGCGGCCAGGCCCTGGGCCTTCCCCGCACCCGAGCGCGGCGCCCTGCCCAACGGCCTCACGGTGCTGCGCTGCCACCGCCCCGGCCAGCAGGTCGTCGCCGTCGAGATCTTCCTCGAAGCCCCGCTGGACGCCGAGCCCGAGGGCCTGGACGGGGTGGCCACGATCATGTCGCGCGCCCTGTCCGAGGGCACCGACAAGCACAGCGCCGAGGAGTTCGCCGCCGAGCTGGAGCGGTGCGGCGCCACTCTGGACGCCCACGCCGACCACCCCGGCGTCCGGGTCTCCCTGGAGGTTCCGGCCTCCCGGCTGGCCAAGGCGCTGGGTCTGGTCGCGGAGGCCCTGCGGGCGCCGGCCTTCGCCGACAGCGAGATCGAGCGGCTGGTGAACAACCGGCTCGACGAGATCCCGCACGAGCAGGCGAACCCCGCCCGGCGGGCCGCCAAGCAGCTCTCCAAGGAGCTCTTCCCGGCCACGGCCCGCATGTCGCGCCCGCGCCAGGGCACCGAGAAGACCGTGGAGCGGATCGACTCCGCGGCCGTCCGCGCCTTCTACGACGCCCACGTCCGGCCGTCCACCGCGACCGCCGTGATCGTCGGTGACCTCACCGGCATCGACCTGGACGCCCTGCTCGCCGACACCGTCGGCGACTGGTCGGGCAACACGGCGGAGCCCCGCCCGGTCCCGCCGATCACCGCCGACGACACCGGCCGGGTGGTGATCGTGGACCGCCCCGGAGCGGTGCAGACGCAGCTGCTCCTCGGCCGGATCGGCGCCGACCGGCACGACAGCGTCTGGCCCGCCCAGGTGCTCGGCACGTACTGCCTGGGCGGCACGCTGACCTCCCGCCTGGACCGGGTGCTGCGCGAGGAGAAGGGCTACACCTACGGCGTACGGGCCTTCGCCCAGGTGCTGCGCTCCTCGGCCCGGGACGCCGCCTCGGGGGCGACGGGCGCCGCGATGCTCGCCATCAGCGGCTCGGTGGACACGGAGTCCACCGGTCCGGCGCTGGAGGACCTGTGGAAGGTGCTGCGGACCCTGGCCGCGGAGGGCCTGACGGACGCCGAGCGCGAGACGGCCGTGCAGAACCTCGTGGGCGTCGCACCGCTGAAGTTCGAGACGGCGGCCTCCGTCGCCGCCACCCTCGCGGACCAGGTCGAGCAGCACCTCCCGGACGACTACCAGGCGCACCTGTACGCGCGCCTCGCGGACACCGGCACGGTGGAGGCGACGGCGGCCGTGGTCAACGCCTTCCCGGGGGACCGGCTGGTCACGGTCCTCGTCGGGGACGCCGCGCAGATCGAGGAGCCCGTCAGGGCCCTCGGCATCGGAGAGGTCTCGGTCGTCACCGGCTGACCAGTCAATCCCCGTGATAACGGGACGAAAGGAAGGTCCTGGCGAATCACCCCCCGCCGGGACCTTCCTTTTTCGTCCGGTTTGCGGGAGAGGTTGCCCGTCTGCCCTGTGGGATGCGTTACAAAACCACCTGTCCGTTTGGTGTGGGGAAGTGCCCCCGTTTAGCGTCGGCTCGGCTGTCCGCCACTCGTATGCCGCATCCGTGACGTACCGGGCAGTCATCGCCGAGTCCCCGTCAGGCGCGAGCCCGGGGAGCCGGGGACCCACGCAGTCCCTGGGGTGAATCGGATGCCCATGCCTCAGCGAGGCCGGGGGGTCCGTAGGAGACCTTCCTGCTCCGAACCCGTCAGTCAGGGCCTCTCGTTTGGATCATGCTGGGCTCGCGGGGTCCGGCACCGCACCTCGCGGCGTTGTCGTCGGTCGCCATGACTCCGCCATGACTCCGCCATGGCTCCCTCCTCCGCCTTGCGATGCACGGCACCGGACCCCGCTCCCTGATCCAGCCTGATCCAAACGAAAGACCCTAACCCGGTAGGCGAGAAGGAAGGAAAGGACCAGCCACTTCATGGCGTTCACCCGTGCCACGGGAAAGCACCGTGCCCCGAGCCGTCTGACGCGCTGCGGCGCGAAGGCCGTCGGCATCGCGACCCTGGCCACCACCGGCGTCATCGGCTCGCTGGCCTCCCCGGCCCTCGCCGCGGACACCGAGACCCCCGCCACCGGCGAGACGGGCCTCTCCCAGGTCATCGCCATCGAGGGCGACCTGGCCGACCGGATCGACGCGCAGGCGGACGCGCAGCAGCACCAGGCCGACGCCGCCGCGAAGGCGAAGGCGGAAGCCAAGGCGAAGGCCGAGGCCGAGAAGAAGACTGCCGCCAAGAAGAAGGCCGACGCCAGGGCCAGAGCGGCCGCGGAGGCCGAGGCCGCCGCCAGGGCAAAGGAGGCCCGCGAGAGCGAGGCGCGTGCCGCCCGCTCCGCCGAGCGCGCCCGGCTGGGCACCTTCCAGCTCCCCGTCGCAGGTTCCTACGTGAGCACCGGCTACCAGGCCGGCGGCTCCCTGTGGTCCTCCGGCAGCCACTCCGGCATCGACTTCCACGCCTCGTCCGGCAGCTCCGTCGTCGCCGTCGGCGCCGGCACGGTCGTCGAGGCGGGCTGGGGCGGCGCGTACGGCAACAACATCGTGCTCCGGATGACGGACGGCACGTACACCCAGTACGGCCACCTCTCCTCGATCGGCGTCTCCGTCGGTCAGAGCGTCGGCCAGGGGCAGCGGATCGGCCTCTCCGGCTCCACCGGCAACTCCACCGGACCGCACCTCCACTTCGAGGCCCGGACCACGCCGTCGTACGGCTCCGACACGGACCCGGTCGCCTATCTGCGCGCCCACGGCGTCACCGTCTGACCGACGCGCGAAGCGCATCGGTGAAAGGCTCCGGCAGCCCGCCGGGGCCTTCGTCGTGTCCAGAAGATATTCATGAATTTCCACCCGGCATCGGAAATGCGACCGCATTGCAATAGAGTCACAGGACAGGCGTCGATCGGCCGCGTTCCGCGGGGATTAAGGCGGAGGTTCGGACATGCGCATTCCGGCGCATTCGGTATGCACGGCAATCCGTGACGACATCGTCTCCGGTGTCTTCGGACGCGGCAGCCGGCTTACCGAGGAGGTGCTCGCACGCCGCTACGGGGTTTCCCGCGTCCCGGTACGCGAAGCGCTGCGCACCCTGGAGTCCGAGGGCTTCGTGGTCACCCGCAGGCATGCCGGTGCCTGTGTCGCCGAGCCCGGCGAGCAGGAGGCCGCCGACCTCCTGGAGGTCCGGATGCTGCTGGAGCCGCTCGGCGCGGCCCGTGCCGCCCAGCGCCGCACCGACGCCCACCTCAAGGTGCTGCGCGGCCTGGTCAGGCTGGGCCAGGAGCGGGCCCGCCGGGGCGAGGGCGAGGATCTGCGCTCATTGGGCGGCTGGTTCCACGAGACGCTGGCCCAGGCCTCCGGCAGTCCCGGCCTGATCGCGCTGCTCACCCAGCTCCGGCACAAGATCGCCTGGATGTACGCGGTCGACCAGCCGGCCCGCCCGGCCGATTCCTGGGCCGAGCACGGGGCCATCGTGGACGCCGTGGCGCGCGGCGACGCGGAGCGCGCGCGGGCGCTGGCCGCCCGGCACGCCGAGCGGGCCGCCGCCGCCCACCGGCTGCGCCGCCCCGACCGGCCGGGCGCGGCCGTCCCCCGCGGCCGGGTGAGGACTTCGCAACATGCCGTAAACACCCCGAGCGGCCGGCATTAACAATGAAGCCGTATACAAGTAGCAGGATATTCAGTGGCGCTTTCTTCTCGCTGTCCTGAATTCTTCCGCGCGGGACTTTCTCCACGGTTCGTCATTCCCGCGCACACGAAAGAGCCGCGACTCCCGGTCGGGGGTGTCGCGGCTCTTTCGCAGGAATTTCGGCGGTCGTGACCGCTGGGTCAGACGGTCTCCGGAAGCTCGTCGAGGCCCTCGGCGACCAGCTTGGACAGACGGTCCAGAGCGGCTTCGGCGTTGTCGGCCTCGGAGGCGAGGACGATCTCCTCGCCGCCCTGGGCACCGAGCCCGAGCACCGCGAGCATGGACGCGGCGTTCACCGGGTTGCCGTCGGCCTTGGCGATGGTCACGGGTATGCCGGAGGCCGTGGCCGCACGGACGAAGATGGATGCGGGGCGGGCGTGCAGGCCCTCGGCCCAACCGACGTTGACGCGGCGCTCAGCCATGGTTCTGCCCTTCACGAATCAATGGTTGTCTAGACCAGTCTCTCATGTAGTGCGCGATGCTCCGGTCGGCCCGCGGGCCGACCGGAGCATCGCGCACTACCGTCGACCGGCCATCCCCAGACTGCCCCGGCCCCGACCCCCACGCGACCGCTGACCAGCCGTACGCTTTGCCCATGGAGCCCTCTCCGGAGCAGAGTCCGCATCACGTCTACCCCGATCACTGGGAGGCGGACGTGGTGCTCCGCGACGGCGGCACCGCGCGGATCAGGCCGATCACCACGGACGATGCCGGACGGCTGGTCAGCTTCTACGAGCAGGTGTCCCCGGAGTCGAAGTACTACCGTTTCTTCGCTCCCTACCCCCGGCTCTCCGCCAAGGACGTCCACCGCTTCACCCATCACGACTACGTCGACCGGGTGGGACTCGCCGTCACGGTGGGCGGCGAGTTCATCGCCACGGTCCGCTACGACCGGATCGACGCCCACGGCAGGCCCGCGTCGGCCCCGGCGGACGAGGCCGAGGTCGCCTTCCTCGTCCAGGACGCGCATCAGGGCCGCGGCGTCGCCTCCGCGCTGCTCGAACACATCGCGGCCGTCGCCCGCGAGCGCGGCATCCGGCGCTTCGCCGCCGAGGTGCTGCCCGCCAACAACAAGATGATCAAGGTGTTCCGGGACGCCGGGTACACCCAGCAGCGCACCTTCGAGGACGGCTCCGTCCACCTCACCCTCGACCTCGAACCGACCGCCGAGTCGCTCGCCGTCCAGCGCGCCCGGGAGCAGCGTGCCGAGGCACGCTCAGTGCAGCGGCTGCTCGCACCCGGCTCCGTCGCCGTCATCGGCGCGGGGCGCACCCCCGGCGGGGTCGGGCGCACGGTCCTGCGCAACCTCCTGGGCGCGGGCTTCACCGGCCGCACCTACGCCGTGAACAGCGCCCTCGCCGCCGGCCAGGACACCATCGACGGAGTGCCCGCCCACCGCTCCCTCGGCGAGATCGGCGAACCCGTCGACCTCGCAGTAGTCGCCGTACCCGCCGAGCGGGTCCCGGAGGCCGTCGCGGACTGCGGGGAACACGGCGTCCAGGGCCTGGTGGTCCTCTCCGCCGGATACGCCGAGTGGGGCGCCGAGGGCCGCGAACGGCAGCGCGAGCTGGTGCGCCAGGCCCGCTCGTACGGCATGCGGATCATCGGCCCGAACGCCTTCGGCATCATCAACAACTCCGAAGCGGTCCGGCTGAACGCCTCCCTGGCCCCGGAACGGCCCGCCTCCGGGCGCATCGGCCTGTTCACCCAGTCCGGCGCGATCGGCATCGCACTGCTCTCCGGGCTCTACCGGCGCGGCGCCGGCCTCTCCACCTTCATCTCGGCCGGCAACCGCGCCGACATCTCCGGCAACGACTTCCTCCAGTACTGGTACGAGGACCCGGACACCGATGTCGCCCTGCTGTACCTCGAATCGCTCGGCAACCCCCGCAAGTTCACCCGCCTCGCCCGGCGTACCGCCGCCGTGAAGCCCGTCGTCGTGGTGAAGGGCGCCCGGCACAGCGGCTTCACCCCGCCGGGCCACGCCGTACCCGTCAGCCGGATCCCGGACGCCACGGTCTCCGCGCTGATGCGGCAGGCGGGCGTGATCCGCGTCGACACGGTGACGGAGATGGTCGACGCGGGCCTGCTCCTCGCCGGCCAGCCGCTCCCGGCGGGCGGACGTGTCGCGATCCTCGGCAACTCCGAGTCCCTCGGCCTGCTCACGTACGACGCCTGTCTGGCCGAGGGGCTGCGCCCGCGTCCGCCGCGCGACCTCACCACCGCCGCCACCCCGCAGGACTTCCGGGACGCGCTGGCCGAGGCGCTGGCCGACGAGGGCTGCGACGCGGTCATCGTGACGGCGATCCCGTGGGTGGGCGAGGACGGCGAGGCGGAGAAGGGCGACGGCGAGGTGCTGGCCACCGCCCTGCACACGGCCTCCGCCGCCGGGCCGGCCAAGCCGGTGGCCGTCGTCCATGTGGAGATCGGCGGCCTCGCGGAGGCCCTGGCCGCCGCCACCAGCACGGTGGCCCAGCAGCGCCCCGCGCCGGTGCCGGGACGCCCCCCGGCCACCTCCGCCACAACGCCCCTGGCCACCTCCGCCACACAACCCCCGGCCACCTCCGCCGCCACCCCGCCCCCGGTGGCGCCGCCGCCCGGCGGAACTGACACGGCGCCCGCGGCAACCGCCCCCGAGGGCGCCCGCGCCGCCGGCCGGATCCCCGCCTACCCCGCCGCCGAACGGGCCGTCCGGGCACTCGCCGAAGCCGTGAAGTACGCCCAGTGGCGACGCCAGGCCGCGGTTCCCGGCAAGGTCCCCGAGTTCCTCGACGACACCGTCGACGAGCCGGGCGCGGCCGCCCGCATCGACGCGCTGCTCGGCGAGGACCCCGATCCGCGCGGCAGGCCCCTGGACCACGACGAGGCCCGCGAGCTGCTGGCCTGCTACGGCATCACCGTCCGGCCGACGCTCCCGGCCCCCGACGCGGAAGCGGCCGTCGCCGCCGCCGCACGGCTCGGCTACCCGGTCGCGCTGAAGACCACCGCACCCCATCTGCGCCACCGCGCCGACCTCGGCGGTGTCCGGCTGGACCTCGCCACCGAGTCCGCGGTGCGCCGCGCGTACGGCGAACTCACCGACCTCCTCGGCAAGCCCGCCGAGCTCCGGCCCGTCGTGCAGGCCATGGCCCCCCGTGGTGTCGACACCGTCGTACGGGCCACGATCGACCCGGCCGCGGGCGCCGTCCTCTCCTTCGGCCTGGCGGGCGCTCCCTCCGAGCTCCTCGGCGACACCGCCCACCGGCTGGTTCCGGCCACCGACCGGGACGCCGCCGAGCTGATCCGCTCGATCCGGGCCGCCCCGGTCCTCTTCGGCTGGCGCGGCTCGGCGCCCGTGGACACCGCGGCGCTGGAAGAACTGCTGCTCAGGGTCTCCCTGCTGGTCGACGACCACCCCGAGGTGGTCTCCGTCGCCCTGGAACCGGTCGTGGTCGCCACCCAGGGGCTGACCGTCCTCGGAGCGAGCGTCCGGCTGTCGCCGCCGCCGGCCCGCACCGACCTCGGCCCCCGCCGCCTCTCCAACTACTGAGCCGCCCCGGGCCCCGTCCGGGACGGGGCGGGCAGGACGTCCCCGGCAGCCATCCGCCCCCCGTAGGATGGTGCGTATGGCTAAGACCGGTACGACGACCCAGGGGCTGCGCGCGGCGATCGAGCGCAGCGGCTACTACCCGGCCCTCGTGGCCGAGGCGGTGGAGGCCGCCGTGGGCGGTGAGCCGGTCGCTTCGTACCTGGTGCACCAGGAGACCACCTTCGACTCCAACGAGGTGCGCCGGCACGTCACCGTCCTGGTGCTCACGGACAACCGTTTCGTCGTCAGCCACACCGACGAGCAGAACGCCGACACCAGCTCCCCGACGCCCTACGCCACCACCTCCACCGAGTCGGTCAAGCTCGACCGGATCTCGTCGGTCGTGGTCAGCCGCGTCGTGGCCAACCCGGAGAAGTACGTTCCCGGCACGCTGCCCCGCGAGGTCGTCCTGACCATCGGCTGGGGCGCGGTCTCCCGGATCGACCTGGAGCCCGCCGCCTGCGGCGACCCCAACTGCGAGGCCGACCACGGCTACACCGGCAGCTCCACCGCCGACGACCTGAGCCTGCGGGTCAGTGAGGCCGGTGACGGCCCCGACACCGTGCGCCAGACCCTCGCCTTCGCCCAGGCGCTTTCCGAGGCCACCGCCGCGACCGCGGCGGCCGGCCGCTGATGGTCCAGCCGGCCTGGCAGGACCCCGTCCTGCTGCCCGTAGACACCGCCCCTGTGCCCGAGTACGGCAGCGGCTCGCTCGCCGATCTGCTGCCCACGCTCGTCGCGGGACAGGGCGTGCCCGGTTTCACGGCGGCGATCACCGAGCTGACGCCCGCCGACCGGAACTGCGTCTTCCTGATCGACGGCCTCGGCTGGGAGCAGATCCGGGCCCACCCCGACGAGGCCCCCTTCCTGCACTCCCTGCTGCCCACCTCGCGCGGCGGCACGGGCCGCCCGATATCCGCGGGCTTCCCGGCCACCACCGCGACCTCGCTGGCCTCGGTCGGCACCGGGCTGCCCCCGGGCGAGCACGGCCTCACCGGCTACACGGTGCGCAATCCGGACACCGGCGCGCTGATGAACCAGCTCCGCTGGAGGCCGTGGACACAGCCCAAGGTCTGGCAGCCGCACCCCACCGTCTTCACCCGCGCCGACGCGGCCGGAGTGCGTACCGCACAGGTCTCCGCGCCCACCTTCGAGCAGACCCCGCTCACCAAGGTCGCGCTCAGCGGCGGCTCGTTCCTCGGCCGGCTGACCGGCGAGGACCGGATGGACGTCGCCGCCGAACGGCTGGCCGCCGGTGACCGCTCGCTCGTCTACACGTACTACAGCGAGGTCGACGGCATGGGGCACCGCTTCGGCGTCGACTCCGACGCCTGGCGCGGTCAGTTGATGCACGTCGACGGACTGGCCAGACGCCTCGCCGAGCAGCTCCCGCCGCGCTCGGCGCTGTACATCACCGCCGACCACGGCATGATCGACATCCCGTTCGACGAGCAGTCCAGGATCGACTTCGACGAGGACTGGGAGCTGCGCGCGGGCGTCGCGCTGCTCGGCGGCGAGGGCCGCGCCCGCCATGTGTACGCCGTCCCGGGCGCCGAGGCCGATGTGCTGACCGTCTGGCGCGAGGTGCTCGGCGAGCAGTTCTGGGTGGCGAGCCGGGACGAGGCCGTCGCGGCGGGCTGGTTCGGCCCCCGGATCGACGAACGGGTCCTCGGCCGGATCGGCGACGTGGTCGCGGCGGCCCACGACGACGTGGTGATCATCGCCTCCGACAACGAGCCCCACGAGTCGGCGATGGTGGGCATGCACGGCTCGATGACCCCCGTCGAGCAGCTGGTCCCGCTCCTCGAAGTACGCTCTTAGGCGTGTTTTGAAAGTCCCGTACGCGCCTCGTGGCCGTACGGGCCCGTTCCACGGCCCTCCCCGTCCGTCCTGAAAGGTGCTCGACCTCTCATGCCCGAGCTGGTGTTCTTCTCCGGAACCATGGACTGCGGGAAGAGCACCCTGGCGCTCCAGATCGGGCACAACCGGTCGGCGCGGGGCCTCCAGGGCGTGATCTTCACCCGGGACGACCGGGCGGGGGAGGGCAAGCTGTCCTCGCGGCTGGGACTGGTGACGGACGCGGTCGAGGCGGACGGGGGGATGGACCTGTACGCGTACCTGGTTGCTCAGCTGTCGAAGGGCGGCAGGGTCGACTACGTGATCGTGGACGAGGCGCAGTTCCTGGCTCCGGACCAGATCGATCAGCTGGCTCGCGTCGTGGACGACCTGGAGATGGACGTCTTCGCCTTCGGTATCACCACGGACTTCCGTACGAAGCTGTTCCCCGGTTCGCAGCGGCTGATCGAGCTGGCGGACCGGGTCGAGCAGCTCCAGGTCGAGGCCCTGTGCTGGTGCGGAGCCCGTGCGACGCACAACGCACGGACGATAGAGGGTGAGATGGTCGTCGCGGGCGCCCAGGTCGTGGTCGGTGATGTGAACCGCCCGGCGGGCGAGGTCGGTTACGAGGTTCTCTGCCGCCGTCACCACTCGCGCCGCATGACCGCCGCGTCCGCCCGGGTGGGCGCGCTGTCTCCGGACGTTCTGCCGGTGTCACCCGCCTGACACCGCGTTCGCCCGCCGTGGGCGGCGGCGGATGCTCCTCGTCCGGGGTGTCGCAGTCGACCGTGACCGGCTAGGGAACGAGCAGGCCCAGCCCGGCGCGGGTGCGCGCCTCGAAGGACTCGATGCGCCGGGCCTGCTCATCGGTGAGCACGTCGCACACCCAGTCCCAGTGCAGCGCCACCCGGTCACCGGCGGAGACGCCGTCGATCAGTGTCCGCCCGCCGGCCGAGAGGCGCACGGTCTCCTCCCGCCAGTCACCGGTGGCGGTCGCGGTGCCGTCCCAGACCAGCGGACGCGACCGTACGGTCGCCACCTCGCTGCCGGCCGTGAGCACCACGCCCGTCCGGATGCGGCAGCGGTCCAGGACGGACAGGGCGGTCGGATTGCCGTCGGGCCGGAGCATCGGCGCCCACGGGTACACCTCGAACACCTGGAAGCTGTGGTGGGCCAGGGCCCGCCGCGCCGCCTCGCGCCAGGTACCGCCCGACTGGCCGCGGAAACGGTCCGTCAGGCGCTCCACCAGGGCGGCGGGATCGGCCAGCTCCAGCAGCTCGTTGCCGATCCAGTAGGCCTCGACCACCCGCACATCGAGCGGGTCGGGCAGCCCGGCCGTCTCCGCGAGGAACTGGAGATAGCACCAGGCCCCCTCGAACTGCCGGGCCCGCCGCTCGATGTCGGCGGTCGCCTCCCGGCGCAGGAGGGCCGCCGCGTCGGCGGGCCCGCAGTAGCCGAGCTCGTTGGGCGGGTAGGCGTATCGCGCGAACAGCAGCGCGCCCTCAGCACTCACTCAGCAGATCCTCGGCAGTAGTCGTTCGCCACTCACTCAGCAGATCCGCGGCAGCTGTTCGCCGACCGGCAGCCCGATCACCCGGCTCCCGCCCAGGCCCGTCCTCGCGACCACCATCCCGGCGTGATCCGGCACGCAACCGCCGATCCTGCACGCGGACCGGCCCAGCGGATGGGCCCGCATCGCGGCCAGCACCCGGTCCGCGTCCGCGGCGGGAACGATGGCGATCAGCTTGCCCTCGTTGGCCACCTGGAGCGGATCGAGCCCGAGCAGACTGCACGCGTCCCGCACCGTGGGCGGCACCGGCAGCAGCCGCTCGACCAGCTCGACGCCCACCTCCGCGGCACGGGCGATCTCGTTCAGCGACGCGGAGACACCTCCGCGCGTGGGGTCCCGGAGCACATGGACGTCCGCACCGGTGGCGATCATGGAGGCGACCAGTCCGTGCAGCGGAGCGGTGTCGCTCTCGACCGTCGTACCGAACTCCAGGCCCTCCCGGCAGCTCATCACCGCCACCCCGTGCACCCCGATGTCGCCGCTGACGAGCACCGCGTCGCCGGGGCGGGCCCGGCGCGGGTTGATGTCGACGCCGCACGGCACGACACCGATGCCCGAGGTGTTGAGGTAGACGCCGTCACCGCTGGCGCGCTCCACGACCTTGGTGTCCCCGGTGACCAGGCGTACGCCGGCGTCCTCGGCCGCCCGGCCCACCGCCTGGGCGATCCGGCCGAGGACGCTCAGTTCGGTGCCCTCCGCGAGGATGTAGGCGGTCGACAGGAACATCGGCGTCGCACCCGACATGGCCAGGTCGTTGACCGTCCCGTTCACCGCCAGGTCGCCGATCGACCCGCCGGGGAAGAACATCGGCTTCACCACGAACGAGTCCGTGGAGAAGGCGAGCCGGGTGTCGGTACCGACCGTCAGGACGGCCGAGTCACCGAGTTCGGCGGCTGCCGCGGCCCCGTACGCGGGCAGGAACAGGTGCTCGATCAGCTCGCCGGACATCGCGCCGCCGCCGCCGTGGCCCATCACGACGGACGGGACGTCCCGCAGCGGTACGGGGCAGGCCCACCCCTCGAAGTCCAGTCCGGCCGGCCCCGGCGGCGCGTCGGAGACGTCACGCGTCGTTCCGGTCACGACCCGCTCAGGGGCGGTCGAGTCCCGCACGAGGTCAGCCACGTCCTGCATCGCGTCAGTCACGTCCCGCATCGCGTCAGTCACTTCGCATCGACCAGTTCCAGGCGGCGGTGGGTGTAGTACGCGGCGCAGGCGCCCTCGGACGACACCATGGTCGCGCCGAGCGGGTTCCTCGGTGTGCACTCCTTGCCGAACGCCTCGCACAGGTGCGGTTTGATCAGGCCCTGGAGTACCTCGCCCGAACGGCAGAGCGAGGACTCGTCGGTGTGGATGTCCGTCACGTCGAACCGCTCCTCCGCGTCGAACTCCCGGTACTTCGCGGAGAGCCGCCAGCCGCTGCGGGGAATCGCCCCGATGCCGCGCCAGGTCCGGTCCGTCACCTCGAAGACATCGGCGAGCATCTTCATGGCGGGCGCGTTGCCCTCGTCGCGAACGGCCCGGGGGTAGGCGTTCTCCACCTCGTGACGGCCCGCTTCGAGCTGGAGGACGGTCCGGCGTACGCCTTCGAGGATGTCCAGGGGTTCGAAGCCGGTGACCACGATCGGCACCTTGTACTTCTGTGCCAGCGGAGGGTACTCGGCGGTCCCCATCACACTGCACACATGACCGGCGGCGAGGAACGCCTGCACCCGGCAGGTCGGGGACTCCATGATCGCGGCGATCGCGGGCGGCACCAGGACGTGGGACACCAGCAGCGAGAAGTTCCGCACCCCGAGCTGCTTGGCCTGGTACACCGTCATCGCGTTGGCGGGGGCGGTGGTCTCGAAGCCGATCCCGAAGAAGACGACCTCACGGTCCGGGTTCTCGCGGGCCAGTTTCAGCGCGTCGAGAGGTGAGTACACCACGCGTACGTCGCCGCCGGCGCTCTTGACGGAGAACAGGTCCTGGCTGCTTCCGGGCACGCGCAGCATGTCGCCGAACGAGCAGAAGATGACGCCGGGGCGGGCGGCGATCGCCAGGGCGCGGTCGATGGTCTCCAGCGGGGTGACACAGACGGGACATCCCGGACCGTGGATCATCTCCACGCCCTCGGGGAGGAGCTGGTCGATGCCGTGCCGGATGATCGAGTGGGTCTGACCGCCGCAGACCTCCATCATCGCCCACTTCCGCGTGGTGGCCGCATGGATCTGGTCGATCAGCTTCTTCGCGAGATCGGGGTCGCTGAACTCTTCGAGGTACTTCACCGGCCGGCTCCTTCGGGTGCTGTGCGCTGCTGTGCGGCGAGTTCGAAGCCGTCCCCGAACTCCTCGGCGAGGATGCCGAGCCGTTCGAAGTTGGCCAGGGTGTCCTGGGCGGAGGCCTCGTCGAGGCGCTGAATGGCGAATCCGACGTGCACGATGACGTATTCACCGACGGTCACATCGGGGATGTACTGGAGGCACACCTCTTTGCGCACCCCGCCGAAGTCGACCTCGGCCATCACGGTGCCGTCGACTTCTGCGGTACTGAGGACACGCCCCGGAACAGCGAGACACATGGCTTCTCTTCTCTGTGGATCCCTTGGGGGTACGGGAGCGCCGGGCGGTCAGCCCGCCGCGGCGATCATGAGCTGGCCGAGGGCGATCCCGCCGTCGTTCGGCGGGAGCAGCCGGGGCCGCAGGACCGTGAAGCCCCTCTGCGCCAGGCCCCGTTGCGCCGCTTCGAGCAGGACGGCGTTCTGGAAGACACCGCCGCCCAGAGCCACGGTGCCGAGCCCGGTGTGCGTACGGCAGCGGTCGGCCAGGTCGGTGACCAGCGCGGCGACGGACGTGTGGAAGCGCGCGGCGATCAGCCCGGCGGGAATGCCCGCCCGTACGTCGGACACGACGGCCCGGACGACCGGGGCCGGATCGGCGATCGCGGTGCCCTCGTCCGTTCCGGGCCGGACACCGAAGCGGTAGCCGCCCTCGGGAGCGGCGGGTGCCCCGTGTGCGCCGCGGGCCATTCCCTCCAGCTCCATGGCGGCCTCCGCCTCGTACGCCACCTCGTGCCGGACGCCGGCCAGGGACGCGACGGCGTCGAAGAGCCGGCCCATGCTCGACGTCGGCACGCAGCCGAACCCGGTGGCGAACTGATGTGCCAGCACGTCGCGTTCCGCGGGCGGGCACGCGCGGACAGCGGGCAGGTCCGCGTCCCAGCCGATGCCCGCCGCGTACAGGTGCGCGAGAGCCATCCGGTACGGGCGCAGCACACTCGCGTCGCCCCCGGCCAGCGGTACGTAAGCCAGGTGGGCGGCCCTGCGGAAGGACGCGTACCCCGCTACCAGGACCTCGCCGCCCCAGGCCGCCCCGTCGTCGCCGTGACCGGTGCCGTCGAAGGCGATGCCGATCACGCGCTCGTCCGCGCCCAGACCGTGCTCGGCCATCACGGACGCGATATGCGCGTGGTGGTGCTGCACCGTGCGGACCGGCCGCCCGGCCGCGTGCGCGCGGGCCCAGCCGGCGGAGTGATAGCCGGGGTGGCGGTCGGCCACCAGCCGGGCGGGCGCCACCCCGGTGAGGTTCTCCAGGTGCTTCTCGGTCCGGGTCAGCGCGTCCACCGTGGACAGATCGTCCATGTCGCCGATGTGCTGGCTCAGCCAGGCGTACCGGCCCTCGGCCAGCGCGCAGGTGTTCTTGAGGTCGGCGCCCACGGCGAGCGTCGGCTCCACGTCAAAGGGCAGTGCGAGCGGCAGCGGGGCGTATCCGCGCGACCGGCGGATCGGCAGCTCGGCACCGGCCACCCAGCGGCTGACCGAGTCGTCGCACGGCACCTGGATGCGCCGGTCGTGCCGCAGCCAGCCATCGACCAGCGGGGCCAGTACGGTCAGCGCGGCCTCGTCATCGGTGACGATCGGCTCGCCCGACAGATTGGCCGACGTCATCACCAGCGCGTCCGGGCCCGGCCGGTCGGCACCGATACCGAAGAGCAGGACGTGCAGCGGGGTGTACGGGAGCAGCAGCCCGAGGTCGGGACTCCCGGGCGCCACGGCATCGGACACGCCGGCCCTGGATGTCTGGGTCCCGGACGCACCGGACCCGGACGCGCCCGGCCCGGCCGAGCCCCGTCGGGGGAGGAGAACGATCGGGCGGCGGCCGCCGGTCAGGAGTTCCTCCTCCTCGGCCGTGACGGTCACCAGCTCCCGCGCCACGCCGAGCCCCCGGACCATCACCGCGAAGGGCTTCGAGCCGCGCCGCTTGCGCCGGCGCAGCTCGGCCACGGCCGCGTCGTCGCGGGCGTCGCACACCAGGTGGTAGCCGCCGAGCCCCTTGACCGCGATGATCCCGCCGCCGGCGAGCAGTTCCCGGGCGGACCGCAGCGCGTCCTCGTCACGGGAGCGGGGCACCCCGTCCCCGCCGACCAGTTCGAGCCGGGGTCCGCAGTCGGGGCAGGCGATCGGCTGCGCGTGGAAGCGCCGGTCGCGCGGGTCCTCGTACTCCGTCCGGCAGGCCCCGCACATCTCGAAGTCCGCCATCGTGGTGGCGGCCCGGTCGTACGGGAGGCCGGTGACGATCGTGAACCGGGGGCCGCAGTGCGTACAGGTGATGAAGGGGTGGCGGTGGCGCCGGTTCGCCGGGTCGGCCAGCTCGTCGAGGCAGTCCCGGCAGGTCGCGGTGTCGGGCGCGACGAGCGTCCTGGCCCGGTCGCCCCCGCTGGACTCCTCGATGGTGAAGCCGGTACCGCCCCGGAGCGGCTGTTCGCTGCTGCGCACGTCCTCGACGACCGCGAGGGGCGGGGCGTCGGTACGGAGCCGCCGGCCGAACTCCTCCACCGCGTCGGAGGCTCCCTCGACCTCGGCGAGCACCCCGTCGCCGGTGTTCGTCACCGTGCCCGAGAGCATCAGCTCGCAGGCGGTGACGTAGACGAAGGGCCGGAAGCCCACGCCCTGCACGACCCCGCGCACCTCGAACCTGCGCCGGACGCGCTCCGCCCGGCCGCGGCCCATCATCTCCAGGCCCGACAGGGCCTCGCGGGCCTTCGCCCGGTCGATGAGCTCGACGGCGAAGCCCATGTGGAGAAGCACCCAGTCGTCGCAACCGGGTGCCTCGTCGAGCATGCCGATGTTGACGCGGCGCCTGGCGCCCTCCACATCGACCAGAGCCAGCTGACCCGCGTACCCGTCCACGATCTCCACGACGCGGCCAGGAATGCCTAGGCACATGATCAGGATCTCCGGGGTTCGGTGCTCTTCACGGACGTGTTCGCTGCGGCTGGTCCGGCCGGCACGAGCTGCCGGACCAGGGTGTGCACGGTCTGGACGGCCTCGGGCACCGCGCTCTCGACGGCTTCGCTGAGCCCGATGCCCTCCTCGACTCCGGCGGGTGTGCAGCCGACGAGGTAAGTGAGCGGAAGAGTACCGCCCAATTGGTCCAGGTTTGCAAGGACAGCGACCGGATTCATCCCATGGGCATCGAATTCACCCGTACCGAGGTCCTCCACACCGATGCGCAGCACCGTCAGCTCCCCGGGCGCTCCACCACCCGGGTACGCGTCGACGAGCACCAGCGCGTCGTACCCGTCCAGCAGGTCGTAGGCGAGGTGCATGCCGCGGATGCCGTAGTCCACCACCCGTACCCGCGGCGGCAGTCCGCCGTCGCGGGCCAGCCGGCGCACCGCCTCAGGGCCGAAGCCGTCGTCGCCGAGGAACAGATTGCCGATGCCGGCCACCAGTACCCGCGCGGCCGTGCCCGCCTCCTCGACCGCCCCCGTCTCCCTCGCCGTTCCCGTCATCGGCACCGGCGGTTCACATCGACCGGATGCGCAGATAGCGGCGGACGTCGGGAATCGACTTGATGCCGATGCCCACGGCGACCAGTGCCACGGCCGCGGCCACGCCGGCGGTGATGATGCCCAGGATCTTCACGATCGGTTCTCCTCTCGGTGCCGCGCCGTCTCCTGGACGGTCAGCGGTGTCAGCTCGTCGGGTGCGAAGTAGAAGTAGCGGCCGTACCAGTCGTGCAGGTCCGATGCCGGGTCGTCGACGAGGACCAGAGCGACGTGCGTGCCGCCGTCCACGTCCGAGAGCACCGCGGTCACCCGCGCCACCTGGCCGGCGAAGAACAGGTCCTGCGCGTCGGCACGCCGGGACGGATGGACGCGGACCAGGCTGTCCTTGGCCACCCGGACCCCGTCGATCACCACCGCGTCGCTCCCCGGCCGTACCGAGGCATCGGCCGCCGGGTCCCACCAGGGGGCGCCCGAGGTGTCGAAGGCGGCGGGCTCCACGTCCCGCACGTCCGGCGCCGGCTCCACGGGAGCCGCGGGCCGGGGCCGGTGGGGGTCGCGCAGCAAGCCGTGCAACTGCTGGAGGCCGGCGGGCGACATCCCGTCGCAGCGGTCGATGATCTCCCTGGCCCGCGGGTCGGTGGCCCGCGCCTCCGCCTTCTCCGCCTCCGTCATGGTCATCACCCGGAGGGTCAGGATCTCGTCGATCTCGGTCGAGTCGAACAGGGCGCCGGGGCTCTGCTCGGCGACCTCCGGGTAGTCGTACAGGATGATCGGCGCACCGAGCAGGATGTCCGTCGTCCCCTTCGGACCGGCGAGCACGGGCCAGCACCTGCTCTGCCGGCAGCGCCCGGCGGCGCCCACCGCCCCGGCGGGCGGTTCGAGCAGCGAGACGAACCCGGCGTCATGGGCCCGCAGCAGCAGATGAGCGCCGATCAGCGAGGCCCGGATCGCGGCGTCCTTGGTGGCCGCAGGATCCGGGTGCTCGTTGCGCACCGCCACCGAGAGGCGTACGTAACCGTCGTCCACGACGGCGTC
Organism: Streptomyces sp. NPDC048671; assembly: GCF_055587045.1. Classification (NCBI taxonomy): domain Bacteria; kingdom Bacillati; phylum Actinomycetota; class Actinomycetes; order Kitasatosporales; family Streptomycetaceae; genus Streptomyces; species Streptomyces sp. NPDC048671. The sequence continues at coordinate 199,990 of NZ_JBVJHB010000012.1, read as the reverse complement.
CGTACGGATACGGACCGCCAACGGCAGCCGCCGCCGCACGATCCGGCCCACCACCGCGCCCCGCGCGTCGGTGACCGGCTCGCTGTCCTCGCCGCCGGGGACCGCGTGGACGGTGTCCGTCGGCTCACCCAACGGCAGCGCGGCCAGCACGACTTCCCGCTCGACCGCCTCGTCCCACGACAGCACCGGGACCCCGTCGACCGTGAGCTGATCGACCGGCGTCTCCACCCCGTCCGCGCCCAGGCTCCGCACCTCGCGGACCTGGAGCTGGAGGAAGCGCAGATGCACCGTGACGGCCGCCGGCCCGACGTGCGGCGCCAGCAGGCACTGCGTCTCCATCCCCGGCTGCTCGCCGAAACTCGCCGCCGTGGCGTTCGGCGGGCCGAGGACCCCGAACTGCCAGCGCGAGCGGTTCTTGTTCGAGCTCGCGCGGTACGGGTAGAGCAGATACCCCTCGTACAGGACGGCGTCGGCGATCGAACGCACCTGGTCAAGGCTCACAGGACCACCCCTTGCGAACACATCCGGTCAGGGCTCATCGCGGGACCACCTCGTCGTGCCCGGCCAGGAGGGCCTGGACCGTCTCGTCCCAGCTGATCAGCCCGCGCCGGGCCCGGAAGTCCGCGAAGCGCGCCAGTACCTCGTGATCCAGCCTGATCCAGCCGGTGTTCGGGAAGTGCGCGGCCACCATGCTCCGCCACACCTGGACCGGCATGGAGTAGCGGGCCTCGCAGTCCCACGGCACCTGCTCGACCCCGAAGCCCTTGCTGCCACGGGTGAAGACCGTGCCGGAGAACATCAGGGCGAGCGGGACCGACCCCTCTCCCAGGGCGTGCAGATAGCGGGAGCCGATCACATCGAAGTCGTACGTGCAGGGCAGGGCGAGGTCCACCTCGGTGGCCCCGCTGAACCCCTGCACCGTGGTGTCGCAGCTCATCCACTGGAACGGCTTCAGCGTGTCGGTCCAGCGCTCCCGGCCACCGAACAGGGCGTGCAGGCCGCTCTGTTCGGCATCGTCGTAGTGGCGGCGCTGCGGCTCGATGCGGACCTGGCAGTGCAGCGCGACGGCATGGATCCGCCGGCCCGTCCGCTCCTCGATCCGCAGCCGCGCCGTCAGCTGCGGCGCGGCCGCGTACGGCTCGGCGAAGACGTCGAGGACGGAGAACGCGAAGTCGCTCACGGCGCCCCGATCCCCGCGGCCGGCCGGCTGCGCTCCTCGACCCGTACGAAGAAGGCGTCCATCGCCGCGCGTGCCTCGGAGCCGCCGTCGAAGCCGCGCCACAGCGTGCGCAGTTGCCCCACCAGCTCGTAACAGGCGTCGATCGGCACCAGATGGCACGAACCGCCGCTCTGCGGAGCGCGCCGGATCAGCAGCGCCTCGACATCGGGACGCAGCCCGGCGAGCTCCGGGCTCGACTCGACGACCGCCTCCCAGGCGTCCAGCGGCAGTTCCGACTCGGTGGCCCCGGCCGGACCCGGATAGAACGCGACCATGCGGTCCTGGACCGAATTGCGGAACAGGAACGCCAGCCCGACCGGAATCTGCAACTCGTCCCAGGCACGCCCGTCCACGGTCAGCCCGGCGAAGTGCAGATAGCGCTCGGGAACCGCCCGGTAGCGCAACTGCGCCCCCTCGTCGGTGAAGAGCAGGTAGCACGCCCGGCAGCCGCACATCAGCGCCCGGCTGTCGAGGTTCACCACATGGGAGTGGCTCTCGCCGATCGGCTCCGCACACATCTCGCAGCGCTCCCCGGCGGCCGGCGGCGGCCGGTCGCGGCTGAGGCGCAGCAGCGTGGACGCCGGGGAGGCGGAACGGCCGGCCGCGATCACGGCGCCACCGCCGCGGGCACCGATACACAGACCTCGCCGCCGTCCGACAGCAGCGGCAGCGGGGCCAGGTGCGCGCCGTCCTCGTCGAGGCAGACGCCCGCCCGCCGCACGTCGTAGTGCGCCCGGCAGCCCGCGCAGCGCAGGACCGCGTCCCCCGAGCCACCGCCCAGCCGCCGCGCCAGCGTCGCGCCCTCGAACGGCCGCTCGCAGCGCGCGCACCGGTCCTCGAAGGCGAAGAGATCCGCACCCACCCGGCAGGCCACCACCGGGATCCGGCCGACCTCCACCCGGGCCACCGCGCCGGACTCAAGCCCCGACAGCTCGGGGACGAGCTCCCAGGACGCGCCGTCGTCCGGGGCCGCTCCGGCATCCGTGTGCAGCCGGGAGAACAGCGAGTCCACCGGCATCAGCGGCCCCGGCGCCCCGGACTCCTGCTCGGCCGGGGTCTCGACCTCGATCGAGATGATCTCCGGAGCCGCCGCCTCCACCGCACCCCGCACGGCCAGCTTGAGCGTGACCGAGGACGACGGGCAGCCGTCGCAGCTCCCCAGCAGCCGCAGCCGGACGGTGCCCTCGTCGGTGACGCCGATCAGCTCCACATCACCGCCGTGCGAACCCAGATACGGCCGCACACTCTCCAGCGCCCGCTCGACCCGGGTCTCCACGCCGTACGGGTGCAGCCCGTGCACCAGCAGGACACTGGCCACCAGATCGTCGCCGGCCAGGGCCGCCAGGACGTCGTCGTCCAGCCGCCCCCGCTCGTGCACGAGGTCGAGCAGCCGCTCAAGACCGGCCCCGTAGAAGTCGACGACCAGCCGGACCAGTTCCTCGCTGCGCTCACGGGCGACCGCGCCGCCCGAGCCGCTGGCCGCGATCAGGGCGTCGATGCGGTCACCGGTCGTGCGCCAGTCGGGCGCCGGCGCGGGTTCCTCCCGCGCCATCACTCGCCGCCCGCGGACTGGGTGGGGGAGTGCAGCAGTTCCAGCTTCTTTCCCTCGCCGAGATACATGTGCACACCGCAGGGCAGACAGGGGTCGAAGCTGCGCACCGTGCGCATGATGTCGATGCCCTTGAAGTTCTCCCGGTCGTTCTCCTCGAAGATCGGCTGGCCCTGCACGGCGTCCTCGTAGGGACCCGGCGTGCCGTACGTGTCACGAGGACTCGCGTTCCACGGAGTCGGCGGATACGGGTGGTAGTTGGCGATCTTGCCGTCCCGGATCACCATGTGGTGGGAGAGCACACCGCGCACCGCCTCGGTGAACCCGCAGCCCACACCCTCCTCGGGCACCTCGAACTTCTCCCAGGTCTTGGTGTTCCCGGACCTGATCTCCGCGAGCGCCTTCTCCGCGAAGTGGAGCGCGCAGGCGGCCGCGTAGGCCTGGAAGTAGCTGCGCGCCCGGTTGCGCTCGATGGTGTTGCTCCACTTCGGGACGTGCCACTCCAGCTCCACCGGCCCCTTGAGCGCCGTCTTGGGGAGGTTGATCCTGACGCTGTGGCCGGTGGCCTGGATGTAGCCGATGTCGACCAGGCCGGCCAGCGCGGTGGTCCACAGCCGCGCGAGCGGTCCGCCGCCCGTGTCGAGCGCCAGGTAGTCCTTGCCGTCGAACCACCGGGGCGACATGACCCAGCTGTACTTGTCGTCCAGGTCCCGCTTCTGCGGCTGCGGGTTGGTGTGCTGGTTCCACGGGTGGCGCCGGTCGACCGGGTTGCCGAGCGGGTCGTGGGAGACGAAGGTCTCCTGCTCGTCCCAGTCGTTGTAGTACGACGAGCCGAGCAGGATGCGGATGCCGAGATTGATCTTCACCAGGTCGGTGGTGACCAGCTTCCCGTCGACGACGACACCGGGGGTGACGTACATCTTCCGTCCCCACTCGGTCATGTCCTTGTACTCGAAGTTGCAGTGGTCCGGGTCCTGGAAGGAGCCCCAGCAGCCCAGCAGGATGCGCCGGTTGCCGACCTGCTCGTACCCCGGCAGGGCTTCGTAGAAGAAGTCGAAGAGGTCGTCGTGCATCGGCACGACCTTCTTCATGAACTCGACGTACCGCTGGAGCCGGGTGATGTAGTCCGTCATCAGCTGGATGGTCGCCACGGTGCCGACGCCGCCGGGATACAGCGTGGAGGGGTGGACGTGCCGCCCCTCCATCAGGCAGAACATCTCCCTGGTCATCCGGCTGACCTGGAGCGCCTCGCGGTAGAACTCGCCGGTGAACGGGTTCAGCGACCGCATGATGTCGCCGATCGTCCTGTACCCGTGGTCGTCGGCGTGCGGGCAGGGGGTGCGGTTGGCCTGCTCCAGCACCCCGGGATTGGTCTCCGCGACCATCTTCTCGCAGTAGTCGACCCCGACCAGGTTCTCCTGGAAGATGTTGTGGTCGAACATGTACTCAGCCGCCTCGCCGAGATTCACGATCCATTCGCCGAGGTGCGGCGGCTTCACCCCGTACGCCATGTTCTGCGCGTAACAGGAACACGTGGCGTGGTTGTCACCGCAGATTCCGCAGATGCGGCTCGTGATGAAGTGCGCGTCCCGCGGGTCCTTTCCCTTCATGAAGACCGAATAGCCGCGGAAGATGGAGCTGGTGCTGTGGCACTCGGCGACCACCTTCTGCTTGAAGTCGATCTTCGTGTAGATGCCCAGGCTGCCGACGATCCGGGTGATGGGATCCCACGCCATTTCGACCAGGTCGTTCTTTCCCTGGCCTCCCCGGGCACCCTTGTGCTGCGTCGCGGTCATGTGCGCCGCCTCATCTTTCTTTCCGTAGCGGTGATTGCGCGGTCACTTACCAGGTGCGTGCGGCGCCGGTCGTGAGTTCGGGGCCGGGCTTACGCCATTTCGGTTCGTGGTCCAGGGTGTGCGTGGTGACGCGGCGCAGCCGCCGCATCGTCGACCCGTACAGCCCGACCGCGTTGGTCGACAGCTTTCCGCCCGGGGGCTCGTCCATGAACGGCATGAACTTGTCCGGGAACCCCGGCATGGTGCAGCCGATACAGATGCCCCCGACGTTGGGGCAGCCGCCGATGCCGTTCATCCAGCCGCGCTTGGGCACGTTGCACTTGACGGTGGGTCCCCAGCAGCCCAGCTTGACGATGCACTTGGGCGAGCCGTACTCCGTCGCGAAGTCGGCCTGCTCGTAGTACCCGGCCCGGTCACAGCCCTCGTGGACCGTCGAACCGAACAGCCACGTCGGCCGCAGCGCGTCGTCGAGCGGGATCATCGGCGCCTGGTCGGTGGCCATGTAGAGCAGGTAAGTGAGCGTCTCCGACAGGTTGTCCGGCTGGATCGGGCACCCGGGGACGCACACGATGGGGATCCCGGCCTTGGACTTCCAGTCCCAGCCCAGGTAGTCGGGCACCCCCATCGCGCCGGTCGGGTTGCCCGCCATGGCGTGGATGCCGCCGTACGTCGCACAGGTGCCGACCGCGACGACCGCGGTGGCCTTCGGAGTCAGCCGGTCGAGCCACTCGCTGGTGGTCATCGGCTGCCCGGTGGCGGGATCGTTGCCGAATCCGCACCAGTAACCCTCGTCGTGCAACTGCTCGTTCGGAATGGACCCCTCGACGACCAGGACGAACGGTTCCAGCTCTCCGCGGTCGGCCTTGAAGAACCATTCGAGGAAATCATCGGCGCCGCCGTTGGGGCCGCACTCGAAATCGATGAGCGGCCAGTGGACGGCGATCTTCGGAAGTCCGGGCAGGGCGCCGAGCGCGATCTCCTCGATGCTCGGCTGAGTGGCGGCGGTCAGCGAAACGGAATCGCCGTCGCAGCTCAGTCCCGCGTTGATCCACAGAACGTGGATCAGGGTGTCCTCTGCTTTTACCGCTTCCTCTGTCGGCATGAAGAGCCGCCTTTCAGGATGACGGCCCACCGGCCGTCGTCCCCACAGATGGGTATGCGCACATTGCTACCATCACGCCTCGATTCGGGTGGACCGGCAACACGGGAATTCATGGCCCGCCCCATTCCCGGAGGCCGAATGACGGCACGCCGTGGCCCGCTCGGGTGATCGTGCCGGGCACCGGTCCGGTCGGCCGCCGGCCGGGGCCGCCGCGGTCCTACGGTCGGAGCCACCCCAGGAAGGACGAGGCACCGGTGCACGAGCTGGCCATCACACAGAGCGTCGTCGACTCGGTGTGCGAACGCGCCGAGGGGCGCCCCGTCCGCACGGTCCGCGTCCGCGTCGGTGCGCTCACCGCCGTGGTGCCGGACTCGATGCGGTTCTGCTTCGGCCTGGTCACCGAGGGGACGGCCGCCGAGGGGGCCGAGCTGGAGATCGAGCAGCCGCCCGGAGCCGGCCGCTGCCGTACCTGCGCTGTCGAATTCACCCTGACCGACCTGATTCTGCTGTGTCCCTGCGGCAGCGCGGATGTGGAGATCACATCGGGACAGGAACTGCAGATCGTTTCCATGAGAGTGGGCTGAACCATGTGCGGCACCTGCGGTTGCTCCGAGGAGTCCGGCGGGACCAGGATCACGATGCTGCGGGAGGACGACGAACCCGGCCACGGGCATCCGCATCCACACCCCCATCCGCACGGAGACCATCAGACCGGCGGCGCGGGCGAGACCGTCACCATCGAGCAGAAGGTGCTCGCCAAGAACGACCTCCTCGCGGACCGCAACCGCACGTGGATGACGCAGCGCGGCGTCGTGGCCGTGAACGTGATGAGCTCACCGGGCGCGGGCAAGACCACCCTGCTCGAACGCACCATCACCGCTCTCGGCGGCCGCCGGCCGCTGGCCGTCATCGAGGGCGATCAGGAGACCAGGCTCGACGCCGACCGGATCGGCCGCACCGGCTGCGCCGTCGTGCAGGTGAACACGGGGGCGGGCTGCCACCTGGACGCGGAGATGATGCGGGACGCGCTCACGGCGCTGACCCCGGCCGAGGGCTCGCTGCTCATGGTGGAGAACGTCGGCAACCTGGTGTGCCCGGCCCTGTTCGATCTGGGAGAGCGCGCCAAGGTCGTGATCATCTCGGTCACCGAGGGCACGGACAAGCCGCTGAAGTATCCGTACATGTTCGCCGCGGCGGACCTGATCCTGATCAACAAGGCCGATCTGCTGCCCCACGTCGACTTCGACGTCGAGCAGTGCGCGCGGCACGCGCGCTCGGTCAACCCGGACGTGCGCGTGCTGACGGTCTCCGCGACCACCGGCGAGGGCCTGGACCACTGGTACGAGTGGCTCGCGGCGCAGCGGTAGGCCGTGCCCGGCGGGGGCGGCCGCGGCCGCCCCCGCCGGGCCCTCTCGCATCAGCGGCTCGCGGACCGCACGATCGTGAAGGCCGCGCCCTCCGGATCGGCGACTGTCGCCACCCGGCCGCTGGCCCCCTCCCTGGGGGGCTGGAGAATGTGTCCGCCGAGCTCCACCACGTGCTGCGCCGCCTCGTCCGTGTCGGCGACCTCGAAGTACGTCATCCAGTGCGGGCCGCGGTCCCGCGGCAGGCCGTGGCCGACGCCGTGCAGCGACGCCACCGGGCGGCCGCTCAGATGCAGGGTCTGGTAGTCGAAGTCGGCCGAGACCACGGCCTCCGCCTCGTAGCCGAAGACCGCCTGGTAGAACTTGGTGACCGTCGCCGTCTCCCGGGTCACCAGCTCGTTCCAGACGGGTGTGCCGGGCGCTCCGGCCAGCGCGGTGCCGACATGCGGGGCCGCCTGCCAGATCCCGAAGACGGCCCCGCACGGGTCGGAGGCGATGGCCATCCGGCCCGCCTCGCCCGCGTCGAGCGGGCCGACAGCGACCGTGCCACCGCAGGCACGGATCGTCTCCGCCGTGACATCGGCGTCGTCGGTGGCCAGGTAGGTCGTCCACGCGATCGGGAGGTGCCGGTCGGGAGGCAGCTGTCCGATTCCCGCGACCTCCTTCCCGTCGATCAGTGCCCGGACATACGGGCCCAACTGCTCCGGGCCCGGTCCGAACTCCCAGCCGAACAGTTCGGCGTAGAAGTTCTGGGTCGTGTCCAGGCCGTGCACGATCAGGCTCACCCAGCAAGGTGTTCCGGGTGTACGCCGAGCGGCAGCCTCGGTCATCGTCACTATCTCCTCGGACCATCGTGGTGGCCGTACGGGGGAACGGGGCCTGCGCGCCGTTGTGCGGTACGGGATGTGTACGCCCCGTGCAGATGCTTGCACCACCCGGCGCGCGATGCGCCCCGGCCGCGCCGCACTTCCGTGATCTCGACGGACGAGATCCCGTTTGTTGCGGTACGACCATTTCGCGGTTGTTACGGGTGGGCAGGCAACTGCGCGAGGATGGCTCCCATGAAGCCCATCATCTCCGCATCCGAATGTGCGAGCGAGTCGGCGGGGCCACGTCCGCCGGTGCTCCTGGACGTACGTTGGCAACTGGGCGGCCCGCACGGCCGGCCCGACTACGAGGCCGGGCACATCCCAGGGGCGGTCTTTGTCGATCTGGACGCGGAGCTCGCCGGACCGGCGGGCGCCGGCGGCCGTCATCCACTTCCCGACCCGGCGGAATTCGGGGCGGTGATGCGCCGCGCCGGGGTCCGCCGGGACCGTTCGGTGATCGTGTACGACGGCGGCCAGGGCTGGGCGGCGGCCCGCGCCTGGTGGCTGCTGCGCTGGACGGGGCACCGGGACGTCCGGGTGCTGGACGGCGGTCTCGCCGCCTGGACCGGCGAGCTGTCGAAGGAGACCCCGGCCCCCGCCGAGGGCGACTTCGACCCCGAGCCGGGAGCGCTGCCCCTGCTGGACGCGGACGGCGCGGCGGCCCTGGCGCGCTCGGGCCTGCTGCTCGACGCACGGGCCGCCGAGCGCTACCGGGGCGATGTGGAGCCGATCGACCCGGTGGGCGGGCATATCCCCGGCGCGGTCTCGGCCCCCACGGGGGAGAACGTCGGCGCGGACGGGCGTTTCCTGCCCGCCGGCGCGCTGGCCGCCCGCTTCGCCGGGCTGGGTGCGGACGGGGACACCGCGGGCGTCGGCGTCTACTGCGGCTCGGGCGTCTCCGGCGCCCATGAGGTGCTGGCGCTGGAGATCGCCGGACACCGGGCCGCTCTCTACGCGGGCTCCTGGTCCGAGTGGTCGGCCGACGCGTCCCGTCCGGTCGCCACGGGCCCCGACCCCCTGTAACGGGACAGCCGGGCCGAACCGGGCTCGTAACGGGACAGCCGGTCTGAACCTGGCCCTTAACGGGACAGCCGGGCGCAACCGGGATGACGGGTTCCGTCCGGACAGCGCACAAGGGCCCGTACGCAAGCGCGTACGGGCCCCCGTCATGCGGCGATCACCCGGTCAGTCCTGTTTCTTGCGGCGCGTGCCGAAGACGATCTCGTCCCAGCTCGGCACCGCGGCCCGGCGGCCCGGCCGGACGCCGTCCGCCTCGGCCTGGCGGTCCGTCGTCCCGGTCAGCCGGTCGCGGTGACCGGCCACCGCTCGTGGCATCAGCACATCCGCGTAGGCGGAACCGGCGCCCGCGGAGGCCGCCGGTGCGGGCGGATCCTCGGCCTCCGGCTCCTGCCCGGCCGGTTCGATCGCCGGGGGCTCGGGCGGCGCGGGGCGTTCCGGCACGACCATGTCGCCGCGGAAGCTCGGTACCGCCTCCAGGAGGCTGGTGAGCGAATCGCGTTCGCTCGCCGTGACCCCGCCGATGCGCTCCTCCGGCTCCGGGGCCGGAGGCGGAGCGGGGCGCTCCATCTGGCGGTCCAGGGCGCGGTCCAGCGGCCGGTCGCGCGGCAGCCGGGCGATCCGCGGGACGAACGGGAAGCTGGGTTCGGGCGCGGCGACATCGTCGGTCTCGCCGATCAGCGAGCGCGCCTCGTCGTCCACCGCCTGGACCAGCCGGCGCGGGGCGTCGTACGTCCAGCTCGCCGAGTGCGGCTCACCGGCGACCCGGTACACCAGGAGAACCTCCCAGGTGCCGTCGTCGCGGCGCCAGGAGTCCCACTGGACGGTTTCTCTGTCGGCGCCGCGCAGCAGGAGGCGCTCCTGCACCGCCTCGCCGAGCTGGGGGCCGGTGTTCTCGCCCGGACGGCGCACGGGAGTCTTCCGGGCGCGCTCGGCCATGAAGGCGCGCTCCGCGAGCACGGGGCCCTCGAAGCGGCGGACACGGTCGACCGGAATCCCGGCGAACTGAGCGACTTCCTCCGCCGAGGCACCGGCTCGTATCCGGGCCTGGATGTCGCGGGGCCGGAGGTGGCTCTCCACCTCGATCTCGATCTGGCCGAGCCGCGCGCGGTCGTTGCGCACGGCGGCTCGCAGCCGCTCGTCGATCGGAAGTGTGTACTCCGTGCTGTCTGCAGCCTTGAGCACCAGTCGTGTGCCGTCGTTGGAGACGGCCACGACACGCAGTTCGGGCATGGGGACCTCCCGGGTGGTGCCTGCCGACGTCACGTGCGTCGCTGCTTCCGCTAGTCGAGTGTGGCCTGCCCGGCTGCAGCCTGCCACAACATTGCCGTGTTGCCCGGCGTGTCGGGCGTGAGCCCTTGATCGCCGGTGTGGCACGGTGACCTCTTGCGCAACACAAAGTGACCTTAGGTCACTCCGTGCAGCCGGCCCCCGTGCGATGCCGTGGCGCCGCCGGATCGAGTGCCTCCTTCGGCCCCCTCCCGAAGGTTGCGGACTTCCACGCGGGAGTCCGGCCCCAGGGCTCGCCACAGTACTCCATTCGGACCGTGTGGGTGGACCGCCGCGGCGCCGAAGTTCTCGTGAGGCACGGGAGTTGAGCCACCCGGTTGGAGGTGGGATGTCCCCCTCGCGTGTCCTGCTTCACACAATCACCGTAAGCGGAACTATCGGCTTCGCTCAAATGTCCCTTCTTGTTGCATGGTGGGAGCGATGTCAATCAAGGGCTGGAAATGGTGCAGAAGCCGGAAAGTGACATAGAACCCAGAGAAAGGCGGATCGATCTCAGCCTGCCCCAGGTCGCGGGCAGTGCGGTCGCGGCGGTCGCGGCGGCGGTGGCGGCCTCGCAACTGGGCGTGTACGGAACGATTCTCGGCGCCGGGGTGATGAGCATCGTGGCCACCTGCGGCGGCTCGGTCTTCCAGCACTTCTTCCGTCGTACGGGTGAGCAGATCCGCGAGGTCACGGTCCAGGTGAAGCATCCGGACCGCGAGGTGACCGTGCGCACGCGCCAGACGCGTGACGCCGGGGACGCCGACGCGACGTGGGGGACCCCGCAGACGCGGGTCGCCCTCCGGGAGGCCGAGGGCTCCGCCGACGCGGCCGCGGTGCCGCCTGCGGTGGACGCCACGACGGTCCTGCGCCGGGTGGACGGGGCGACCGCGCCCAAGGACGCGGACGCCACCACCGTCCTGCGCACCGTGGACGCCACCACCGTCCTGCGCCGGACGAACGGCGACCCGGACCGTACGCAGCTGATCAAGGCGCTCGACGGAACCCGGCCGCTCGCGACGGCCCCCGGGGCCGGGGACGACGCGTTCTCGCAGGCGACCACGCACGGCACCCGGATCCGCGGCTGGAAGCGCTCGGCGCTCGGGGCCGCGGTGGTGTTCGCCGTCTCGATGGCCGGGATCACCACGTTCGAGCTGATCTCGGGCAACGACCTGAGCGGCGGTCAGGGAACGACCGTGGGCTCCGTCGTACGCGGTGACCGCGGACCGGCTCCGGCCGACCCCGCGCCGTCCGGCAGCACCGACCCGGGCCAGGACCGCCCGACCCCGGGCCAGGACGACAGCCCGGCTCCCGGCACCGACCCGTCTCCGGGCGGGAGCCGGAGCCCGGAGACGGACCGGGACGGCAGCTCCACGGCGGACCCGACGCCCACTCCCACCCCGACCCCGTCGGACTCCGCGGGCGACGGCTCGGTCGCCCCGCCTCCGCCCACCCCCGGCGACGGCGGCGGCACCACCCCCGACCCGACGGGCACCGGCAGCGCGCCGGCGCAGGAGAACGCGCCGACCGGCACGGACAGCGGTCAGTGAGCGGGCACGGTGATCAGTCGCCCAGGACCCGGCGCAGGTAGTCGTTGGCGAAGCGGCGGTCCGGGTCCAGCCGGTCCCGGACCGCGGTGAACTCGCCGAACCGCGGGTACACCCCGGCGAGGTACCCGGAGTCACGGGTGTTGACCTTGCCCCAGTGGGGGCGGCCGCCATGGGCGGTCATGATCCGCTCCACCGCCGTGAAGTACGCCTGGTAGGGCGTGCCCCGGTACAGGTGGACGGCGATGTACGCGGTCTCCCGGCCCGAGGCCGTGGAGAGCGCTATGTCGTCGGCGGGGGCGGTACGCACCTCCACCGGGAAGCTGATCCGCAGCGGGGAGCGCTCGACCATCGCCCTGACCTCGCGCAGCGCCTCCACGGCCGCCTCGCGCGGCAGGGCGTACTCCATCTCCACGAACCGCACCCGGCGCGGGCTGGTGAAGACCTTGTACGGGATGTCGGTGTACGTGCGCGCCGACAGGGCGCGGCTGGAGAGCTTGGCGATCGAGGGGATCGTGGCGGGTACCGCCCGGCCGAGCGAGCAGGCCGCCTGGAATATCCCGTTGGAGAGGAGCTCGTCGTCGATCCAGCCGCTGACCTTTCCGGGCGGAGCGGCGGGGCCGGAGCTGCGGTTGTTGCGCTTGGTGTTGCAGTTGCCGGTGTGCGGGAACCAGTAGAACTCGAAGTGTTCGTTCTCGGTCACCAGCTGATCGAAGTCGGCCGTGACCTTGTCGAAGGTCATCGGCTCCTCGCGGGCGGTCAGCAGGAACACCGGCTCCACGGCGAAGGTGATCGCCGTGATGACGCCCAGGGCGCCGAGCCCTATCCGGGCGACGGCGAAGACATCCGGATTCTCGGTCTCCGAGCAGGTCAGCACCGTGCCGTCCGCCGTGACCAGCTCCAGGGCGCGTATCTGCGCGGATATCGACGCCGAGTCGCGGCCGGTGCCGTGGGTGCCGGTGGAGGTGGCCCCGGCGACCGTCTGATCCATGATGTCGCCCATGTTGGTGAGCGAGAGGCCCTCGCGGGCCAGCGCGGTGTTGAGCCGCTTCAGCGGCGTGCCGGCCTCGACGGTCACCGTCATCGCCGCACGGTCGATCTCCCGGATGCCGGTGAGCAGATCGGGGCGTATCAGCAGCCCGTCGGTGGCCGCGGCCGCGGTGAAGGAGTGGCCGGTGCCCACCGCCTTCACCTTCAGGCCGTCCTCGGACGCCCTGCGCAGCTCATCGGCCAGCTCGTCCACGGAGGCGGGTGACACGGTCCGTACCGGACGGGCGGTGACGTTCCCCGCCCAGTTACGCCACGCGCTCGTCGTCGTCCGTGCGTAGGTGTCGGTCATCTTCCCCGAGCCCTTCCGTAGGAACCGGCCCACTGAGCCGGCGGTACCCCAGGAACGCCACCGCGGCCGCGAGCGCTCCCGCCACGGCGGGCACCGCGTACCCCGCCTTCGCCCCGGACGCGTCGACCACCCAGCCGGCGGCCGAGGAGCCGAGCGCCACACCCACGGCGAGCCCGGTGCTGGTCCAGGTCATGCCCTCGGTCAGTCTGGTGCGCGGTACGTGCTGTTCGACGAGAGCCATCGTGGTGACCATCGTCGGTGCGATGGCGAGGCCCGCGACAAAGAGCGCCACGGCCAGGAACGGCAGGCTCCCGGCCAGTTGGAGGGGGATCATACTCACGGCCATCGCACACACTCCCACCAGCCACCGGCTGGACGGCCTGCCCTTCAGATGCAGCAGGCCGAAGACGGCCCCGGCGAGGCAGGACCCCAGCGCGTACACGGCCAGCACGAGACTCGCCGCGGCCTTGTGGCCCTGCTCCTCGGCGAAGGCCACCGTCACCACGTCGACCGCCCCGAAGATCGCCCCGGTCGCCACGAAGGTCACCACGAGCACCTGGAGGCCGCGGGAGGCCAGCGCGGAGCCGCCGGTGTGCCGCGCGTGCGGATGCGGCACCGGCTCGGTGGCCCGCTGTGCGGTCAGCCAGAAGACGCCGACCAGCAGGAAGCCCGCGGCCAGCAGCGGGCCCGCCTCGGGGAACCAGGCGGTGGAGAGCCCGATCGAGATGATCGGGCCGAAGATGAAGCACACCTCGTCGACGATCGACTCCCACGCGTACGCGGTGTGCAGCTCGCGCGCCGAGCCCCGGTAGATCTCCGCCCAGCGGGCCCGGACCATCGAACCGACGCTGGGGACGCAGCCGGCTCCGGCCGCGAACACGAACAGCGTCCAGTCCGCCAGCCCCTGCTGCGCGCAGACCAGCAGACCGGCCACGGCCGCCAGGGCGACGAGGGTCACCGGGCGCAGCACCCGGCGCTGCCCGTGCCGGTCGACCAGCCTGGATATCTGCGGCCCCACCACCGCCGCGGCCATCGCCAGCGTCGCCGAGAGCGCGCCCGCCAGCCCGTACCGGCCGGTCAGCTGGGAAACCATGGTCACCACGCCGATGCCCATCATGGACAGCGGCATCCGGCCGAAGAAGCCGGCCGAGGAGAACCCCTTGGAGCCGGGGGCGGCGAAGATCGCGCGATAGGGACTGGGCAAGAGGTACTCCGCTACGGCGCGGTCACACGCGCTGTCAGGGGTGAACGTGGCCGACACAGCTTACGGGTGAGGCGCTGCACGCCGACCGCGGGAGGCCGGCGGCCGTGCGGGGCGGATGTCGGTTGGAGCGGCGCCGGGGGCGGGTGGCAGGATCGATGTCATGTCCGATCTGCGCGAGCCCGCCCCCTACGACGCCCTGCTGCTGCTCTCCTTCGGAGGCCCCGAAGGCCCGGACGACGTGGTTCCGTTCCTGGCGAACGTGACCCGCGGCCGGGGTATCCCCGAGGAGCGGCTGAAGGAGGTCGGCAAGCACTACTTCCTGTTCGGCGGCGTCAGCCCGATCAATGCCCAGAACAGGGCCCTGCTCGACGCCCTGCGCAAGGACTTCGCGGAGCACGGACTCGATCTGCCGGTGTACTGGGGCAACCGCAACTGGGCGCCCTACCTGACCGACACCCTGCGCGAGATGGCCGGGGACGGACACCGTCGCATCGCCGTCCTGGCGACCAGCGCCTACGCCTCCTACTCCGGCTGCCGGCAGTACCGCGAGAACCTCGCCGAGTCACTGGCCGTCCTGGAGGCCGAAGGGCTGTCGGTGCCGCGCGTCGACAAGCTGCGGCACTACTTCAACCACCCCGGCTTCGTCGAGCCGATGGTGGACGGCGTCCTCGCCTCCCTGGCCGGCCTTCCCCAGGACGTGCGGGCCGGGGCGCACCTCGCCTTCACCACGCACTCCATCCCCACCTCGGCGGCCGATGTCTCCGGCCCGCCGGAGGCGCACGACGGCGACGGCGGTGCGTACGTCGCCGAGCATCTCGACGTGGCACGGGTGATCGTCGAGGCCGTCCGTGAGCGGACCGGCGTCGAGTACCCCTGGCAGCTCGTCTACCAGTCGCGCAGCGGCGCCCCGCACATTCCGTGGCTCGAACCCGACATCTGCGATCACCTGGAGCTGCTGCACAGCGACGGCGTTCCCGCCGTGGTGATGGCGCCCATCGGCTTCGTATCGGACCACATGGAGGTCCTGTACGACCTCGACACCGAGGCCACCGCGAAGGCCGCCGAGCTCGGCCTGCCGGTGCGCCGGTCCGCGACCGTCGGCGCCGACCCGCGGTTCGCCGCGGCGGTGCGCGACCTCGTGCTGGAGCGCGCCGCCGCCGAACAGGGCCGCGACGTGGAGAGGTGCGCACTCGGGGCCCTCGGGGCGAGCCACGACCTCTGCCCGGCCGGCTGCTGCCCGGCCCGTGTCCCCAGGCCGGCCGCCGCGGGCGCCGACAGCCCGTACGCGTGACGCCCCACCGACCCGACCCGCACCTCCTCATCCCCCTGGGAGCGCCGTGACCGACCCCCTGCTGTCCGAACTGCTCGACCTCGCCCTGGACGTCGCCCACCGGGCCGGCGCGCTGCTGCGCGACGGCCGGCCCGCCGACCTGGGGGTGGCCGCGACCAAGTCCAGCCCGGTCGACGTCGTCACCGAGATGGACATCGCCGCCGAGAAACTGATCACCGGTTTCCTGTCCGAACGCCGCCCCCGGGACGGCTTCCTCGGGGAGGAGGGCGCCAGCTCCGAGGGCAGCAGCGGCATCCGCTGGGTGATCGACCCGCTCGACGGCACCGTGAACTACCTGTACGGGCTGCCGACCTGGGCCGTCTCCGTCGCCGCCGAACGGGACGGCGAGCGGGTCGTGGGCGTGGTGGAGGCCCCGATGCGCCGGGAGACGTATCACGCGGTCCTCGGCGGCGGTGCGTACGCGAAGGGCGGTGCCTTCGGGGACGGCGGGGCCGCCCTGCGCTGCCGCCCCGCCCCGCCGCTCGACCAGGCGCTCGTGTCGACCGGCTTCAACTACGTCGCCGACGTCCGCGCGCACCAGGCCGAGGTGGCGCGCGTGCTGATCCCGCGGCTGCGGGACATCCGGCGGGGCGGCTCCGCCGCCATCGACCTCTGCGACGTCGCCGCGGGCCGCCTCGACGGCTACTACGAGCGCGGCCTCCACCCTTGGGACCTGGCGGCCGGTGACCTCATCGCACGGGAGGCCGGCGCGCTCACCGGCGGGCGGCCGGGGACGCCGGCCGACGGAGACCTGACGGTCGCCGCGTCACCGGGCGTCTTCGAGCCGCTGAGCTCCCTGCTGGAGGAACTGGGCGCCTGGCACGACTGAGCCGCTGTGCGGGCCGTGGGCGGCACCGCGACGGAGAAGGCCCCGCACGTGCCGGTACGGCACCGCGGGGCCTTCTCATGACGGCTCAGACGCTTGTGGCGCCGATGTGGACTCCGTGCTCGGCCGCGAGGCGGTGCAGATCCTCCAGCTCGCTCTGCTCGACGTCCGCAAGGAAGTCGTCGCCCGTCTCGCGGGCCTTCGTGAGGTCGGACTCGGTGGTCTTGATGCGTTGCAGCAGACCTGCGGTGAAAGCGTCCATGAGGCGCCCCCTCATCGTGGGTCGGTGGCACGGGGGTGTGCCCGGGTTTCCCTCCGCCGAGGCGGTAGGGCGGGTGATCACGCATCCTCCGGGGGAACGGAGGGGGCCAGTGGCACGCCACATACGAGACGTGATCGCGGGTGTGAATTCGTCCTCCCCAGCCCGGCCCGCGGAGAAACCTCAACTGGCCCGGAAAACCACCGCATTCCGGGAAGCCGCAGGTCGGGCCGCGCCGTCTTACCGCCGGTTTATACGCGTTACGGGCAGGATGGAGGCGCACAGACCGTGTCCGGACACGGCCCGGATCCTGGGCCACCGGCCTGATCCGGACATTCCGCCGGTCCGTTCTGGACGTTGTGCAGCTCTGTTGTGGAAGTTCTAAGGAAGGAAGCGCCGTGCGCGTACTCGTCGTGGAGGACGAGCAGCTGCTCGCCGATGCGGTGGCCACCGGATTGCGCCGGGAGGCCATGGCCGTCGATGTCGTGTACGACGGTGCAGCGGCACTGGAGCGCATCGAGGTCAACGACTACGACGTCGTGGTGCTGGACCGGGACCTCCCCCTGGTGCACGGCGACGACGTCTGCCGCAGGATCGTCGAGCTGGGCATGCCGACCCGGGTGCTCATGCTCACCGCCTCCGGAGACGTCAGCGACCGGGTGGAGGGACTGGAGCTCGGCGCCGACGACTATCTGCCCAAACCCTTCGCCTTCAGTGAGCTGACCGCGCGGGTCCGGGCCCTCGGGCGCCGTACGACCGTCGCCCTGCCGCCGGTCCTGGAGCGCGCCGGGATCAAGCTCGACCCGAACCGCCGGGAGGTCTTCCGGGGCGAGCAGGAGGTCCAGCTCGCGCCCAAGGAGTTCGCGGTACTGGAGGTCCTGATGCGCAGCGAGGGCGCCGTGGTCTCGGCCGAGCAGCTCCTGGAGAAGGCCTGGGACGAGAACACCGACCCGTTCACCAACGTCGTCCGGGTGACCGTCATGACCCTGCGGCGCAAGCTCGGTGAGCCGCCGGTCATCGTCACCGTGCCCGGCTCCGGCTACCGGATCTGACGCCGGTGCCCACTGTCCCGCCGCCCGCGACGGCGCCCCCCAAACCCACCTGGGAGCCCAAACAGCAGGAGCCCCCGTACCCCTGGCTGCGCCCGACGATCCGGATACGCCTCACCCTGCTGTACGGCGGCATGTTCCTGATCGCCGGCATCCTGCTGCTGTCGATCATCTACATGCTGGCCGCTCAGGCCCTGCACGTGGGCAGTGAGCTGCCGTTCAAGATCGTCGACGGCCATGTGTCCAGCAACGTCTGCAACCTGCTGGGGGAGGGGAGCTCACCGAACTCCGTCAACGCGGCGATGAACTCCTGCGTCAACCACCAGCGTCAACAGGCGCTCGACACACTCCTCAACCGGTCCCTGCTGGCCCTCGTGGGCCTGAGCATCATCGCCTTCGCCTTCGGTTACGCGATGGCGGGACGGGTGCTCTCGCCGCTGGGCCGGATCACCCGCATCGCCCGCCGGGTGGCCGGCACGGATCTGTCCAGGCGCATCGAGCTGGACGGTCCGGACGACGAGTTCAAGGAGCTCGCCGACACCTTCGACGACATGCTGGACCGGCTGGAGCGGGCCTTCACCGCACAGCAGCGGTTCGTCGGGAACGCGTCGCACGAGCTGCGCACGCCCCTGGCGATCAACCGCACGCTGCTGGAGGTCCACCTCTCCGACCCGCAGGCACCCCCGGAGCTCAAGCAGCTCGGCAAGACGCTGCTGGCCACCAACGAGCGCAGTGAGCAGCTGGTGGAGGGCCTGCTGCTGCTCGCCCGCAGTGACAACCAGATCGTCGAGCGCAAACCCGTCGACCTCGCCGAGGTCGCCTCGCGCGCCCTCGACCAGACACGGGCCGAGGCCGAGGCCAAGGGCGTGGAGTTGCGCGCCGAGCCGGCCCCCGCCGTGGTCCAGGGCAACGGCGTGCTGCTGGAGCGGATCGCGCTGAACCTCGTACAGAACGCGGTGCGCTACAACGTCCCGGACAACGGCTGGGTCGAGGTCACCACCGAGCTCCTGCCGGGCCAGGCCCTGCTCGTCGTCTCGAACACGGGTCCAGTGGTGCCCGCCTACGAGATCGACAACCTCTTCGAGCCCTTCAGACGGCTGCGTACGGAGCGGACAGGCAGCGACAAGGGGGTGGGGCTCGGCCTGTCGATCGCGCGGTCCGTCGCGCGCGCTCACGGAGGCCGTATCATCGCGGAGCCCCGCGAGGGCGGTGGTCTTGTGATGCGCGTCTCACTGCCTGTCTGACAGGCCGGACGAAGCGATTCGCACCCAGATTATTTTGTTCGCTTTGAGCGGAATTTTCAGGACCCGACCCCAGAGAGTCCATGTGTGATCGATCACAGGAGCGAATTTCCGGCCGTCCACGCTCCGTGACCAGGGCCCCCATCGGAAATCCGGTAAAAGTCGGGGTTTTCGGGGGCCATTATCACGGGAAGTACACGGGGTGGTGCCTGTAAAGGGCGCCGCCAGGACCGTGTACGGTCCCCATCGCCACCCAAGCCGATCACTCTCGAGCGGTCCTTTTGGGTGTCGATTGAGTAACAGACCTTGATGTGAGGCAAAATCTCCGCCTCGGGTCGGGCACAAGTCCGGCCTCTCACGCGTTACGTGCGCTGAGACACCGCAGACACCCAGAGGGGGAGAGCGACATGGCAACGGATTACGACACCCCACGAAAGACCGACGACGACGTCGATCAGGACAGCCTTGAAGAGCTCAAGGCTCGTCGGAGCGACAAGACGGCCTCGGCCGTCGATGTCGACGAGTTCGACGCGGCAGAAGGACTGGAGCTGCCCGGCGCAGACCTGTCCAACGAAGAGCTGGCCGTAAGGGTCCTGCCGAAGCAGGCCGACGAATTCACGTGCATGAGCTGCTTCCTCGTGCACCACCGCAGTCAGCTGGCCCGCGAGAAGAACGGCCAGCCGATCTGCCGCGACTGCGACTGAGGTCCGGTCGGCCGTGGCAGGGGACACACCGTTCCGGAAGCGGCGCCCCCGGCGTAGCAGTAAGGCGTCGGAGGCGCATCAGGGCGGTACAGGCCCGGCAGAAGGCGTAGCAGCGCCTGCCGAGCCGTCCGCCCTGCCACCCTCGCCGGGCGGACAGGATGAGCGAGGCCGGCCGGCCTCGCTCGAAGCAGCCGGAGCAGCTGCAGAAGTCGACACGGCCGACAGGGCCGAACAGGTCGACAGGACGGAGCCCGTGACCGGGGCAGGCCGTCTGAATTCAGTGAAACGGGGCGTACGCAAGGGCGGGGAGAGCGCCAGGGCGGCGATCGGTCATATCGCCGACCTGATCATTGATATCGCTCCCCGCGTCCCTGTGCGCGATCTCGCCACCCTGCGGGGGCAGTTCCCGGACCTCGGGCCCGAGGAACTGGCCGACCGGCTCATCGCGGGCGCAGCCAAGGCCACCGCCACCGTCGGCGCCGGAATCGGCGCGGCGGCCATGATGCCCGTACCACCCGCCATGCTCGCCGAGCTGGCCGCGGAGATCACCGGTGTGGCCGCGATCGAGATGAAGCTCGTCGCCGAGCTGCACGAGGTGTACGGACTCCGTCCGCCCGGCGGCATCGGCCAGCGCTCCACCGCCTACCTCACCTCCTGGACCGAGGAGCGAGGCATCGACGTCATGCGCCCTGTGACGGTCAATGCGGCGCTCGGCGGCCAGATGAAGCGCGAGCTGCGCCAGCAGATCATGAAGCGCACCGTGCGCGACCTGCCGAACCTGATTCCGTTCATGATCGGCGCCACGGTCGGCGCGATGATGAACCGCCGCGAGACCAGAAGACTTGCAGAACGGGTCAGAAAGGATCTGCGGAAGCGGCAGATCCCCTGGGACCGGCTGCCGGAGCTGCCGCCGCTGGAACGGCCCGCGCTCCCGTACGAAGCCTTTCCCGGCCACCCGGAGGACCAGCCCCCGGAGGACCAGCCCCCGAAGGGCTAGAGCCGTTCACACGCGGCCGTTCACGCGCCCCGCGCAAGACCCCGGGCTCCTGGGAGCCGGGAGCGGGTTCTAGGCCCGCACCGCCGCCTTCAGCGCCGCCACCAGGGCCTTCGGCTCGCGCGTCGACAGATAGACGTACGGAGTCGGGTCCTTCGGATCGGTGACCTTCACCCGCACCGCCGTCGGGATATAGCTGCGCAGCAGCATGAAGGCCCGGGTGTCCGCCTTGTACGAGCGCCAGGCGCGCGCCTCCTCGGCCTCCAGCACCTCGGCCTCACCGAGCGCCGAGACCGGGATCCGCGCGTCACCCGCCACGAGGGCGTCACCCACCACCCGGATCCGGGCGGAGCCGTACGAGCTCACCACCACCGCCGACGCGGCCGTCCCGCCCACCAGGCCGGCGAGCAGCGGCAGGGTGCCCAGTGGCAGCAGCATCAGCGCGCACGCGATACCGAAGAGGAAGCAGATCACCCACCATGAACGGGGTGCGGTGAGGCGTTCGTCGAATGGCGGGGCGGAAGGCTGCATGCGCCCAAGCTTGGCACGGCGCGACCTGCGGGTACCCGCGCGGGTAAGGTCTGCGGCTGTGAGTGGAACATCTGCGGCTCTGAAGCCCCCGGCCGACGCGGTGAAACCGGTCCGGCACCCTGACGCGCCGCCCCCCGGCGAACTCCTCGGCGCGCACTACGAACACTGTTTCGGCTGCGGCGGGGGACAGCCGCACGGGCTGCACCTCCAGGCGCGGGCCGGCGAGGGTGTCGCGGTCACCGCCGAGTTCACCGTGCAGGCCGCCCACCAGGGCGCCCCTGGCCTGGCGCACGGCGGGGTACTGGCCACCGCGCTCGACGAGACGCTCGGCTCGCTGAACTGGCTGCTGCGGGTGATCGCGGTGACCGGACGGCTGGAGACCGACTTCGTCCGCCCCGTGCCGGTCGACACGGTGCTGTTCCTCGACGCCGAGATCACCGCCGTGCACGGCCGGAAGATCTACTCCAGGGCCACCGGCCGGATCGGCGGCCCGGACGGGCCCGTGGCGGTCCGGGCCGAGGCCCTCTTCATCGAGGTCAAGGTCGACCACTTCATCGAGAACGGCCGCCCGGCCGAGATCCGCGCGGCGATGGCCGACCCCGACCAGGCCAAGCGCGCCCGCGCCTTCGAGGTGAACCCCTGATGCGCCATCCCGTGGACGTACTGATCCGCAGGACCGACCCCGACGTGCCGATCCCGGCGTACGGGCACCCCGGCGACGCCGGGGCCGATCTGGTGACCACCGAGGCCGCGGAGCTGGCACCGGGCGAGCGGGCCGTGCTGCCCACGGGGGTTTCGATCGCACTGCCCGACGGGTACGCCGCGTTCGTGCATCCCCGATCAGGCATCGCCGCGCGCTGTGGAGTCGCACTGGTGAATGCCCCGGGGACGGTTGATGCCGGGTACCGTGGAGAGATCAAGGTGATCGTCATCAATCTCGACCCGCGCGAGTCCGTGCGGTTCGAGCGGTTCGACCGGATTGCCCAACTGGTCGTGCAGCAGGTCGAGAAGGTGCGCTTCCACGAAGTGTCGGAGCTTCCCGGTTCGGCGCGGGCCGAAGGGGGCTTCGGGTCCACCGGCGGTCATGCCGCCGTTGATGTTGATGGCGTCCGGGGCGGGGTTCCCCAGGGCGGGAACAGCTACGCTTCGGTCGAATCCGACCGGGAAGGACAGTGACGTGTTCGGACGTCGCAAGAACAGTGGTTCCGCCGAGGACACGGCGGACGAAGCGCGCGAGGCCGAGCAGGTCGTCGACGAGCTCGATGACGCCGATGCCGCCAAGGGCGGATCGCGTCGGACGAACCTTCCGCCGGCGCCGCGACCGGACGGGCCGTGGGACATCGAAGAGGTGTCCCAGCCCGGCGAGGGCCGGGTCGACCTGGGCGGCATCTTCGTACCCGGTGTCGAGGGCATGGAGCTGCGTGTCGAGGTCGCCGGTGACGCGATCGTCGCCGCCACCGTCGTGCTGCGCGACAGCGCGATCCAGCTGCAGGCCTTCGCCGCCCCCAAGAAGGAGGGCATCTGGGGCGAGGTCCGCGACGAGATCGCCTCCGGCATCACCCAGCAGGGCGGGATCATCGACGAGGTTGAGGGCCCGCTGGGCTGGGAGCTGCGCGCGCAGGTCCCCGTACAGCTTCCCGACGGGGCGAACGGCGTGCAGCTGGTCCGCTTCGTCGGCATCGACGGCCCGCGCTGGTTCCTGCGCGGTGTGATCTCCGGCCAGGGTGCCGTGCAGCCGGAGGCCGCCGGTCTGCTTGAGACGGTCTTCCGGGACACCGTGGTGGTCCGTGGTGACGGCCCGATGGCCCCGCGCGACCCGATCGTCCTCAAGCTCCCCGACGACGCCCAGATGGTGCCCGAGGGCGTTCAGCAGGAGGAGCAGGAGGGCTCGAAGTTCTCCGGTGGCATGGGCCAGCTCCAGCGGGGCCCCGAGATCACCGAGGTGCGCTGACCCCGCACCCGTAAGCACCGGCCGGTGGGCCGTACCCCTTTCGCGGGGGTGCGGCCCACCGGCTTTTCCGTGTCCGCCGGGGCCGTCACCCCGGCCCGTGAGGACAGCCGCCCGTATGGGGCGCGTATCGGGCACGTACGGGCGCCGTCAAGGGCCGGCCCATCTCCGTATGGAAGCCATCAACGCAGGTCAAAGCGGTGTCTGCGGCGGGTTTGCTCATGAGGTCCGAGAAATCCGCACCTCATCCAGGAGCACCCGATGGCCGATATGGCCTTCGTCGCCACCACGATCGCGGTCTTCGCGCTGGTGGCACTCATCGCCAAGGGGGTGACGAAGCTGTGACCGCCGAAAACGTGGTGGGCCTCGTCGTGGCCGTCGCCCTGCTGGGCTATCTCGTCCTCGCCCTTCTGTACCCGGAGAGGTTCTGAGCCCGAAATGAGCCCTGTCCTCGCAGGTGTGCTCCAGCTGCTCGCGCTCGTCGTGGCGCTGGGTCTGGCGTACCGCCCGCTCGGCGACCACATGGCCCGTGTCTACACCTCGCCCCGGCACCTGCGGGCCGAGAAGTGGATATACCGGGCCATCGGCGCCGATCCGAACACGCAGATGCGCTGGCCCGCCTATCTCCGCGGTGTCCTGGCCTTCTCCGCCGTGAGCCTCCTCTTCCTGTATCTGCTGCAGCGGCTCCAGGGCTCGCTGCCCGGCTCCCTCGGCTTCGTCTCGATCGACCCCGACCAGGCGTTCAACACGGCGGCGTCGTTCGTCGCCAACACCAACTGGCAGTCGTACTCCGGCGAACAGGCCATGGGCCATGTCGTGCAGACCGGCGGTCTCGCGGTGCAGAACTTCGTCTCGTCCGCCGTCGGCATCGCCGTCGCGGTGGCGCTGGTACGGGGCCTCGCCGCCACCCGTACCGGTGAACTCGGCAACTTCTGGACCGACCTGGTGCGCGGCACGGTACGGATCCTCCTTCCGATCTCGGTGATCGGCGCGCTCGTGCTGGTCGCCTGCGGGGCGGTCCAGAACTTCTCCGGCATCCACTCCGTCGGCCAGTTCCTGGGCGGTTCGCAGCAGTGGAACGGCGGCGCGGTCGCCTCCCAGGAGGTCATCAAGGAGCTGGGCACCAACGGCGGCGGGTACTTCAACGCCAACGCGGCCCACCCCTTCGAGAATCCCAACGGGCTCTCCAACCTCTTCGAGATCTTCCTGATCCTCGTCATCCCGTTCGCGCTGACCCGCACCTTCGGCCGGATGGTCGGCTCGCTCAGGCAGGGCTACGCGATCCTCGCCGCCATGGGCGTCATCTGGCTCGGCTTCACCGCGCTGATGATGTGGACCGAATTCGCCCACCACGGGCCCGCGTTCGATATCGCGGGCGGGGCCATGGAGGGCAAGGAGAATCGTTTCGGCGTGGGCGGCTCGTCCCTCTTCGCCGTGGCCACCACGCTCACCTCGACCGGCGCGGTGAACTCCTTTCACTCCTCGTTCACCGGCTTCGGCGGCGGCATCACGATGCTCGGCATGCAGCTCGGCGAGATCGCGCCCGGCGGCACCGGCTCCGGTCTCTACGGGATGCTGATCATGGCGGTCATCGCGGTGTTCATCGCCGGACTGATGGTCGGCCGCACGCCCGAGTACCTCGGCAAGAAGATCGGCACCCGCGAGATCAAGCTCGCGGCCTGCTACATCCTGATCACCCCGGCGCTGGTGCTCTGCTTCACCGGCGTCGCGATGGCCCTGCCCACTCCGGGCAACTCGATGACCAACTCCGGGGCGCACGGCTTCTCCGAGATCCTCTACGCCTACACCTCCGGCGCCAACAACAACGGTTCGGCCTTCGCCGGACTGGCCGCGGACACCCAGTGGTTCAACACCACGATCGGGCTGGCGATGCTGCTGGGCCGGTTCCTGCCCATGGTGTTCGTCCTCGCCCTGGCGGGCTCGTTCGCCGGGCAGCGGCCCGTACCGGTGACCGCCGGCACCCTCGGCACGCACAAACCGCTCTTCAGCGGACTGCTGGTCGCCACCGTCATGATCATCGCCGGTCTGACCTACTTCCCGGCTCTGGCTCTGGGGCCGCTGGCCGAGGGGCTGGCGTCATGACCCTCCGTACGAAGCAAGAGGACGCGATGTCCACAGTCACACCTGCCCGCGCACAGCACCGGGACACCCCGTCCGGGCAGGGCCCCGAAGGACGTGTCGGAGCGGGTCTGTTCGACCCCGGGATGCTGATCGCCGCGTTCCCCGACGCGGTACGCAAACTCGATCCCCGGCTGATGGTCAAGTCCCCGGTGATGTTCGTGGTGCTGACCGGCTCGGTGCTCACCACCGTGCTGGCGGCCCTGGACCCGGGGGACTGGTTCGGCTGGGCGATCACGGTCTGGCTCTGGCTGACCACCGTCTTCGCCAACCTGGCGGAGGCGGTCGCCGAGGGCCGCGGCAAGGCCCAGGCCGACACCCTGCGCCGGGCCAAGACGGACACCGTCGCCCGCCGGGTCATCGGCAGGAACGAGGAGCGGGTTCCGGGCACCGAACTGCGCGTCGGCGATCTGGTGGTCTGCGAGGCCGACGACATCATTCCGGGCGACGGGGACGTCGTCGAGGGGGTGGCGAGCGTCGACGAATCCGCGATCACCGGCGAGTCGGCGCCGGTCATCCGGGAGTCCGGCGGCGACCGCAGCGCCGTGACCGGTGGCACGAAGGTGCTCTCCGACCGCATCGTCATCAAGATCACCACCAAGCCCGGCGAGACCTTCATCGACCGGATGATCGCTCTCGTCGAGGGCGCGGCCCGGCAGAAGACGCCCAACGAGATCGCGCTGAACATCCTGCTCGCCTCGCTGACCGTCGTGTTCCTGCTGGCCGTGGTCACCCTCCAGCCGTTCGCCGTATACGCGGGCAGCGAGCAGTCCATGATCGTGCTGGCCGCGCTGCTGGTCTGTCTGATCCCGACCACCATCGGCGCCCTGCTGTCCGCGATCGGCATCGCCGGCATGGACCGGCTGGTGCAGCGCAACGTGCTCGCCATGTCGGGTCGCGCCGTCGAGGCGGCGGGCGATGTGTCGACCCTGCTGCTGGACAAGACCGGCACGATCACCCTCGGCAACCGGCAGGCCGCGGCGCTCCTCCCGGTCGCGGGCGTGACGGAGGCCGAGCTGGCGGACGCCGCCCAGCTCTCCTCGCTCGCCGACGAGACGCCCGAGGGCCGGTCCGTCGTCGTCCTGGCGAAGGAGGCGTACGGGCTCCGCGAGCGGCACCAGGGGGAACTGGCCACCGCGCGGTGGGTGGGCTTCACCGCCCAGACCCGGATGTCCGGGGTGGACGTCGGCGGACGCCGGATCCGCAAGGGAGCCACCGGTTCGGTCGTCGCGTGGGTCCGGGAGCGCGGCGGCACGGTCCACCCCGACGTCGCCACGCTCACCGACCGGATCTCCCGCGAGGGCGGTACGCCGCTGCCGGTCGCGGTCGACGACGGGGACGGCGCCCGGGTCCTGGGTGTCATCCACCTCAAGGACGTCGTCAAGGAGGGCATGCGCGAGCGGTTCGGTGAACTGCGCCGGATGGGCATCCGTACGGTCATGATCACCGGTGACAACCCGCTGACCGCGAAGGCCATCGCCGAGGAGGCGGGGGTCGACGACTTCCTCGCCGAGGCCACGCCCGAGGACAAGATGGCCCTCATCAAGCGGGAGCAGGCCGGCGGCAAGCTCGTCGCGATGACCGGCGACGGGACGAACGACGCCCCGGCGCTGGCCCAGGCTGACGTCGGCGTGGCCATGAACACCGGAACCTCGGCCGCCAAGGAGGCCGGGAACATGGTGGACCTGGACTCCGACCCGACCAAGCTGATCGAGATCGTCGAGATCGGCAAACAGCTGCTGATCACCCGCGGCGCACTGACGACGTTCTCCATCGCCAACGACGTCGCGAAGTACTTCGCGATCATCCCCGCGATGTTCGCCGTGGTCTATCCGGGCCTGGACAAGCTCAACATCATGGACCTGTCCTCCCCCCGGTCCGCGATCCTGTCCGCCGTGATCTTCAACGCGCTGATCATCGTCGCGCTGGTGCCGCTCGCGCTGAAGGGCGTGCGCTACCGGCCCGCGGGCGCCGATTCGATGCTCCGGCGCAACCTCGGGATCTACGGACTGGGCGGCCTGATCGCCCCGTTCATCGGCATCAAGATCATCGACCTGATCATCTCCCTCATCCCCGGAATCGGCTGACCTGCCATGAACAACTCCGTAGGAAACTCCGCCCGGCTCCTGTGGGCCGGACTCCGAGCCCTGCTCGTCCTCACCGTGGTCTGCGGCGTCCTCTACCCGCTCGCCGTCACCGGGATCGCCCAGGGCCTCATGCCCGGCCGGGCCAACGGCTCCGAGATCAGCTCCCAGGGCGAGGTCGTCGGCTCCGAACTCATCGGCCAGCGCTACGACCTGCCGCTGAAGAAGGGCCAGGAGACCCCCGACCCCGATCTCAAGTGGTTCCAGCCGCGCCCGTCCAACGGCCTCGGCACCAACAGCGTCAACACCCAGTACTCGCTCCTCGTCTCCGGCGCGACCAACCGCTCCGGCGACAGCAAGGAGCTGATCGACTGGGTCACGGCCGCCAAGGCCGCGGTGGTGAGGGACAACTCCGTCCCCGGCCACCCCGTGCGCCCCGCGCAGGTGCCGGCCGACGCCGTCACCTCCTCCGGCTCAGGGCTCGACCCGGACATCTCCCCGGCGTACGCACAGCTCCAGGTCCGCCGGGTCGCCGAGCGCAACCAGCTGGACGCGGGGCAGGTGGCGGAGCTGGTGGAGCGGCACACCGACGGCCGGATCCTCGGATTCGCGGGTGAGCCGCGGGTCAACGTCCTCCGGCTGAACGTCGCGCTGCGACAGCTCGTGAGCGATACCGCGGGACGCTGACCGCACGCGATACCCGGGACCGGCCGCCGCGGCCGGCCCCGGGCATTGCCCGTTCCCGGGCCTCATGGACATACTGGCGGCCGACGGGACCGAGGACGTACGGGGAGCGACATGACCGACAGCACCACCGCGGCGGGCACCGGCAAGGAGAGCGGCACCACCGTCGCCGAGAGGCCCATGGTCCGGATCGAGGACCTGCACCGCTCCTACGGCTCCGGCGCCGCGGCCGTGCACGCGCTGCGCGGGGTGTCCTTCGAGGTACCCCGCGGCGAGCTCGTCGCGCTCAAGGGGCGCTCCGGCTCCGGCAAGACCACCCTGCTGAACCTCGTCGGGGGACTCGACAGCCCCGACAGCGGCCGGATCACCGTGGACGGCACCGACCTCTCCACGCTCGGCGAGAACGGACTGCTGGAACTGCGCCGCGACCGGATCGGCTTCATCTTCCAGTCCTTCGGCCTGATCCCGATCCTGACCGCGGCGGAGAACGTCGGCGTACCCATGCGGCTGCGCAAGGCAGACCCCCGCGAGCGCGAGGAGCGGGTGTCCCTGCTGCTCTCCATGGTCGGCCTCGCCGACCACGCGGCCCAGCGCCCCGGCGAGCTCTCCGGCGGCCAGCAGCAGCGGGTGGCGATCGCCCGCGCGCTCGCCAACCGGCCCGCCCTGCTGATCGCCGACGAGCCGACCGGGCAGCTCGACGCGGAGACCGGCCTCGCGGTGATGGAACTGATGCGCGCGGTCGTGCACAGCGAGGGCGTCACCGCGCTCGTCGCCACCCACGACGCCCAGCTGCTCGGCCTCGCCGACCGGGTCCTCGAACTCAGTGACGGGCACATCGTCGAGCACGTGTAGCCGAGCCGGCCGGGCGTATTTCCGGGCCGGGGAGGCCCGGCCCAGGCATCAGAATTACGTCAATACGCTCCGCTCCAGCACCCCCCGCCCGATATGCCGGAAATTCACGGGGTAGCTTCGACAGTGGCTGCCGCATCGGCCGCAGCCGGTTTCGGGAAGACAATGGGGCCATGGCGCGCGGCAAACTTCGGATCTACCTCGGTGCGGCACCCGGCGTCGGCAAGACGTACGCCATGCTCGCCGAGGCGCACCGCCGCGTGGAGCGGGGCACCGACTGCGTCGTCGGCTTCGTCGAGCACCACGACCGCCCGCGCACCGAGGTCATGCTGCACGGCCTCGAACAGACCCGGCGCCGCGAGATCGAGTACCGCTCCGCCGTCTTCACCGAGATGGACGTCGACGCCGTCCTGGAGCGCGCCCCGGCCGTCGCCCTGGTGGACGAACTGGCGCACACCAACGTGCCCGGCTCCCGCAACGCCAAGCGCTGGCAGGACGTCGAGGAGCTCCTCCAGGCCGGCATCGACGTGGTCTCCACCGTCAACATCCAGCACCTGGAGTCCCTCGGCGACGTCGTCGAGTCGATAACCGGCGTACGCCAGCGCGAGACCGTGCCCGACGAGGTGGTCCGCCGCGCCGACCAGCTCGAACTTGTCGACATGTCGCCCCAGGCGCTGCGCCGGCGGATGGCCCACGGCAACATCTACAAACCGGACCGGATCGACGCCTCGCTCTCCAACTACTTCCGCCCCGGCAACCTCACCGCCCTGCGCGAGCTGGCCCTCCTCTGGGTGGCCGACCGGGTCGACGAATACCTCCAGCAGTACCGCGGCGAGCACAACATCCGCACCACCTGGCAGGCCCGCGAACGCATAGTCGTCGGACTCACCGGCGGCCCCGAGGGCCGCACCCTCATCCGCCGCGCCTCCCGGATGGCGGCCAAGGGCTCCGGCAGCGAGATCCTCGCCGTCTACATCGCCCGCAGCGACGGACTGACCTCGGCCTCGCCCAAGGAACTCACCGTCCAGCGCACCCTCGTCGAGGACCTCGGCGGCACCTTCCACCACGTCATCGGTGACGACATACCCTCGGCGCTCCTCGAATTCGCCCGCGGTGTCAACGCCACCCAGATCGTCCTCGGCTCCAGCCGCCGCAAGGCCTGGCAGTACATCTACGGCCCCGGCGTCGGCGCCACCGTCGCCCGTGAGTCCGGCACCGACCTCGACGTCCACATCGTCACCCACGACGAGGTCGCCAAGGGCAGGGGCCTGCCCATCGCCCGCGGCGCCCGGCTCGGCCGGGCCCGCATCATCTGGGGCTGGATCGTCGGCGTGGGCGGCCCGGTCCTGCTCTCGCTGCTCCTCAAGGGCCTGGAGAACGGTCCGGGGCTCGCCAACGACGTCCTGCTGTTCCTCTTCATGACCGTCGCCGCCGCACTGCTCGGCGGGCTGCGGCCCGCCCTCGCCTCGGCCGCGGCGGGCTCGCTGCTGCTGAACTACTGGTTCACCCCGCCCACCCACACCCTGACCGTCCAGGACCCCGAGAACTTCGTCGCCATCGTGATCTTCTTCGCGGTGGCGGTCTCGGTCGCCTCCGTCGTCGACCTGGCGGCCCGCCGCACCCACCAGGCCGCCAGACTGCGCGCCGAGTCCGAGATCCTGTCCTTCCTGGCCGGCAGCGTGCTGCGCGGCGAGACCACCCTGGCCGCGCTGCTCGACCGGGTCCGCGAGACCTTCGGCATGGAGTCCGTCGCGCTGCTGGAGCGGCAGAGCGACGTCGACCCGTGGACGTGCGCCGGGAGCGTCGGCCCCGGACCCGTCGCCCGCCCCGAGGACGCCGATGTGGACATGCCCGTCGGCGACCACATGGCACTCGCGCTCTCCGGCCGGGTGCTGCCCGCCGAGGACCGCCGGGTGCTCGGCGCGTTCGCCGCCCAGGCCGCCGTCGTACTGGACCGCCAGCGCCTCGTCGGCGAGGCGGAGGACGCCCGCCGGCTCGCCGAGGGCAACCGGATCAGGACCGCGCTGCTGGCCGCCGTCAGCCACGACCTGCGGACCCCGCTCGCCGCCATCAAGGCCGCGGTCAGTTCCCTGCGCTCCGACGACGTCGCCTGGTCCGACGACGACGAGGCCGAACTCCTGGAAGGCATCGAGAACGGCGCGGACCGCCTCGACCACCTGGTGGGCAACCTCCTCGACATGTCCCGGCTCCAGACCGGCACCGTCACCCCGCTGATCCGCGAGATAGACCTCGACGAGGTCGTGCCCATGGCCCTGGGCGGCGTGCCCGAGGACAGCGTCGACCTGGACATCCCCGAGACGCTGCCGATGGTCGCCGTCGACCCCGGACTGCTGGAGCGGGCCGTCGCCAACATCGTCGAGAACGCGGTCAAGTACAGCCCCGACGGCGACCGCGTCACGGTGGCCGCCAGCGCGCTCGGCGCCCGCGTCGAGCTACGGGTGGCCGACCGCGGCCGCGGTGTCCCCGACGACGGCAAGGAACGCATCTTCGAACCCTTCCAGCGCTACGGTGACGCCCCGCGCGGCGCCGGGGTCGGCCTGGGCCTCGCGGTGGCCCGCGGCTTCGTGGAATCCATGGGTGGCACGCTGGACGCCGAGGACACCCCGGGCGGCGGCCTCACCATGGTCCTGACCCTCAGGGCGGCATCGGGGCACGTCCCGGTCAGCCCCGACCTGCCCGCGCGGGTCACCTCATGATCCGCGGAGAGCTCCGCGGACCCGATGTACAGCAGAAAGGCAGGACCGCGATGACCCGGGTGCTTGTGGTCGACGACGAGCCGCAGATCGTACGCGCCCTCGTGATCAACCTGAAGGCGCGCAAGTACGAGGTGGACGCCGCGCCCGACGGGGCGACCGCCCTCCAGCTCGCCGCCGCCCGCCACCCCGACGTCGTCGTCCTGGACCTCGGGCTGCCCGACATGGACGGCGTCGAGGTGATCAGGGGGCTGCGCGGCTGGACCAGGGTGCCGATCCTGGTGCTCTCGGCCCGCCACACCTCCGACGAGAAGGTCGAGGCGCTGGACGCGGGCGCCGACGACTACGTCACCAAGCCGTTCGGCATGGACGAGCTGCTGGCCCGGCTGCGCGCCTCGGTGCGCCGCGCCGAACCAGTCGGCCAGGACGGCGGCGACCAGGTCGTGATCGTCGAGACCACGGGCTTCACCGTCGACCTGGCCGCCAAGAAGGTCCAGCGCGAGGGACGGGACGTGAGGCTCACCCCCACCGAGTGGCACCTGCTGGAGGTCCTGGTCCGCAACAGCGGCCGGCTGGTCAGCCAGAAGCAGCTGCTCCAGGAGGTCTGGGGGCCGTCGTACGGCACCGAGACCAACTATCTGCGGGTCTACATGGCCCAGCTGCGGCGCAAGCTGGAGGCCGACCCCTCGCACCCCCGGCACTTCGTCACCGAACCGGGGATGGGCTACCGCTTCGAGCGCGCCTGACGCGCGCCGGCCGGCTCTCCCCGTAACCCGTCCGAGTGAGACGGCGGTCATCCTCCCGGACCCCCGGGGACCGGTACGCTTCGGTTATGAGTGCTGTTCCTCGATTCGAGAAGGCCGGGAAGGCCGAGCGGCCGTCCGGGCGCTTCCGGCGGATGCTCGACCGGCTCTCCAGCTCCCAGGAGGACCTGGAGTGCGAGGAGCTGGCGGAGGACTCGCATGCCTCGGGGTGCACCCGGATCTCGGAGTGCAGCGACCGCCAGATCGTGAAGGTCACTGGTACCTTGCGGACGGTCACCCTGCGACCGCGCGCCGGAGTGCCCGCCCTTGAGGCGGAGCTCTTCGACGGCACCGCTCCGCTGGACGTGGTCTGGCTCGGCCGCCGCTCGATCGTGGGCATCGAACCGGGCCGCAAGCTCATCGCCTCGGGCCGGATCTCCATGAGCCACGGGCGCCGGGTGCTGTTCAACCCCAAATACGAACTCCGACCGCTCGGCAAGGAGTAGCCGGTGACGTCTCTTGACAAGCCGACGTCCGACACGGACCCCACCACCCGCACCGACCAGCAGGAGGCCGACGCGAAGGCCGTCACCGAGGCCGCGCTCTTCGAGGCCTTCGGCGGCATCCGGGGCATGGTGGAGACAGTCCTGCCGGGACTGCTCTTCGTCACGATCTTCACCATCGACAAGAACCTCACGTACTCGGCCATCGCGGCCGTGGCGGTGTCGCTGGTGCTCGTGGCCGTCCGGCTCATCCGCAGGGACACCGTCAAGCACGCCTTCAGCGGTGTCTTCGGTGTGGCCTTCGGTGTCGTCTTCGCGAAGATGACCGGCAACGCCAAGGACTTCTATCTGCCGGGCATGATCTACACGCTCGGACTGGCCCTCGCCTACCTGGTGACCACGGTGGCGGGACTGCCGCTGATCGGCCTGATCCTGGGCCCGGTCTTCAAGGAGAATCTCTCCTGGCGCACCAGGAACCCCGGCCGCAAGAAGGCCTACGCCAAGGCCAGCTACGCCTGGGGACTGATCCTGCTCGCCAAGTGCGCGATCCTCTTCCCGCTGTACTGGTGGGGCGACACCACCCAGTTCGGCTGGGTCCTGGTGGCGCTGAAGATCCCGCCGTTCCTGCTCGCCGTCTACCTCACCTGGGTCTTCCTCGCCAAGGCGCCGCCGCCCATCGACGTCTTCGCCGAGATGGAGGCCGAGGAGCAGGCGGAGAAGGCCCGCAAGGCGGCCACCGCGGAAGCGGCGGCCCGCAGCCAGGAATTCTGAGGTCCCCGCACACGGAACGTGGAAGGGGTCCCGGACCGCCACTGGCGGTCCGGGACCCCTTCCCTGTTCCGTGTCTCCCGCGGCTCAGCTCCCCGGATCGCCCCGGCGCACCGACAACAGGTCCTCCAACTGCTCCTCGCGCGCCTGGGCCGCCACGAACAGCAGCTCGTCTCCGGCCTCCAGGGTCTCCTCCGTGCTCGGCGTCAGAACCCGCTGTCCGCGGATGATCGTCACCAGCGAGGTGTCCTCGGGCCACGCCACCTCGCCGACCTGAGTGCCGGCCAGCGCCGACTCGGGCGGCAGCGTCAGCTCGACCAGGTTGGCGTCGCCGTGGCTGAAGCGCAGCAGCCGGACCAGATCGCCGACGCTCACCGCCTCCTCGACCAGGGCCGACATCAGCCGCGGGGTGGACACCGCCACATCGACGCCCCAGGACTCGTTGAACAGCCACTCGTTCTTCGGGTTGTTCACCCGGGCGACGACCCGCGGCACGCCGTACTCCGTCTTGGCGAGCAGCGAGACGACCAGGTTCACCTTGTCGTCGCCGGTCGCGGCGATCACGACGTTGCAGCGCTGCAACGCCGCCTCGTCCAGCGAGGTGATCTCGCAGGCGTCCGCCAGCAGCCACTCGGCCATCGGCACCCGCTCCACCGAGATGGCGGTCGGCGCCTTGTCGACGAGCAGCACCTCGTGGCCGTTCTCCAGCAGCTCGGCCGCGATGGAACGGCCCACCGCACCGGCCCCGGCAATCGCGACACGCATCAGTGACCGCCCTCCTCAGGGCCCTCGGCGAAGGCCGCCTCGACCTTCGCGATCTCGTCCGTACGCATCATCACGTGGACCAGATCACCCTCCTGCAGCACCGTCTGCGACGACGGCAGTATGGCTTCGCCCAACCGGGTGAGGAAGGCCACGCGGACGCCCGTCTCCTCCTGCAGCGTGCTGATCTTGTGGCCGATCCAGGACGGCGTGGTGTGCACCTCGGCGAGCTGCACACCACCGCTCGGGTCCCGCCACAGCGGCTCGGCGCCCGAGGGCAGCAGCCGGCGCAGCATCTGGTCCGCGGTCCAGCGCACGGTGGCGACCGTGGGGATGCCGAGGCGCTGGTAGACCTCGGCACGACGCGGGTCGTAGATCCTGGCCGCGACGTTCTCGATCCCGAACATCTCGCGCGCCACCCGGGCCGCGATGATGTTCGAGTTGTCGCCGCTGCTCACCGCCGCGAACGCACCGGCCTCCTCGATCCCCGCCTCGCGGAGAGTGTCCTGGTCGAAACCGACGCCGCTGACGCGACGGCCGCCGAATCCGGAGCCGAGGCGCCGGAATGCGGTGGGGTCCTGGTCGATGACGGCGACCGTGTGCCCCTGCTGCTCCAGGGTCTGCGCGAGAGCGGCTCCTACTCGCCCGCAGCCCATGATGACGATGTGCACCTTGCGCCTACCTCGCACTCCTGGTCGTCCGGCTGACCTGCGAAAACACCCTGCTCACACTCTTCCCTCGGCTGGCCGGGCAAACAACGGGGCAACGGTTGGCCCCGTTGCCCAGGATGAGCTTATGCGGCGCCGGGTGCGTTGCCTCATGCGAGTGTCCTTTCGCCGGGGCCACTATGGCAAAGGGGCAGCTCCCCGAAGAGTTCCGGTGCGTTTCAGGGGCCGCGGCGCAAGGATTCCGTTAAGGATTTCGTGGCCTTTCCGTCCGAGTGCAGGAGATTCAACTGATACGGGGGTGGTGCGTGGGCGGGCCCCATACGAAACCCTTACGATCCTCAGCGTGTCCAAACTGACCGACGTGCCCAAACGGATCCTGATCGGACGGGCCCTGCGCAGCGACAAGCTGGGGGAGACACTCCTCCCCAAACGCATCGCCCTGCCCGTCTTCGCGTCCGATCCGCTGTCCTCGGTGGCATACGCACCCGGAGAAGTCCTCCTGGTGCTGTCCGTCGCAGGCGTGTCGGCGTACCACTTCAGCCCGTGGATCGCGGTCGCCGTCGTGGTCCTGATGTTCACCGTCGTCGCCTCCTATCGGCAGAACGTGCACGCGTACCCGAGCGGCGGCGGCGACTACGAGGTCGCGACCACCAACCTCGGCCCGAAGGCCGGCCTGACCGTCGCCAGCGCCCTGCTGGTCGACTACGTCCTCACCGTCGCCGTGTCGATCGCCTCCGGGGTGGAGAACCTCGGCTCCGCGATCCCGTTCGTCGTCGAGCACAAGACGGCCTGCGCCGTCGCGGCCATCGTGCTGCTCACGCTGATGAACCTGCGCGGCGTGAAGGAGTCGGGCAAGCTCTTCGCCATCCCCACGTACCTCTTCGTGGCCGGCGTCTTCATCATGATCATGTGGGGCGCCTTCCGCGGGCTGGTCCTCGGCGACACCATGCACGCCCCGACCTCGAACTACACGATCAAGGCCGAGCACCAGGGCCTGGCCGGCTTCGCCCTGGTCTTCCTGCTGCTGCGGGCGTTCTCCTCCGGCTGCGCGGCCCTCACCGGCGTCGAGGCGATCAGCAACGGCGTCCCCGCCTTCCGCAAGCCGAAGAGCAAGAACGCCGCCACCACCCTCGCGGCGATGGGCCTGCTGGCCGTCACGATGTTCTGCGGCATCATCGGGCTGGCCATGGCCACAGACGTGAAGATGGCCGAGAACCCGGCGACGGACCTGATCAACAACGGCACCCCGGTCGGTTCGAGCTTCGTCCAGGACCCGGTGATCTCCCAGGTCGCGGCCGCCGTCTTCGGTGACGGAACGTTCTTCTTCGTGATCCTCGCCGGGGCCACCGCACTCGTGCTCTTCCTCGCCGCGAACACCGCGTACAACGGCTTCCCGCTGCTCGGCTCGATCCTGGCCCAGGACAGCTACCTGCCGCGCCAGCTGCACACCCGCGGTGACCGGCTCGCCTTCTCCAACGGCATCGTGCTGCTGGCCGGCGCCGCGATCCTGCTGATCGTCATCTACGGGGCGGACTCGACCCGGCTGATCCAGCTCTACATCGTCGGCGTATTCGTCTCGTTCACCCTCAGCCAGACCGGCATGGTCCGGCACTGGAACCGGCACCTGCGGGCCGAGAAGGACCCGCTCAAGCGCCGCCACATGGTCCGCTCCCGTGCGATCAACACCTTCGGCGCCTTCTTCACCGGCCTGGTGCTCGTCGTCGTCCTCGCCACCAAGTTCACCCACGGCGCCTGGGTCGCGCTGCTCGGCATGGTGATCTTCTACGGCACGATGACCGCGATCCGTAAGCACTACGACCGGGTCGCCGCGGAGATCGCCGCCGACGAGACCCCGTCCGACGAGAGCATCCGGCCCTCCAGGGTCCACTCGATCGTCCTGGTCTCCAAGCTCCACCGCCCCACCCTGCGCGCCCTCGCCTACGCGAAGCTGATCCGTTCGGACCACCTGGAGGCGCTCTCCATCAGCGTCGACCCGGCCGAGACGAAGGCCCTCCGGGAGGACTGGGAGCGGCGCGGCATCAACGTACCGCTGAAGATCCTCGACTCGCCGTACCGCGAAGTGACCCGCCCCGTGATCGAGTACGTCAGGGGCCTGCGCCGGGAGAGCCCGCGCGACGTCGTGAGCGTCTACATCCCGGAGTACGTCGTCGGCCACTGGTACGAGCACCTGCTGCACAACCAGAGCGCACTCAGGCTCAAGGGCCGGCTGCTGTTCACCCCGGGAGTGATGGTCACGTCCGTCCCGTACCAGCTGGAATCCTCCGAGGCGGCCAAGAAGCGCGCCCGCAAGCGCGCCGACTGGAGCGCCCCGGGGTCGGTGCGCCGGGGCCCGGTGGAGCGCAGGCCCAAGGATCCCACGCACAAGAGCTGACGAGGGTCGGGTGTGCGGGCGCCGGGTGTGCGGGCGTCGGCTCATCCTGGTAAGCGGCCGGACGACACCCACGTAGACTCATAGGTTGTTGTCCGGCCGCTCTCTTGTCGCGTTCGTTCCCCCTGTTTCCCCTTGATCTCTGGAGCCACCCCCTCATGCAGAACGAATCCACTTCGCCGCAGACCGGGGAAACGCAGGCCGGAGACCCGCAGGCGGAAGAATCGCAGGCCGTGGAATCAGTGGAATCGCTGGTGGGGCAGGAGTACGAGGTCGAGGTCGGCCCGGTCGCACACGGCGGCCACTGCATCGCCCGGACCTCCGAGGGCCAGGTCCTGTTCGTGCGCCACACGCTTCCCGGCGAGACGGTCGTCGCCCGGGTCACCGACGGCGCGGTCGGCTCCCGCTTCCTGCGCGCCGACGCGGTGCGGATCATCGAGGCGTCCAAGGACCGCGTGAAGGCGCCCTGCCCGTTCGCGGGCCCCGGCAAGTGCGGCGGCTGCGACTGGCAGCACGCCAAGCCCGGCGCGCAGCGACGGCTCAAGGGCGAAGTGATCGCCGAACAGCTCCAGCACCTCGCGGGCCTCACCCCCGAGGAGGCCGGCTGGGACGGCACCGTCATGCCGGCCGAGGGCGACAAGCTCCCGCCGGGCGAGGTGCCCGCCTGGCGCACCCGCGTCCAGTACGCCATCGACGAGGACGGCCGGGTCGGCCTGCGCAAGCACCGCTCGCACGACATCGAGATCATCGACCAGTGCCTGATCGCCGCCCCCGGCGTCTCCGAACTCGGCATCGAGAAGCAGGACTGGCCCCAGATGGCCACGGTGGAGGCCATCGCGGCCACCGGTTCCAACGACCGCCAGGTCATCCTCACCCCCCGCTCCGGCGGCCGCCTCCCGCTGGTCGAGCTCGACAAGCCCGTCTCGGTCCTGCGCGTGGACGAGCACGACGGCGGAGTGCACCGCGTCCACGGCCGCGGCTTCGTCCGCGAACGCGCCGACGACCGCACCTACCGCGTGGGCGCCGGCGGCTTCTGGCAGGTCCACCCGCAGGCCGCCTACACCCTGGTCAAGGCCGTCATGCAGGGCCTGATGCCGCGCAAGGGCGAAATGGCCCTCGACCTCTACTGCGGCGTCGGCCTGTTCGCCGGCTCCCTCGCCGAACGCCTCGGCGACAAGGGCGCGGTCCTCGGCATCGAGTCCGGCAAGCGCGCGGTGGAGGACGCCCGCCACAACCTCAAGGACCTGGAGCGGGTCCGCATCGAGCACGGCAAGGTCGACCAGATCCTGCCCCGCACCGGCATCACCGAGGCCGACCTGATTGTCCTGGACCCGCCCCGCGCCGGAGCCGGCAAGCAGACGGTCAAGCGCCTCGCCGCCCTCGGCGCCCGCCGCATCGCGTACGTGGCCTGCGACCCGGCGGCACTGGCGCGGGACCTGGCGTACTTCGCGGAGGGCGGGTACAAGGTTCGGACGCTGCGGGCGTTCGATCTGTTCCCGATGACGCACCATGTGGAGTGCGTCGCGATCCTTGAACCCATCGCAAAGGCTGCCTGACCTGCGGGTTCGGGTGGTGTGCGTTATGTGCGGTGTGGGCGTTACGGGCGATATCTTGACGCTGAAATGACGCTCTACGAGGCATCTTGACGCTCATTTGACGCTCGTTCTGATGGGCCATCAGGAGCATTGCACCGCTGGTCAGGCGGCCTCCTGACTGTACGGGTGCGGCAAGGTGCTGGGAACGGACGGTGAACGGTACGAGACCCAGCCGGGCGCCGCTCTCCCCCGTCGGTTCCACACCGTCGACGAGCGCGAGCACGACAGCGCCGCGGAGGGCGACGAGCCCCTCGTGGAGACGAACGTGGAACTCGACGTTTCCGGTCTGCACTACACGCTGTCCGGTAAACGTGGCCAGGCCCAGCTGCTCGCCGGGATGGTACGTGCCAATCGCCCCTGGCGCCTGGTGCCATCCTTGTCGCCCGCCCTGGTGGGCGCTCTGGCAGGCGCCGCCTTCGGCGTTTTCTACTCCAGCATCTGGCAGTTGGCCGACGCTTCCAGCACCGTCCGTCTGGCGCTCGGCTCCGTGCTCTCCACCGCTTCCATGATCGCCTGGCTGGTGCTCAGCAACGGCTTGTGGGAGCGCCCGGCCACCTCGCGGGCGCGCCGTTTCTCCGCGCTGTACAACGCGGAGACCTTGCTGACTGTCTCCATAGGCGTGGCGATCATGTTCCTACTGCTGTTCACCGCCACGTTCCTGGGCGCCTGCGTCGTCATCCCGGCCGGCTATCTTTCCCGCACGCTGCAACACGAGGCCGGGCTGTCCGACTACGCCACGCTGGCATGGCTGGCCGCCTGCCTGGGGACTCTCGCCGGCGCTCTCGGCTCCGGTCTGGCCGATGAGCGGACCGTCCGGCAGGCCGCCTGCAGCCGCCGCGAACGCGAGAGGCAGGTCCGGCGCGCAGCCGCCGAGGCCCGGGACGAGAAGGACTCGTAGAGTTCCCGCGGGGCAGCTCGGCGCATCGGGCTGCGGCGACTTGCTCGCGACCGTACCGCTCCTACCGAGCCGCTCCACCAGTTCGTATCGCGATGACGATGCGGCGGCCCACCCGCTCTTCTCTCTCCGATGCCGTCGACCGGCTCCTTCACCGTGGGGATCAGCTCTCCGCGGCCGTTACGGAATCGGAGTGCCGCCCGTCGCGTTCATGACTTCGCCGGTGATGTATGTGGCGTTGTCCGAAGCCAGGAACACGTAGGCGGGGGCCATTTCGGCGGGCTGCGCAGGACGTCCGAGGGGGCTCTGCTTCCCGAACTCCTTCGTGTCCGGCAGGGTTGCCGGACGATGGCACCCTTTGTCATGGCGTAGTCGAGCAGATGGGACTCGGCTTGTATGCCTGCACCGACGTGGTGTTGATGATCGATCCGCCTGCCGGAATGTGCGGGAGAGCGGCCTTGCAGAGCCAGAACATCCCGTAGAGATTGGTGCGCATCACTCGGTCGAACTGGTCCGTCGAGATGGCGGAGATCCCATCGGGCTGTGACATCTGGTACGCGGCATTGTTGACGAGAACATCGATGCGGCCGAATTCACTTACGGCTCGGCTGATCAGGGCGCGGCACTGCTTCTCGTTGCGGATGTCGCACGTCTCCGTCAGGGCTCGCCGGCCGGTTTCCTCGACAAGCTGGGCTGTCTCCCGCGCCTCGTCCTTCTCGGAGTCGAGGTGGGTGATGAGCACATCGGCGCCCTCGCGGGCGAAGGCGAGCGCGACGGCCCGGCCGATCCCCGAGTCGCCCCCGGTCACGATGGCCTTGCGTTCGAGGAGGAGTCCGTGGCCGCGATAAGTGTCCTCGCCGTGGTCGGGCGGGGGGTCCATGGCCCCCGTCCAGCCGGGATGCTGCTGTTCCTGCTGCGGGAACTCGGGTCGTGGGTGACGCGTGGTGGGGTCCTGCTGTCGCTCGGACTCGGTCATGAGGTGGCTCCTTCAGTTGCGGGGCCGGGTGACCCGGCCGGTACTTCCCTGGGTGAGTGGTCCCGTTCCGGCGCGCCCTCAGCGGACGTCTTCGATGACGAAGCCGCTCCGGGGGCCGGTCGGGACGCGGCTCAGGGGGATGGTGAGGTCCTGCTCCGCCACCCGGTATACGAGCCCGGAGAGGAGCGTGGAGAGCGCGGCCAGCAGTGAGAGGGTGATGTCCTCGCCAGGACACCGGTGCCCGTTGGCCGGGTCGCCGCCTCCCTGGGGGACGAGGTCCTCGGTCCGGGCCGACGCGTCGGCGAAGCGCGACGGAGTGAAGTCGTACGGCCGGGGTCAGAGGTCCGGATCATGGTTCTGGCCGTAGAGGTCCAGCAGTACGAGTGTTCCGGGCCGGATGGGCCGGCCGAGCCACTCAAGCTTTTCGGCGGCCAGGCCGCCGATGAAGGGCGCGAAGGGGTAGAACCGTCGTACTTCTTGAGCGAACGCGTACGCGTAGTCTGGATCGTCGCCGGACAGCGCGCTGCGATGCTCCAGCCAGCGGTGCAGGGCGTGTGCCGCGAACGTCGCGAACCAGGTGACGGCGACGGTTGGCCGCAAGATGTTGAGTACCTCGACGGCTGCCGTGCGCGGGTCGAGGAGTTCACTGGAACCGAACTGCCGCGGGGTGGACGGACAGGGACCGGGTCGTGCTGTTCGACGAGATGGCCTGCGTCCTCACGCGTGCCGTCCACGCTCCCGGGCCGCGAGTTCCAGCAGGGCGTCGCCGAGCGCCTCGATCTCCTCTGCACAGGCGTCGAGGAAGGCGGCCCGCCGCTCGGGCGGCAGGGCGCGGAAGGCGCGGGAGCCCGCCGCGGCGAGCCGGGCGGCCTCGGCGACCTGTTCCGTCGAGGCGTCCCGGTGCGGGGGGCCGAACGGTTCGCCGGTCGCGGCGGCGACCGCGTACCAGGCGTCCCCGGTGCCGGGGACCTCGCGACCGGCCAGGCGCGAGTGCCCGGTCAGGGGGGCGGGTCCGTTCGGGAACGAGTCCCCGGGCAGAGATGGGTTTCCGGTCGGGTTCACAGCGATGCGTCTCCCTGTGCGCGCCGGTGGGCGCGCCGTCGTCGGGTGCCCGGGTGAAAGTCACCGGGGCGGTGGCGTTGTCCTCGGGTCGTCCGGATGTATAGCCTAAGCAGTGGCATGTGACATTGCACTAAGGGGCGGTCATGAAAGTCGTCGTCGTCGGAGCGGGCATCGTGGGCGCCGCGTGCGCGTTCCACGCCGCCTCGGCGGGGCTCGACGTCACGGTCCTCGACCGTGGTCCCGTCGGCGCGGGCACGACCAGCCGGGGGGAGGGCAACATCCTTCTCTCCGACAAGGAGCCCGGCCCCGAACTGGAGCTGGCCCGGCTCAGCCGTGACCTCTGGGACGAGGCCGGCGAGGAACTCGGCCCGGAAACGGTCGAACTGGAGGCCAAGGGCGGCCTGGTCGTCGCGAGCACACCCGAAGCCCTCGGGGCCCTGCACGCGTTCGCCGCACGCCAGGCGGGCGCAGGCGTCCGCATCGAAGCCGTCGAGCGCGTCGGCGAACTCGAACCCCATATCGCGCCCGGCCTCCCCGGCGGCGTCCACTACCCGCAGGACGCCCAGGTGCAGCCCGTTCTCGCGGCGGCCGCACTGCTGCGTGCCGCGGTCCGGCACGGCGCCCGGACGCACACCGGCGAGGCCGCGGCCGCGGTCACCGGGGCCGGCGGCAGGATCACCGGAGTGCGCACCGCAGATGGCACGGTGCTGCCCGCCGACGCCGTGGTCAACGCCGCCGGCACCTGGGGCGGCGAGGTCGGCCGTCGGCTCGGCGCACCCGTCGAGATCCTGCCCCGCCGGGGCTTCGTCCTCGTCACCGAGCCGCTGCCGCCGATGATCCGGCACAAGGTCTACTCCGCCGACTACGTGGCCAACGTGGCCTCCAGCGACGAGGGGCTGGAGACGTCGTGCGTCGTCGAGGGCACCCGCGCGGGCACGATCCTGATCGGCGCCAGCCGCGAACGCGTCGGCTTCGACACCGCGATGAACCCGGCCGTGGTGGCCACGCTCGCCGCCCAGGCGTGCCGTCTCTTCCCGTTCCTGCGCGGCGTCCACCTGATCCGCGCCTACCGGGGCTTCCGACCGTACTGCCCGGACCACCTGCCGGTCATCGGCCCCGACCCCCGCGTCCCCGGCATCGTCCACGCGTGCGGCCACGAGGGCGCCGGCATCGGCCTCGCACCCGGGACCGGCGCCCTGGTCACCGCCCAACTCCTTGGCCGCCCGTGGCGCGGCGCCGATCCGGCCGCCCACACCGGCCTCCTGCCCGACCGATTCCTCACCACCGGAGGTGTGCCGAAGTGACCGCAGTGACCGCGTTCACCGTGGACGGCGAACCGTTGCCGTTCGTACCGGGACAGACCCTGGGCGCCGCGCTTGTCGCCTCGGGCCGGGTCGCCTGGCGGACCACCCGGGGCGGGCGACGGCCCCGGGGGATCTTCTGCGGGATCGGCGTCTGCTACGACTGCCTGGTGACCGTCGACGGAACGGGCGGGCAGCGCGCCTGCCTGGTGCAGGCCCGCGTGGGCATGGCCGTCACGACCGGGGAGGGCGACGATGAGTGAGTCCCGTGACCTCGTGGTGGTGGGCGCGGGCCCGGCCGGCATGGCCGCCGCCGCCGTCGCTCTGGACGGCGGGCTGCGGGTCGCTCTCGTCGACTCGGGCGCCGCCCCGGGCGGCCAGTTCTGGCGCCACCCCCCGCTCTTCGCGCGAGAGGCCGTTTCGACCGCGGATCTGCACCACGGACTGAGCACCTACCGGGCGCTGTACGCCACCCTCTCCGCCCACGAGCGCACCGGGAGACTCGCGCTGCTGCTGAACCACCATGTGTGGACCACGGCCCGCGACGAGGACGGCTTCGCCGTCCACGCCATGGACCGCGGCCGGGCGCCCGAGGAGAAGGCCGTCGTGCTGCGCGCACCGGCCCTGCTGGTGGCGACCGGCGCCTACGACCGCCAACTCCCCTTCCCCGGCTGGGACCTGCCCGGTGTGCTCACCGCCGGGGGGCTCCAGTCGCTGCTCAAGGGTGGGGGAGTCGTCCCCGGCCGCCGGGTGGTCCTCGGCGGCACGGGCCCCTTCCTGCTGCCGGTCGCCGCCGCGCTCGCCGCACGCGGGGCGAAGGTCGTTGCCGTGTGCGAGGCGGCGGCGCCCTCGGCCTGGCTGCGCCACCCCGCAGCCCTGCTGCGCAACCCCGCCAAGTGGGCCGAGGGCGCCCGGTACGCGGGTACCCTCGCCCGGCACCGCGTCCCGGTCCGGACCCGCACCGCGATCGTCGGCGCCGAAGGGGAGGGGCGGGTCGCCGTGGTGCACACCGCCGCCCTGGACACCGACGGGCGCCCGCTCCCGGGCACGGAGCGCCGGATCGAAGCCGACACCGTGGGCGTCGGCTGGGGCTTCGCCCCCCAGCTCGACCTGCTGCTCCCGCTCGGCTGCGGCCTCGGCGACGCGGGCGACGGCACCATGGCCGCCGCCGTCGACGACGGACAGCGCACCACGGTGCCCGGGCTGTACGCGGCGGGCGAGACCTGCGGCGTGGGCGGGGCCGCGCTCGCGGTGAGCGAGGGCCGCGTCGCCGCCGTCTCGGTGCTCACCGACCTCTCCGCCCCTGGCCGGCCCGGCACCCGCCGCCCGGTCGCGGAGCGCCGGGCGGTGGCCCGGCACCGCGCCTTCGCCCGAGCGATGGCGAAGGCACACCCCCTGCCCCCGGCCTGGCCCGCGTGGCTGACCGACGACACACCGGTCTGCCGGTGCGAAGAGGTCACCGCGGGGGCGGTCCGGTCCGCCCGCGCCG
The DNA here is from genome assembly GCF_055587045.1 of Streptomyces sp. NPDC048671. Classification (NCBI taxonomy): domain Bacteria; kingdom Bacillati; phylum Actinomycetota; class Actinomycetes; order Kitasatosporales; family Streptomycetaceae; genus Streptomyces; species Streptomyces sp. NPDC048671. The sequence continues at coordinate 155,212 of NZ_JBVJHB010000012.1, read as the reverse complement.
ACGATTCGGCAGCCGACCACCGGCAGGTCAAACAGCTGACCAGAGCCGGTATGGGCTGGTGCCAGGGCCGGATGTGCGGGCCCGCCGTGCACTGCCTCGTCGCCCGCGGCGAGCCGTACGCCCCCGCCGAGCGGCTGATCGCGACCCCCGTCACCCTCGGTGCGCTCGCCGATTCCGGCGAGTCCACTTCCGACCACACCTGAGGAGTTCCCATGGCCCTGGACCGCACCTCCATCCGCACCCGCATGCCCTGGCACGGAGTCATCGTCGCGACGAGCCTCCCGTTCGGTCTAGACCTCGCCGTCGACCTCGGCGCCTACGGGGACAACGTCGCCTGGCTCGCCGAACAGGGCCTGCACGGCGTCGCCCCGAACGGCTCGCTGGGCGAATACCAGACCCTGACGTACGAGGAACGCGACCGCGTCGTGGAGACCGCCGTCGCGAACGCCCCCGAGGGTTTCACCGTGATGCCGGGCGTCGGAGCGTACGGCGCGATCGAGGCGAGGCGGCACGCGCGGTTCGCCAAGGACGCAGGCTGCCAGGCCGTCATGTGCCTGCCGCCCAACGCCTACCGGGCCGACGACCGCGCCGTCCTGGAGCACTACGCGATGGTGGCCTCCGCCGGACTCCCCGTCACCGCCTACAACAACCCCATCGACGCCAAGGTCGACCTTCGCCCGGAACTGCTGGCCAAGCTGCACGCCGAAGGATTCATCGTGGGCGTGAAGGAGTTCTCCGGCGACGTCCGCAGGTGCTACGCCATCAACGAACTCGCCCCCGGGCTCGACCTGATCGTCGGCACCGACGACACCCTCCTGGAAGTCGGGGTCGCCGGCGCCAAGGGCTGGGTCGCCGGCTACCCCCAGGTCTTCCCGCGTGCCTGCCTCGACCTCTACAACGCCTCGCTGGCCGGCGATCTCGGCACCGCGCTCCCGCTCTACCGACAGCTCCACTCTGTACTGCGGTGGGACAGCAGGACCGAGTTCGTCCAGGCGATCAAGCTCGGCCAGGACTTGATCGGCCGGACCGGCGGCGGCTGCCGTCCGCCCCGGCAGACTCTGGACCCGGAGACCGAGGCCGTCGTCCGCTCCGCCACCCAGGCCCTCATCGACGCGGGGGTGAACTGACGTGCGCTCGAAGGTCTGTTACCACGCGGTCGACTCGCACACCGAGGGAATGCCGACCCGGGTCATCACCGGCGGGGTGGGTGTCCTGCCGGGCGCGACGATGTCCGAGCGACGGCAGCGGTTCATTGCGGAGCGCGACGGCCTGCGCACCCTGCTCATGTGCGAGCCGCGCGGGCACGGGGCCATGTCCGGAGCGATCCTCCAGCCACCGACCCGGCCGGACGCCGACTTCGGCGTGCTGTTCACCGAGGTCTCCGGCTGCCTGCCTATGTGCGGCCACGGCACCATCGGCGTGGCCACGGTCCTCGTGGAGACGGGCATGGTCGAAGCGGTCGAACCGGAGACCCTCATCCGTCTCGACACCCCCGCCGGCCTCGTCCTGGCACGGGTCGCCGTGCGCGACGGCCGCGCGGAGTCCGTCACCCTGGAGAACGTTGCCTCCTACAGCCACGCGCTGGACCAGGTCGTCGAGGTCGAGGGGTTCGGCCCAGTCCGATACGACATGGCGTACGGCGGCAACTTCTACGCCATCGTGCGCACCGAGGACCTCGGCATCCCCTTCGACCGGGGAGAGAAGGGGCGGCTGCTCGACGCGGGCCTGGCCGTCATGGGGGCGATCAACGAGCGGCACCCGGTGGTCCATCCGGAGAACCCCGCGATCGACGTCTGCCACCACGTCTATCTGGAGGCGCCCGGCTCGACCGCCGAGCACTCGCGGCACGCCATGGCCATCCACCCCGGGTGGTTCGACCGCTCGCCCTGCGGGACGGGAACCAGTGCCCGGATGGCCCAACTGCACGCGCGGGGACAGCTGAAGACCGGACAGGACTTCGTCAACGAGTCCTTCATCGGCTCGCGCTTCACGGGCCGGATCCTGGCGGAGACCACGGTCGGCGGCAGGCCCGCCGTGCTGCCCTCCGTCACCGGCCGCGCCTGGATCACCGGGACCGCGCAGTACCTGCTCGACCCCACGGACCCCTATCCGACGGGATTCACCGTATGACGGCCGACCCGCACACCGGGCCGATCGGGACGGCGTACACCGGGCCTATCGGGACGGTCGACTGGCACACCGGTGGCGAGCCGTTCCGGATCGTGCCCGTGTCCCCGCCGGCCGTGACCGGGCACGGGCCCACCGTCGCCGAGCGCCGCACAGCCGCCATGGCCGACGCCGGGGTGCAGTGGACCCGGGCCCTGCTGTGCGGCGAACCGCGCGGCCACGCCGACATGTACGGGGCCTTCCTGGTGCCGCCGGACGACGCGGGGGCCCACCTCGGCGCCCTCTTCTGGCACAGGGACGGCTTCTCCACGGCCTGCGGGCACGGCACGATCGCCCTCGGCGCCTGGGCGGTCGCCACCGGCCTGGTCCCGGCGTCGGCCGACGGCACGACGGACGTCGTCATCGACGTCCCCTCCGGCCGCGTCACGGCGAGCGTGCGCACGGTCGGTGGCCGGGTCGCGGACGTGACGTTCGTCAACGTTCCCGGCTATGTCCACGCGCGCGGCCTCGAGGTGGCCACCTCACAGCGAGCCGTCACCGTCGACATCGCCTTCGGCGGCGCCATGTACGCCGTGCTTCCGGCCTACCGGCTCGGCCTGCGGGTCCGGCCGCGGGACATCACCGCGATCGTCGCGGCCGGCCGCGAGATCCGCGACGCGCTGAACGCCGCCCATGCCGCCGAACACCCCGAGGACCCAAGGCTGTCCGGCGTCTACGGGACGGTGTTCACCGAGGAGGCCGGCGCCCCGGTCGAACGGCCCGACGGCACCTGGCTGCTGCACCACCGCAACGTCACGGTGTTCGCCGACGGCCAGGTCGACCGCTCCCCGTGCGGCTCGGGCACCGCGGCCCTGGTGGCGCTCCTCGCCGACACCGGGGAACTGCGCCTCGGCGACGCGCTGAGGCACGAATCGGTGGTGGGCTCCGTCTTCCGTGCCCGGATCGAGCGGCCGACCACGGTCCACGGTCGCCACGCGGTCGTCCCGGCCGTGACGGGCACCGCGTACGCCACCGGAACCAGCCGCTTCACCGTCGATCCCGACGACACCCTCGTACCCGGGTTCGTGCTGCGATGACGGTGACGCTCGACGCGGCGGACGTGTTCGCGCTCGGTCCGGCCGGGGCCGTCGCCGCGGTCCGGGAGGCGCTGGCCGGGGGACTCGATCCGGACGGCGACGTACCGCGGGCGGTCGTGCCGCTGGCCCACGGTCAGGGGCTGCTCATGCCCTCGGAGTCCGGCGGCTGGTTCGGCGTGAAGATCGCCACCGTCGCGCCCGGCAACGCCGCGCGCGGACTGCGGAGGATCAACGCCACGTATCTGCTGCACGACAGCGCGACCCTGACGCCGGTGGCCCTGCTGGACGGGGTGGCGCTGACGACCCTGCGCACCCCCGCCGTCTCGGTCGCGGCCTGCCTGGACCAGCTGCGCGCGCTCGCCGGCGGGGGCGGAGGGCTGCGCCTGGTGGTCTTCGGCGCGGGCCCCCAGGGGGAGGGGCACGTCGCCGCCGTACGGGCCCATGTCTCGGTGGCCGACGTCACGGTCGTCACCCGGCGCCGGGGGCCCGTGCCCGGCTGGGCGGACCGGCGCCTGACTGCGGACGGCGCGGGAGCGGCGGATTGGGTGCGACGCGCGGACGTCGTCGTCACCGCGACATCCGCGCGCGAACCGGTGGTCGACGGACGGCTGGTGCGCGACGGCGCGGTGGTGCTGGCGGTCGGCTCGCATGAACCGGACGCGCGTGAGCTCGACAGCGTGCTGATGGGGCGTGCCACCGTCCTGGTGGAGAGCCGCGCCACCGCCCTCCGCGAGGCGGGCGACGTCGTCATGGCGGTCCACGAGGGCTCGCTCGCCCCGGACGACCTCGTCACCCTGGCGGAGCTGACCGGTTCACAGGCGGACGTCCCGGCCGACCGCCCGCTGGTCGTGAAGACGTGCGGGATGGGTTGGCAGGACCTGGTGGTCGCCATCGCGGCCCACCGGCGGAAGGAGGGGAGGCCGGGGGAGCGGAGCTGACCGCCCTCCGGCGCCGCCTCCCGGAGGGGGCTTACGCCAACACGCGCCGCCCCGCGCGGACTTCGGTGCGACCCAACACCCGCCGCCCCGAACGGACTTCGGCGTCAGCGCGCGCCGAGCCTGCGGGACGGAGCGGCGCGTTCGGCTTCCCCCTTCCGGGCCGCCCACAGGGTCCGCACATGCGCCAGATGGCGGCGCATGTGCTCCTCGGCCCCCTCCGCGTCCCCCGCGATCATGATGTCCAGGAGCGCGGTGTGCTCCCGCGCCGAACCCGTCAGCGACCCCTCCTGGGACAGGTCGGTGAGTCCGTAGAGCCGGGAGCGCTTGCGCAGGTCGGCCACGGTCTCCACGAGGCGGGCGTTCCCGGCGAGGGCGAGCAGGTCGAGATGGAAGCGGCGGTCCGACTCCAGGTAGGCGATCAGGTCGCCGCCCTGCGCGGCGGTCACGATCTCCTCGGCCACCGGGCGCACCGCCTCCAACTGCTCGCGGGAGGCGGTGCGGGCCACGCGGCCGATGGTGGGGATCTCGATGAGCGCGCGGATCTCGGTGTACTCGTCCAGGTCGCGCTCGGAGAGCTCGGTGACGCGGAACCCCTTGTTGCGCACCGCCTCGACCAGGCCCTCGCGGACCAGATCCAGCATGGCCTCGCGCACGGGCGTCGCGGAGACGCCGTACTCGGCGGCGAGCGTGGGCGCCGAGTAGATCACGCCTGGCTCGAGTTCCCCCGCGATCAGCGCGGCGCGCAGGGCGTTGGCCACCTGGTCACGCAGATGCTCCTGCACCGAGATGAGTTTGCGGGACTTCAGCTCACTCATGCGTTCCCCTTCAATGATGTGGCACCGCACTATACAATGTCACGTTGCGCGGTGCCTCCTCGGCCGAAGGTCAGCGCTGTCAGCTGTCCAGCCGGCGGGTCATCCACTCCTCGACGCCGTCGACCGTACGGGGCAGCGTGCTGGAGAGCGGCTTCGCCCCGTCCGCGGTGATCACCAGGTCGTCCTCGATGCGCACGCCCATGCCGCGCAGCTCGGGCGGCAGCGTCTCGTCGTCTGGCTGGAGGTAGAGCCCGGGCTCGACGGTGGGGACGTGGCCCTCCTCCAGTACGCCGTCGAGATAGGTCTCCGCGCGGGCCCGCGCGCAGTCGTGCACGTCGATGCCGAGCATGTGCCCGCTGCTGCACAGGGTGTAACGGCGGTACAGGCCGCTGTCGTCGGCGAGCGCCTCCTCGGGCGGGACCGGCAGGATGCCCCACGCGTGCAGTCCCTCGGCGATGACGCGCATGGCCTCGCGGTGGAAGTCCCGGAATCGGGCCCCGGGACGCAGGGCGCCGATGGCGGCCTCCTGCGCGGCCAGCACCAGTTCGTAGACGTCCCGTTGGGCCGGCGAGAAGCGGCCCGACAGCGGGAGGGCGCGGGTGATGTCCGCGGTGTAGAGGGTGTCGGTCTCCACCCCCGCGTCGAGCAGGAGGAGCTGGGGCGGGTCGAGCGGTCCGTCGTTGCGGATCCAGCGCAGGACGCAGGCGTGCGCGCCCGCCGCCGCGATGGTCTCGTACCCCGTGCCGTTGCCCTCGCTCCGGGCACGCAGCTGGAACACGCCCTCGATCCAGCGTTCGCCCCGGGGGTGGCGCAGGGCGTCGGGCAGTGCGCGCGCGACGTCCTCGAAGCCCGCCGTGGTGTGGTCGACGGCCAGCTGGAGCTGGCCGACCTCCCAGGAGTCCTTCCGCAGCCGGAGTTCGGCGAGCGCGGTGTCCAACTCGGCGTCTCCCGCCGGAGTATGGGACCGGGCTGCCAGCAGACCGTCCACCCGGGCGTCGACGCCGGCGAGCAGGCGGGTCGGCGGCTGCGGGCCGGTGAGAGTTTCGCCAGGTCGTCGAGGTGGGCGCAGTGCAGCCCGGTCAGCGCCACCGTCTCGTCCAGGTCGGGGCGGCGGCCGACCCAGAACTCGCCATAGCGGCGGTCGCGGTAGAAGTCGCTGGTGTTCCGGGAGGAGCGGGGGCGGATATGGAGCACCGCCTCGTGCCCCTCGGGGCCGGAGGGTTCGAGGACCAGGACGTGGTCAGGCTGCTCCTCGCCGGTCAGCCCGGTCAGCCCGGTCAGCCCGGTCAGCCCGGTCAGCCAGGCGTAGGCGCTGTGCGGCCGGAAGCGGTGGTCGGTGTCGTTCGATCGGAGCTTGAGCGTCCCGGCGGGTATGACGAGCCGCTCGCCCGGGAAGCGGGCCGACAGCCGCTCCAGGCGGTCCGGCAGCAGGGCGCGCCCGGGGACCTGGGCGGCCCGCATCGAGGGGACACGTTTCGGTAACGGAGTGACGCACTGCTTGGCTGTGCAATGTCACATTACTATGTTACGTGTCACACCACGTGGATGCGGGCTCATTTTCCGGCCCTCTCCGCCTCCCGTTCCGCAAGCAGTCGCCCTCCGGGCCGCTCGGCCGCCCGGATCACCGGGCCCTTCCGGGCCGTCCCTTTCCTCCCGGCCCGATCCCGTATTCGTCCTCCGGCCTGTTTCCGGTCTGCCACGTCCCTTCCCTGTACGAGGAGTGCACCCATGTCCCGTCGCACCCGGATGCTGTCCGCATCCCTGAGCACCTCGCTCGCCCTGGCCCTGCTGGGGGCCTGCACCACGCAGGGAGGTGGCGACCGCGACCCGGACGGGCGACAGCCCGGGGTGGCGACCGGCACCGTCATCGGCGGCACGCCGAAGCGCGGCGGCACCCTGACCGTGCTGTCCAACCAGGACTTCGCCCACCTGGACCCGGCCCGCAACTGGGTCATGCCGACGATGGACTTCGGCACCCGGCTCATCTACCGCACCCTGACCACCTTCCGCGCCGGGCCCGGGAAGAAGGGCAGCGAGATCGTCCCCGACCTCGCGACCGACCTCGGCAGATCCTCCGACGGCGGGCGCACCTGGACCTTCACCCTCAAGCCCGGCCTCGTCTACGAGGACGGCACCCCGATCCGGGCCCGCGACATCAAGTACAACGTCGAGCGGTCCTTCGCCCCCGACCTCGCCGGCGGACCCGACTACGCCCAGCGTTACCTCGCCGACGCCGAGGGGTATGCCGGCCCGCTGGACGGCAAGCACCTCGCCTCGATCCGGACCCCCGACGACCGGACCATCGTCTTCGCGCTGCGCAGGACCGTCGCCGAGTTCTCCTACACGGTCACGCTGCCCACCTTCTCGCCCGTGCCCGAGTCCCGTGAGAAGGGCGTCCAGTACGACCTGCGACCCTTCTCCTCCGGCCCGTACCGCATCGAGAGCTACGCGCGCGGCAAGAAACTGGTGCTGGTCCGCAACACCCACTGGGACGCGGCGACCGACCCGGTGCGCAAGGCCTACCCCGACCGCATCGTCGTGATCCAGGGGCTCAAGGGCGGTCAGATCGACGACCGGATCATCGAGAGCGCGGGCGTCGACGCCTCCGCCGTCGAGTGGTCTGACCTCCAGCCCTCCAGCGTCGCCAAGGTCCTGCCGAAGCCGGAGATCCGTCAGCGGCTCTCCGCCGAGCGCACCGGCTGTACGGACATGCTCGCGCTGAACACCTCCCGGGCCCCGTTCGACGACCCGAAGCTCCGTCAGGCGATGCAGTACGCCGTCGACAAGGAGGCCCAGGTGACCGCCAACGGCGGACCGGCCCTCAATGACGTTGCCACCGCCTATCTGCCGCCATCCCTCACGGGCGGCCGTGCCGTCGCCCCGGTCCACGGCGGGCCGGCCACCGGTGATGTGAAGAAGGCCAAGAAGCTACTGGCCGAGGCGGGCGAGGCCGACGGCTTCGACACGACGATCACCGTGTCCACCGGGGACAAGACCCGCGCCGAGGCGCTCCAGCAGAGCCTGGACCGGGTCGGCATACGGCTGCGGATCGACACCGTCGACCCCTCGGTCTACTACGACACCATCGGTGACACCGCCAACGCCCCCGACATGGCCATCAGCGGCTGGTGCCCGGACTACCCCTCCGCCGCCACCTTCCTGCCGTTCGTCTTCGACGGCCGCACCATCAAGCCCAAGGGCAATCAGGGCAACGTCTCCCAGTTCCGCGACAAGGCCGTCGAGCGCCGCATGGACGAGATCGCCGCGATGTCCGACGCGAGCGCCGCCAACAAGGCGTGGACCGCGCTCGACCGGGAGATCCAGAGCACGTCCCCGGCCGTTCCCCTGCTCTGGGAGCGCAAGCCGCTGCTCGTCGGCGACAACATCGCCGGAGCCTTCGGGCACACCTCCTGGACCGGCCAGTTCGACTTCGCCGTGATCGGTCTCAAGGACCCGTCCCGAAGCAAGGGCTGAGGGGACGAGGACCCACTCCCATGAGCATCGTCACCGCCCCGGCCACCGGACCGGGCGACGCCCCGGCAGCCGGCGGCCGCAGATCACCTGCCCTGCCCGACTCCCCCTGGCGGTCCACCTGGCGCCGCCTGTGGGGCGACCGGGGCAGCCGGTCCGCCCTGATCGCCGCCGCCCTGCTGATCCTGGTCGCCCTCACCGCACCCCTGCTCAGCCGAATGGGCGGCTGGTCGCCCACCGCCTTCGACGCCGACGCCATCGACCCCTACCTCGGCGGCCTGCCCCACGGCACCCTCGGCGGCATCAGCGCCGAACACTGGCTCGGCGTCGAACCGGTCACCGGCCGCGACCTGTTCGCACGCGTCGTCCACGGTGCGCAGGTGTCCCTGCTGATCGCCTTCGCCGCCACCGCGATCGTCGTCGTCACCGGCACCGCCGCGGGCATCGCCGCCGGCTACTTCGGCGGGCGCGTCGACACCGTACTGAGCCGGCTGATGGACCTCACCATGTCCTTCCCCTCGCTCATCTTCATGATCGCGATGATGTCGGTGGCCAAGGACGTCAACCGGGTCGTGCTGATGACCGTCGTCATCGGCGTCTTCGGCTGGCCCGGCATCGCCCGCGTGGTGCGCGCCGAGGCGCTCTCCCTGCGCCACCGCGAGTTCGTCGAGGCCGCCCGCGCCTGCGGGAGCGGGCCCTGGCGCATCCTCACCCAGCAGGTGCTGCCCAACATCTCCGGGCCCGTCATCGCGTACACCACGCTGCTGATCCCCGGAATGATCAGCACGGAGGCGGCGCTCAGCTTCCTCGGGGTGGGCGTGCGCCCGCCCACCCCCTCCTGGGGCCAGATGATCGCCGAGGCCGTCGCCTACTACGAGACGGACCCCATGTACTTCATCGTCCCCAGCGCCTTCCTCTTCGTCGCCGTCCTCGCCTTCACGGTCCTCGGCGACGCGCTGCGCGACATCCTCGACCCCCAGGGAGGACGCCCGTGACCGCCTACCTGGTCCGCAGACTCCTCGGCGTGGCCGGCGTCCTCCTCGCCATCTGCGCCGTCACCTTCGTCATCTTCTACCTGCTGCCCGCCGACCCCGCCTCGGCGGCCTGCGGCAAGACGTGCAGCCCCGAACGGCTCGCGGAAGTAAGCCACTTCATGGGCCTGGACCAGCCAGTGTGGCGACAGTTCGGCGACTTCCTCGTCGGCATCTTCGCCGGCCGCGAGCTGGGAACCGGCCCCCACGCGCTGCAGTGCGGCTTCCCCTGCCTCGGCTACTCCTACGAGAACGCCCTGCCGGTGTGGGACCTGCTGATGGACCGCCTGCCCGTCTCCGTCTCCCTGGCGTTCGGCGCCGCCTGCCTGTGGCTGGTGCTCGGGCTGAGCGCCGGAGTGACCGCAGCCCTGCGCAAGGGAGGGCTGCTCGACCGCACCCTGATGGTCGGCGCGGTGGCCACCGCGTCCCTGCCCGTCTACTTCACCGCGGTGATGCTCCTGTACGGCCTGGTCCGGCTGGCCGGGCTGCTGCCCTATCCCGCCTACGTCCCGCTCACCGACGACCCCCTCGCCTGGGCGGCCAACCTGCTGCTGCCCTGGATCGCCCTGGCCCTGCTCTACGCCGCCATGTACGCCCGCCAGAGCCGCAGTTCGATGATCGAGACGATGGCGCAGCCGTACATCAGGACCGCCCGCGCCAAGGGTCTGCCCGCCCGGACCGTCGTGGTCAAACACGGGCTGCGGTCCGCGATGATGCCGGTCCTCACACTCTTCGGCATGGACCTCGGCGCCCTGCTGGCCGGAGCGGTCATCACCGAGTCCATCTTCGGCATCCCCGGCGTCGGCAGGCTCTTCTACGACGCCCTGCAACGCGCCGACCAGCCCGTCGTGCTCGGCGTCACCCTCCTCGCCGCCTTCTTCATCGTGGCGGCCAACGTCGTCATCGACCTCCTGTACGCCGTCGTCGACCCGAGGGTGAGGAACTGACCCGTGCCGCCCACCACCGAACCGGACCACCCCCTGCTGCGCGTCCACGACCTGCGGGTCGCCTTCGACACCCCCGCCGGAACCGTCCAGGCGGTCGACGGGGTCAACTTCACCGTGGAGGCCGGCCGCACCCTGGGGCTGGTCGGCGAATCCGGCTCCGGCAAGTCGGTCACCTCCCTCGCCGTGATGGGCCTGCACCGCAGGGCCAAGGTGAGCGGATCGATCACCCTCGCCGGACAGGAGCTCCTCGGCCTGAGCGACCGCCGCTTCGGCCGCCTGCGCGGACGCCGGATGGCCATGGTCTTCCAGGACCCGCTGTCCGCACTGCACCCCGCGTACACCGTCGGCGAACAGATCGCGGAGGCCCACCGCCACCACTTCGGCAGTGGCCGGCGCGTCGCCCGCAGACGAGCCGTGGAGATGCTCGGCGAGGTCGGCATCCCCGAACCGGCCCGCCGCGCGGGGGAGTACCCGCACCAGTTCTCCGGCGGCATGCGCCAGCGCGCCATGATCGCCATGGCCCTGTCCTGCGAACCCGAACTCCTCGTCGCCGACGAACCGACCACCGCGCTCGACGTCACCGTCCAGGCGCAGATCCTCGAACTGATCGCCCGGCTCCAGCAGGATCGCGGACTCGGCGTCCTGATGATCACCCACGACCTGGGCGTGGTAGCCCGCGTCGCCCACGACGTGCTCGTCATGTACGGCGGGCGCGGCGCCGAACAAGCCCCGGTGGACGAGCTGTTCCACAGCCCCGCGCACCCCTACACCCGGGGCCTCCTGGACTCCCTGCCCCGACTGGACGACCCGGACGACGCACCGCTGCGCGCGATCCCCGGCTCCCCGCCGTCGCCGGCCGAACCGAGACCCGGCTGCCCCTTCGAACCGCGCTGCCCCAGGGCCGCCGCCGCCACGGCCCCGGAGCGGGCCCGCTGCGCCGGGGAGAGCCCCCGCCCCGGGGCCGTGCCCGGCGGCGGCCGGCTGGTCGCCTGCCACCTGCCCCTCGTCCCGACCGTCCCGCAGTCCGGCCCGCCCGGCGGGGTCCCCGTACCGGCCGAGGAGGCCCGATGAAACCCACGCTCTCCAAGTCCCCTCTTCCCGCAGCGAGTTCCAAGGAGAATGGTGCCGCGTCCCTGCTGTCCGTACGCGGTCTGGTGAAGACGTTCCCCGGCCGCCGCGTCCTGGGCCGCGCCGCCGCGCCGGTCCGCGCGGTGGACGGCGTCGATCTGGAGCTCGCCGCAGGGGAGACCCTCGGGCTGGTCGGCGAGTCCGGCTGCGGCAAGTCCACCACGGGCCGGATGCTGGTCCGGCTGCTGGAACCCACCGCGGGGACCGTCGAGTTCGAGGGTAGCGACATCACGCATCTGTCCCAGCGCGAGCTGCGGCCGGTCCGGCAGCGCCTCCAGATCATCTTCCAGGACCCCCACGCTTCACTGAACCCCCGGCAGACCGTCGCCCGGAACATCTCCGAGCCCCTGCTGGTGCAGGGGGCCACGGTCCGGGCGGCGCGGGACCGGGCCGCCGAACTGCTAGACCTGGTGGGGTTGGGCTCCGAACACCTGGACCGGCACCCGTACCAGTTCTCCGGCGGCCAGGCCCAGCGCATCGGCATCGCCCGCGCCCTGGCGACCGGCCCCCGCCTGATCGTCGCCGACGAGCCGGTCTCCGCGCTCGACGTGTCTGTACAGGCTCAGGTCGTCAACCTGATGGAGCGTCTGGGGGGCGAGCTAGGCCTGTCGTTCCTCTTCATCGCTCACGACCTGTCCGTCGTGAAGCGGGTGTGCGACCGGGTTGCGGTGATGTATCTGGGCCGCATCGTCGAGATCGGCGACAAGCGCGAGCTGTACGACAGGCCGGCGCACCCCTATACCCGGGCGCTGCTCTCGGCGGTCCCGCTGCCCGACCCGGCGGTGGAGCGCCGCCGGGAGCGGATTCTCCTGCTCGGCGACCCGCCGAGCCCGGCCTCCCCGCCCAGCGGCTGCGGCTTCCATCCGCGCTGCCCCAAGGCGCAGGCCGTGTGCCGTACCGAGCGGCCGCTGCTCCAGGTCGTGGGCTCCGGCGCGCGTACAGCGGCCTGTCACTTCCCCGAAACGGGCTGAGAGGCCCCCTGCGGCCCGCCACACGCCCGGCAGGCCACCCCGCCCCGCCTTGCCGCGTTCACCGGAAAGTCGTAGCTGGTTCGACCGCATGCCTTCCCAGTGCTGTGTCACCTGTGCAATTGTACATGGTACAGGGTGTGGGCATGTCAACGCCGGATACCGACCCCATTCCGTCCGGCTGACAACACGGCACGACAACACCCCCTGCCCCACGCCCTGTGCACCCCATCGGTCACGCATGCGCGTGCCTCCGATCCCTCATGGGAGGAAACAACGTGAGAACCCCACTCATCCGCCGAGGTGTGGGTGCCGTTCTGCCCCTAGCTTTGGCCGGGTTAATGAGCGTCGCGCTGCTCGCGCAACCAGCCCAAGCGCAGTCGAACCCCCCTTCGGCCGCCACGGCATCGAACGCGTCCCAGCCGTCCCGCCTCGCCGGGTCGGCCGACCCCGCGCCGCAGGCGCAGCAGTCCCCTACTTCGGACACCGGCCACCAGGCCAAGGGCCGGTTGAAAGCGTCCCAGCTCCCCCCGCTGAGCGCCGACAAGTCCCCCCTCAAGGAGGCCTACGGCGAGTACGACGCCCCGTCGAAGCAGAGCTCGGGCAAGACGTCCTCGGCGAAGGCGGCCGCCGCGTGCGACCCGGCCGACTTCACCGGACGCACCGGAAGCGAACTGGTGCGCTTCATCAAGGCGTCCACCACGGGCTGCGTGAACACCCTGTTCAGGCTGACCGGCAACGACGCCCAACTGGCTTTCCACGAAGCTCAGATGACCTCGGTGGCTTACGCGCTGCGCGACAACGCGGCCTCCTACCCGGGTGACGGCAGCACCGGTACCCCGCAGCTCGTGCTGTACCTCCGCGCCGGGTACTACGTGCAGTGGTACAACCCGGACGTCGTCGGACCGTACGGCCCCACCCTCCAGACCGCCATCCGCTCAGGCCTCGACGGCTTCTTCGCCAGCCCCCGGTCGCGTGACGTCACCGACGCCAACGGCGACGCGCTCTCCGAGGCCGTCATCCTGATCGACAGCGCCCAGGAGAACGCCCGGTACATCTCCGTCGTCAAGCGGATGCTGGCCGACTACGACTCCTCCTGGAACGCGTCCTCACGGATGCTCGCCGCGGTCAACAACGTCTATACGGTGACCTTCCGAGGCCATCAGGTACCCGCGTTCGTCAGCGCCGTCGAGTCGGACCCAAGCCTCATCGACTCCCTGTACCGCTTCGCCGCCGACCACCTTTCCCTGCTCGAAGGAGACCAGGCTTCCCTGACCTCCAACGCCGGACGGGAGCTGGGCCGCTTCCTCCAGCACCCGAACCTGCGAAACAAGGTACGCCCGCTGGCCACCGCCCTGCTCCGGGACACCTCCATCGCCGGACCCACCGCCCCGCTCTGGGTGGGCATAGCGGAGATGGCCGACTACTACGACAAGGCGAACTGCGCCACGTACGGCGTCTGCGACCTCCAGGAGCGCCTCAAGCGCGAGGTCCTGCCGGTCCGTCACACCTGTAGCCCCAGCATTCGCATCCTGGCCCAGCAGATGACGTCCGCCGATCTGAGCGCCACCTGCACCAGCCTCATCCAGCAGGACGCCTACTTCCACCGGATCGCCAAGGACAACGGCCCGGTCGCCGATGACAACAACACGGCCATCGAGGTGATCGCCTACGACTCCAGCGACGACTACCAGACCTACGCCGGCGCGATGTACGGGATCGACACCAACAACGGCGGCATGTACCTGGAGGGCGACCCCTCCGTCGTGGGCAATCAGCCGCGCTTCATCGCCTACGAGGCCGAGTGGCTGCGACCTGACTTCCGCATCTGGAACCTCAACCACGAGTACACCCACTACCTCGACGGCCGCTTCACCATGCACGGCGATTTCGCCGACAACATGACCACCCCCACCATCTGGTGGGTCGAGGGCTTCGCGGAGTACATCTCCTACCACTACCGCGAGGAGCCTTACACCGCGGCGTTCACCGAGGCGGGCAAGGGCACCTACGCCCTGTCAACCCTCTTCAGCACCGACTACAGCCACGACACGACCCGCGTCTACCGCTGGGGCTACCTCGCCGTGCGGTACATGCTGGAGAAGCACCCCGCCGACCTGGACAAGGTGCTCGCCCACTACCGCGCCGGCGAGTGGAGCGCCGCCCGCACCTACCTCACCAGCACCGTGGGCACCCGCTACGACAGCGACTGGAAGACCTGGCTCGCGGCATGCGCCGCCGGTGACTGCGGTGGCGACGGCCAGCCCGGCAACAAGGCGCCCACCGCCGAGTTCACGGCCGTGGTCAAGGACCTGACGGTCACGCTCACCGACCGCTCCACCGACGCCGACGGCACCATCGCCTCCCGCTCCTGGGACTTCGGCGACGGCACCACCTCCACCCAGGCCAACCCCGCCAAGACCTACAGCGCCGCGGGCAGCTACACCGTCCGGCTGACCGTGACCGACGACAAGGGCACCACGGCCACCACCACCCGGACGGTCACCGTGACCAGCGGCTCCACCGTCGGCGAGTGCACCGCCTCCGACGTCCGGGTACTGGGCAAGAACTGCCGCCGTGGCAACCTCTCCGCCACCACCGGCAACTACGCCTACCACTACCTGAACATCCCGGCCGGCACCAAGACGCTGAAGATCACCATCAGCGGTGGCACCGGCAACGCCGACCTCTACTACAGCAACTCCACCTGGGCCACCACCGATTCGCACACCAACCGGGCCACCGGACCCGGCAACTCCCACACCCTGACGATCAGCAACCCACCGTCCGGCGTCAACTACATCAGCCTCCACGCGGCAGCCGCCTTCAGCGGCGCCACCGTCACCACCGCGTACTGACCCACCACTTCACGCCCCGCCGGGGTCGGTGCCATCGGCGCCGGCCTCGGCTCGGCTCTGCACTGGCGGCGGCGGCGGCGGTGGTGGGCGGCGGTGGTGGTGGAGGCAGTGGTGGCCAGTCGGACTCCACTGTCACTGCCTGCACATACAGTCGAAGCATCACTCGGGGGAGCACTCACGTCGCCCTGGTCGTGGACGCCTCAGGTTCCATGTAACAGCACCAGAGTCAGCTCATCCGCGTCGTGGACGAGCTTCTTTCGAAGGTCCTGATGTCCATGCCGGGGATCGGCGTCAGGACCGGAGCCAGGATCCTGATCGAGGCCGGCGACGGCAACACTTTCCCGACCGCCAGCAACCTCGCCGCCTAGCAGGACTCGCACACGCGACCCGCAGTTCCGGGTCGTCGATCCGCGGTGAACGGCCGTCCCGGAGAGGAAACAAGCAACTCAAGCGGGCCTTCTTCCTCTCCGCGTTCGCTGCTTGGGTGACCCGGTATCGCGGGCCCACTACTACCGGCACACCACCGTCCACCTGGGCATGCTCGATTTCCCTGGCGTCGTCGCGCGCATCGACACCAAGCAGCGAAACGAGGATGCGAGGCCGGAGGCGTGACGACGACGAAGTGTTCCTACGTGGCAAGTCCGGCACTGCTATGACGCTGAAGCTGGTCTAGCTCGCTTCCATCCCTGACGTTGCCGGTCGGGCGCAACGCTGCAAACACGGCACTTGCCCTGGGGCACCCTCGGTATCCTGTTTCCTTCGCCTGCAGGCGGAGTCACACGGGAGCAGTTCATCCATGACTCCACGACCGATCCGTCTGTTTCCTGTTGCCGACGCCGAGCGTCACGCCAAAGGACGTCAGAAGATGCACGGCCTTGCTCTGTACATCTCACACGTATGGGAAGCTGCCGCCACCACCTCTACATCGCTCTGCCGCGAGCACGGCATGCATGTGACACCGAACGGATCGCTCTGGAGATTGCCCCCGCTCTGGCGGCGATCCGGACCCTCGACCTGGAGGTGATCTGCAACAGCCAGAGCCCTGCCGACAAGGACCGGTACCGAAGTCTCCTCGCGTCCGATCCACAGGGACAAGTCGTCCGGGGGCTTGTGCTGCTGCGGAACGCGGATATCCATCTGCCGGCCACCGTCGATGTCCAGACTGATCGCATTATCGGGGGTCTGAACCACGTCCGGGTGTTTCCTTCCTGGCAGCCTGTCCCAGGAGATCAAGGAGCTGACCAAACGCACGACCAAGGCCGTCCGGTCCACTCGGCCGCAGCTGCTGGAGCTGGTGGGAGTTGGCCCCGACAGTGCTGCGGTCCTCCTCATCGCCGCAGGCGACAATCCTGACAGGCTCACCGATGAGGCGTCATTCGCTGCCCTGTGCGGTGTCAGCCCGGTCGAGCAGTCCTCCGGCAAGACCCGGCGACGGCGACTGAATCGCGGCGGCCACCGGCAGGCCAACGCCGCTCTCTACCGCATCGTCCAGTCCCGCATACGCTGGGACGAACGCACCCAGGCCTACCTGCAGCGACGCACCGCCGAGGGCATGTCCAGGCGCGAGATCATCCGCTGCCTCAAACGCTACGTCGCCCGAGAGCTCTACCGACACATCCGGCCTCCGGCGACCACAGCGACGCCTCCTGCCGCTTGACGAACCATAGGGGCATCCTCAACGTCCACAAAGCAGCCGGCCTGAGAGAGTTCGCCGAAACCCGCGACTGGCTGACCATCTACTACCTGCCGCCCTACGCACCCGACCTCAACCCCGTCGAGGGCATCTGGTCACTCCTACGGCGCGGATGGCTCTCGAACGTCGCCTTCAGCACCCCCGAACACCTCGTCCAGACCGTCCGGCGCGGCCTGCGGCACATCCAGTACCGCAGCCACCTCATCGACGGCTGTCTCACCAAGACCGGCCTGACCATCCGACCGGCCTGACCATCAGCACGACATCCCGAGTTCAACCTCAGTAGGTCAGGGGATCACATGGAGGGGTAGAAGAGGCTCAACCGTGGCTGTGGACCTCCTCGCGGTCGACTGCTTCAAGCCTCACGAACTCCGTCTCGACCCTTCCAGGACGGCGGCCGCCGCGCCGGTTCCCTGGACGAGGTCCGGTTTACGGACATCGAGCACCTGGAGTTCGACCTGTAGGGCTGCCCCGAACAGTAGGCTGGCCCGGACCAATTGGTCCGGGCCAGCTCTGCATCAGTGGCCAGTTGGCGTTGAGCGCCGGTGGTTGCTCTTCCGAGGCCGTGATGGATTGCAGGTACTCAGCCTTGTCGCACCCGGTGCCCTTTCCCCCACCTACTTCCCTTCGTGTGCCTCCACGGCCAGTGCGAGAGAAGTCGTGCTCAATCGTCGTGCCGTGATGTTCTTGTTGTCTTCGTAGCGAGCCATGACGTCCAGAGCCGCTGGCGTCTCGCACGGCCGGTCAACCTCACGGAGAGCACGAACGTCAGCGCGGTCAGACGCCCCTGCGCCGTCGCGCTCGACCAGGACGACAACTTCTCGCGCATCGCACATCGGGTTGTCGCAATACACCTCCAGTCGGCCTGGGGCATCCGGTCGGTCACCGGAACCCAAAATCGCCGCGCGCCCGCCGCAGAAGTAGCAGGGCAGGTGCTCCGTACCTTGCCGCGCCCATGGCACTTCACGGGCTACTCACTCTGTCTCAGCCATCCTGAAACCCCCCTCCAGCGCTCCGCAGACCGGGCGATACAGCCCCGTTCATTGCCGCGAGAAACCCTATGCCCAGTCGAGACCGTGGTTGGCGAGGGCGGTGAGTTGGTCGGTGTTCAGCCGGTCTCGATGGCGCGGGTTCTTGAAGACTGGTTCTGGATCACTTTCAGTGGCAGGACCACGGAGGGCCACCGAAACCGCGATCATGAACGGTTTGGGGCGCTGAGAAGGACGCGCTTGCGGTCACCGTCCACTCACCGGAGGAGCGGAGCTGCGGAGTCCAGACGATCCACGATGCAGACGAGCAAGACCACAGCGGCGTAGCCGATGAGTTCCGGTGTGCTGGGGCTCTCTCGTGGACCGCGAGGACGTCGACGCACCGGCGGGCCAGCGCAGCGCTGACAGGTCGAGGTAGAACGGCAGGCCGTGCAAGCGGTCCGTGATCACCGTACGGACGGGAGCGGGGATGAGGGGGGTGCCGTCGGTTTCGAGGCGACAGGCGAGGTAGTCATCGCAGCCCTCCGGGCGAAGTCACCGACCAGGACCTGCCGGCCCAGCGCAAAGGGCCGCGGGCCTGCGGGACGGCGGGGCCGGGAGGAGAGCGCGAGGCCGGGCTAGCAGGCGGGACCGGTGTAGTCGAGCTGGCCCTGCAGGGCGGTGTCGGCCCACTAGAGGCGGGAGCGGCTGGTGATGACGAAAAACGGGTTGGGCATCAGCCACACCACCTGCTGGATCACGTGTTCCAGGTCTCGGCGGGTGCGATCGTCGGTGTCCTCGAACGACTACGACACGGCCTGCGCCAGATCCAATACCGCAGCTGCCTCGTCGATAGATGCCTCACCGGAACAGGACTCACCCTAACGACATCGCGCCTACAACCTCAGTATTGGGCAAGCCGCTGCCGAAGGGCCGCCGTGCCTCACGGACGGCGGCCCTCCTCATGGTGCGCGGACCTGCTACTCGCCAGGCTCTACCTGGAAGTGGCTGCCATTGGAGCCCGGCGGGTCGGTTTGGTCCCGTTTCAGCCTTGGTGTGGGCTCAAGGGCCGGGCGAAGCCTTTGGTCAGCAGGACACCACGGCCGAGACGGTGGCGGTCGACGGGGGCCAGCCCCACTGGTTCACGGAGAAGCTGCCGGTGACCGTCGAACCGCACGGCACGGTAGTGACGATACTGCCGACCGAGGTCGTGCCCGCCTGCACGAGCACGGTCGGGTTGATGGGCGCGATCGGAGCGCCGCCGACAACCGTGCCGGAGACCGTGAAGCCGACCTGCTGGGGCTGCCACCCGGAGTTGGTCGTGGCTGCGACCCCGTAGAAGCGCACCTGGTTGCCGGTCACCTCGACACAGGCTCGGGTCAGTAAGATCCCGGGCGCACCGGGAGTGCCGCAGGTGATGACGGGGCCGGCCGACCCGGTCGGCGCGGTCGGCGCGGCGACGGCTTCCTGGCCGGTGGCCAGGGCAGCCAGGGTCGCGGCGGCGACCGCAACAGCGGCAAGACTCTTCATGGGGTCTCTCTCTTTCGTTGCCCTCACTGGAGAGCAATGTGAAATGTCACATACCTTTCGGGTGAAATCATGGCAGTGCATCCAGGGGCAGCGCCGGATTCCGAGGTAAAAAGTACCTTTTCTGCTTGTTTCGGCCAATAACTGGCCTGAATGCCGCGTCAGTGGCCACGCGGGAAGTTGCCGCACGTGCACCGGTGTCGGCGGTGAAGGAGGCGGTCGCACTCGAACGCGTTCCGGTGACGGGCCCGCTTACCCGAACGGTCGATCTCCCGCGAGATCGAGGCTGTCGGCCGATCACGTCTGTACGAGTCCGGTGCGATGAGCTTGCGGGAGATCGCGAAGGAGACCGGGCTGAACCGTCGTACGGTCGGCAAGTACTTGTCGGGCGAGACGCCGGTCGCGCCGCCGCGGCGGGCTCCCAACGGTCAGCCGTACCAGCGGGTGGTGGACGAGGTCGCGCCGTTGATCGACGCGATGCTGCGGGCCGAGATCCTGCTCAAGGGGGCGGTAATCCACGAACGCCTGGTGGCGGAGTATGGGTTCACCATCAACTACCAGCGCGTCAAGATCTACTTGCAGGAGGCCCGGCCCGCAGCATCGCGACATCCGCGAGGCAGTCCCCGCCCGCCGCGACCGCCAGGGCCACGTCCAGCAAGATCTTCCCTGCACCGCCCGAGGCCGCCGTGACGGCGCGAGCGCCGTCGATATCGCGGTGTCCAGGCCGCTCTTGCGGACCGTCTCGACCAGCAGCACCCCTCCGGCCTGGGATACCACCGCCCTCGATGCGGACACGCGGATAGGACCCGATACGCTTCTTCACCTGGGGAGTGCTTCTTTCACGCGACGACCCGGACCCTAGACGAGACCCATCGTTGCAGTTCAGGAGCACTCTTCGCGTTTCCGATCATGCATCGGACACCCAGCCGCGTGAAAGCGCGAGGCTAGGCTACGCCGCGCTTCATCGGCCCTGATCCAACCCGCCTGCTTGACGCTCGCCCACTACGTATCCGCGAACCCTTGCGGATCGCAGCTGCGTATCGACCTTCATGCAGCAGTTGGTTGGCGGGCGTGCACTGCGGACTCGCGGATTCCCTAGCGCCCCCCCGTACTGGTTGTCCCGGCGGCAGGAGGCGCCCGCTGTCGCCAGGGCAAGACCTACCGGTCCCCGACCGCGCCGGTTTTGCGGGACCCCTAAGACCTGTCCCGTAAGTGCTGGTCACCGGTGAGATGATCTTGCTGTGGCTGGTGTGATCACGGCGTCGGAGCCGTCTTGGATAGCCCCGTTCACGGGGCTGAGCCCGCGCGTCTTCAGCAAGTTGGTGACTGCGCTGCGCCGCGAGGGCGCGGATCCGGTGCGTAAGGGCCGCCCGTGGTCTCTTCCGCTGGAGGACCGGGTGCTGCTGGTAGCGGCGTACTGGCGAACAAACCTGACGTTGCGCCAGCTCGCCCCGCTCTTCGGTATCTCGAAGTCCGCGGCCGACCGCATCATCGACCACCTCGGCCCATCGCTCGCGCTGCAGCCCCGCAAGCGGTTCCGCAAGGACACCGTGCTCATCGTGGACGGCACCCTGGTACCCACCCGCGACCACACCATCGCCGAGCAGTCCAAGAACTACCGGTACTCCACCAACCACCAGGTCGTCATCGACGCCGACACCCGGCTCGTCGTCTTGGTCGGCCGGCCCCTGCCCGGCAACCGCAACGACTGCAAGGCATGGGAGGAGTCCGGCGCGAAGGCCGCCGTCGGCAAGACCATGACGATCGCCGACGGCGGCTATCCGGGCACCGGGCTCGTGATGCCCCACCGCCGCCGCAAAGGCGAAGAGCTACCCGACTGGAAACAGGCCCACAACACGTCCCACAAACAGGTCCGCGCCCGCGTCGAGCACGTCTTCGCCCGCATGAAGACCTGGAAGATCCTCCGCGACTGCCGCCTCAGAGGCGACGGCGTCCACCACGCCATGCTCGGAATTGCCCGCCTGCACAACCTCAACCTCGCCGGATAGGCAAACGGCCGGACTCGTCACCACCCACGTCCACACCAGTCAGAGACCATTTACGGGACAGGTCTTAGATGCGGTGTGCCGTATCCATCTTCGTGAGCGGACGGCCGTCGCTCTCCGCGTCCCGCAAGGCTTCCAACGTCGCCTCCGCCTGAATCCCGTAGGGGGTGACGATGCCGGTGTCCTTGCCCTCGCGAGGTGGTAGTCCACCAGTGCTTTGGCGATCAATGATCCGAGGGCTCGTGCAGAGGGCCTAACCGTGGCATCCTGTTTCGTCCCGAGGAGGAGGAACGGACTGTTGGCCATGACGCTCGTTTGACGCTCTGGGCGCCAGCACGCGGTACCGCGAGCCATAATAGGGGCTCTGAACTGGGCTTTTCCGAGACTCTCCCAGGCCGACATCTTTCCGATGACGCATCATGTGGAGTGCGTGGCGATTCTTGAACCGGTCGCGAAGGGCGCCTGACCTGCGGTCGCGCGGCCCAGGCGGGTCGCTCGACCTGTTTTCCTCCGTGGAACGGTTCGAGGGGACGAATCGACCACCCGAAACTGCCTGACCTGCGGTTTCACTGCGAATGCGACCACTTGGACGATGGTTTCAGGACCTTGGTCCAGCATTCTTGGCGCTTGAATGACGCTTGCCCTGGAAGATCAGCCTGGTCGTACGGCTCTGGTCGCAGGTGGCGAACATCGTGGCTGCACGGGATACCGGATGACACCGGTGATCCGGGTGGCAGCAGCAGGTCTTCCGTTCGAGCTCTCGGCTCGGGCCACCGGATGAGGACAGTCAGTACCTCAAGCCTCGGTAATGGAGTCAGAGCCTCCCGAAGCCCCCGCCACATGAGGGACCGGGCGGCCGGTGGCGCGGAGCTTTCGGACAGCCCGCTCACGCAGCTCGTCGGGGTGTTGCGAGCGCGCCGTACTGGGATCACCGTGTGTGCTGGGTCAGAAGAAACGGGCCCGTGGCCTGCGGCAAATGAATGCCGCAGGCCACGGGCCTGTCGCTTCACGACGTTTCGCGAGAGTTATGACCGGTCAGGTCAGAAGAGGTCGAGCTGGGCAGACTCGACCGCACCCAGTAGGCGGCACTCCCTGGTCTCTCCGTCAACGCACACGTAGCCCGTACCGACAGCCATGTCCCGAGGGTCTCCGTCGCGGAGATAGGCAGCTGACTGGCAGTCGAAATAGAAGTTGGATCCCACCTGAGCGCGTTCCCCTTCGACGAGCGCGAAGGTCATGCCCTCGTGGCTGACTTGCTGGTCCAGGAAGTTCTGGGCCAGCACGGTAGCGTCTTCGATGTCCAGCATCAGTCTGTCCTCAGAAGAGAGAAGTTCCGCCATGGCGAGAGATTGGCATGTCCCGACTGACCGTCCAGGAACACGACCTCACCCTTGACGTTTACCACGTTGAAGACATGCGCGCGTCTGCCCTTCTGCCCCTGCACGATACCTCTGGCGCCGTTCCCTGCGGTCTTGATCTCATTGACGATGCCGGAGATCGTGGACGACTTGAACTGTCTGCCTCCGTACAGGGCTTCGAGCGGCGCAGTCGAGCCTGCCGCGAGCCCTCCCGGTGCCGAGGAGGGAGCTCCGTCGGCGAGCAGACGGTCGACTGCCACCGCGCAGGCGCGGCAGTTCGTCTCGCCGCCCTGAGGATTGACCAACGCTTTGAGCTGCGGGGTGAGGGGGGTCTTGTAGGGAATGCCCCCATGTCCCAAGGTCACGCCTCCGCCGCCGGGGCCGAACCTCAGATTCCCGACCTTGATTGTTGTTGCCTCGGGAGCGACAGCTGCTCGCCGCCACCCTGTCAGGCCGCTGACCCCCACGAGAGCTACCTGTTGGGTAAGTTCGTCGGCTGCTTCGGCGTAGAGGTCGGCGAGTGCGTCGCAGCCTTGTTGGCGGAGCATGTATTCGGCGCGGTAGAGGCGGTACGCGGGGCGGACGGGGAGGTACTTGTCGAGGAAGGCGCCGGCGCCGCCGTTCTCGCCGGTGAAGGCGTCCTGTGCGTCTCCGAGGAACACGAAGGGCGACTTGACGACGTCGACGAAGGCGTCGCCGAAGATGCCCAGTACGTCGCCGACGCCGTTGACGCTGTCGTTCGGATCATCAGGGGTTCGGCCGCTCCGGTCGGTCAGGAGGGTGGGCCTGTTGTCGGCGTAGGCGTACGGGGACACATGGGGGGTTGAGGTGCTGCGGGTCACCGGGTCGGTGCTGTTGAAGCGGCCGGTGGCGGGGTCGTACTGGCGGGCGTGGAGGTCGATGTTGCCGGTGGTTGATTCATAGCGGGCACCGGTGTAGGTGGGGGTGCTTGAGGGCGCGCCGGTGGTGACGGTGCCCAGGGCACGGGTGCCATAGGGGTCGTAGGCCCAGCGCTGGAGGAGGGCGCCGGTGCTGCTGGTGACGTCGAGTGGGGAGCCCTGGGTGTCGTGGTGGTAGTAGAAGACTGCACCCGCACCGGTTTTGGTGGCTGCGGGCTGGCCGAGGGGGTCGTAGCGGTAGGACTGCTTGACGGTCGAGGCGCTGTCGTACTCGGTGGCGAGGATCGGCAGGGGGGCGTTGGGGTCCCACTGGGTCCGGCTGGTTACAGCGCCGTCCTGGAGCGTGGCGACCTGATTGCCGCTGGCGTCGTGGTCGTAGGTGTAGTTGGCGCCCGCGACGGTGGCGGCGGAGATCTGTCCGGCCAGGTCGTAGGTGAAGGTGCTGGCGCCGGCCTTTGTCTGGTTGCCTTCCGCGTCGTAGTCGTACGCGGTGGTAGTGGCCCCGGTGGTGGTGGAGGCGAGCTGGTCGGCGTCGTCGTAGGCGTAGCTGGTGGACGTGGTGCCGAGGGCGGAGGTCAGGCGGTTGCCGACCTTGTCGTAGGTGTAGGACGTGGCGCGGGTCGCGGCGCAGCCGGTAATCGAGGGCTGGGGGTAGCAGCCGGAGGTGAGGCGGCCCGCGGTGTCGTAGGTCTGGTCGTAGCCGCCGGTGCCGACTCCGGCCCGGGTGACGTCGACGCGGGTGGGCAGGCCGGCCGCCGACAGGGTCAGGGCGGTCTTGGTGACCGTCGTGCCCGCCTTGGCGGAGGTGACGGCGGTGACGCGGCCTGCCCGGTCGTAGGTGCGCTCCTCGGTCTCGGTGTTGGGCAGTGCCGTCTTGGTGAGGTTGCCCGCCGGGTCCGAGGTGTAGGTGGTGGTGGCGCCGTCGGCCGTCATGGTGGCGGTGCGGCCGTCGTTGTCGTAGGTGTAGCCGATGGTGTTGCCGTCGGAGTACTTACGGGTGAGCATCTGCCCGGCGGCGTCGTAGGTGTAGGCGAAGCCACGGGTCTTGGTGAGGTCGCCGACCGTGTTGTAGACGAAGTCCTCGGAGATCTTCGCGTTGGCACGGGCGGTCATCTGGCCGGCGTCGTCGTAGCCGAGGGTGACGTCCGGCGTGGCATCCGAGTAGTCGATCTTGGTGACCAGGCCACGGACGTCGTACGTCCGGGTGGTGGAACCGCGGGGCGTCGTCACCTTGACCGGATTGCTGTCCGCGTCGTACGCGTACGTCGTCGCCCGGTCCAGCGGGTCGGTGACCGACGTCAGGCGGTGCGCCGCGTCGTAACCGTAGGTGGTGACGTGGTTGTTGGCGTCCGTGCGACCGGTCATGTTCCCGACCGAGTCGTAGCCATAGTTGGTGGCCGCGCCGCCGGGGGCTGTGACGGTGGTCAGTTGGTCGAGTTTGTCGTAGCGGTACGTGGTGGCGCGCTGGTCGGCGTCGGTGCTCCGGGTGATGTTTCCAACGGCGTCGTACTCGGTTCTGGTCACGTTGCCGAGCGGGTCGGTCACGGCGGTCGAATTGCCCGACGGGTCGTAGGCGTAGGTGGTGGTGTACGCCGGGGGAGAGGCGCCGGTGACGTTGCCCCGCGGGTCGACGGCCGTGGTCTGGCGGCCGTCGTCGTCGTAGGTCCAGCTCTCCTTGTTGCCCAGGGGGGAGGTGCTGCTCAGCAGGTTCCCGTCGGCGTCGTAGGCGTAGGTGCTGGTCTTGCTCAATTGGTTGGTGCTGCTGGTCAGCCTATTGTTCTTGTCGTAGACCGAAAGGGTCGTCTTGCCCGCTGCGTCGGTGACCTTGGTGACGTTGTCATTGGCGTCGTACGTGTAGCCGGTGGTGTGGCCCAGCTGGTCGGTGTTCACCAGCGGCCGGTTGATCGCGTCGTAGGCCGTGGTGGTGAACGCGCCGGTGGGACCGGTGACCTTGGTGCTGTTTCCGGCGGCGTCGTAGGCGTAGCTCGTGGTGTGGGCGGCCGGGCCCGCGCCGGTGACGTTGCCGCGCGGGGAGACGCTGGTGAGCAGACGACCGACCTTGTCGTAGGTGTAGGTGGTCTTGTTACCGGCGGCGTCCGTCTCGGAGGCGAGATGTCCGGTGGCGCTGTAGGTGCGGGTGACGGACTTGCCCGCCGCGTCGGTCGTCCTGGTCAGGTGCCCGGCATCGTCGTAGGTGAATGCCGTGGTGTCGCCCTCGGGGTTCTTCGCGGTGAGGAGTTGTTCCGCGCCGTTGTAGGTGTAGATCGTGGTGCGGCCCAGCGGGTCGGTGGCCGAGCTGAGCAGTCCGCGCCCGTCGTAGGCGTACGTCGTGGTGTAGGCGGCGGGATCGGCGTCGGCGGCGTTGCCGCGCGGGTCCGTCTTGGTCAGGATCCGTCCGGCCGCGTCGTAGGTGAACGTCGCTTTCTCACCCAGGGGTGTGGTCACCGACGTCCGGTTACCGGCCGTGTCGTAGCCGTAGGTGGTGATCTTGCCCCGTGGCGTCTTCACTGTCCGGATGGCGCCGAGCGTCGTGTACGTGTAGGCGGTGGTGCCGCCGAGCGGGTCGGTGGTCGTCGTCAGCTGGTTGGACGTGTTGTACGCGTGGGAGGTCTTGTTGCCGCGGCCGTCGGTGTGGCTAGTGATGTTGCCCGACGTGTCGTAGGTCCAGATCTCCTTGTAGCCGAGGCTCGCAGGTGAACTCCGGGTGAGCATGCGGCCGGCGCTGTCGTACGTCATCGACGTGGTGTTGCCGCGCTGGTCGGTGATGCTCACGGGCCGCAGATAGCGGTCGTAGTCGTAGGTGATGCTCTTGCCGTACGGATCGATCGTCGACATGAGGACGTTGCCGGAGTACACGTCGGTCCACAGGCCGCCGTCGGGCGCCGTGGTGTGGGACTCGCGGCTGCCGTCCCAGGTGAACGTGGTCGTCTTGGTGTTCTGGTCGGTCTGGGAAGTGATCCGGCCTGCGGTGTCGAAGGTGTTGCTGACCTTGCCCCCCGCGGGGTCGGTGTAGGACGACAGCCGCTTGTTTGCGTCATACGTGTAGGAAGAGGTCTTTGCGGCGGGGTCGGTCACCGAGGTCAGCAGACCACCGGTGTAGCCGTAGGACACTGACGTCGTGTCCGGCAGGGCCACCTTGGTCAGCAGCCCGTCGGCGCCGACCGTGAAGGTCGTCGTGCGGCCGGCGGCGTCCTTGACGGAGGCGAGCTTGCCGGACACGTACGTCAGGTTCAGCCCCTTCCCTGCCTTGTCCACGATGGAAACGAGCTGACCACCGCCGGTGAAGGTCCGCTTGGTGTGGTCGGGCGTGGTCAGGATGTAGTCACTGGTGCCTTTGACCAGCTTGGCTGCAGAACCGGCCGGGGCTTTGTACGTCCCGTCGCTGTTCTGCGCGAACACGAACGACGCCCCGTCGTCCGCCCGGTAGGTGACCTTTCCCGTCGCGACCGTGAGCTTCGAGTCGAACGGTGTCGCCCAGCCGCGGCCCAGCAGGCCCACTGCGGTCGAGTCGGAACGGTAAGTGCGTTCCAGGGCTAGTGACACACCTGGGCCGACCAGGGAGGCGTCGGTGAGCTGCTCGAAGAACATGCCGGTCGCCGTGTTGACCGGGTCCGCACGGTGAGCCTGCGCGTAGCAGGTGCAGACGCCCGCCTGCGCTCCAGGGATGTCAGGCGTGTAGAAGGCTTCCACCAGGGGAGAGGTGGTTCCACCCGGACTCGAAGACCCGTCCGTGCCGGTGAGGAAGATCCATGCGTAGTACTTCTTGCCGTCCTCGAGATGCCCCCCGAGCGCGCTGCCGCTCCACCAGAAGCACTGGTCGGCGGGGTAGCCGTTGCTCGGCCACCATCCGTAGCACCAGGCACCGTTGTCGAGATAGCGGCCCGAAGGGTCACCGGTGGAGCGCTTGATCTCCTGTTGGAGGACGAAGTTCCCGGCCTCGTCGCGGACGTAGAGCCACATCCCGGACGCCTTGGATGCGGCCATGCCCTCAGGCAACTGCAGTTGCCCGCCGATCGACAGCATCGCTGGGTAGGCGGTGGCGTACGCGCTGACCCACGGGGGATTCCCTGTTGCCTGCGCGCCGAACGGAGTTGCCGATCTGTTGGCGGCCGGGCCTCGGTCGGCTGGGTCGGTGGGACGGGGGTGCGGTGTGCCGGGCGGCATTTCTGCGCGCGGGTCCATGTATTTGTGCATGGGCGACAGCTCGCCCCGGTCCCGCTTCACCTGCTGGCGTCTCTCGGCCAGCGTCATGGCCTTGGGCGGCTTCGGGAGGTCCGAAGCGGTTCTCGCCGCGGCCGTCCGTATGGCAGCCGATGGGGGTATGGAGGTCTGTTGGCCTCCGGGAGAGGCCAAGGAGGGGGTGACCCCTGCGACGGCCAGGAGAGCCAGAGCCAGGAGTGTTGTGAGGAGTCTTCGCGCTTGTGTGCGCACAGTGCATCACCCGTGAGTAAGTCGTGAACAGAGCCGGGGTGATGCTTGATCCAAAAGTGGATCGAACTAACGCACGGTGGCAGATGGGGCTGGATCCCGATGTGCCGCACCGAACGGCGCCCGGAGTGTCCCCTGGTCGCGGGGTCAACCAGCCTCCCCCCTGATGGGCGATTGGCGTGAACAAGCCGTCCTGCCCCGGAGGCGGTAGTTGAACACCCGGAGAGCAGCCATCGAAACCTGGGTTTCTGCTCGGAGACTGGCGTGGCTGTGGGGACCGGTGGGGGAGTGACAGGTGCGCCTCGTTCGCGGACCTCGCTCGCTGCCTATGTGCGGGAGTGGAGCTTTTGGCGGCGCTGTGGCTTTGCGGACCATGATCGGCCGGGTGCCGGCAACTGTCGTTGGTGACGCCCTCGACTGGGCGGTCGGTGCCTACCCCGCGGGCCGGCGCGAGGCCGCCGGGGACAGGGCCGGACGCGCCGAGCGATCACCGTCGACGGCAAGGCGCTGAAGGGATCGGACAGATGGTGCGGGGCATGACAGGTGAGCCGGCGTCCGGAGTCGGCGGGGATGGACCCGATGGGCGACATGGCGTTGGCAGCCTGTTCGCCGGCTGTCGGCCATGACGCTCGTTCTGATGGGCCGTCAGGTGCGTTGCACCGCTGGTCAGGCGGCCTCCTGACTGTACGGGTGTGACAAGGTGCCGGGAATTTTGTGGTGCTGAGCGGTCCCACTCAGCCACCTGCGCAGAGTTCCAGCGGGTTCTTCGTCTGCTGGTGGTAGACGACGTCCACCGCTTCTGAAATGCAGAAACGACTGGAAGTGCTAGGCGGGCCCGGCCGCCCGGCCCACGCACGTCACGGTCGGCCTGGCGGACGGGACGGAGGCCGAGACCGCCCCGCTGCCCAGCGGCCTGCGGTGGGGCGGGCCCGTCGCTGGCGTGCTGGGAGCGCCCCTGCCGGGCGGCCGCCGCCGCGTCGCCACCGTGGTGATCGCCGAGGTGGCGGTGGCCACCACGCGGCACCGGACCCTGCGGTTCGTGCGGCTGCGCGAGGACCTTCTTCCGCTCTCGGACAGGTGGAGGGGGCGCCACGGTGAACGTGCCGCCCCCTTCTCTCCTTGCGATCGCAGGACCGTGCGCGGGGCCGCGTCTGCGAAACGAAGGCCGAGCCCCGGCTACTCGGCCGGATCCGCCGCCGCCTCCGGCCGCAGCCGCTGCAGCTCCGTGATGGCCTTGGACCGCCGGTCGTCCGCCTTCCTGCCCGCGTGTCGCCGACCGATCTTCCGGTACTTCCCGACCTGCTCGGTGGAGGACCAGTCGTTGGTGATCTCCTTGATCTCCCCGGCCGAGTACCCGAGCCGGCCGAGGCCGGTGGGGACGCCGGCGCGCAGCCCGTGCGACGTCACGTCGCCGGCCACGTCCAGCTTCACGCGCCGCGCCAGGCGCTTGACCGCCTCGTTGACGGCGTGCGGCGTCATGCCCCACCCCTTCTTGCTCACCGGCCCGAGTGTGCGGGCCGGACTCGTCCCGGGCGTGCAGAGCCCGGCGGGCCGGCCGTCGTGTCTTCGCTGCCTCTGCGAGGACCTGGTCGTGGTCACAACCGGCTGGATGCAGCCTCTGCTGCGCGGCCTCCCGGTCACCGCCCAGCGACTTCGCGAGGACCGAATCCTCGAAGAGGCCGCCGTCACCGGCGCTGACCCGCAGCACCTATGCGCGGTGTTCAACATCACTCCGGAGACCGGACTCCGCTACACCCGCTTCTTCCACCCCGACCCCACGGACAGCGACGACGTATCCGGCTGCAACATGGAGACATCGTGACCGACCACCACGCTCACCTGCTCGCCGCGATCGTCGAGCTCGGCGGGTGGATGGAGCTCCCAGCTACCCGTGACGGGCGCTTCAGGGGCGCGGTCATCCCGGAAGGCTGCGCGGTCAGCGCCGGCCGCCGCCGATGCGGCGGTCGTCGGCCAGTGCGGTAAGCGGGCCGAACTCGCTGGCAAGCTGGGTCCACGTCAGAACCTCGCCACAGCGGGCCGGGAACTCCTTCGGGTTGAACTCGGGCATGGTCCAGGTGCCAGTGCCCCGGTCCCGCAGCCACAGGTCCCCGTCACCGTCGACCACAGTCGGCGGGACCGGTACGGGCTCGGCCTGATCGGTGGGCTCCCAGGTGACCCGGCCCGGGTGGGAAACGCGGCGCAGCTCGGTGGTGGCCAGCCGCGCGGCCAAGTCACGGGTGGACTCTTCGGCATCCTTGACCGACGCGAGTCGGAAGGCGTCGTCAAGTAGGGGCAGGGCTGGATTCTTGCTGCGCTTTGAACTCATACGCTGACTACCTCCGGTGGGGGGCGTCACATCCGTTATGGCACCCCGTAGAGGAACACGGTATCCGAGGCGGGAGCCGGGCCGGTTACGACAACTGTCCAGGTGGAGGCGCTGGCACACCGGGCGGTGGGGCTAGTAGGGCTTGGTCATGTTGGTGCGGGGTCTGGCATGTCGCGGTGACAGGTGGGGTAGGCGCCGGTCCAGATCACGAGGAGTCGTTGCAGCTCGCGGACGACTCGGTAGAGGCTCAGGCCGACGCCGTCTCTTTTGGGGATCGGCTCAGTCGCTGCAGGGTGCATAAGGCGTGGGCGACGGAGAGGAGGGTGACGTGGTGGTGCCAGCCCGGCCAGGTTCGGCCTTCTGAGTGGGCCAGGCCCAGGGCCTGCTTCATCTCGCGGTAGTCGTTCTCGATGCGCCAGCGGAGCTTCGCGGTGCGCACGAGGACGGGCAGCGGGGTGGTCTCGGGCGTGTTGGAGAGCCAGAACTGCACGGGCTCGTCCTGGTCGGCGGGCCACTCCGCCAGCAGCCAGCGTGTCGGAAGCTCGGTGCCGGCCGTGGCCCTGCGGATCTCACGTCCGGCGGGCCGGATCCGCAGGGCCACGAAGCGTGAGTACATGCGCTTGTGTCCGCCGTGGTCACTGCCCGGCCGTGATCCCTCCCTCCACTGCACCGGCCCCGCGGGGCGTTTACCGGCAGTGATGACCAGGCTCTTTACCCGCTGGGCCGGCTCGGGATAGGCAGGAACCGGTCGTGGGCCGCGGCCGGAATAGGCCGGGGTGCAGGGCTTTGCGTTTTCGGGGTGCGCGGTGGTCGTGGTCGAGATGCCCACCACGTAGTCGAGACCGCGTTCTTCCAGGCCGAGCCGGAAGGCGGCGGTGTCCCCGTAGCCGCCGTCGGCGATGACCTGGGGCACCTCGATGCCCCAGGACCGCGTCTCATCGATCATGTCGAGGGCCAGCTGCCACTTCTCGACATGACCCTCCTGGGCGGGGATGGCGCACTTGTCGCGGCGGGCCACCTTGGCCGGATGAGCTTTCGGTGAGGCGGGGTCCCAGCTCCCGGGCAGGAACAGACGCCAGTTGACCGCCGCGGAGGCGCCGTTGGAAGCCAGGTGCAGTGAAACCCCGGCCTGGCAGTTGGTGACCTTGTCCGCGGTGCCGGTGTACTGCCTGCTCACGCACGCAGACGCGTCCCCGTTCTTGAGGAACCCGGTGTCATCGATGACCAGCGCGGTGGGTTTGATGACCGGCTGCATACGCCAGGCAAGACGGGCCCGCACATGCGCCGCGTCCCACGGGCTGGAGGTCACGAAGTGGGCCACGGCCTGCCGGTTCCCGTCCTCGCCCAGGCGGGCGGCCATCGGCTCCACTGGGGAGACCCCCGGAGTGTGGACACACCTGACAATGGATCTTGACGGTCCAGGCAGGTGTAGATCCTCATTGCAAGGCCCTCGAAGTACAGTCCGGAGTTCCGGTCCGGCGCGATCGCGTTGTGGCGGGCTTCGGCTGGCAGGCGAACGTATCGGGATGTCGCCGCCGATCTGAACGTCAATCCCGAGACGCTGCGCGTCTGGGTGCGTGACGCGGACGGGCCCTCGGCGGACGGCGGCAGGCTGGCGTCGGGAGACGCGGAGGCGGAGTTGGCCCGGCTTCGGGCGGACAACGCCCGGCTTCTGAAGGCCGAGAGGGAATGGCAGCTGGAGCGCGAGATCCTGCGACGGGCAGCCGCTTATTTCGCCAAAGAGATGAAGTGAGGACCCGCCGCTGGGACTTCATCTCCGCCCACGCCGGCGTCTTCGGCGTTCAGCGGCTGTGCCGGGTGCTCCAGGTCTCCCGCTCGGGCTACTACCAGTGGCTCGCCGGCGCCGAGGCCCGCGACGCCTGCCAGGCCGAAGAGGACGTCTTGGTCGCCGAGATCCGCGAGATCCACACCGAACACCGCGAGAACTACGGCGCACTGCGGGTCCACGCCGAACTGCGCGGCTTCGGCCACACGGTCAACCGCACGCGGGTGGCCAGGCTGATGCGCAAGCATGGCATCGTCGGCCGTCACCTGCGCAAGAAGAAGCGCACCACGATCCCGGACCGCCTCGCGCCGCCGGTGGCAGATCTGGTCCAGCGGGACTTCACTGCTGGCACGCTGGACGAGAAGTGGTGCGGCGACATCACATATGTGCAGGTCGGAGCCGCGTGGCTCTACCTCACCTGCGTCCTCGACATCCGGTCGCGCCGGGTACTCGGCTACTCGATGGCCCCGCACATGCGGGCCGAGCTCGTCATCGACGCGCTCCAGGCCGCGGTCGCGACCCGCGGCGGCGACGTCACCGGAGTGATCTTCCACGCGGACCGCGGATCGCAGTACACCTCGGCCGCGTTCGCCCAGGTCTCGACCGGCACGGCATCCGCAGGAGCATGGGCAGAGTCGGCTCGAGCTACGACAACGCCCTGACCGAGAGTTTCTGGCAGGGACCAAAGAGAGAGACGATGCACAGGGAACTGTTCTTGACGATGCGGCAGGCGAGGCTGGAGATCTTCCAGTGGCTCACCTACTACAACGCCCGACGCCGACACAGCGCGCTCGCCTACCTCTCCCCGCTGGAGTTCGAGCAGCAGCACCACACGACAGCTAAACTCTCACTCGCAGCGTGAACCCCTGTGTCCACACCCGGGGGGTCACCTCACCCGAGGCTGGGGACCGGCCATTGGTCACAGGCCGGAGTAGTCGGCTTCTCTCCTTGCAACTACCACTGCATGACAGCCCTTAGGTCGACCGGCAAAAGAGACACTCATTCATGCGATCACGAAGACCACGCGCGATCCTCGCTGCCGCGTTCTTTGCGGCGGTGACCGTGGTGGTGCTCACCAGACGTTACCGGCCGGCGCTCAAGACGACGGGGCTTCGCAACCCTGCACCCGGCCGGCGGTTACGGGTGTCGGCAGGCCGGCCGTCACAGCCGCGTCCACCAGCGGACTCCAGTTGATCGCCAACGAGCGTGAACACATCTCGAAGTCCATCGCGGCGGATACCACCGATTCCGATATCGGTGCTGCGCTCACCGTTCGGCCGTCGGTCGCCGGCGCGACTGAGCCGTCCACCGCGTGCACCAGAGCCTGGTAGAGCAGATGCGGGCCGGCGCCGCTGTAACCCCCCGCCGAACACCGTGCCTGAGCAGAAGTGTCGCCGTTATCATTGACCGGTGATCGGCAACCTTGAGTCTTTCCAGGACGAGCTGGCCGCCAGCGGGTTTCCGCCGCTGATCAACAAGCTGGCCGGGGCCAGCTTCCGGGGCGGGATCGCCACCCGTGACCTCGGGCCGCTGCGGCTGGTCTCCCTCGACACGCCCGAGAGCGCCTGTATCGGGCGGGAGCGCGACGCCTCCGACGGCGAGAACCTGGCGGTCAAGGTGATGATCCGGGGCCGGACGCGGATCGAGCAAGGGCGCGGCGACGCCGAACTCGGGCCGACCGACCTGGTACTGCTCGATCCCACGCGTACGCTCCGGTTCGAGAGCACCGCCGCGGCGCACGTCACCATCCTGGTTCCGCGCCGGGAGCTTCGGATCCGGCCCGCGCAGATCGACCGGCTCATCGGCGTACGCATCGACGGCAGCCATGGTCCGGGCGCTCTCGTCTCCGTGCTGGCCCGGGAGTCGGCGTGGTCGGCGACCGAGTTCCGCGAGGCCGAAGCGCTGCGGTCGGCGGCGGCCGTCGTCGAGCTGATCGCGGTCGCACTGGAGGCCCGGCTCGGCGACGAACAACCGGCCCCGGACGAGTGGCTGCGGAGCCGGATCGCCGGCTACATCGAGACCCGGCTGGCCGATCCCGATCTGTCCCCGCCTGGCATCGCCGCCACCCACAACATATCCGTACGCCGGCTGCACAAGCTGTTCGAGGACCAGCCGCTCACCGTCGCGGCCCTGATCCGCCGTCGCCGCCTGGAGCGCTGCCGGGCCGAGCTGACCGGAAGCGGACGTACGGTCACCGCCGTGGCCGCCCGGTGGGGATTCTCCGATCCCACCCATTTCAGCAAGCTCTTCAAGGCGACGTACGGTTACAACGCCCGTGCACTGGTAACCAGCAACCGTGCACAGACGACCAAGACGCGCACAGCCGGCCCGGACAAGGATGGTGGTGACCAAGGCAGGCAATAGCAATAGGAGAAGTCGTGGCGAAGGTAAACATCGTCCGCCCCGGTGAGGGCGAGATCCTCGGCAGCGGGGCGCAGCAGATCCGCATCCTGGAGAACGGCGAGCACACCGACCACCGGCTGGGGTTCGCCGAGGTCACCATTCCGCCGGGCACCCCGAGCCCGTTGCAGCATCGCCACGCCCAGCATGACGAGGGCTTCTACGTGCTGGCGGGAACTTTCCGGTTCACCGTCGGCGAGGACCAATACGACGCCGGGCCGGGCACCTGGGTCATCGTGCCGACCGGGGCGCCGCACACGTTCGCCAACGTCGGCGACGAGAACGCGGTCATGCTGAACACCTTCACGCCGGACCTGTATGTGCAGTACTTCCGCGACTTCAAGGCCATGATCGATTCCGGGCAGCCGGTCAACGCCGAGACCATGCAACCGCTCTGGAAGAACTACGCCACCGAGATCTCGAACGAATACGCCTCGTGAAGCGCCTTCAATACGACCGCTACGGCGGCCCGGAGGTGATGCGGCTCGCTGAGTTCGAGCCACCACGCCCGGGTCCGGATGAGGTTCTCGTCCGCGTCCGAGCAGCGGCTTCCAACGCGCTGGACTGGAAGATGCGCAACGGCGAGATGAAGCTGATGACCGGCCGCTCCTTTCCCCGGGCGATGGGGCACGACTTCGCCGGAGTCGTCGAGGAGGTCGGCGCCGGCGTCACCCGCCTGAAGGCCGGCGACGCGGTACTCGGCCGGGCTCGGTTCCGGCAGGCGGGGGCGTTCGCCGAGATGGTGACGGCCCCGGAGAAGACGGTCGTGCTCAAACCGGTGGACCTTTCGTACGAGCAGGCCGCCGCCCTGCCGACCGTGGGCGTGACCGCCTACCAGGCCACGGCGGGAATCCGGCCCGGGGAGGCGGTCTTCGTCAACGGGTACCTGGGCGGGGTGGGCCGGGCCGCCGCCCAGTTCGCCCAGGCGCGAGGAGCCTCGGTCGCCGGCAGCTGCCGCAACCCTGCGGCCGACGAGGCCCACGAGCTCGGCGTCGAGCCGGTCGTGGGTTTCGGCTTCGACCCGGCCGCCCTCGCGGAACGGTTCGATCTCGTCCTCGACACGCCCGGCATGCTTCCCTTCGCCGCGGCCCGAACGCTACTGAAGCCCGGCGGAACCATCGTCGATATCGTCCCAACCCCGGCCAAAATGATCAGAAGCGCACTGCCCGGCCCGTTCCGGGCGATGACGAGCCTGCCGGTGACCGCCGACCTGGAGGAGGTGGCCCGGACCCTGCGCCTGCCCATCGCCCGTACGGTCCCGTTGGCCGAGGCGATTCCCGCCCTGACGGAGCTGGAGCGCGAGCAGCGCCCGAAGGGCGGCAAACTGGTCATCGCCATGGCCGGAAGCTAAGCCGGGCCGAGCTAGTGCTTCTCTGCGCAAGTTCGTGGAGGGGGGTTGATGTGTCTGGTCAGGCGGCTTTGAGCGGGGTGCCGTCGTAGGTCCAGCGGTACGGCTTCGCGGCGGGTGACGACCACGGCCGTTATGACGGCGATGTGGGGTGTCGCAGCGATCTTCCCTTGTGTCGCCAATTCACCGCCGTCACGCTCATTTGACGCTCCGAGCCCCGTACGTCTCCCTGGCCGAGTTGAAAACCGATGCATGGGCCTCGGCGTAAGGGAGTGGCGGCGGGAGCGGGACGCGCTGCCGGCCGGGGAGTACGCGCTGTATTTCCGGTTCGGCCCCGTCATGGCTGCGGCAACCGGCGATATCGACTCGTAGCTGGGTGACGGTTCAGCTCGACGCGAGTGTGCGCCGGCGATCCCTGGTCAGCGGCGGCCGGTGGTCAGGGTGACGAGGAACTGGCCGCCGCCCGGCTCGATGTCGGCGGTCACCGGCAGCCCCGGTACCAGTCGGGAGAATCGGTCCACCAGCCAGTCCGCCGCCTCTTGGGCGTCCCGCCTGGTCGGACAGCGGCCCACCATCTCGCGGCCCCCCTTGCGCTCCAGCCTCCCGGCAACGGTGATCAGCGGCGCGGGTTCGACCACGTACAGGTGGTCCGGCCAGGCGATGACCACCTTGACCGCGCCCTTGCGGCTGTTGCATCCGCGGTGCGCGAGCCGCTCGACGACCTTGGCCTTCCGGTCGGCGGTCCGGCTGTCGACGCTGGGCCCCCGCGGGTCGTTCACCGACTCGTCGGGATCGACCGCTTCGTCACACACCCAGCACCGCCAGCCGTCGCGCTCGGCCACATCATCAAGGAGACTCATCCGAGCAAACTAGCCTGCCAGGCCGCCACTCCGCGCACAGGGGCCCCGGCAAGGTCACAACACCGGCCAACAATGCCGCAACGCCTGGCAACCAGCATCACTGATGCTTTGACCTATGTGAATGCCGATGCTTGATGCACACCGTGACGACCGTAGGAGCGCCACCCCCGCAGTGCGGGTGGGGGCGCCGCGCCACCCCCACCCGCATACCTCAGGGACCTGTCGGCACCCCGGCCAGGGGATACGGCCCGACCGTATGGCCCAACAAGTGCAGCGGACCCGCCGTCACCCCGGCGCGTTCCACGGCCTCCCAGTAGGCGAGGGCCGCCGGTCCGTCCACCAAGCCGTTCACCAGGGGCAGTTCGGGGTCCGCCGCGTGCAGAAGGGACTCCACCCGGCAGGAGGCGAGGGTTCCCTCGATCCACGGCTGGGCCAGATAGCCGGCCGCAGCCGGTGCGGGCAGCCCTTCGGCGGCTTCACGGCTCAGTTCGCCGAGGTGCAGGAGACCACCACCCAGCACGAGGACGTCTTTGCGTTCCCGCATCCGCGTCAGTGCCCGGCCGGTGTCGAAGCAGTGCGGAAAGGAGTCGTCGACCACCACGGTGCCGGGCGCCAGCCGGTCCACGTCCAGTACCGCGCCGGAGCCGCTCACCGCAGTCACCAGCAGACCAGCCCCGTACACCGCGTCGGGCAGGGCGGGACGGGACTCCGCCACCTCCACCTCGTCCGCCTGGCCGCGCTCCTGCAGTCGTCGCGCCAACCGCCGCAGCCGGGGTCCGCTGCCGGGTACGTCGCACAGCACCAGCCGCCGTGGCGGCCGGGTGGCCCGGGAGAGCAGCAGCTCCAGTGAAGAGGCGCCGATCGAGCCCAGCCCGGCGAACGCCACATCCAGGTCCGCGAGATCCTTCCCCGTGGCTTCGAGCGCCGCGTGCACCGTCCGGATCACCGAGACGACGGTCGCCGCGTGCCCGGTCGTCACGGCCGCCGGTCCGTCCGCGGAGCGCCGCAGCACATCGAAGCCGTAACCGGTCAGCGACGGAATCATCCCGGCCAGCGAGACACACCGGGCTCCGAGTGAAGAGGCGAGCGACACCGCACGGGCGGAGTGTGCGACGAGCCCGGCATCCCGGTCCAGTTCGTCGGCGAAGAGGGGCACGCAGACGAAACCCGACCTCCCCAGCGGGGTCTGGACCGTCTCCAGCAGGCGCGGCGCGCCGTCGGGGAAGAGCAGCTCGCGCAGGTCTTCCCGCGGCAGTGAGTCCTCGGGCAGCCCCGCCAGTCGCGCCAGATGGCCGGGGGCCGGCAGATAGCCGACCAGCGCGGCGTCCATCGTCTTCCTCGGACCCGAGGGGCGGTTACCAGGCGGGTGGTTATCCGACGTGCGGTTATCCGACGTGCGGTTATCCGACGTGCAGATACCCGGCGGACGGTTATCCGACGGGCGGTTCGCGTCACGCCGGTCCACAGCTCGTGCGAGCCGTTCCTGAAGCGCCCGCGCGAAGTCCTCCAGCGCGGCCGAGGAGAAGGCCGCGGCGGATCCTCGCACCGTCACCCGCAGCCCGGCGCCCTCCGGCCGCACCGCGAGGAAGACGTCCGTCGCCGACGACGGCGGTGCGAACGCGCTGTCCCCGTCGTCCCACGACACGGTCAGCGACTGCTTGTGCGAGGTGGCCGGCACGGAGAAGTCGAGGAAGGTGAAGAAGAACTGCGACGTCAGCGGAAGACCGTCGACATCGCGGGGCACGATCTCCTCGTGCCTGCGCGCCTCCTCGGCCTCGGCCACGATCCGGCGCAGGGCCTCACCGAAGTCCACCGCCACGCGCTTGTCGTCCTGCCCGGCCGCAGGCCGTACGGGAACGGCGGTGGCGAACGGGCCGAAGATCCGGTGCACGTCGGGCAGCGGGCGGTCACGGCCGCTCACCGCCAGGCCGACGACCAGGTCCGAACGGTCGGTCATCTGCTCCAACTGCTGGTAATAGGCGGTGAGCAGCGGCGCGTACAGTGTCGCGCCCGCCTGCGCCGCGAGCGCCCGCAGCGCGGCCGTCCGGTCCGCGTCGAGCACGAACCCCGATGAACGGAAGGGTGCGGACTCACGCCCCGTGCCACTGTCTCCTTCGGTGCCGCGGAGCGCTGGACGCCGGTACGGGTAGTCCATCCGGTCCCGGCGCTCCGCAGTGCCCGGCGCGGTGCCGGGCTGCTCCTCGGCCGGCAGCAGGGCGTGGTCGCGGAAGGTGGCGCGGAGTGCGGGCAGGTCCGCGGCGCGGCCCGCGGCCAGGCGGTCGTAGACCGCGGTCAGTTCCTGTACGAGCAGCGCGGCGCTGTATCCGTCGCCGATCAGGTGGTGTGCGTGCACCAGGAGCACGTGCTCACGCTCCCCGAGACTGAGGACTCGAAGCCGCAGCAGCGGCCAGGCCCACGGCTCGAAGCGCCGCTTCGCCTCGGCCGCCGCACGTTCGGCCACCTCGGCGTGGTTGGTGAGCGTCTCGAATACGACCGGCAGCCGCAGCGAGGGTGGAAGTTCCTGCTGAACGGGTGGCCGGGTACCGGAGGGGAAGACGGTACGCAGCATGCCGTGGCGTTCCACGAGCAGGTCCACCGAAGCCTGGAACACCTCGGGGTCCAGCCGGCCGGACAGCCGCAGCCGCGCCGGCCAGGAACCGCTTGTGCCGGGCGAGATGGCCTCCGCGAGCAGGAAGCCGCGCTGGGCCGGCGTGACGGGGAAGGGGGCCGGATGGTGTGCCGTCGTCGCGGCAGCCTCGGGGGCTCCGGCTGCGGCTGCGGCGGTGCCGTCGTGCCGTCCCGTGACGGTCGCGTCCACGACCGCGGCGAGCTCGGCCAGGGTGCGGTGTTCGTAGATCACGGTCGGCCGGGGCAGCGGTGCCCTGACCTCGCCGAGCCGCCCGAACACCTGGAGGACGAGCATCGAGTCTCCGCCCAGATCGAAGAAGTCGTCCTCCCGGCGGACAGTGTCGATCTCCAGCAACTCCTGCCATATTGCGGCAAGTTGCTGCTCGGTCGGCGTGAAGGCTGAGTCCTCGGGCGGAGCACCGGCACTCTCCTCCCGTGCGGGGAGATCGGCGAGCGCACGGCGATCGACCTTGCCTGTCCCGGTGAGCGGCAGCTCGTCCATCACCGTGATCCGCGCCGGGACCATGTAGGGGGGAAGGAGGCCCGTCACGTGGCGGCGTACCGTGCGCGACTCCGGTCGCCCGGCTCCGGGGCGGGCGGTGACGTACGCCAGCAGCCGACCCTCGCGTGCGATGACCGAGGCTTGCGCGATGCCGGGATGCGTCTGGAGGACCGCCTCGACCTCTCCGGGCTCCACGCGGTTGCCACGGATCTTCACCTGGCCGTCGATCCGTCCGAGGAACTCCAGAGTGCCGTCTCCACGGCGCCGGACCCGGTCGCCGCTGCGGTACCACCGGCGTCCGTCCAGGACCGTGAACGCCTGAGCGGTCAGCTCGGGCTCATCCAGGTAGCCGGGCGTGAGGCCCACTCCCGCGATCAGCAGTTCACCCGGCTCGTCAGGACGGCAGTGTGCCCCGTCGGTTCCGACGACCGACAGGTCGGTACCGCTGACCGGATGTCCGATCGGCAGAGTCTTCAGGCCGTCGTCCGGACGCGTCGAGATGACGTGGCAGGTGGCGTTGATGGTCGCTTCGGTGGGACCGTACAGATTGGCGATGCGCTGTCCGGCGCCGAAGAGGTCGAACCATCGGCGTACGTGCGAGGCGGGCAGTGCCTCACCGCCCACGTGCACCCAGCGCAGCGCCGACAGGTCCGGTCGTCCCGCTCCCCGCCGCACCCGCTCCTCGGCGGCCGACAACAACTGTTCCCACAGCGTCGGGACGGAACTCCACACGGTGATCCGGGTCCGTTCCGCGTACGCCAGGAGCAACTCGGGGTCCCGCAACAGCTCTCGCGGTACGGTCACCACGGCGGCGCCCACCAGGAGCGGCGCGAGCAGTTGGCGCACGGAGGCGTCGAAGCACGGCGACGCGGTCTGCGCCAGGCGGTCACCGGCGCCGTAGCCGAAGGTGGCGACGGCCCAGTCGAGGTAGTTCTCCATCGCCCGGTACGTGATCGGGACCGCCTTCGGGCGCCCCGTGGAACCCGAGGTGAAGATGACGTACGCGGTGGCCTCGGCGTCGGGCACGACTACGGGGGCGCGGTCGTCCGCCCCCGGATCCGGCGGGCCGTCACCGCGTACCGCCCGCACGCCGTCGAGGGCGTCGGCGGTGTGCAGGGTCGGCGCGTGGCACACCACGGTCGAGACATGCGCGCGCTTCAGCTGGTCCGCCAGCCGGGCGGGCGGATGCGCCGCGTCGAGCGGAACCCAGCCCGCCCCGGCACGCAGGATGCCGACCACACCGATCACGGTGTCCGGGCCCGGCTCGGTGAGAAGTCCGACCAACTGGCCTGTGCGTACGCCGTCGGCGCGCAACCGGGTGGCGAGCAGACGGGAGGCGCGGTCGAGTGCCGCGTAGGTCAGCGGCGTTCCGCCGCCTTCCACGGCGGTCGCGTCGGGTGTGGCACGGAACTGCCTCAGCAGCCGGCCGACCACACCGTCCCGTGCGTCCGCCTCGCGAGGCGGCGTGGGCGCCGAGGGGGCGTCGGGGTCCGGTACGGACTGGTCCGGGGATGTGCACAGCGCGGCGAGTTCCTCGCGGTACTCCTGGTCCAGGCGGGCCACCGTCGCCGGTTCGAACAGCTGCTCCGGGAAGTTCCACGACATGCGCAGCATGGGCCCGTCCGCCCAGCACAGCAGGCTCAGCCGGGTTGCGGCCGATCCGGTTCCGGCCGCGCCGGCCCGTACCTCGACCGGGCAGTCGGCCCCGAGGCGGGCCGGGAAGCGGGCGAAGCTGAAGCCCGCCGGGCTCGCCGTGCGCGGTCCACCGCCGGGCAGGAGGCCGGCCAGATCCAGACTGCTCACCGCGGAGTGCCGTTCGCTCTCCAGCCAGGTGTGGCGCAGCCGTTCGGCCAGCGACGTGACCGGCTCGTCGAGGGCTGTCCCGCACAGCAGGGGAAGGGTGTCGGCGAAGGGACCGACGAGCCGGTCCACGCCTTCGAAGCGTTCCTCACGCCGGGCACGAGCCACGTTGACCGCGATGTCCTGGCGCCCCGTCCACCGCGCCAGGCAGCGTACGTAGGCGGCGAGCAGCAGATGGAACAGGGACACCTCGTGTGCGGCGGCCAGCCGCTCCAGGCGGGCGGTGAGCGTCGCGTCGAGCGAGCCATAGTGCTGCCTGAGGGGGCCCGCGGGGGGCGCCTCGGGATCACCGTCGTACGGCAGCCGCAGCGGTTCGCCCCTCCCGGCCAGGCGCTCTGCCCAGTAGCGGCGGTCGTCGTCCGACGCGCTGGTGCCGGCGGACCGTGCGCTCAGCGCGGCGTACGCCGGGAAGTTCGGCGCGTCCGGCTCCGGGGCCGGACGCTCCCCCCGGCACAGCACGGTGTACAGCGACCACAGGTCCTCGGCCAGGACGTTCAGGCTGTACCCGTCCACCGCCGCGTGATGCACCACCAGCAGCAAGTGCGCGGAAGAGGGCCCTTGACGGAGCAGTACGGCCCGCACCGGCGGTCCTGCGGTCAGGTCGAAGGGCTGGTTGCACAGCACCGTCTCCAGGCCGGCCACCTGCTCCGCACCGCACTCGCGGACCTCGTACCAGGTCGACAGCGGCCCGGCGGGTGCCAGGCGCTGCACGGGCCCGGTGTCCGAGTCGTCGACCCGCACGCGCAGCATGCCGTGCCGTTCCGCCAGTTCGGCCAGTGCCAGGCCGAGTACCCGGGTGTCCAGGGGGCCGCGGACCGTCATCCGCAGGTGACCGCGGGCCGGTACGTCGGGGTGCAGCCGACTGCTGGTGTGCAGGGCCAGTTGTACGGGTGTCAGGGGAGACCGGGCGGAGTCCGGCACTGGCTCGGGAGAGGGCTCTCGCACCCCCTCCGTGGCCGCGACGGCTCCGGTGGCCATGTCCAGATGGGCTGTCAGCTCGCGTACGGTCCGGAATTCGAAGAAGAGCGTGGCGGGAAGCTGCCGCCCCACTCTGCGTTCGAGCCGTTTGACGAGGTCGACCGCGCCCAGCGAGTCCAGCCCCATCGAGAGGAACGGCGCGTCGTCGTCCACGGTGGACGCCGGGACTCCCAGTGACCGCGACAGCAGTTCCCGCAGCACCGCGGCGGTGCCGGACGCGGAGGTCACCACGTCCGCCGCGGCGGACGTGTGTCCGGTCGTGGACTGTGGCGCGGGCAGCGGCCCGCGCGGCTCCGCAGGATGGTTGGGCGCGCGATCCGGCGGGACTGCCCTGTCGGCGAGGACCAGTTGAGCCAGGTCCGTGCCGCAGGCGGACAACAGGGCCGCCAGGGCCGGAGCGGTCGCCAGCGGCCGGCCCCCCTCATCGGTGAGGACA
Source organism: Streptomyces sp. NPDC048671 (assembly GCF_055587045.1). NCBI lineage: Bacteria > Bacillati > Actinomycetota > Actinomycetes > Kitasatosporales > Streptomycetaceae > Streptomyces > Streptomyces sp. NPDC048671. The sequence goes on along the minus strand of NZ_JBVJHB010000012.1, from coordinate 111,850 downwards.
TCGCCGGCGAACGCGGCGGCGAGGCCCGTCTGTGCGAACGGCCCGAAGTTCACCGACAGCCATGGCCGCCCCGCATGCCGCTCGGCGCCGGCGAACGAGTCCAGAAAGGAGTTCGCGGCCGCATAGGAACCGAGTGCCCCGGCCAGTCCGGGCAGCACCGAGGAGACGGAGGAGAACGCCACGCACACCTCGGGGTGCCGACCCCGTCGGCGCAACGCCTCGGACAGCAGCACGGTGCCGAGCGTCTTCGCTCCCAGCGCCTCTGCCGTCTCCGCCGCCTTCGTCCCGCGCAGACTTCCGGGCCGCACCACTCCGGCCGCGTGGAAGAGGGCGTCCACCGGAGGCAGCGCGGCCACCAGCGCCTCGACGTCGTCCCGCACGGTGAGGTCGGCCCGGTGGTAACGGGCGTCGGCGCCGAGACCGGCGAGCTCCTCCAGCAGACCCGCGGGCGGCTGCGGGGAACGACCCGTGAGCCGGAGCACCGGCCGGCCACGGGCGGCGAGTTCCCGGGCCAGCGCGGAACCGAGGCTCCCACCGCCGCCCGTGATCAGGAAGGTGCCGTCGGCCGGCAGCCGGTCCTGGGCGCCGGGCAGGTCCGCCGCCTCCGCCGCGACGGTCCGCACCAGCCGCTGTCCGTCCCGCCAGGCGACGGCTCCGGCCGCCTGCGGCGCCGTCGCCTCGGCGAGTACGGCCCCGAGCCGCTGCCCGGCATCGTCCAGTGAACAGAGGTCGACCCAGTTGGCCACCGCTCCGGGGTACTCCGACGGCACGGCCAGTGCCAGACCGCCCAGCACCGCCTGCGCCGGGTCCGGTCGCTCGCATCCGTATCCGGTGACGTGCGCGTCCTCGGTCACGACCAGCAGCCGGCGGGCCCTCGTCAGATCGAACAGGGTGAGAGCCTCCTGGAACGCCGTGACCAGCGCACGCTGGATCCGGTCGAAATCCGTGGCCGTGCCGTGGCCGGCCGGTCCGGCCAGGAGAAGCACCGTCTCGGGACGGGTGCCGGGGGCCACGTCCGTCTGTACGCCCCGTTCCGCGAGACGTCGCCTGAGCTCGTGCACGGCCGTCGGGTCGGCGCCGGTCACCAGTACGGGTCCGCGGCGACGGTCCGTGGTCAAGGGCTCGGTCCGCCAGGTGACCTGGCGCAGCAGCTCGTTCGCCCCGGCCCCGGCCTCGGGCCCGGCCCCGGCCCCGGCCCCGGCCCTGGCCCCGGCCCCGGCCTCGGGCCCGTAGCGGCGCCGCTGGTAGGGATAGGGCGGCAGAGGAACCCGCCGGCGGCCCGTGTCGGGTTGCGCACGGTTCAGTCCCACACCGCGAGCCCACAAGTGCGCCACCGTTGCCAGTAGTTCCCGCGCTCCGCCCGCGGCACCGTCCCGCGGCGCTCGGGGACGCTCCGGGACGAAGGGGGCGGACAGCACGAGCACATGTCCGTCGACGCCGGCCGTGCCGGCACTCCGGTGCCGGGCGGCAGCCGCACGTACGAGAACTGCGAGGCTCTCCTGCGAGCCGAGTTCCACGAACGTGTCGTAGCCCTCCTCCAGCAGCCGGGTCACGGCCCGCCCGAACAGCACCGGCCGCAGGGCGTGTTCACGCAGGTGGTCCGGGTCCATGGGCGGATGCCACTCGGCGGTGAGCGTGCTCATCACCGGCAGGCCGGGAGCTGTGATCTCCACGGTGCGTGCCGCGTCGGTCAGGGCCTGGGCGATCGGTTCCATCAGGGGCGAGTGGAAGGCGCGCGACACCTCCAGCGTGCGTATGGCCGCCCCCGACGCGGAAAGCTTCTCCGCCACCCGTCCGATCGCGCCGGGGCTTCCGGAGAGCACCAGCCTGCCGGGACCGTTGTACGCGGCGACCGCGAGTTCACCGGGATCCGCCGCGACCAGGGCGGCCACATCCCCCTCATCGGCTCCCCGCACCGCCACCATCGCGCCCGGCGGGGTCGACGTACCCATGAGCCGTCCGCGTTCCGCCGCGAACGCCAGCGCGTCGGCGAATGACAGCGTCCCGCCGGCGCAGGCGGCGGCGAGTTCACCGACACTGTGCCCGACCAGCGCGTCCGGCCGTACGCCCCACGCCAGCAACTGCCGGGCGAGCGCCACCCCGTGGGCCACGAGCAGCGGTTGCGCCACTTCGGTCGCTGCCTGGGCTTCCGCGTCCACTTCGGCATCGACGCACCAGCCGGTCAACTCCCGCCCGTTCACCGCGCCGACCAGGGCGGACGCCTCATCGAGTGTTTCGCGGTAGACCGGCGCCGTCGCGTGGAGCGCACGGCCCTGGCCCGGCCGGAGCGCACCCTGGCCGGGGAACATGAAGACGGTCCGCGGACGGTTCGTCACCGTCCCCGTGACTGTTCCCGGCAGGCGGCCGCCGCCGGGAGCGGTCGCCGCGGCCAGGCGTTCCGGGAGGTCGCCGTCGGCCACCACGGCGAGGCGGTGAGCGCCCTCGTCGCGGGCGGTCGCCGCGGCCAGGCACACATCGCCCTTGTCCAGCTCCGGGTGGCTGGACACGTGCTCCAGGAGACTGGACGCCCAGGCGTCCAGACCGGCCTTGCTGCCCGCCGAAAGCGTCATCAGGTGCGGGCCGTCGCCCCCGCGCGGAGCGGGCTCCGCGGCCGGCGGCGCCTGCTCCAGCACCGCGTGCGCATTCGTGCCGCCGAACCCGAAGGCGTTGACGCCGGCTCTGCGGGGACCGGACGACGGCCAGGCAGCCGCCTCGGTGACCAGCGCGAATCCGGATTGCCCGACTGCGGGCGACGGCGGCGTGTGATGGAGGGAGGCCGGCAGCCGCCCGTGCCCGAGCGCCAGCACCACCTTCACCAATGAGGGCAGGGCAGCCGCGTTCAGCAGATGCCCGATGTTCGTCTTCACCGAGCCGAGCAGCCGCGGCCGGCCGTCCGCACGGGCCGGGAAGGCGTGCGCCAGGGACCGCAGTTCGATGGGATCACCTACGGCCGTGCCCGTCCCGTGGGCCTCGACATAGGTCACGGACGCCGGGTCGACGCCGCAGACCTCGTACGCGCGAGTGATCACCTCCCGCTGCCGCAGGGGGTTGGGCGCCATCAGGCTCAGCGACGCGCCGTCGTTGTTGACCGCGGTGCCCCGCACGACGGCGAGCACCTCGTCCCCGTCCCGGTGGGCGTCCGGCAGGCGTCGCAGGACGAGGGCCGCACCTCCCTCACCGGGGACGAACCCGTCGGCCGCCGCACTGAAGGCGCGGCTGCGGCCGCCGGGCGACAGGGCCTGTGCGGCCTCCAGGGCCTGATACCCGTCCGGAGTGAGATGAAGGTTGACCCCGCCGACGACGGCGACGTCGCACTCACCGTCCGCGAGGCTGCGCCGCGCCAGGTGCAGGGCGACCAGACCCGATGAACACGCGGTGTCCACGGCGAGCGCCGGGCCGTCCAGGTCCAGGCAGTGCGATACCCGGGCGGCTATGAGGTTGGGCAGGTTGCCCGTCAGGGCCGTCGCGGACGGTGCCGGGGCGGGGGAGACACCCGCGAGTATCCGCCGGTAGCCGCTGTCCCCGGCGGCGGCGAAGACACCGACCCGCAGGCCGAGCCGTCGGGGTCCGGCGTAACCGGCTCGTTCCAGGGCCTCGTGAGCCAGTTCGAGGAAGATCCGGGCCTGCGGATCCAGCGTGCGGGCCTCCTCGTCGCCGATGCCGAAATGCCCGGCGTCGAAAGCGTACGGGTCATCCAGGAACGCCCCCCGGCGTCCGTCGGACACGGTGGGCAGCGGCCCGGCCGGCACCTCCTCGGCAAGCGCGGTGCCCCAGCGGTCCGGTGGGACGTCGGTGACGGCGTCACGGCCGGCTGTCAGGAGTTCCCAGAACTCCTCCGGCGTGCTCGCGCCGGGGAACCGGCAGGCCATCGCGACGACCGCTGTCGCGCTCGCGTCGCCCGCCGCGTGCGGTACCGCCCGTTGGTTCGCGGTGGGCGGTGCCGGCGCCGTGTTCTCCTCCGTCGCGGCCAGCAGATGATCGGTGAGCGTGGCGACGGTGTCGTTGCGCATCACGGCGGGGCCCAGGGTGATCCCCAGGACCTGTTCCAGCTCGGCAAGCGTCTCCATGGCCTTCAGCGAGGTGCCGCCCAGATCGGTGAACCGGTCCCGGTCCCCGAAGGACGTCTCGGACAGTCCCAGTACGCGTGCCCAGGCGTCGCGCACCGTCCGCCGCACGTCGCCGCGGTGGCGGGGTACCGGACGCGGCCCCTTCGGCGCGATCGACGGCCGGGCCGCGGCGTCGTCCGGTATCCCGGACCGCGCGAGGGGCCGGTACGAACCCGCTTCGAAACGCGTACGCATGCGATGCCTCTGCAACTTGCCGCTCGTGGTCCGCGGGAAGGCCGACGGCGGCAGCGCGAGCACGCGTACGTCGTCGTGGTGCAGCGCGGCACGGATCCGCCGTGCGACCTCGTCCAGGACCTCGGCGGCGCCGCGTGGCGGCCGGGCCCAGGGGACGAAGACCATCACCCGCTCACCGCCGGTCGCCGGGTCGGTCGAGCCGACCACCGCCGGGTTTCCCGGCGGCAGCCCGGGGCTCGCGCTCGCGACCTCCTCCATGTCAGGGGCGTGGAAGGTACGGCCGTTGAGGAAGAGGACGTCCTTGTGGCGGCCGCTGACACACAGCCGGTCGTCCCGCAGGAATCCCATGTCCCCGGTGCGCAGCCAGGTGCCGGTGAAGGACCCCGCCGTCGTCTCCGGCAACCGGTGATAGCCGCGGGCGACCTGCGGGCCGCTCACCTCGATGTGTCCCACCCGCCGGTCGCCCAGTGGCCGGCGGGCGTCGTCGGTGATCCGGACCGAGCAGCCGGGCACCGGTACGCCGACGTCCATCACTTCCAGGGCGTCGCCGCCCGGTTCGCGCTCCACGGCCCGGCCCCGGCTGAACGCCGCCCGCTCCAGGGCGACCGGCACGGCCACTTCGCCCAGCGGCGGGAACGTGACGGCCAAGGTGGCCTCGGCCAGTCCGTACACGGGAGTCGCCGCTCGCGGGTCCAGCCGGGCCGGCCGCATCTTGGCGGCGAAGGCCCGCCACACCGTCGCGGAGATCGGTTCGGCGCCCACCAGGATCAGCCGTACGGGGCTCAGGTCGAGCCCGGAGAGCACCTCGTCGGGAATGCGCCGAACGGCCAGCGCGAGCGCGAAGTTGGCGGCCGACAGGACCGTGGCCCGGTGCCTGGCGGCCACGTCGACCCACAGGCGCGGACTCTTCGCGAACGAGAGCGGACCGATCTTCACCTGCTTCGCGTGCGCCGCCAGCGGCGCCAGATGGGTACCGATGAGGCCCATGTCGTGGAAGTGGGGCATCCAGCTGACCAGGACGTCCCGCTCGCAGAGAGCGGAGGCGGCGATGATCTGCCGCAGGTTGGCCACCACGGCGGCATGGGTGAGCTCCACCCCCTTGGGGGCCCCGGTGCTGCCGGACGAGAATTGAAGAAACGCCAGGTCGTCAGGGGCCGGCCTGGCGACCTGGGCCGGCGTGGGGCATTCCCGCAGCGTCTCCAGCCGCAGCACCTCGACCGGTTGCGGCAGTTCGCCGGCCACGTCCGCGCTCGCCGCGTCCACCACAACGGGCGGGCGGCCGAGGTGCTCCCACACCGGAACGACCCGCCGGGCGTCGGGTGCGAGCGGCACCGGGACCAGACCGGCCGCGAGCGCACCCCAGAACATGGGCTGGAAGTCCTCGCTGCGTTCCGCGAGCAAGGGCAGACAGGTACCGGGCGCGACCCCCGCGTCGCGAAAGCCGCCCGCGACGCGCAGGGACTCATCGAGGAGCTGCCGGAAGGTGACGGCCGCCTCGCTGCCGTCACCACGGACGTGGACGACGACTTGTCCGGGCGCCTGACGGGCCGCGTCCAGTAGTACGTCCAGAAGCGTTTCGGGGTTCATGAGTCCGTTCGTTCGTGCGTGGGGGGAAGCGGGACGCGGTGGCTGAGGGTTCAAGTGTGCGGGCAGACGGCGGGCCCCTGACACCGCCGCACTGTTCGCGGGTTCAGTTGTGAACGGCTCGACGACGCAGGGCCATGACGAAGTGACCCGTTGCGCCGGGGTGAGCCGGCGCGGCCACAACGGTCGTCATCGGTTCGACGGAGTGCACCGCCGGCCCTGCGGCGCGGGGGCCGGCGTGTCGCTCGCCGAGGCCGGTGAGAGCGCCTGGGTTCCGACGTGAAGTCGACTCTCCGGGAGGAGGCCAGGTACCCCGCATACCGTCATTAACCGGACAAGCGCTCTGGTTCCTGTCCGGGAGCGCCGCCGCCACGGCACAATAACGGGTGATGACCAGCACCACCGCTCCAGGCTCCGGGCCGGACGGGTTCAGCCCCTTCGCCCACCTCACCGTGCAGAACACGGCCCTCTACCGTCAGGTCATGCGGGCGTTCGTCATGGCCAAGGAACACTTCGCCGTGCATCTGCGTCCCGAGGACGTGTATGCCGCACTGCCAGGGGACGTGCGGCCGGGTGAGCTCGACGGGGTCGTCAAGGCACTGGACAAGCTGGTCGGGTGGGGCAATCTGCGGGCCGACCCCGACACCGGGCGGGTCAGCGCCGTCGAGGACTTCTACCGCAAACGCTTCATCTACCAGCTGACCCGGGCCGGGGAGGCGGCGGAGGAAGCCCTTGCCGCCTATGACGAGGCACTCGGGCGGCGAGGCGCCCTCCAGGCCATCGCCCTGCACGACATCGTCACGCAGCTGCGAGCCCTCCTCGTACTCACCGCCGACGAGCAGCCGGATCCCGGCAAGACGTACCTCGCGCTCGACGCGCTCGTGAGCCGGTTCGCCGCTCTCGCCGACAACGCGCGCGCGTTCATGGGTTCGTTGCAGCGCACCATCGACCTGCACGAGGTGGAGGAAGCGGTCTTCCTCGCGTACAAGGACCGCCTCATCCAGTATCTGGAGCGCTTCATCCAGGACCTGATCACCCTGGGCGGGCGCATCGCCCAGCTCATCGTGGAGCTGGAGGATTCGGGCAGGATCGAGGTCCTGCTCAGGGCCGCCGCCGGGCGGGAGGCGGCCGACGCCGCGCCCGAGGACGCGGAGCCCGCAGCCCAGAGGGCGTACGCCCACTGGGCCGGCCGCTGGAACGGGCTCGCGGTGTGGTTCCTCAGCCGGGACGGCCGCGAGTCGCAGGCCAGACTGCTGCGTGGCCGTGCGCTGGGAGCGATTCCGCAGATGCTGGCCGTCGTCCGTGTGCTGGGGGAACGCCGGGCCGGCCGGTCGGACCGTTCCGCCGACTTCCGCACACTCGCCCGCTGGTTCGCCGAGGCCCCCGACGACGCGTCGCGGCACCAGCTGTGGCGGGCGGCCTTCGGGCTCCACCCCGCCCGGCACCTCACGGCCGACGCGGACACTCTGGCCGCCCGACTGGCCGCACCGGTGCCCGCCGCCACTCCCTGGGCCGCCGCGGAGCCGCTGCGGATCAGCCCCCAACTGCGCCGCACCGGAAGTTACGAGCGGCGGGGCAAGCCCCGCAAGATCGAGGATCGCCAGGAGCGGCGACGCCACCTCGCCGAGGTGGCGGCCAAACAGGTGGCCGAGACCGCCGCTGCCCGAGACCGGCTCGTCACCGACGGAGCGGTCAGGCTGTCCCAGCTCGGCGAGCTCGACCCGGTGTCCTTCGGACTCTTCCTCCAATTGCTCGGTGACGCCCTGGCCACCTGGCGGCCCGGTATGCGGCACACCGCGGCCACCAGCAACGACGGTTCCATGGAGATCAGGCTCAGCGCTCTGGCCGATGGGCCGGCGGCAGAGATCCGTACGCCGTCGGGGACGTTCCACGGGCCCGATCACCTCATCGAGATCGTCGACCTGACCGACAGCGACGGGCCGATGTACGGAGGAAGCGGACGATGACCACGCCACTGGCCGAAGTGCTCGACGGGCAGCACGCCGCCGAGCTCCGCAAGGCCGCCCGCGCACTGCTGAAACAGCCGCTCCTCCTCTCCCACGGCAAGCACGCGGACGAGTTCCGCCTCGTGCGACGGCACGCCTCAGAACTCCGCGAGTGGTTCGACCGCAACACCGGCTGGCCGCTCCAGACGGACGCCGAGACCGCCCGGCTGCGCAAGATCCCCGGCGTGCTCCACGACTCCACACACCCCGCCCGCGAGGCGACCCGTGCCGCCGCCCCCTTCACCCGTCGCCGCTACGTCCTGCTCTGTCTGGCCCTGGCGGCCCTGGAGCGCGGCGAGTCCCAGATCGCTCTCGGCCGTCTCGCCGACCAGGTCGTCCTCGACGCCACCGATCCCGGTCTTGTCGCGTCGGGCATCCACTTCACCCTCGACCGCCGGGACGAGCGCCTCGACCTCGCGGCCGTCGTGCGGCTCCTGCTCGGTCTCGGCGTGCTGCGCCGGGTCGCCGGAGATGAGGACGCGTACGTGAACGGGGCGGGCGACGTGCTCTACGACGTCGAACGCCGGGTACTGGCGGGGCTGCTCGCGACCCGTCGCGGGCCCTCCACCGTGCAGGCCGAGGCCACCGCCGACCGGTTGGCGCAGCTCGTCGCCGAAACCGCCCTCGACAGCGAGGAGCTCCGCTTCCGCGCGATGCGGCACACACTCACCCGCAGACTTCTGGACGACCCGGTGGTCTACTACGACGAGCTGAGCGACGCCGAACTCAGCTATCTCACCAGGCAGCGGGGGTTTCTCACGGCCCGGGTGGCCGAGCTGACCGGCCTGGTGCCCGAGATCCGGGCCGAAGGCATCGCCATGGTCGACCCCGAGGACGACCTCACCGACGTACGGATGCCCGAGCAGGGCACCCACGGCCACGTCACCCTGCTGCTCGCCGAGTACCTGGCGGGGACGGGCAGGCCCGTCACCACCCACCAGCTCACCCAGCGGGTGCGGGAACTCGCCCTCGTACACGGCACGTTCTGGTCCAAGGCCGCACGGGAGCCGGGCATGGAGGCCGAGCTCGTCGAGCAGGCCGTCGCCCGGCTCGCCGCCCTCGGCCTGGTCTCCCGGACCGCCGACGGGGCCGAGCCCCGCCCCGCGCTGGCCCGTTACGCGGTCGGCGAACCCGTCGTACTCGAACCAGGCACACCCGGCAGCGCGCGCAAGCCGGCACAGCGAAAGGCCGGTCAGGCGTGACCAACCCGCTCCCCGAGCCCCTCCGCACCCGCTGGCAGCCCCTGCGGATCGGGCTCGTCGACCTCTTCCACTACGACGTGGAGGAATTCCACTTCCGTGACGGACGACTGCTGCTGCGAGGCAACAACGGCACCGGCAAGTCCAAGGTGCTCGCGCTCACCCTGCCCTTCCTGCTCGACGGCGACCTGAGCCCGCGACGGGTGGAACCGGACGGTGACCCCGGCAAGCGGATGGAATGGAACCTCCTCCTCGGCGGTGAGCACCCGCACACCGAGCGCCTCGGCTACACCTGGATCGAGTTCGGCAGACTCGACGCGAGCACCGGGGAGAGCCACTTCCGCACGCTGCTGTGCGGACTGAAGGCGGTGAGCGGGCGCGGGATCGCCCGGCACTGGTACGCGGTCACCGGCCGGCGCGTCCAGCACGGACCCGGTACACCCGCGGAGGGATTCCTCAGCCTGGTCGACGCCACCGGCACGGCCCTGACCAGGGACCGTCTCGCCGAAGCCCTCACCGGCCACGGCATGGTGTACGACCAGGCCAGGGCCTACCGCAGAGCCGTGGACGAGGCCCTCTTCGGGCTCGGCGAGCAGCGGTACGCCGCCCTGGTCGACCTGCTGATCCAGCTGCGCCAGCCCCAGCTGTCCAAGCGCCCCAACGAGGCAGCCCTTTCCCGCGCACTCACCGAGGCCCTGCCACCGGTGGACCAGGCCGTGATCGCCGACGTGGCCGAGGCGTTCCGCTCACTCGATGAGGAGAAGACCGAACTGGCGGCCGCCTCCGCCGCGGAGCGTGCCGCCGCCGGCTTTCTGGAGCACTACCGGCGCTACGCACGCATCGCCACCCGCCGCCGCGCCCGGCTGCCACGCGCCGAGCACTCCCGCTACGAGCAACGCCAACGGGACCTCGCCGAGGCACAGGCACAGCAGGCCGGGGCCGAGGAGGAACGACAGGCGGCGGCCGAGCTCACCGCGACGCTGGAGGAGCGGCAGAACCGGCTCCGTGCCCAGGACGCGGCCCTGCGGGAAAGCCCCGAGATGCGCAGCGCCGGAAACCTTGAGCAGGCACACCACGAGGTGGAGCGCACGGCGCGTGCGCAACAGCGCGCGCGGAGCGACCGGGACCAGGCGGTGCGGCTGCACCAAAAGGGCCTGGAACGGCTCGGTGCCGCCGAGAACCGGCTCCGGGCGGCTGACCGGCACGCCCGGGACACCTATCGGCAGGCGGGCGAGGCCGCGGCCGCCGCCCGGATCGCCCTGCCGGGGGACGGCCTGCCGGACGACGGACTCGCCCCGAGCGAACTGCGTAGCGCCGTCGAGGAGTCCGTGGAGCGGGGCCGGCGTGCGCACACCCATGTGACGAGCCTCGCCCGGACCGCCGCCCGCGCCTCGGAGGAACGGCGCACGCAGGCCGTCCGACTGGACGAAGCCGATGCCGACCGCTCCGCGGCCGCGGCGGAACTCGGCCTGGCCGAGGAGGACGTGGCGCACGCCGGACGCGCGCTGCTGGACGAAGTCCGCACCCGCGCCCGTGGCTGGACCGAACTCGCCTACGCGGACGAGCCCGGCCTGCTGGACGAACTCCAGGAATGGGTGGGCCGTCTCCACGGCCCGTACCCGGCGCGGGCCGAGGCCGCGCGCGCCCACAGCGCCGCATCCGCACGGCTGGCCGAGCAGGCTGCCGCCGCCGCCCGGCGCCGGGCCGAACTCACCGGGCAGGCCGACGGGCTGCGGCAGGAACTGACCGCGCTGGAGGCCGGCGGGCGACGTCCACCGCAGCCGCCGCGCACCCGCACCCCCGGTCTGCGCGAGCGGCTGACGGGCGCCCCCCTGTGGCGGCTGGTGGACTTCGAGAACGGCCTCCGTGAGGAGGAACGCGCCGGTCTTGAGGCCGCCTTGGAGGCGTCCGGGATGCTGGACGCCTGGGTGCTGCCCAGCGGCGCGGTTCTCACCGCCGACACCCACGAGGTGCTGCTCGCTCCGGCCGGGGCTCCGGTACGGGGCGCGTCGCTCGGTCACCTGCTGCGCCCGGCCGTGGACCATGGTGACGCCGGGGCCGCGGCCGTGGGCGAAGAGACCGTGGCCCGGCTGCTCGCCGCGATCGGTGCCGGGCGGGGTGCCGTTGCGGTGGCCGGTGAGCATGGCGGCGCCGGTGGAGAAGCCGGGCCGGAGGGCGAAGTCGCGACCTGGGCCGCGGTCGACGGGCGTTTCCGGGTCGGCGCGCTGACCGGCCGGTGGGCCAAAACCACCGCCGAGTACATCGGTGAGGGCGCGCGGGAGGCTGCCCGCCGGTCCCGCATGGACGCCATCCGCGGCGAACTCGGCGTCCTGCGGGGCGAACTGGAGACCCTCGCGGAACTGGCCGCTACGGTGGCCGCCCGCCGCGGTGTGCTCGACGCGGAGGTGGCGGACGTACCCGACGAGACCGCCCTCACACGCGCACACGCGCGGGCGGCAGCCGCCGCGGATTCCCTGCGCCGGACCGGTGAACGGCGCGAGGAGCGGGCCGCCGCCCTCCTGGAAGCGGCTGAGCGGAGCGAGTCGGCCGCGGCGGATCTCGCCCGGACCGCCGAGGACCTGAGGATGCCGGCCGACGAGGAAGGGCTGACGGCGGTACGTGACGCACTCGGCGCCCTCGCCGAGGTGCTGGCCGCCCTCTGGCCCGCCCTGCGTGACCGCGGTGAGGCCGGCGGCCAGGTCGCGGACGAGCGTACCGAGGCCGGGCAGGCCGCCGAGCGTGCCGCAGAGCTCACGGAACGTGCGAAGGAGGCGGAGAGCGAGGCGGCAGCGGCCGACGAACGCCTCAGCACTCTGCGTGCCACGGTCGGCGCCGCCGTTGACGAACTCCAGCGCCTGCTGGCGCAGACCGCGGAGGCGTCGCGCACGTGCGAGAGCGAGCAGCGGGCCGCCCACCGGCGCCATGCCGAGGCCGACCGGGCGGCAAGCAAGGCCGAAGGCCGCATCGAGCAGTTGCACGAAGGGCTCCGGGAGGCGGCCGAGGCCCGTACGGAGGCCATCGCCGCACTCCAGCGGTTCACCGGTACCGGACTGATGACGGTGGCAGTGCCCGACATCGAGGTGCCCGCCGTGGACGGCGGCGCATGGGCCGCCACCCCTGCCATCGCGCTGGCCCGCGCCATCGACGCGGCGCTGGCCGCCACCGACGACACCGACAGCGCCTGGGAACGGGTGCAACGCCGGCTCAGCGAGGAGTTCAAGACCCTCCAGGACACCCTGTCCCGGCACGGGCACCGGGCGTCCGCCCGGATGGTGGAGGACGGCATGGTCGTCGACATCACCTACCAGGGCCGCGAACGAGCCGTACCGGACCTGGCCGCGGCGCTGGCTGTCGAGGTCGGCGAACTGGCCCGCATCCTGTCCGCACGGGAGCGGGAGATCCTGGAGACCCATCTGGTCACGGAGGTCGCGGGGACGCTCCAGGAACTGATCGGCGCGGCCGAGCGGCAGGTGCGGGACATGAACGTCGAACTGGAGGAGCGGCCGACCTCCACCGGCATGCGGCTGAGGCTGGTGTGGCGGGCATCCCGCAAGGCCCCCGCCGGCCTCGCCCCGGCCAGGGAGCGGCTGCGCCGGTCGGCCGACGTCTGGACCGCCGAGGACCGCGCGGCCGTGGGCGAGTTCCTGCAAGAGCAGATCGCCCGCCAGCACACCGACGACGCCTCGGGCAGCTGGCTGGACCACCTCACCGCCGCACTCGACTACCGGACCTGGCACGAGTTCGGGGTCGAGCGCCACCAGCAGGGCCGCTGGATCCCGGCCACGGGACCCGCCTCCGGCGGCGAGCGGGTGCTGGCCGTGTCGGTTCCGCTGTTCGCCGCCGCGTCCTCCCACTACGCGAGTGCGGGCAGCCCGTACGCACCGCGCCTGGTCACCCTCGACGAGGCGTTCGCCGGGGTGGACGACGACTCCCGCGCCAAGTGTCTGGGCCTGCTGCACGCCTTCGACCTCGACGTCGTGATGACGAGTGAGCGCGAGTGGGCCTGTTACCCGCAGGTGCCAGGCATCGCCATCGCCCAGCTGTCGCGGATCGACGAGATCGCGGCGGTGCTCGTCACCCGGTGGGAGTGGGACGGCACGCGAAGGCGGCGCGGTCCGGACCCGGTGGGGCCCGAGCACACGGTTCCCGCGCCCCGGCCCGAGGCGGCCGACGCGCCGGAGCCGCTGTGGAACTGACCCCCGCGACGGCGGTGACGGTCGACGACGTACGGCTGCGCAGACTCCTCGGCGCACCCGGACTCGGCTGGCTGGTCGACCGCGCGCGCCGGCGCCTGGAGCGCGGGCGGCCGCTCACCGGCCCGGTATCGCTGAGCTCGCCCACGGCGGACCAACGGATGGCGGCGGAAAGACTGCTGGGGCGCGCTCCGGGTGGCGGCCGGTCCTTGTCCGTGCGCCTCGACGCGGTGGACGAGCTGCTGCGCCGCTCCGGCATCAGCCCGGCGGGACTGGCCGCGGCCGTGGTGGCGCTCACCGGGCCGGTCACCCTCCTCGGCCAGGCGCGCGCCGAGGAACAGCGGGCCTGGGCACAGGCGTACGCCCCGCTCGACGCCCTGGCGGACGAGGTCCCCGCCCTCCGGGGCTGGGCCGAACGGCTCAGGAACGACGGGCTGGTACGGCGCCTCGCCGGTACCCCCACCGCCGCCGCCGACCTGCTCGGCCGGACCGCCACCGCCATCCGGGCCCTCCCGGTGGAGCCTGCGGTGTCGCTTCCCGCGTTCGCCTCCCGGCTCCTGGGCAGTGCGCACGCGCTGGACGACGGGACCCCGCTCTGCACCCTCACCCTCTCCGGCGTCCGGGCGCTGACCGGGGTTCCCGACGCAAGCGGTGCGCAGGGGCGGCGCGAGGTGTGGGCGTCGGTGGGACTGCTGCGTGACGAGCTGTCCTCGACCGTGCTCGCCCTGAACCTGCGGGGCACTCCTGCCCTGGACTGGCTCGCGGACGCGGGCGAGCCCGCCGTGCTGACGCTGCGGCAGCTGACCCGGTGCCCGCCTGGCTCGGCGCCGCCGATGGTCCGGATCTGCGAGAACCCGGCCGTGCTCGCCGCGGCCGCCGACACGTACGGCACGCGGTGCGCACCTCTGGTCTGCCTCCAGGGGCAGCCGTCCGCCGCCGCTCTCGTCCTCCTGAGCCATCTCCACACACACGGCAGCCGCTTCCGCTACCACGGCGACTTCGACTGGGGAGGTCTGCGTATCGCCGCCGCCCTGCTGCGGCGGGTTCCCTGGAGCCCGTGGCGCTACACCGAGGCCGACTACCGCGCCGCCGTGCACACACTGCCCGCCGGCCCGCCCCTCACCGGGGTACGGGCCGACGCCCCGTGGGACCCCGGTCTGCCGGACGCGTTGCAGGAGGCGGGCGTGCGGGTGGAGGAGGAGGCGGTGCTGGGCAGTCTGCTGTCCGATCTCGGATGAGCCGGGCCCGCTTCCGTGTTCACGCGTGGCTGTGACGACGGTCATCGTCCGTGGGACGCCGTGTCGTCATCGGTCATAGACTCCGGATGCGCGGGCGACCGACCGCCGCCCACCCCGCTACCGACCAGGAAGGGACCGCACGCCGTGGAACCACTGAGGGACGACGATCCCCGAACCATCGGCGTGTACACGCTCGTGTGCCGACTCGGCGCCGGAGGTATGGGACAGGTCTACCTCGGAGAGTCACCGGCCGGTCAGCTGGTCGCGGTGAAGGTGATCAAACCGTCGGTCCTCGACGAGGACAGCAGGGCCCGGTTCCTGCTGGAGGTGGACAGCCTCAAGACGGTGTACGGGCCGTTCATCGCCTCTTTCGTCGCCGCCGACGCCCATGCCGAACGCCCGTGGCTGGCCGTCGACTACGTGCCGGGGGCCGACCTGCTCGCCCATGTCGCCGAGCACGGCGTGCTGCCCCTGGTGGCGGGCGCCAGTCTCGGGGCGCTGCTCGCCGAGGGGCTCGGCACCGTGCACGAGGCGGGGCTGCTGCACCGTGACCTCAAGCCCCAGAACATCCTGCTCACTCCGGCCGGCCCCAAGGTGATCGACTTCGGCCTCGCGGTGCTGGCCGAGCGACGCTCCACACTGACCGCCACCGGGGTCGTGGTGGGTTCGGTGCTGTGCATGCCCCCTGAGCAGGCACGCGGTGAGCACGAGCTGGGCCGGCCGGTGGACGTCTACGCCCTGGGCGCCGTCCTCCTGTACGCCACCACGGGCCACTACCCGTACGCCGGCGCCGGCTGGCAGGCCGTCGCGCTGAAGATCGAGGACCCGGCCGTGGCGCCGGACCTCAGCGGTCTGCCGCCCCAGCTGGAACCGCTCATGTCCGCCATGCTCGCCTTCGACCCGGCCGACCGGCCGACACTGCCCCAGGTCATCGAGCAGCTCGTCGCTGTCATGGCAGGCCAGGGGCTCACCGCCCCACAGGCCAAGCACCGGCTCACGGAGCTGACCCCCGAGGTGGCGCTGTCCGTGCACGCGGAGTTTCCCGAGTGTCTGCCCGGCTACACCCCGACCCTGGTGGACGTCGCCGCGCACGAGGACGACGAGACTCCGCCGCGGCCAAAGGACGCGGAGGACGACGTACCGGAAGAGGACGCACCCTTCGACGCTGTTCCGCCCGCCCCCGAGAAGCCCGGGACGAGCAGGACACCCGCCCGTCCGGGCGTCCGGCCCTCCTCACCGCTGCGGATCGCCGAGGGTCTACGGGCCGCCTATGCGAGCGACGCATCCTTCTGAGGTGCTGTACACACCCCATGACAGACTTGGGGCGATATGACCACGCCGCGTTTTCCCGGCCGAACAACGGAGTGACCACGGGTGTCAGAGCAGGGGCAGACGAGGTTTCCGCCCGGGGCACAGATCCTCGTCCGGGACGAGGAATGGCTGGTCAGGAACGCGCGTCGGACCAAGCACACGCGTGACGGCGACCGGATCGAAGCCATCGGCGTCTCGGAGTTCGTACGGGACGAGGAGGCCGTCTTCTACACCGGCATAGACACGGTGGAGATCCTCGACCCCGAGAAGACGCGCCTGGTGCCCGACACCTCCTCCCACTTCCGGCGCGGACGCCTCTTTCTCGAAGCGGTCCTGCGCAAGACGCCGCTGCCGCAGACCGAACGCGGCCTCGCCCTGGCCGACCGCTTCCTCCTCGACCCGCTCCCTTACCAGCAGCGGCCCGCCGAGCTCGCCCTGTCCATGGGCAACCTCCGCCCCCGCATCCTGATCGCGGACGTCGTCGGCCTCGGCAAGACCCTCGAAATAGGCCTCACCCTCGCCGAGCTCATCCGCCGGGGCCGCGGCGAACGGATCCTCGTCGTGACCCCGCAGAGCGTCCTGGAGCAGTTCCAGCACGAGCTGTGGACCCGCTTCTCGATCCCGCTGGTGCGGCTGGACTCGCTGGGCATCCAGCGCATCCAGCGCGAGATCCCCGCCGGCCGCAATCCGTTCACGCACTACAAGCGCGTGATTATCTCCGTGGACACGCTCAAGAACATCGGGCAGTACCGCCACCACCTGGAACGCATCCAGTGGGACGCGGTCGTCATCGACGAATCACACAACCTCATCAACCAGGGCAGCCAGCGCCGCGCCCTCGCCGAGACACTGACCCCGCGCACCGACGCCCTGATCCTGGCCAGCGCCACCCCGCACAACGGCGACAAGCGCTCCTTCGCCGACCTGGTGTCCCTGCTCGACCCCGCCGCCATCGCGGACCGCGACCACTACGACCCGGCGGACGACCTCGGACACCTCTTCATCAGGCGTACGAAGATCAGTCCCGAGGTCCGCAACGGCATCGGCACCAAGTGGGCGGACCGCGGGCCCACCCTCTCGCTGCGCTGCCCGGCCAACGAGGCCGAGGAGCGGATCTTCGCGGAGCTGGCCGAGCACTGGCTGCCCGCCCCCTCCGGCAGCACCGACTTCGGCACGGCGGATCAGGAGCGGACCTCGGTCAGTACGGACCCGCTCTTCGCGTACAACGTCCTGAAGACCTTCCTCTCCTCCCACAAGGCGCTGGGAACACTGGTCGACACACGCGTCGCCTCGCTCGCCAAACGGGTGCGGGACAGGGCGAACGGCGGAAAGCGGCCCGACCCGGCGGTCGAAGGCGAGCAGAGCGCCCTGGCCAGGCTGCGCACCCTGACCGAGGCGATGGGCGACGGCAGCGCGCCTGGCGACTCCACCAAACTGGACGCCCTGGTCGAGCAGTTGGAGCAGATCGGTGTAGCGCCGCGCAGCGACACCCGAGCGGTGATCTTCTCCGAGCGCGTCGAAACCCTCAAGTGGCTGGCCGAGAAGGTGCCCGCGCGCCTCGGCTTCACCCCTGACAAGGACGGCGGCCACAAGAGCGTACGGATCATGCACGGTGGCATCGCCGAGGAGCAACAGCGGCTGATCCGGGAGGAGTTCAGCCTCGCCGGCGCCCCGGTGCGCCTCCTCTTCGCCGGTGACGTGGCCTCCGAGGGCGTCAACCTGCACCGCCAGTGCCACCATCTGATCCACTACGACATCCCGTGGTCGCTGATCCGCATCGAGCAGCGCAACGGACGCATCGACCGCTACGGGCAGCGCCACGAGCCGCAGTTCCGGGCACTGATCCTCACCTCGGAGCAGCCGGGCGTCAAGGACGACAGGACCGTCGCCGAGAAGCTCCTCGTCCGCGAGGAGGAGGCCCACAAGCTGAGCGGAACAGCAGAGGCGGAGACCGGCTACTTCCGCGCCGACGAGGAGGAGCGGCGCCTCATCAGGGAGCTGATGGCGGGCGGCACGGTCGAGGACTTCCTTGACTCCGCACCCGCCTCGGACGATGCAGACCTGACGGCTCTCTTCGGCCAGGTCGACACCATCACCGAGGAGAGGCCGCCGGCCCGCGCCCAAGTGCCCTCACTGTTCGACGGCGACACGTCGGCCTTCGTCGACTCCGCGCTCGCCGAGCTGTACGAGGACCGTGCCGACGACGTCATCGGCCTGTCCCGCAGCAAGGACGCCAAGCACCGCCCGTACCTCTCCCTCTCTCCCGAGCTCGCCCCCGATCTGCTGCGCCGGCTCAAGGCCCTGCCGCCGTCCTACCTGAAGGAGCAGGGGGTGGCCAAGCGCATGATCCTCTCCTTCGACCGGAGCCTGGCCCAGGACAAGCTGACCGAGGCCCGCGAGGCCACGGACACCATCTGGCCGACCGTCTCGTACCTAAGCGACGTCCACCCGGTGGTGGAGTGGCTCACCGACAAGGTGCTGGTGCAGTTCGGCCGGCAGGAAGCCCCGGTGATCACCTCCCCGCACGTGCGGCACCCCACCTTCCTGATCCAGGGCATCTACTCCAACGCGCTCGGCCGCCCCACGGTCGTCCGCTGGATGGCGGTCACCCCCGACCCGGACGCCCCGGTGGCGGAGATGACGGCGGCCCTGCACGCGGCGAGGGTCCGGCCCGACCTCGCCCGCACGGGTGACCCGCGCGACCTCGGCCACCTCCAGTCGCTGGTGCCGGCAGCGGTGGCGCGGGCCCGCGAGCACCTGGAGCGGTCAAAGGAGGAGTGGGCGCGGCAGCTCAGCGTCCCGCTCGCCGACTACCGCAAGCGCCTCGTGGACTGGCGTGCGGAGTCCCTGGACTCCCTGACCGGCGAGAGCACCCGCCGTAAGCGGCAGGTCGAGAAGACCGTCGGCGAACAGGCCGATCTCCTCGACCAGCTGGAGACCACCGGTCTCCCTCTCCTGCGCGTACTCGCCGTCCTGGACAAGCCCGCGCCGGACACCGCCTCCGGTGATCACACACCCGACCACGCCTTCGATCCGGCGGAGAACTGACGTGACGTACGACTCGCTGGTCAACCACGGCGACTACCTCTCGGCGCACTACCTTGCCGAAGTCCTCCCCAAGGACCTCAAGGCCAAGGACGGCCTTCTCGCCCGGTGGGCCGAGACCGAGGAGCGGGAACGGCGTGCCCACGCCGACGCGGTCGCCGAGGCGAAGTCCGCAGGGGACGACCCCTCGGCCGTCCCGCCGCGCGCCCGCACCCCCCGCGAGGGGCTACGAGCCCTGCACGGCCCCTACTTCGCCTCCCGCGCCGACTTCGCCCGCGACGCGGAGGCCCTTGCCGTGCCGGACGCCCCGGTCCCCGGCGACTGGGCCAAGCGCCTCACCGACCTGCACCTGGACACCCTGCACGGGCTCGGCTTCGCGGACGCCCACGAGCGGGTGGCCACCGTCCACCGCTCGGGCCACGCCTACGAGGTCCGGGCGCTGCACGACGAGCCCGGACTGATCGCCGTGTCCTGCGGCTGGACGGATGAGCCGGACGCGGCCCTCGACCCGGACGGCGCGGGCCGGCTGCTGCACCCGGTGGCCCTGGAGGCGTCGGCCCGTCTCGCCGACGCGAAGGCCCTGGCGGACTTCCTCTTCGAGTGCGACGAACCCCCGCGCTACGTCCTGATGGTGGCCGGCGGCGTCGTCGTCCTCGCGGACCGGCTCGCCTGGCACGAGGGCCGCTACCTCGCCGCCGGCCTGGACGCCGCACTCAACCGGCGCGACATCCGTAACGGAGGCGAACTCGACACGGTCGCGGCCCTGTTCGGCGCAGACTCGCTGCGGATCCCCGAAGAGGGCGGCACCGCGCCGCTGGCCGGATTCGTCGACAGGTCGAGCAAGCACGCGGTCGGCGTCTCCACAGAACTCCGCGAAGGCCTGCGCCTGTCCGTCGAGTGGATCGCCAACGAGGTGCTGGCCCGGCTCCGTGACCAGGGCGTCACCCCCGGGCAGATCGACGAACCGGCCCGACTCGCCAAAGAACTCGGCCGCGAGTCGCTGCGCTACCTCTACCGCATCCTGTTCCTGCTGTACGCCGAGGCCCAGCCCTCGCTCGGCATCCTGCCCGCCGACGACCCCGAGTACGTGCGCGGCTACGGCCTCCAGCGCCTCGGCGACCTCGTCGTCCGTGACCTGGTGGGCGAGCGGTCCCGGCGCGGCTTCCATCTGTACGAGTCCCTGGACCTGCTCTTCCGGCAGGTCCAGCAGGGTCACCGGGAGTTCGGCAGCGAGCCCGAGGACCTTCAGGCCCAGGCCGCCGACCGCGCGGCCACCGAGGCCGAGCGGGAGGCCGCCGAACTCTTCGCCGCCGGGACCATCACCCGCGACGAGCACACGGAACGCGTACGCGAGGCCGACCGCACCCGCAAGGCCGCCGCCCGCAGCGCCGATGTCGGCCTGCGTTTCGAACCACTGCGGTCCGAGCTGTTCGAGAGCGACGCCGTACGCCTCATCTCGACGGACCTGATCGAGAACCCGGCGTACGAGGAGGGCTCGGGGCTGCCCGAGTTCCTGGACATCCGGCTGCGCAACGAGACCCTCCACAAGGTGCTGAACCGCCTGATGCTCACCCGGGGCAAGGGCCGCGAGCGCGGCGGCTTCATCTCGTACGCCCAGCTCGGCATCAACCAACTCGGCGCGGTCTACGAGGGGTTGATGTCCTACACCGGCTTCATCGCCGACGAGGACCTGTACGAGGTGGCCAAGGGCGGCGACGCGTCCGGCGGCAGCTGGATGATCCCCGCCTCCCGGGTCCAGGACTACCCGGACGAGGTGTTCGTCGAGCGCCCCCACGAGGAGACCGGCCGCCCGCTGCGCGTCGTCCACCCCAAGGGCTCGTTCGTCTACCGTCTGGCGGGCCGCGACCGCCAGACCTCGGCCTCCTACTACACCCCGAAGTCCCTCACCGAGGTGACCGTCGAACTGGCGTTGAAGCACCGCCTCGACCAGGACGGCACCGAGACGTCCGCCGAGGAGCTCCTCGGCTGGAAGATCTGCGAGCCGGCGCTCGGCTCGGGCGCGTTCCTCAACGAGGCGATCGACCAGGTGGCGGCGGAGTACCTGCGGCGCAGGGAACGGGAGCTGGACCGCCGCATCGACCCGGAGGCGCGCCCCGTCGAACTCCAGAAGGCCAAGGCGTACATCGCCCTGCACAACGCGTACGGCGTCGACCTGAACGCGACGGCGGTCGAGCTGGCGGAAGTCTCGCTCTGGCTGAACTCCATGCACCCCGGCATGCGCGCACCCTGGTTCGGCCTGCACCTCAGGCGCGGCAACTCGCTGATCGGGGCGGGCCGCAAGGTGTATGGGGCGGACGCGCTGCCGCACGGCCAGTGGCTGTCGAAGAAGGCGCCGCTCGCACCCACCGAACTCCCCTTCCGCGACGGCGATCTGCCGGACGGTGCCGTGCACCACTTCCTCCTCCCCGCTCTGGGCTGGGGCGCGGTGGCGGGCGAGCCCGAGGCCAAGAAGCTGGCGGAGGAGCAGGCGAAGGCGCTCGGCCAGTGGCGCAAGGGGGTCCAGAAGACCCCGAAGGGCCCCAAGCCGTTCGAGGAGAAGCCCGACGAGTCGGCGGACAAGCGGCAGGCCCGGTACGCCCGTTGGGTCAAGGCCGGGGCCAAGACTGAGGCCGGCCGGCTCCAGGCGGTGGCCCGACGGGCCGAGTTCCTGTGGAGCCTGGTCGCCAAGCGCCTGGAGCTGTCGGAGCGGAAGGTGTCGCGCCGGATCGACGTGTGGGGCGCGCAGTGGCTGGAACCGGCCAAGGAGGCGGCAGACAAACAGCGCGTCCTGGACGACCTGACAGCGGCCGGCACCCCGTACTGGCGGCTGAAGACGGTCATGGACGCGTGGTGCGCGCTGTGGTTCTGGCCGCTGGACCAGGTGGGGCTGCTGGACGGTACGGATGGGGTGGCGTACGGATCGGGGGGCGGGGCGTTGTTCGGTGCGCCGACCGTGCTGGAGGCCGCCGCGCCGACCGGTCCCGCGCGGGGCGATGTCGCCTGGCAGGCGACGGGGCTCTTCGATGACCCGGAGGGCGAGCAGGGGGAGTTGGCGGCGGCGGACGGTGCCAACGCGTCGGGCCTGCGGGCGAAGGGGCGCTCCGGGAGCGGCGCTGGCCGGAAGGCGGGCATCGCGCAGGACCAGCGGCGGTCCGCCATCCCGCTGAAGACCTTCGGCGACTGGCTGGAGTTCCTGGAGCTGACGCTCGGCACGAAGGACGCGGGTGCGGGCTCGTTCCTGGACGGCCTGGACGACCTTCCGGTGGACGAGGCGTTGCCGCTGCTGGAGACGTACGAACGGAGCCTGGACAGCGTCCTGGGCATGGACAGCGCGTTCAAGCTGTCGGAGCGCTTCCCGTGGCTGCCGGTGGTCGAGGACATCGCAGGCACGAACGAGCGCGACATAAAGACGGAGGACGGGCAGGGGTTCTTCCACTGGGAATTGCACTTCGCGCATGTGTTCCGGGGGGAGCGGGGCGGGTTCGACCTTCAGGTGGGGAATCCGCCGTGGGTGCGACCGGACTGGAACGAGGGCGTGGTGCTCGCCGAGTTCGAACCGTGGTTCCAGCTCTCGGAGAAGCCGTCGGTGACCGCGTGGCGGGAGCGGAAGGCCGAGGCATTGGCACAGAGTGGCAATCGTGTCCAGTATTTGCGTGACCTGGTAACCACTGCGGGCACGGCCGCCTACTTGAGTAATCCGGTTACCTACCCCGTGCTTGCAGGGACGCGACCGGATCTGTATCGCGCGTTCATGTGCACGACCTGGGCTCACACGGCTCGCCACGGCACTGTGGGGCTCATCCACCCGGACTCCCATTTCAGCGGTGACAAGGAAGGCCGGCTCCGCGAGGCCGCCTACGAGCGGCTTTTGGTACACGGCGATTTCGTCAACGCGGGCAACCGGTTCTTCCCACCGCCGGTTGGGCGGTCCAGCCACTTCGGAGTGCACGTCTACGGCGAGGAGAGCGAGATTGGGTTCGACCACTTGTCGTGGCTGTTCTCGGTGGACGCCTTGCGGAAGTCGGAGCACGACGAGGGAACAGCTCCTGATCCCGGTGTCCGGTACGGAGTGACATGGGACGAGCGTCCTCACCGCAAGCGGATTGTCCGGGTGACCGAGGAGACGCTGGCCCAGTGGCAGCGCCTCACGGGCGAGGAATCCCAGCCGCTCCGCCAGGCGAGGCTGTTGTCGCCCGTCAGTACCGCCGAGGCTCAGGCCAT
This sequence comes from Streptomyces sp. NPDC048671, assembly GCF_055587045.1. Classification (NCBI taxonomy): domain Bacteria; kingdom Bacillati; phylum Actinomycetota; class Actinomycetes; order Kitasatosporales; family Streptomycetaceae; genus Streptomyces; species Streptomyces sp. NPDC048671. The sequence continues at coordinate 88,752 of NZ_JBVJHB010000012.1, read as the reverse complement.
TCAGGCTTTGGCGGACTATCCCACGAGGCTTGCCGGGTACGAGCCGCAGATCAGTAGCGGCTACAACGAGAAGACCGCCAAGGACGACGGGCTTATCGGATACAACAGGCCAGACACGAGTGGCGCTGTGCATCAGCCGGCCGACTGGTCCGAGGTGATCCTCAAGGGGCCGCAACTCGGCCTGGCTAACCCGATGTTCAAGCAGCCCAGTCAGGGCGCCGGTGAGGTCCTGGGGCTGAATCCGTTGACGCTGGCGGATGATGCGGTGCCCGAGTCCGAGTACGTGTACGTGGCGAAGCCTGAGGTGTATCGCGCGGCGCAGGACAGGTGGAGCGACCATCGGACGCTGGATGAGCTGAGGGCATCCGAGCGTGAGGTCGCGAGGGCGCGGACCGCTGTGGCCGAGGCGCGGGAGGTTGCGCCGGAGGAGGTCACGGCGGAGGAGGTGGACGGGGAGCTGGTTCGGCGGTTGAGACGGCCGTACACGGAGTTCTACCGAGTTGCGTGGCGCGAGTTCATCGCTCCTGATACCGAACGCAGCTTCTACACGGCACTCGTGCCTCCTGGCACTTCACACATTCATGCGGTTCGCAGTGCTCATGTCGTAGACAATCGGGTTACAGCGCTGGCTGCTGGTTTCTGGTCGGGTATCCCTCTCGACTATCTCTTGCGTACGACACGCATCCGCCACTTGGACGTAACGTCTGCCAAGCGCCTGCCAATGCCGGAAGTCGATCACCCGTTGGCATCGGCTCTCCTGCTGCGGTCCCTTCGCCTCAACTGCCTGACGGCTGCTTACTCGGAAATCTGGGAGGAGCTGTACGACCCTACGTGGCTCGGCTACGAACCATGGGCGCACAACTGGCAGGGGCTCCAGCCCCTGCACAGCGTCACGCCCGAATGGGATCGTGATATTCCGCTGCGTACTGAACGAGCCCGCCGGTCTGCGCTCGTGGAGATTGACGCTCTGGTGGCGGTATGGCTGGGAGTCAGCGCCGATGCACTAGCTGCCATGTATAAGTCCCGCTTCCCGATCTTGCAGGATTTCGATGCCGTCACTTGGTTCGACGCGAATGAGCGCAAGATCGCGGGCGATCGATATACCTACGGCCAGGGCCAGACCAAGCAGGACTACGGACAGTTCCTCGCATACGACAACGGCGAGCGTTCCGAACCGCCCGAGAGCTACTCCGCGCCCTTCTATAAGGCTGACCGGGAGGCGGAAATGCGGTCGGCGCACGCCTACTTCTCGGATCGGTTGCTCAGAGCCGAGGCTAGCCGTTGCTGAGGACGTGAATGTCAGCCTGGCTCGGGTGTGGCAGCTTCGGCCATGTCAGCATGCGGAATTTCTGATTCCGCATGTGTCAACCCCGCGTTACCTCTTGACTGCACAGTCGTGGATACCTGAACCTGAACGAGGTCGAACGAGGGCCTGAGGGTATGGAAAGGGGTGGACGAGGTCTTGAGCGATCGGAACCTGCTGGTCGAGGTGGACGAGGTCACGATGCGCACTCTGCGCTCAATGGCGGCCTTTCGAGGCTGCAGCATGGGGGAGGCGGTCAGGTGGTCGGTGGAGCAGGCTGTAAACGCTGCGTCGAGTCCAAAGACCGGAGGCGTGTTGCTGGCAGGTGAAATCGAGGTCTTCGCGACCTACAAAGCCGTTCGAGTGTCTGCCGTGTTGGACAGGACGAGTGGCGGCGTAAAGGTTACATCGGGTGTTCTCTCTGGCCAGCGCTTTCGGTCTCCTAGTGGGGCGGCCAAGGCTGTTGTCAAGGCGATCAATCCTGATCGAGAGCACTCCGAACAGAACGGCAAGACGTTCTGGCGCCTCGAGGACGGCCGGGAGATCAAGGCCATTCTTCCGTAACAGGTAGGACGGTTGCGGCTGCTAACCATGGGTCGAACGGCATTGCCCCGTACCGGAGTCGACTCTGGTACGGGGCCCTTTGGTGCCGATCAGTATTGGGTTGTGTACTGGAGGAACCTGGTCCAGGTCTCAGGGCTGACATTGAACTGCGGGCTCTGGCGCAGCTTGGAGTCCCGTACGTGCACGGTCGTGGGGCAGGTTGCCACCTCGACGCAGTCGCCCTGGCTACCGCTGCTGTGGGTGGACTTCCGCCACGAGAGTGCCACTTCGACGCAGCTGTCGCCATCGGAGCCGCTGTAGCTGCTCTTGAACCAGGCCAGTTCGGACGTGCTCATAGCGTTCCTCGCAATCGCTTCAGCAGGCCCTTGGAGTCCTCGGGGGTGAGAGCCTGTGAACGCAGTCTTGCACAGCGCTGGAGCATGATGCTGATCTCTTTCGGGTCGGTGATCAGCAGGCCGCCGCGCTGTCCCTCCGCATAGCCGTACCACTTGTTCTCGGACGTCTCCAGCACCTGCAACGGCCCGTCGAAACCTGCATGATCCGGCTGGAGTATCGGCATGATCTGCAACTCCACGTTGAACTGTCCAGCCCGATCCAGTAGATGATCGATCAGCTCTCGTGTGGCTTCAGTCCCGCCAGTGCGTCGCTCGATCAACGCCTGCTCAATGATGAAGCTGAAGGTGATCGGCGGTCGTCGCTGGAAGAGTTCCTGCCGTTCCAGTCGGGCCATTACCTGCTGGTTGACCTGATCGTCATCCTTGACCGGCGGGACGCTGACGGTCACTGCCCGCGCGTATGCTTCTGTCTGCAACAGGCCAGGAATGACCCGGCATTCGTATGTAGCCAGGGTGGCCGCCTCCGCCTCGAACCGCGCCCACTGCCGGAACCAACTCGCCAACCCCGGCTGTCGCGACAGATGCCGCGCCGCGCCCCGCAGCACCCCGAACGCGTCCAGGATCTCCTCCGCCCGCTCCACGAAGTCCGGCTGCGGGAAGCGGCGGCCCTGCTCGATCTTGGCGATCGTCTGGAGCGAGTACCCGATCTGCTCGGCGAACTGCTCCTGTGTCAGGCCTGCCCGTTTACGGAAGGCCTTCAGGACTTCGCCGAACGTCTTGAGACTGTCCGAGACCTCCGGCTCACCGCTGCCCGCCGACCCGCCCGCTCCACCCGTACCGTCCGTCATGCGAGGACACCTCCCGTACGCCACGCCTGCCCTGCCCTGTTCCGTCACCCACTCCGAACTCGGCCATGGTTACGGACAGTCGTCGATCTTGTCCACTCTCCGTACTCGTACTCTGACACAGAGTGCTAGTCGCCGACCTGGCAGCCGGGCCTGCGAGCAGCCAGTTCGGGCCGTGACGTTTCCCCGCGCCCCCCAACGTCCCGTCGCCGTACGTGTGTTCATGCAGTGGTTCGGCTCCACTCCGCGCGGTGCCCGCCTCGCCCACCACCTCGTCGGACACCACCTGGGCGCCTGGGGCATCCCGTACGGCACCGACACCTCCGACACCGCCGCGCTCCTCGTCGCCGAGCTCGCCGCCGACGCCGCCGACGCCGTCACCCACGACCGCGTCCCGGACCGTGACTCCGAGGTGCGGCTCGGCCTCGACGCGTACACGGATCGACGTGTCGGACGCCCGTGGGGAACGCCGGCCCTCCGGGCTCGGCAGGGTCGCCGCCCCCGCGCCCTGTGCCGACGGTGGGCGGGGGCTGCTGCTGGTGGAGGCGCCGGCCGACCGGTGGGACGTACGCGACCGGCTGCCCGTCGGCAGGACCGTCCGCGCCGAACCGGACCTGCCGCGCTGACGGACCTCGCCGACGCACCCGCCCACCGTCTATAGGCTTGCCGCGATACCAAGGTCATCAGTGGCGGGCGAGCGAGGGCGGCGACGGGGAGTCATGGCGGGGCTTGAGGACAGTGGCAGCGGGCGCGCCGCCGGGCGTGGGCGTGCCGTCGGATACCGGCGCTACCAGTTCCCGCCGGGTGAGGACGACGAGCAGCTCCAGCCGGGGCTGTTCCCCACCTTGCACGGTCCCGTCGAGGTCGGTAACGACGGGCTGCCGACCGGTGTGGAGCTGGAGCAGCTCGTCGACGAGGAGAGCGAGGCCCGCGACCCGGGCGAGATCGTCGCACCCTTCCAGCCCGAGAACATCAGGATCGAGACCCAGACGACCACCGTCGACCTGCTCCTCTCCCGGCTCCGGGAGGGAATGATCGATCTCGCGCCCGACTTCCAGCGCCGGGCCGGCATCTGGACCGACGTACAACAGAGTCGGCTCATCGAGTCGCTCCTGCTGCGCATTCCCATCTCGTCCTTCCACATGGCGCAGGACGAGGAGGACAACTGGGCCGTGGTCGACGGTATCCAGCGGCTCACGGCCATCGCGCGGTTCATGGCCCCGGAGACGGTGGGAATGCAGCCGCTTCGGCTGTGCGGGCTCGACTATCTCCAGGACTTCCACAGCCACGGCTACCAGGACCTCACCGGGCGGCTGAAGATCAGGCTGCGTGAGACGCAGCTCGTCGTGCACATCATTCAGCAAGGCACCCCGGAGGCCGTGAAGTTCAACGTCTTCGCGCGGATCAACACCGGGGGGATGCCGCTGAAGCCGCAGGAGATCCGGCACGCCCTGATCGACGGCCCGGTACGCGGCTACCTCGCCGACCTCGCCGAGGACCAGGCCTTCGGTGAGGCCACCGGGAACAGTGTGTCCAACGAGCGCATGGCCGACCGGGAGATGGTGCTGCGCTTCCTGGCCTTCCGGCTGACCGACCCGGCCGAGCACGCCCAACGCGACTTCGACCAGTTCCTCATCGATGCCATGCACCTGGTGAACCGGCTCAGCGCGCAGGAGCGCGGTGCGGTGGCGGTGGAGTTCCGGAAGGCGATGCGTTGCGCGACGCGCGTTTTCGGTGAACACGCCTTTCGGAAATGGCGGGGCGGAAGGAACAAGTCGCCCATCAACAAAGCGCTCTTCGAGACGGTCGCGGTCAATCTCGCCACTCTGGACGATCACGGGCGTGAAGCGTTGGTAATGTCGCGGGACAGGGTGCTCGACGGCTTCTTCGAGCTGATGAAGGACTGGGACTTCGACCGCGCGATCTCCGTCGCCACCGGCGACATCAAGAAGGTGCGCACGAGGTTCTCCGCGATGGAGAAGCTCTTCCGGGGGGTGGCTTACGGTGATTGACCAGCTGACGCTGACGAACTTCAAGGCGTTCCAGCACGCGGAGCTGCGGCTGGGCCCCCTCACCCTGCTGACCGGGCTGAACTCCTCCGGCAAGAGCAGTGTGCTCCAGGCGTTGGGGCTGCTCCAGCAGTCGTACCAGGCGGGGGAGTTCCACGAGGTGACCGAACTGTTCACGTTGCCGGGCGACTGGCGCGGTGTGCCTCGGACCGACCACGGTCTTCTCCTCAACGGCGAATTCGTTTCGCTCGGCACAGGGCGTGACGTCCTGCACGAGGACTTCGCCGGGGACGAACCGGAGATCACACTCGCCGTGAGCGAAGGCCCCGCCCGCTACGCCTGGACCGTCGCCTACGAACCGGAACAGAATCTTCTGCCCCTGCGCGACGTCGACAACCCGCAGAACAGCGAGGGCGCTTTGTCGCGCGGGGACATCGTCTCCGTCATCCCCGGCTACTTCACCGCCGGATTCCAGTACCTGCACGCCGACCGCATCTCGCCCGCAGAGTTCTACCCGCGTGACCACCACGCGGCCATCGGCCGCAGCTTCCTCGGCGTGCGCGGCGAGCACACCGTCAACTTCCTGCGCCACCACCACCAAGTCGGGTACGAGGTCCCCGAGGGGCCGCTGCGCCACCCCGGTGCCGCTTCGCCCCGGCTGCTCGACCAGGCCGCCGCCTGGATGGGGGAGCTGTGCCCCGGAGTGGACATCCAGGCCGCCGCCATCGACGGCACGGACTCCGTTCGCCTCTCGTACGGCTTCGACGGTCCTCGCGGCACGCGCCGGCGCCCCACGAACGTCGGCTTCGGGCTCACCTACGCGCTGCCGATCGTCGTGGCCTGTCTGACGGCGGAGCCGGGTTCGCTGGTGCTGCTGGAGAACCCCGAGGCGCATCTGCACCCGCGCGGCCAGTCCCGGATCGCCGGGCTCCTCGCGGCGGCGGCGGCGCAGGGGGCGCAGCTGATCGTCGAGACGCACAGCGACCACGTGCTCAACGGGGTGCGGCTGGCCGTCAAGCGTGGCGTGCTGGCGCCGGACAGCGCCGTTCTGCACTACTTCCGGGGCGGCGTCACGGGCAGCGAGGTGACCAGTCCTCGCATCGACCGCGACGGGATGCTCGACCAGTGGCCGGAGGGTTTCTTCGACGAGGTGGAGAACCTGCTCGACGAACTGCTGACCTGAGGGACCGGCCGGGGGGCCGGACGACGCGTGGGTGAGACATCACCGAGGGGGAAGTGTGCCGCTGCTGTTCCTGAACGAGATCTCCTGCGGGACCGCGTGTGACCAAGCACGGGCCGAACGAGCGATGACAGAGCTGGCGGAAGCCGTGCTCGCCGTGCTGCGGGCGGACCGGCCGGGCACCGTGCTGGTGAGCAAGGACCCGATCACCGGGCTCCAGATCGCGGACGGGCACCCGATCGGCAAGTGGCACGGCAATCCGAAGAACCGTGACGCGTGGCGGCGGCTCCTCCAGATGCAGAGCAAGTGGCCGCACCGGACCTCGTACCCCGAGGGCGAGGGCTTCTACGACGTCGAGTACCGGCACCAGGGCCGGTTGGCCGAGGGACTCGGCGCGGCTCACCTGATGGACGGGCTCGGGCTGTCCCTCGCGGTCGACGCCTGCTGGGGCGGCGCCCGGGTCACGCTGGAGCGCGAGCAGCTGGTCGACGACACAGGTGACACGGACGCCACAGGCGGCACGGACGCCACAGACGCCACGGCGGGCTCGCACATCGGCGAGGTGGAGATCCGGCATGCGTCCAGCGGGACACACATCGACGGGCACCGGCGCTGGATCGCCGACCGGGTCGAGCTGGCCAGACGCGGAGGAATCGACTCCGTGGCCCGCGGCGCGGAGCTGTGGGAACGGCGGGCAGCCCTCTTCCCGCGGCTGGAGTTCCTGCCACGCGTCGAATCGCAGCTCAGGAACCTGACCCCGGCCTGGGTGCGCCCGGCGGGCAGACGCCTGGTCGAACTGGACCAGGCCGTCACCTCGTGGGACCCCGTCATCGACCCCGAGGGGCCGCAGTGGCACTCGCACGTGACGGGCGAGGGCGAGACCCGAAGCCGTGAGTTCTGTGTGTTCACCGACCTCGACGGCCAACCGCGGACCTTCGGCAAGCACGGCCGCTTCACCCCCGGGCACGGGCGGGTGCACTTCCGGCTCGTACCCGAGAGCAGGACACTGCGCGTCGCCCACGTCGGCCTGAAGCTCCTCTGAGCAGGCCGGTGCGGATGTGGGGCCTCCCGCCCGGTCCGTGCGGGCGGACCGGCGATTACCGTAGAGCCCCGGAGCCGCAGGTGGTGGCACCGGACACCGAGTACGGAACGAAGGAGACGCACGCGTGCGACCGACCCTCGCCGCCGAGCAGGTACGCGACAGCCTGAGCCAGTACCTGGCGACGACGTACGCACTGGCGGACGAAGGTACCCGCAGCGCTCTGGAACAGTTCCTCGGCCACGCCGACGACGGCATCTTCCGCGGCCCGTACCTGCGCATCCGCACCCCCTTCAGCCCGGCTGCGGGCGACGACTGGCAGCGACACCTCACCTGGTGGCCGCGGGGCTTCCACCCCCACCGCCACCAGGAACGGGCCTGGGAACGCCTCTCCACCCTGCACGGCCCGGCCAGGCCCACGCTGGTGACCACCGGCACCGGATCGGGCAAGACCGAGTCGTTCCTCGTGCCGCTCCTGGACCACTGCCGCCGGGAGCGCGAAGCGGGGCGGGAAGGGGTCAAGGCCGTCCTGCTCTACCCGATGAACGCGCTCGCCACCGACCAGGCCCACCGCATCAACGATCACCTCGACAACCCCCGGGACGCCCGGCTCAGGGACGCGGGCGTGCAAGCCGCGCTGTACATCGGCGACAAGGCGTCCAAGGAGTTCAAGCAGGCCAACCCGCGCATCGCGGTCGACCGGGACGAGATCCGGCGCACCCGGCCCGACATCCTGATCACCAACTACAAGATGCTGGACCTGATGCTCCAGCGGCCCGAGGACCAGCGACTCTGGCAGGAGCCGGGCGGCAGCGCGCTCGCCTACGTCGTCCTGGACGAGTTCCACACCTACGACGGCGCTCAGGGCACCGACGTGGCCATGCTGCTGCGCCGGCTCGGCGCCGTCACGGATCTGGCCGAGCCGGGACGGCCGCTCGGCCCGGTCTGCCCCGTCGCCACCTCGGCCACTCTGGGCGAGGGCACCCCGGGGGGCGCCGGCGGGTCGATGCTGGACGTGGCGCGGCAGGTGTTCGGTGTGCCCTTCCCGCCGGACGCCGTCGTGGGGGAGGAGCGGCGCAGCGCCCAGGACTTCGCGGGAGACAGCGACTTCAGGCTGCCCTTCCCGTCCCCCGACGAGGTGACGGACATCGGCGACCCCATCACGGACCCCACCGCCCTCGACCGACTCGCCGCCGCCTTCACCGGGAAGAGCGGCTTGGACGCGGCGCAGCTCGGCCGGCAACTGCGCCGCCACCGACTGACCGCCGCCGTCCTGGAGATCCTCGACGGCCGCCCCCGCACCATGCCCGAGATCATGGACGTCCTGCCGCGCTACGCCTACCACTGGGGCGTGGCGGTCCAGCAGAACCCGGCCGTGGCGGCCAGGGCCCTGGCCCGCTACGTCGCCCTGCTCTCCATGGCCCGCGACCCCGACCGCCCCACCCGTCCGCTCCTGTCGATCGAAGTGCACCACTGGGTGCGCTCCGTCTCCCGGGTGCTGCGCGGTGTCAGTGCGGCGAGGGCCGAGTTCCGGTGGGACGACGAGCGGATCGTCAACGGCGGCCGGCCGGCTGCCCGTACGGCCGGTGGCGGACGAGGGGACGCGCGCTCCTCCGGCTCCACCGCCCCCTTGGACCACGACGGCCCCGCCACCCCCGCCGCCGACAGCGCGCCCCCGCCCGCCCAGGTGTTCCTGCCCGCCGTCTTCTGCCGGGAGTGCGGCCGGTCAGGCTGGGCGGCACTCTCACCGGAGGCGGATCCGGCGGAGCTGGACATGAACGCCACGAAGATCCGCCGGGCATCCGTCGGACGCGACAAGAGCCGCGTGCGCAACATGATCGCGGCGACCCCGCACCAGGCGTACGACGCGGCCTTCGTCACCGAGAAACCGCGCAGCGGGCCGACCGTGCTGGTGCTCGACGGGCAGACCGGGCGGGTCCGTCCGCTGTCGCGCGAGAGGGACTTCGACCCGCCCCGGGACGGCGAGGGCCCGCACCTGGCCAAGCCGTTGCACGACGCGGCGTTCGTCTGGGCCGACCTCGGCGACGACCGGGCCGCGCGCGGCGACCAGTGCCCCGCCTGCCGTACGTTCAACGCCATCCGCTACCTCGGTACCGGTCTCGCCGCGCTCGCCGCCGCCTCCATCACCCAGCTGTTCACCGGCGGTGAGCTCGACAAGAACCTCCAGGAGGACAAGACGCTCCTCTTCAACGACTCCGTCCAGGACGCCGCCCACCGCGCCGGATACGTCGCCAACCGCTCGTACACCTTCTCGCTGCGCTCCCTGCTCGCCAGCCGCATCGAGGAGGAAGCACCGATCGCCCTGAACGACCTCGCCGCCGACCTCATCGCGGACGTCGTGGACAGCAAGGCCGTCCAGGCCGCGGTGATCCCGCCCGACCTGCACGTGGTGCGCGGGGTCGACACCCTGCTGGCCGGGCGCAGCCAGGGCTCCCGCCCCACCTGGGAGCTCATCGCCCAGCGCCTCGCCTTCGCGGCGGTCCTGGAGTTCGGCCTGAAGTCCCGACAGGGCCGCACCCTGGAGCTGACGCGCACCGTCGCCGCGGACGTGCCGCTCCAGGACCCGGACGCGGTCGCCGAGATCGTCCGTGAACTCCTGCACACCACGCCCGGGGAGATCGCACTGCCCGACGGCTCCCTGCCGGGACCGGAACGCTGGACCGCGTACGTGCGGGGCATCCTCGAACGGCTGCGCACCCGTGGTGCCATCCGGCACGCCTGGCTCGACGGCTGGCTGAACGAGGCGGGCGTGCGGCGCTGGCTCGTCTGGGGCGGGCGCAGAACGGGCATGCCCGCGTTCCCTCCCGGCGTGTCCGCGCCCGCGTTCCTGCTGGGCAGCCCCAAGCAGGGCAGTGACGACTTCGACGTGGTCACCGGCCGCCTCGGCTGGTACCAGGACTGGACCCGGCGAAGCCTGGGCCTGCGCCCCGACGCGGCCAACGCGTTCCTCGTACGGCTGCTGCCCGCGCTCGTCGACGCGGGCGTCCTGTCCGCCCGTACCGCCAAGGACGGGGTGACCCGCGTCTACGGCCTCCAGCCCGGCCACGTCACGGTCCGCAAGCTGGCCGACGACCAGGTGGCCGACGCCTGCGCACACTGCCCGGTGTGCTCCTGGGAACAGACCGTCCACCCCGACCTGGCCGACCAGTGGCACGGACAGCCGTGCCCCCGCTACCGCTGCGGCGGACTGCTGCGCACCGGCCAGGACCTGCAGAGCGGGGTGCGACGCCGGGACTTCACCGAGGACTTCTACCGGCGGATGTACCGCGAGGCGGGCGTCTTCACGATCAACACCGCCGAGCACACCGGCACCCTCACCCGGCCCAAGCGCGAAGCGGTCGAGAAGGCGTTCCGAGAGGGCGTCCGGGCCCACTACGCCAACCCGCAGGTTCTGTCATGCACCCCGACGCTCGAACTCGGCATCGACATCGGTGACCTGTCGGCCGTGGTCCTCGGCTCACTGCCCAAGGGGCCCGCCAACTACGTACAGCGGGTGGGCCGGGCCGGCCGAGCCACCGGCAACGCCTATCTCCTGACCATGGTCGACCGCGGCCCCCGGGACCGCTACTACCTGGACGACCCCCGGCAGATGATCGCCGGGGACATCCAGCCGCCCGGCTGCTTCCTCTCCGCGAGCGAGATCCTGCGCCGCCAGTACCTCGCGCACCTCCTCGACCTGGTCGGCGCCGGGCGCCTGCTCACGCCGGACGGCGACGTGCTCAGCCCGATGTCCCGCCTGGCCAGCGACCTGTTCGGTCCGTCCGCGTGGCTGTCGGAGTTCCAGCAGGCCGCACTCGCGGGGGGGCCGCGACTCGTCGACGCGTTCCTGGAGTTGTTCCCGCCGTACGACGCGGAGCGGGGCACGGGCGTCAGCCCCCGGGCAGCCGAGGAATTGCGCGGGTACGCCACCGGAGACCTGGCCGCAGCCCTGGGCGGGGCCCGCGCCCGGTGGGAGGAACGGCGCGGCGAGATGCAGCACCGGGTCGAATCGATCGACAGGGCGCTGAAGGCCCTGGTGGCCGGCGACCCGGACCACGAACGGCAGGGCAAGGAGCTGCGGGCCGAGCGGCGCGCCGTGTCCCGGCACGCGAGTGAGATCAGCCGCAGCACCGCACACGGTGCGCTCGTCGACCTCGGACTGCTTCCCAACTACAGCCTCGTCGACTCGGCGACCGAACTCGAAGCCACCCTCGTCTGGCGGGAGGACGGCAAGGACGGACAGGCCGAACACCACAGCAAGGTGCTCAGGTACGAGCGGTCGGCGCGCCTCGCCCTGACCGACTTCGCCCCCGGCAACCACTACTACGTACAGGGCTACAAGCACCGCGTCACCGGGCTCGACATCGGCAGTCCGAACCGGCCGTCGTGGCTGTGGTGGCGCGTCTGTCCCGACTGCGGTCACATCCGCACACGGCAGGCGGAGATGGACTCGTCCGCCTGCCCGCGATGCCAGTCGCAGGCCATCGGCGATGTCGGCTGCCTGCACAAGGTGCTGGTACCCCATCGGGTGATGGCCCGCGACCAGCGGGACGACATCCGCGTACGCGACGACACCGACGAGCGGGAGCGGCGCCACTACACCGTCGTTCCCGCCGTGGACATCCCGCAGGAGCACATCGAGGCGGGGTGGAAGCACCGGAAGGCCACCTTCGGCTGGGAGTTCACCCGACAGGCCGTGATCCGGCACATCAACGTGGGCGCCTCCCGGGTGGACACCGGGACCGAGGACGCCTTCGCGGGACGCCGGGTCAGGCTCAACCCCTTCTGGGTCTGCGACTCCTGCGGATTCGCCGACCCCGACGGCGGGCCCGTCGCCGCGCACGGCGGACAGCAGGACGCCTTCGGGCCGCCCAGGGCCACCAAGTACCACCGCCCGTGGTGCCCCCGTCTGCGCGACGGACTCGGCGAGACGAACGCCGCACAGCAGGGCGTGAAGCTGCTGCTCGCGCACGAGCTGCGCAGCGAGGCGCTGCGCATCCTCATCCCCGCGGTCACGGCCTACACCGAGGAGCGTCTGGCCTCCTTCAAGGCACTGCTCCTCGCGGGCATCGCCCGGAGCTACGGCGGCGACCCCGATCACCTGGCGGTGGTCACCGATTCGATGCCGGAGCCCGGCAGCGACGTCCGTAGGCACTTCCTCGTGCTGTACGACTCCCTGCCCGGCGGCACCGGTTATCTCCACCGGCTGGCGGGACCCGACGGGCTGTACGACGTCCTGACCCGGGCCCGCCAGGTCATCGAGCGGTGTCCGTGCGTCGGGGAGGACCGTCCCGCATGCCACCGTTGCCTGCTGCGGTATGTCGACGGCGGCGAGTACGAACTGGTCTCGCGCGAGCACGCCCTGGACATGCTCGGTGAACTCCTCGGCCGCACCGGCGACGCCTGGAGCATCGAGGAGACCGGCACGACGCAAGACATCAGCCTCGTTCAGCAGGTCGAGAGTGAGTTGGAGGCGCTGTTCCGCCGGGGGCTCCTCGCCTGGGCCGAGGGCTTCGACGGAGTGAGCGTGCGTCATGCGCAGACGCCCGACGGCGAGCGCGACACCACGCTGCGGTTCACGGCTCCGGACGGCACGGTCAGCGGCTGGCGCATGGAGACGCAGACCGACCTCGGGTTCACCGTGCCCGACGTTGTCTTCCGCAGCCTGGACGACGACCGCAAGCGCGTCGCCGTCTATCTGGACGGCTACCGCTACCACGCGAGCCCCGACCACAACCGCATCGCGTCCGACGCCGACAAGCGGACACGGCTGCGCACCGGGCACGGCTGGCAGGTCTTCCAGCTGACCTGGGACGACGTACGCGCCTGGGCGGGCGACGCCAAGCCTCCCGCCGATCCCGTATGGGTGCCGTACCAGCACACGGCGCAGAAGACCGCCTCCGACATCCACCGGCGGCTGCATGAGGACGACCCGCGCGATCTGCACCGCTTCGTGTGGACGAATCCGGTCGAGACGCTGATCGGCTACCTGACCACCCCCGACCACGGGGTGTGGCGGCGGCGGGCTCAAAGTGCCCTGGCGGGCTTCGCCGCGGTCTCCGCGACGAGCAGGGCCCTGGCGGACGGGCCCGAGATCGGGCACCGCGTCGCCGAGGCGCTGGCGGGCAAACGGCTCGCGGGCGGCAAGGGCGCCGTCCAGGTCATGGCCACCCAGGACGGCAGCGGATGTCCCCTGACGGTCGCCCTCGATCTGCGCAAGGGCCAGGCGGGCGCGGTGTGGAGCGCCCTGACCGTGCTCGACGACAGCCCGGAGGCGCTGGGCCGTGACGAGAACGCCCACCACCGGCGGTGGCAGGCCTGGCTGTACTGGACGAACCTGCTCCAGTTCCTCAACGAGGGTGAAGGAGACGGTGTCCAGCTCGCAGCCAGCCAACTGCCGGGCTTCGACCCGGTGGAGCTGGCCGTGACGGGTGGCGTGGGCTGGCTGGAGTCCCGGCGGCAACGGCCCGAGCCCGAGCGGCCGGCCGAGGAAGCCGGGGCGGCGGCCTCTCCCGTAGCCCCCGCGCGGCCGGCGGCTCCGGCCGCGGGATCCGTGCGCGACCCGGCGTGGGACGAAGTCGTCGACTACCTGGTGGAGGAGCCCGGACTCGCCGAACTGGTCGAGGCGCTGGTGCTGTCCGCGGCACCCGCTCCCGAGGCCGGATTCGAGCTCGGCGAAGCCGCCTGGCCCGCCGAGCTGGCCTGGACCGCCCATCGTGTCGGAGTCGTCCTGGCTCCCGGGGAGGACGAAGCCGCACGCGCCGAGGCACAGGACCGTGACCGTGCGTACGCGGCAGCCGGGTGGACCGTACGGACCGCGGTGGAGTGGGACGCCGGGGAACTCGCGGCCGCCCTGACCGGGGCGCCCGAAGCAGACGGCCGAACGGCCGCGAACGACGACGAGGAGCACGACCGATGACCAGCACCGGCGGGCCGAACGCGGGCGCGACCCTCCGCCTGCTCGACAAGGCTGACAAGGAGATCGTCAGGCTGGACCGGGCGATCGTCGGGGCGGTCTACAAATTCCAGCACGAGTTCCGCAAGAACCCCGAGGCGCCGGGCTTCGACCTCAAGCCGCTGAAGGGCCACGAGCGGCTGTGGTCGGCGCGCGTCAACCGCGAGTACCGGGCGCTGCTGGTGCGGCTCGGAGGCAACGACTGGCTGCTGGTCTCGGTCAAACACCGCGGGCACGTCCACCGCAACCTCGACCGGTTCGCCTACGGCATCAACCAGATCACGGGTGCGATCGAGTACGTGGACCTCCAGGTGGTGGAGGAGGACGTCCTCGGCGCGGAGGGATCCAGGGAGCGCGCGCGGAAGCCGGCTCGGGAAGCCGCTGCCCCCCAGGCTCCGCTGTTCGCCGCGTACACCGCGCGGCAGTTGGCCGACCTGGGCGTGGCCGAGCCGCTGATCCCGATCGCTCTCAAGCTCACCACGGACGACGAGTTGCTCGGACTCGCCGAGTACGCTCCGCGGCACACCGGAGAGGTGCTTCTGCGGCTGCGGGACGGAGTCCCCTACCAGCAGGTCATGGACGAGGTGACCGCGCCGGTCGCGGTCGCGTCCGAGGAATCGCCCGAGAGCGCCGACGGCGAGGACTGGCAGGCGGCGGCGGACCGCTCGCAGGCCGTGGTGATCACCGACGACGAGTCCCTGCGCTCCATCATCGAGGAGGGCGACTTCGGCCGGTGGAAGGTGTTTCTCCATCCCACCCAGGAACGGCTTGTGGGACGCACGTACTCCGGGCCCGCCCGGGTGAGCGGCGGACCCGGAACAGGGAAGACGATCGTCGCCCTGCACCGGGTGAAACACCTCGTGGAGAAACTGCCCCCCGGCCACAACAAGCCGGTGCTCTTCACCACCTTCAACAAGAACCTCGCCGCCGACCTGCGCACCCGCCTTCTCTCGCTCGGCGGGCCACAACTGCTCGCCCGTGTGGACATCCTGCACGTCGACCAGTTGGCGACGCGCGTGGTCAGCGAGGCCGACCCGGGGAACGCCAAGCGCAGGATCGACGACACACAGGCTCTGCGTGAGTGGCGCCAACTGCTGGTGGAGGCCGGGGAGAGCCGTTGGGACGCCGAGTTCCTCTGCGACGAGTGGAACCAGGTGATCCTCGGCCAGGCCGTGACGTCGCGATCCGACTACTTCCTGGCCCGCCGAGCCGGGCGGGGCCGCAGCGTGAGCCGCGCCGACCGTGCCGAGATCTGGCAACTCGCTGAGCGCTACACCCAACGACTCGATGTCAATGGCCTGGAGACACATCGTCAAGTTGCCGAACGTGCGGCTCAGTTGGAGATGGCGCGTCAGCACAAGATCGAGGAGCGCCGCCGCCGGGAGGAGGAGACCGGCGGCCCCGGCAACATCCATGCGCAGTCCGGGACCGGCGCCTGGATGCGCTACCGCTACCGGCACATCGTCGTGGACGAGGCCCAGGACCTCGGTGCCGCACACTGGAAGATGCTGCGGGCCATGGCGCCCAGCGAGACCGACGACATCTTCCTCGTCGGTGACACACACCAGAGGATCTACGACAACCAGGTCACCCTGGGCAGCCTGGGCGTCAACATTCGGGGTCGCTCGGCGAAACTGACGCTCAGCTACCGCACCACCCGCGAGATCCTGGGCGCCGCGATCGGCATCCTGGAGGGGACCTACTTCGATGACCTCGACGGCGGCGCCGATGACCTGGCCGGATACCGCTCGGTGCTGCACGGCGGACGCCCCTCCCTGCGGAGTGCGGACAGCTGGGACCAGGAACTCGATCTCGTCGTGGAGCAGGTACAGGCATGGCATGACGTCCCGCGCGAGTCCGTCGCGGTCTGTGTGCCGACGAACGACATGGCCGACGAGGTGGTGACGCGGCTCGCCCGTCGCGGCATCATGGCCGCGAAGATCACGGGTGACGGAGCACGAGGAGTCGAGGGGGTGCACGTCGGCACCATGTACCGGTTCAAGGGCCTTGAGTACCGCTGCATGATCATCGCCGGCGTCTCGGAGGGTCTGGTTCCCCGCTCGGCCGTTGACACCTGGGAGCGGACCGACCGTCTTCGCCACCGGCGCGAACTGCAGCGGGCACGCTCGCTGCTCTTCGTGGCGGCCACCAGGGCACGGGACGCGCTCACCATTTCGTGGAACGGGGAGCCCAGCCGGTTCCTACGCCCCCTGGGAGCAGGGGGTAACTGAGCCGGCTCCCTGCGTGTTGGGCGCATGTGCGGTGTTCTCGGAGGTGTGGTGCCGCGCTCCGGGGGGACCCGTGCCGACCAAACACCTTGGAGCGCACTCCTCTCCTGACCAGGTCGCTGTCGATCATGGCAGCATCAAGTCCGCCCGTGGTCCCGGCCATTCTGGCGCTCTCGCAGTTCTCGTGCAGTCTTCTGCTGGGCGACAACCTCCTTCAGGCGACTAAGTTGCCAGTGGTCCGGGGCAATAGACGCGAGGAGCTGGCAGAAGGTGTCGAGGCTGTGTTCGTCGTCGATCTCTTCGCCGCGGGCGGATTCGAGCTGGCTACGGATGCCGATCCAGCGGTAGCCCATTCGCGGACGTGCCAGTCGATCATTTCGTCGAGGAAGCGGGCTGCAGGGCCGGTGCCATTGAGCGGCGTTGGCGTTTGAGGGATTGGCGTCCGGCCTGGATCTGCTCGAACTGTCAGAGGAGTCCGAAGTAGTGGTACATGACCTTGTCAGGGTCTTCGTTGCTTTTACCGCGCCGGTAGAACTCAAGTGTGCCGCGGGAGGCGGCGGTGTCTCCTGAGGTGAGATCGTTGTAGAAGGCACGGTCAAGCTCGAAGCCGGCGCGGGTGCTGTTGCCGCGAGCGGCGTAGGCGGCGACAGCTGCTGCAAGGAGTGCCACACCAGCGGTGGGCAGAATGCTGATGGTTGTGGTTGCCATGCCGTGGATGATGTCCGCTTGGGCGGAACCGCTGCAGTCAATAGCGGTTTTCAGAGGGAGAGTTGAGGTTTCGGTGGATGGGTTGATCGCGGGCGCGGTGGTGGCGCATCAGGGACGGGTGTTGTTGATCCGTCGCGCGGTCCCGGCTGGCAGACTCGTCTGGACGTTCCCGTCGGGGAAGGTCGAGGCGGGTGAGTCCGTCGAGGATGCTGCCACGCGGGAGACACTGGAGGAGGCTGGCGTAGTGGTGGAGCCGTTGCGGGTGCTGGGTGAGCGGGTGCACCCAGCCACCGGCAGGAGGGTGGCCTACGTGGTGTGCCAATGGCTGTCGGGCGAAGCTCAGGTCGCATCGCCACGGGAGGTTGCGGAGGTGGCTTGGGTGCCGTCCTCCGAGCTTCAGCGATGGATCCCGGGGGTGTTCGGGCCGGTGCGGGATTACCTGGTCGGGCCTGCTTTTTAGGCTGATAGCCAGGCAGCCATCCGCAATGACGACGGCACCTTCGCCTTCACCATCGCCGACCAACACGGCACCGGCGAACTCGCCATTCAAGCAACCGACCTTGCCATCACCCAGCGTCGCGCCCTTCGCTTCGGAGGCATACGTGGCGCGGAATCCGACACCTGGCCCGGGACAAATGGCTTCGTCGGCGGCACCGACGACACCAAGAGCAGCGGCCTCACCCATTTTGGCGCCCGCGAATATGACGCCGACCTCGGTCGCAACCCACCCAAGACCACAGTCGCGTGTCAGGTCGATGGCCCTTGTGAGATTGTCGAGTACAACGACCAGGTAATGCCCTGGACCCCCGGGGCAACTCGTCTTCTAGTAAATGCAGCACGCGTGGGTGAAGCGTTTAATTCTGCGCAAGTGCTGAAGGGATTGAAGGAAGTAATAAAATGAAAGCCCTTTAAGGAGGGTGGGCCAACTGAATGTGCTCGAAGTTGCCGCCGATGGCAGTAATTATTCCCTTCACGGTGAAAATAAGCGACTCGACAAGGGCCAGCTGGGGAGTGCCAATGCACGACTTGGAGAGGTGGGTATCATGAAGGGCCGGGCCTCGGCTCGTGCGGTGACGCTGAACAGAAAATGTCCGCGATCATGATTCGGGGTGATATGAAAAGGCCGAGATCGTAATTAAGAATCCCGATGGGCCATACGGGCGGCCATTGGGTTGTGATCAAGTATTGAATAAGGTGCTAGACGAAAGGGGGATCACGGTGCATTGGCTGGACGGCCAGGGTGGCTACGAGTCATGGACCTACGGAAGTGGCAGAGCAGGGATGGGTGGAAAGTGACACAAAATCGCGTTCAGGCGTACTGTCGCAAACAGCATGCAGACGAGCCGGCGGTGCTTCGGACTCCTGAAGATGTCGATGCCCTGATCGACGCTTTGGCGGCGGGGTCGAAATTCGAAAACCTGGCCGTTCTGCACAGCTTGGAGCGTGAGCTTCTGCCGTCCGGATTTCCGGATCACGAATTCATGGTGGGCGTCGACCAGGGCCGGCAGGTTGGAGTTCTCAGCTTCATGGATGAAAAGAACTTCGTCTCGGTCGGATCTTCGGGAAATGCTGAAGCGGAGGTCGCATATTTCGTCGCGGGAAATCGAACAGAATTTCCTGCCGCCGCAAAAATTCCCCTCGCCTTGGTGCGTCGAGCAGCGAAGGAATTCCTTTCCTCTGGAGGACTTCGTCCGGAATGTGTTGCTTGGGAGGAGCCGGAAATCTAGTAATCTCCACTTTCCGTAACTCGGTAACTCGGTAGTGCGTTAGTGCGATAGTGGATTTCCGCCCTCCAATTTACAGGCTCCCCCAAGGTCCTCGAAGGCCTGGAATTCTGCGCGACCAGGACCGGGCTGCCTCCCGAACTACACCGCTGCATCACCCGCCGACTCCACGTCCGCAAAGCCACCACCGGCTCCACCCTGGCCGTTATCACCGGAGCAGCACACCCCTCGACGCCGCCGAAGTGCCCGTCCTCGGAGTACGCGGGATGCCGGACGCCGTGCGTCACGGCACCCGCGCTGCCCCCGGCACCACGCGCATACCCAGCCCCCGCACCCGGTAGATGCACATGTCATCGCCCCACAGCGACGCGTCCGCCACGGCATAGGGCCCCCGCACGTCCGTGCCGCTCTCCACGATGTCCATGTCCACCCGGATCAGCCGGTTGGCCGGGGTGATCTGGCCGCGGTACGTCCAGGCTGCCTCGCGGCCGGGCAGCACGGGTTCGAACCGGGGCTGGGGGACGCCGTCGGCCGCGCCGCTTTCGAGCAGGTGGTACTGGAGCAGTTGGCACATGGCCTCGATGCCCAACGAGCCGGGCTGCACCGGGTCCTGGAAGAAGTGGGCCCGGAAGAACCAGGCGTCCGGGGATACGTCCTTCTCCGACCGCAGCCGGCCGAGTCCCGCGCTTCCCCCGTCCGGCCAGTAACCCGTGATCCGGTCCAGCATCAGCAACATCGGGCCCGGCAGGTGCGGTTCCCCGGCGCAGTACCGGGCGGGACGGGCGGTCAGATCGACCGTGAGGCCGCAGGGCTCGTCGAGGCGGGCCCGGTCCTCCGCCGAAGTGGCGAGACCCTGCTGGTCGTCGAAGGCCGTCCGAGGGAAGTAACCGAAGACCGTGGAGAGTTCGAACACGGGCGCGCCGTCGGCCGTGCACGTCACCCGGAACGACTCGATGATCATGTCTCCGCTGCGCGAGACACGCGTCAGTTCGGCCCTGGTACGGACCCTGCGCGTCGCCGGGGTGACCTCGCCGGTGACTGTGCCCGACCCGTCGAGGTTGCGGAACAGCAGGTCCGTCTCGCTGGTCGTCGCGCTGCCCACGTACGAGGCGAGCCACCCGCAGGGTTGCAGCGCGATCTCCATGAGGACGGCGAACGGCATGGAGCGGCCACCGTTCTGCTCGAAGTACCACGCCCGGTCGGGGACGTCGTACTCGGCGACGACGACACTGCCTTCCCGCATTCCGGCCTGCGGCCCGTCCACCGACACGATCCGGCTCATGAAGTGGTACGGCGGGCCGGGAAGCCGGGCCACCCTGCGGGTGCCGTCGAAGGGTTCGTACATGGCGCCGAACGCCTCGCTCGGCCTGCCCCAGGCGCACGCCAGCAGCGAGGCGTAGTCGAAGGGGAATCCGTCGGCCGCCACAGCCACCGGCTTCTCCTCCCGGTGCCCGGCCAGCCCGCCGAGCCGCGGTAGCGGCACCGGGTCCCCGCCGGCCTGCACGGCGGGCGGGCCCGAGTGCCGCCAGTGCGACAGCGGCCAGTCGGGGACCAGCCGGAGCGCCATGTCGCGGCCCAGGAACGCCTTAGCCCCGTCCACCGAGCCGAGGACGTCGGCGTAGAGCGTCGGCACCGGACCGGCCGAGACGCCGCGTACGAACACCTCGTAGACGACCCGCCGGTCCTCCGGGGTCGCCTGGCCCCGGCACATCGCCGTGGAGGGATGTTCGCTGACCGGTTCGAAGCGCCAGCCGTCCCGGTCGACGGTGAAGCCCATGGCCGACAGGTAGAACGCCATCGCCTGGAGACCGCCCTGGAGCATCAGGGTGCCCGGCATACAGGGGTCGTTCTTGAAGTGTCCGGTGAAGAACCAGTCGTCCGGGGACAACGAGGTTTCGGCGCGCAGATATCCGCGGCCCCACGGCCCTCCGGCCGGGTCGAACGCGGTGACCTCGTCCAGCAGTCGCAGCCGGCCCTCGTCGAGCCTGGGCGAGCGGACGTGGGCGGCCGTCGCCTCCCAACCGGGCCCGAAGCAGTCCGCGGGCCGCCCCTGCGCCAGGGCTCGCACCTTGTCCGTGCCGAAACGGGTCGATTCGCAGCGCACGGCCGGCGGGTCGAGCGGCAGGCCGTCGCCGGGTGCGTGCTCGGCGGGATCCCAGCGGACACCACCGCTGCCGGCGAGCTCCGCGGGAGTGAAGAACCCGGCCTGGCCGTCGCGGACACTGAGCCGCAGCTCGCCGTCCACGTAGCAGTCGTAGTGGAAGAAGGCCAGCCGGACGCCGGCGGCCTCCGCGTGGCCGTCGATATGGATCTCGAAGCACAGGGTGTCGCCGGCTTCCGGCGGGCCGCCGTGAAACGTCACCTCGCAGCCGAGCAGCCGGTAGGCGCGCTCGCCCCGGTTGAGGAGGTCGACACCCAGCCAGCTGAGCAGGAGCAGGTCAGCCTGGCCCGCCTCGATCAGCAGGCCGGCCGGCATACGCCCCGTGGAGTCCAGATACCAGCTGCCGGGCAGGACGTCGGTCTCCGTCCAGATCCTCCCGTCCGTGCGGACCGGACCCGGCAGGGCGAGTGCTGCGGGCACCGCGTCGATGCCGGTGACCCGGTCGGCGAACAGCATGGGCGGCTCGGGCATCCGGGTCTGTACCGCGTATCCGTCCTGCTCGGCGAAGAGCGGACCGAACAGGGTGGAGATCTCGCGGGAGGCGAGGTGCTCCAGTTGCACGCGGTCGAACGTCGGCCCCGGCTTCGGGGCCGGAGCGGGCGCCGCTTCCGTCTGGGGAGCGGGCAGCGGCAGCGGCAGCGGCAGTGGCAGCGGACGGGGCGTGGAGCGCACGAAGGCCGGGGGCGGAGGCCCGGCGGGCGGGCGCGGTGCGGTGGGGCCGGGCGGCGTTACGGGAACGGGGCCGGGCCCGGATCTCGTCGTGCCGGCGGCCGTCAGCGCCGTGACGGCGAGCGCGGACACCCGCAGGAACCGCTGATGGGTCTCGGCGTGCGCGGCCATGACCTCCTGGTGCAGCGCGGCGGCCCGCAGAGTCTGCCGGGCGACTGCGGCCCCGACCCCTGCGGCCCCGGGGGAGGGCACGGCAACGGCGGCCGGGGGGGTGGAGACGCGGCCCGGCTCCCGGTCCGCCGGGGTGGCGAAGTGGCCGGACTCCCGGTCCGCCAGGGCGGTGGCGAAGTGGCCGGGCTCCCGGTCCGCCAGGGCGGTGGCGGAGTGGCCGGGCTCCCGGTCCGGGGCGGTGGCGGAGTCGGTGGGTGGGCCGGGGTCCCGGTCCGGTACCGGGGCCAGTTCGGGGGCCCGGGGCAGAACGGTCACAGCGGGCTCCAGGGGCGGTAGGCACGGAGACGGGGGCACGGGAACGGTGACGGTGGGGCCGGGCCTCGGGAGTTCCGTCGCGGCCTCGGCGAGCCGGGCGAGCAACGCGTCGGCCCGCACCGGCACTCCGGCGACGACGAGTTCGCCGACCGAGATGCACAGTTGCCGCAGCCCGGTGTCCCCCGGGGCGTCCAGCGCGACGGCCACATGCTCCCGGTCACCGAGCACCCGCTTGATCCAGCCCGTGCACAGCCTCCGCGGCCCGTGCTCCACGAAGACCCGGACACCGTCCGCCCACGCCTGCTCGACCGTGGCCGCGAAGTCGATCGTGCCGAGTCCCTGAGCGGTGATCGCCTCGGCGGTCCGCTCGGCCGTCGCCCGGTACGCCCGCCCGGTGGCCCCGCTGTAGAACCGCACCCCGGGCACCTCGACCGTGGGACGACTGTGGGCCTCGCGCCACACTTCCCGGACCTCGGCCAACTCCGGGGCGTGGGCCGCCATGTCGTAGTCCAGCTCGACCGCCCGGTCGGCGCCGATCCTGGCCACGACCGCCGCGCACGCCCGTGACTCGCCACCGATGACACAGACCCCGGGCGCGTTCACCGCCATCAGATGGACCGCGGCCTCCGTGGCGAGCTCCGCGCGGACGGCTTCCAGCGGTGCGCCCACCAGGTAGCTCGACCACCGGGAGCCCTGGATGCCCCGCCGCCGCCAGTAGCGGCGGACCGCCCGCAGCTCACCCGTGAGTCCGGTCGTGAACAGACCGCTGTCCCGGGTGGCTTCGTACAGCCCCGAGGCGTCCGGCCAGGCCCCCAGCGCGACCAGCGCCGTCGACTCGCCCGAGGAGTACCCGAGCGCGGCGTCCGGTCGCAGACCGAGCACCTCGCGGCTGAACACGGTGTGGAAGACGGCCAGTTCGGCGGCGGCCCAGATCTGGCCGAGCACTCCGGGCTCCGCCCGGGACCGCAGCCGCGTACCGAGCGCCCGGTGCTCCTCGCGAACAGCCTCGCCCAGTGACGGCAGGGCGAGCATCAGCTCATGGCCCATTCCCGGGTACGTGGCCGAGCCGTTCGTGTACACGAAGGCGGTCTGCCCGGTGACCGGCCCGTCCCGGTACAGCACGTCGGCCGGGCGGACCCCGCCCTCCGTCAGCCAGCGGCGGGCGGCTTCCTTGCGGTCCGCCGGAGTGGTGTCGCCGTCGACCACGAGCGCCAGCCGGGCCGGGCCGGCCGAGGACTCCGTACCGGAGTCCAGTGCGGCCAGCACCTCCCGGCGGTCGGCCCCGGAGAAGACGTGCAGGCGCGGAGCCTGGCCCCGCAGCCACGGCCGGGCGTCCCCCGCGCGCAGCCGTACGCTCGCGGGCGGCCCCTCCAGCGGTGTGACCACGGCCCGCGCGGTGTGGGCGACGGCCGCGGTGTCCGCGAGGCCGCCCGGACGGGGTACCGCGCGGTGCTGGAGCGAGAGCGCCGCGACCGCGACGGAGACCAGCCCGGACGCGGCATGAGCACGCCCGAAGGCCGACGCCGGATCGAACACCGCGTCGGGGCCGTCGCCGATGACCACGTCGGGCTCGTCGGCGTCCCCCTCGTCCTCGTCCTCGTCCAGCAGGGCGATGACGGTGTCGCCGTCTCCGCGCGCGGCGTCCAGGGGCTTGAGGACCAGGACGACGGCCGCGTCCCCCGGCTCGTCCTCGCGGCCCAGCTCCCGCAGGGCGGCCCGGTGGACCGCCTCGCAGGACAGGTCGGTGGCACCGACGAGAGCGGCGTCGGCCTCCCCGGACCGGATGGCCCGAGCCGCGATCTCCAGCGCGACCAGCCCGGACGCCTCCTCCGCGGACACCGTGAACCCGGGCCCCGCCAGATCCAGTTGGGTACTGATGCGGTTCGCCGCGAGGTTCGGCATGCTGCCCACCACGCCTTCCGCCGTCATCGGGGGAGTGAACGCCTCCCGAGCGGCATCCGCCGACGGGCCGGTGACGGGCACCCCCGACTCCTCCAGCCAGTACGGCACCCGCCAGCGGGCACCCGCGCGGGCCACCTGGGGGTCCACCCCGGTTCCGATGACCACCATGGTCCGCTCGCGGGGCAGGCGCACCTTCCGTACGGCCTCCCGGGCCGCCTCCAGCACCAGGAGCTGATGGGGAACGGCGCGCTCCAGGGCCAGCGGCGGGAAGCACAGGTCCGTCAGTTCCACGGCGATCTCCGCTACGGGACCGCGCCGTTCACCGCCCAGCACCGCCCGGCGGAAGTCCTCGGCGGACGTCCCCTCGCCGACCCGGGCACCGACGGCGACGATCGCCACCGGTGTACGGGCGCCCGGCGCGTCGGGTGCCGGATCCGGGGCCGGCGCATGGGCGGCCGGTCCGCCACGCCGTACGGCGGACACCCGGCCGCGCGCCGGCCGGGGTACGGCGGACAGGGGAGCGTCGTCCGGAGGGTCGACGACCACGTGGGCGTTGGTCCCGCCGAATCCGAAGGCGCTCACCGCCGCTCTGCGCGGCCCCACCCACTCCTCCGGCGCGGTCAGCACCCGCAACGGCGTGCCCGTCAGCACGTCCAGCGGCCGTTCCGCGCCGAGCGTCGCCGGGCGGACCCCCGCACGCATCGCGCCGAGCACCTTCAGCAGCCCCGCCACGCCCGCCGAGGCCAGCAGGTGCCCGACGTTCGACTTCGCCGAACCGATGGGCACGTCGTCACCCGCCCCGAAGACCCGGGCCATGCCGCGCGCCTCCACCGCGTCCCCGACCGGAGTCCCCGTCGCATGGCACTCGATGAGCGACACCGACTCGGGAGCGACGCCCGCCACGTCGTACGCCAGGCGTACGGCCCGTACCTGGCCCTCCTCCGACGGGCTGATCAGCCCGGAACCACGCCCGTCGTTGGACAGCCCCACACCGCGGATCACGCCGAGCACGGGCAGACCGGCGGCGCGGGCCTCGGACAGCCGCATCAGAGCGACGAACCCGGCGCCCTCGCCGTGCACCAGCCCGTCCGCGTCCCGGTGGAAGGGACGGCTGCGCCCCGTGCGGCTCGTCGCGGACAGCCCGCAGAACCCCACGTGAAGGTAGAGGGAATCGGGGCGGCTGACCGCACCGGCCACCATCAGGTCGGCCGTGCCGTCGTGCAGCCGGTCGCACGCCAGCTTGATCGCGTACAACGAGGACGCGCAGGCGGCGTCGAGGGACCACGCCCCCGCCCCGAGCCCGAGCGCGCGGGCCGCGAGCCGGGCGGGCAGCCCGGAGGAGAAGCGGTTGCGGGCGTCGGGGCGCGCACGGCGCTCACCCGTCAGCAGGGCGTCACGGAGCGGGGGCCGCTGCGCGGACAGCCAGACGTGTTCGGCGAAGGCCGCCCCGGTGTGTGTGGGGTACGACAGGTTCCCCAGCACCAGACCCCCGCGCGGCAGTGGGCCCGAGCGGCCCGCCTCGGTGAGCGCCTGCCGCACCCCGTACAGGACCCAGTGGAAGAGCGGGTCCAGCGAGGCGATCCGCTCCGGAGCGATCCGGAAGCCGCCCGGATCGAAGACGGCCTCGAACCCGTGGACGTAACCGCCGGCATCGGTCCAGGTGCGGTCGAGGTGGTCGTCCACCGAACCCATGGCCCATCGTCGCGGCAGCCGCCATCGGCCTGCCGGGGCGGCCGACAGGCTCATGCGGCCGGCGGCGATGTTCGCCCAGAACGTGTCCGGGTCGAGCGCGCCGGGCAGCACACAGCCCCGCCCGACGACGGCGATCGGTTCGAAACGCATAACGGGTCTCACTTCACGGCAGGGCGGAGGCCGGGGACGGGGACGGGGACGGGGTCGGGACGGACGGGGTCAGGAGGGGCGGCGGACGAGTTCGACACCGATCAGTTCCAGCCGGACGGACCCGTCGGCGTCGATCAGTGCCGCGTCGCAGCGCGCCCCCGTGTCGTGCGCCTTCCGTCCCCGCACCACACATCGCACGGTGCCGTCCACCGGGCCGCGCCGGTGCACCCTGCACTCGGCGACAGCCATCGGCAGTGTCGCCGCCCCGAGCACCTCCTCGCCCCAGAGCAGGGCGAGTTGGAGCGCGCCGTCCACCGCGGCCGGATCGATCGGCCAGTGCTCACCCGCCCAGTCCAGGGCGCGCAGGCCGGCGACGGTCGCCTCGGCTCCGTCCTCCGAGACACCGCGCACCGTGCGCAGAGCGTGGAACCGGGGGCCGTGGAAGAGAACCTCCCCGTCGTACCACGCGGCCCGGTCGAGCCGCTTGAGGCCGTCCGGGGCGTCCCACGCGGCCGCGTCGGGCTCCACGGCCCCGGTGTCCAGAACGGCCCGGAAGTGCGCCAGGCCGTCCTCGCCCCGCAGTTCCGCCTCCAGACCCGACGGTGAACCGGGCGCGCCCCGGCCGCCGAGCACGGTGAGCCGGTGGCCCGCGCCGGGCAGCTCCGGCAGGGCGTACTTCTTGTACACCCGCAGATCGCGCAGGACGAGCTGTCCGGCAGCCGGCAGCCAGGCCGCGGCCGCGCCCGCGAACCAGTTCAGGACCAGAGCCACGGGCAGCACGGGAACCCCGGCCGGCGCGTGGTCGGCCAGCTGCGGCCAAGTGTCCGAGCGGACCAGCAGCTGTGCGCGACGCGGATCACCGGCCGGGGACAGGGCCGCCGGATCGTTCCCGGCAGCCAGGACGACGCGGGCCTCGTCGGCGGCGCCGTCCAGCTCGGCGGTGAACGCCGCGGCGCCCTGATCCAGGGGGATGAGCGGGACCCCGGACCGGCCGAAACGCGCGGCCAGGGCCGGGGTGACCATGCCGCCCTGCCAGGGGCCCCAGGCCACGCAACGCACCAGGCAGCCGGGGCGTCGGGTCTGCTCGGCCGACGCCACCTGATGGAGGATCTCGTTGGCCATGGCGTAGTCGCTCTGCCCCGGGTTGCCGAACACGGCGACCACCGAGGAGAACAGGCAGATCGTGTCCAGGGGATCGTCCGCCGTCGCCGCCAGCAGCGCCCGCAGACTGTCCACCTTGGTGGACATCACCAGCTCGGCCTGCTCGTCGGCCTTGTCGACGATCCGCTTGTCGGCGAGCACCCCCGCACCGTGCACGATGCCGGTGACCGGCCCCCACGTCTCGCGCACGTCGCGCAGAGCCGCGGCGAGGGCGTCACCGTCGCGAGCGTCCACCTGGACGTACCGGGCGGGTGACCCCGCGGCCTCCAACCCCGCCAGTGTCGTCCGTACCTCGCGCGCGGCCAGGATCTGCCGGGCCCGCTCCGCGATCCGGGCGGGCGAGGAGTCGGCCGCGTCCCCGGCGGAGCGCTCCGCGAGCAGACGGGTGAGCGCCGGTTCGTCGGCCGCCGACGCCAGCCCGGCGGGCTCGGCGGCCAGGTCCGTCCTGCCCAGCAGTACGATCCGCGGCCGGTGGGTCCTGGCCAGGTCGAGCAACGCCGCGGCGGTCACCCCGCGGGCCCCTCCGGTGGCCACGATCACCGACGCGGAGGAGATCCGCCCCGTGCCGCCGGGCGTCACCGGCTCGGGCACCATACGCACAAGGGCGCGGGTGCCGTCCGCGCGGAGGCCGACCTCCAAGTCGGCTCCGCCTTCGAGCAGTTCCCGCACGATCGCTTCGGCGACCTCCTCGTCGTCCCGGCCGCCCCGCTCGCAGTCGACGACCCTGACCGAGGCGTCCGGCCACTCCTTCGCCGCGGTCCTGGCCAGACCGGCGACCCCGCCCAGCCAGGCACGGCCGGGCGCGTGGCCTCCGAGCCCGAAGTCGCCCCCGGTGTCCTGAACGGTCACGAACAGCCCGCCGCCTTCGGCCGCTTGTGCCGCCACAGCACGCGCCGCGCGGAGCGCCGACCGGTGGACCTCCTGCGCCTCGTCCGGCGCCTCGCTCGCGGTGAGCCCGCCGAGATGGACGACACCGCGTGCGTCCGCGGGCACCCGCGCCACGGCGGTGGCGTCCACGCCGCGCTCCGTCAGTTTCCGGGCGACGAGGCCGGTGATCCCGCACCCGCCCGCGCCCTGGCCGGTCACCATGACGGGCCCGTCCAGCAGTCCCGCCGTGGCCAGCCCGGACGCCGGCGACTCCACCACGCGCGGTACCAGCCTCGTCAGCGGCGTCTCCTCGCGGGACCCGGCGCGCGGGGCGGGCAGCTCGGGTACCTCGCAGACGGCGGAGGCTTCGGCGGTTCCCGCGGACCCGGCATGCTCACGGGCCTCCGGCACGGCGGGGGTGACCACGTCCGAGACCACGTCCGCGAGGGGCTCTACGGCGCGGGTGCCCGGTCCCGAGGCCTCGGGAGGCCGGGCGCCGGCGGTGAGCGTCTCGACGATCTCGCGCAGCGTACGGAGCTTGCCGAGCTGCCCGACGTCTCCCGTCGCCATGTCGCCCACCTGCCGGCGTACGACCGACAGGATCTCGACGCGCTTGATGGAGTCGACGCCCAGATCCGCCTCCAGCTCCATGTCCAGGTTGAGCATGGCGGCGGGATAGCCGGTGAGCCGCGCGACCACCGACAGGAGCAACTCCCCCAGCTCAGACGGCGACAGGGGCACCGCATCAGCGCCGGGATCGAGAGCGGGTGTGGGTGCGGGAGCGGGCGTGGGAGCCGGTGCGGCCGCGACGGGCGCGGGAGCGATGGGGACAGGTACCGCTACGGGTGCTGCCGCCGGAACACCGGTCGCGACGGGAGCCGGCGGCGCGACGGGGGCCGGTACGCGCCGCGGTGACGAAGCGCGGGGCAGCGGCAGCGGCGCCGGGGGAACCGGTACGTCCATGGCCCCGCGCGCGTGCGACACCCCGAGCATCGCGGCCAGGGTCGTCTCGGTCATCCGCAGAAAGGCCATATGGCTGTCCGTCAGCATGCGTTGGCAGGCCGCGTGGGCCTCCGCCGTCTGCCGCTGGACACTCTCGACGGCGGCGAGCCAGTCACCCTCGACGGTGCCCCCGGCCGCGGCGTCATAGGGAGCATCGGCCTCGTGCACCGGTTCGGGCTCCGGCTGCCAGGGTGTGGAAGCTGTCCCGTACGCCGCCGGCTGCGGGGTGTGGGCAGGGGAGGGGGTGTACGCGGGCATGAGGACCGCCGGGGTGTCGGACGCGGATACGGATACGGGTACGGATACGGGGGCAGGCTGAGGTCGGCGTTCCGGCTCACGTTCCGGAGCGGGTGGCGGCTGGGCGGACGCGGCGCTGGGCGGGGGCAGCTGGCCGTAGTTGGCTCCGCTGATCTTCACGGTCATCCGGGGCTCGCGCTCCTTCGCTGCGGTTCCGGGCGGGGTGTACGGCGCCCAGAGAGGGTCGAGATCGAACGGGACGCCACGTACGGCGAGTTCGCCGAGCGCGGCGTGCAGGGTGTCGGCCCCGGGCCGGGCCGGCCGGTCCAGGGGAACGGCCGCGTGCTCGCGGTCGCCGAGGATCTGCCCGACCAGGCCGGTCAGCGTGGTGCCCGCGCCGACCTCGACGAAGGTCCGTACCCCCGCCGCGTACATCGCCTCGATCTGGTCCTGGAAGAGCACCGGTGAGGCGAGATGAGTGGCGATCCGGCGGCGCACCTCATCGGGGGACGACGGGTACGGCGCCGCGTCCGCGTTGCCGTAGACCTCGATCCGGGGCTCCGTGAGCGGCACCGTGCGCAGGTACGCGGCGAGCGGCTCGACGGCCGGGGCGACCAGCGGGCTGTGGAAGGCGGTCGACGTGGCCAGGCGACGGGTGCCGGTCCCCTCGGCCGAGAACGCCTTCTCGGCCCGCACGACCGCCTCCACCGACCCCGAAAGCACCACTTGGCGCGGGGAGTTGTGGTTGGCCGGCCAGATATCGCCGAACCCGCCACCGGCCAGCACCTCCGCCACGTGTGCGCGGTCCGCCGCCACCGCCAGCATCGCGCCCGGGGCGACCACCGCGTCCCGCATCAGCTCGCCGCGGCGACGGGCCAGACCCACCAGCGACCCGGCGTCCAGCGCACCCGCGCAGTGCAGCGCCACCAGCTCACCGAAGCTGTGGCCCGCCACGCAGTCCGGCCGCAGCCCCAGCTCCCGCACCACCTCCAGTAGCGCGAGCGCGTGCACCGCCAGCGCGGGCTGCGCCCACTCGGTGGCATCCAGCAGGGTCCGCCGGGCGGTGCGTTCCTCGTCGGTGAAGGAGGGGGGCGGGAACACGACCCGGTGCAGGGGCCGCCCGTCGAAGCGGGCGCCGCCCAGCCGGTCCCACACGGCCTGCGCGGCCGGCGCCAGCATCGCGAGATCAGCTCCCATCCCGACGTACTGGGACCCCTGGCCGGGGAACAGGAAGCCGATGCGGCCGGGCGCGGCCTCCCCGCACGCGTATTGGACACCGTTGGGCGTCGAGAACCCCGTGCCGGGCCGCTGCCGGATCAGCGCGACTGCCTGGGCGTACTTCTCCCGCAGGTCCTCGGCATCGGTGGCGACGACGGCCAGCCGCACCCGGGCGGCGGATGAGAAGGAGGTGTGGCTCTCCCGTGCCAGCGCGGCCAGCGGACGTCCGTCGTCCGTCCGCGGCGGCACCAGGTCCGACGGGGAGGCGCCACTGAACAGGACGAGCTCGCTGGGCGCCGAGCGGTGGCGCAGGGCCGCACGGCCCGCGGCGCCCGAGGGCTCGTACTCCTCCAGCGTGACGTGGAAGTTGCTGCCGCCGAAGCCGAAACTCGACACCGCTGCCCGGCGCGGATGGCCGGCCGGCCGTACCCACGGGCGGGTCTGCGTGTTGACGTAGAACGGGCCGTCAGGGGCGGCGGCGGCCGGGTTCGGCCGTTCGACCTTGACAGTCGGCGGCAGCACCTTGTGGTGCAGGGCCATGACGGCCTTGAGCAGCCCCGCCGCACCCGCCGCGCACTTGGTGTGGCCGATCTGCGACTTGACCGAGCCGATCGCGCACCACTGCCCGTCCGTACGGCCTGACGCGCCGAACACCTCGCCGAGCGCCGCCAGTTCGGCGGTGTCCCCGGCCTTCGTGCCGGTCCCGTGCGCCTCGACCAGCTCCACGGTCTCCGGTCCGTAGCCCGCCTCCTCGTAGGCGCGTCGCAGGGCCCGCGCCTGGCCGGCTGGCAGCGGGGCGTAGATCGCCGTACTCCTGCCGTCGGACGAAGTGCCGATGCCCCGGATCACCGCGTGGATCCGGTCGCCGTCACGCTCCGCGTCGGACAACCGCTTCAGCGCGTACATGACGACCGCTTCGCCGAGCATGGTGCCGTCGGCCGCGGCCGAGAACGGCCGGCAGTCCCCGCTGGGGGACAGCGCGGGTGTCTTGGAGAAGCACAGGAACATGCCGATGTCGTTCCCGGTGTCCACGCCTCCGCTGATCACCAGGTCGGCCCGGCCGAGGGACAGTTCACCGACCGCCGTCGACAGGGCCGCCAGGGAGCTGGCACAGGCGGCGTCGGTGGTGTGGTTGATGCCGTGCAGATCGAACCGGTTGGCGATCCGGCCCGCGACGACGTTGCCGAGCAGCCCGGGGAAGGTCGATTCCTGCCACGGCGCGAAACGGGCCGAGATGCGGTCGCACACGGCCTGCGCCTCGGCCTCGCCGAGCCCGCCCTCCCGCAGCCCCGCGAGCCATACGGGGCGCTGGGTGCGCCCGTACATGTGCGGAAGGAGCTCCAGGGCGGCCGCGCCGAGGACGACGCCGGTCCGGTCCCGGTCCACCCCGGCCGGACCGCCGGCGTCCGTCAGCACCTGGTCGGCGACCATCAGGGCGAGCAGCTGGGAGGCGTCCGTCGCCGGCAGGTTGGCGGGGGGCACCCCGTAGGCCATCGGGTCGAAGTCCACCTCGGAGAGGAAGGCGCCCCGACGCGCATACGTCTTGTCCGGGGCGGCCGGGTCCGGGTCGTAGTGGTCCTCCACCCGCCAGCGGGAGGCGGGCACCTCGGTGATCAGGTCGCGGCCGCCGGTCACGATCCGCCAGTAGCCGGCCGCGTCCGTCGCGCCGGGCACCTGGGCGCCCACTCCGACCACGGCGATGGGGACCTGGCGGGGGGTGGAGCCGGGCACGGACTCTCCTGGGGGTCGGGCTGTCGCTGCTGACGCCTCGGCGGCGCCGGTGCCGCTCACGCCAGCTCGCACGGCACGTAGGTGAACGCTTCGGACGGCAACGGAACGCCGTATGTGCGCAGTTGATGGGCGCGGGTGAGCACGGCGGCCCCTTCGAGCAGGTTGAGCGCGATCTGCACCACGGACCGGTGCGCCGGCTCGGCCAGGTACGTGCCCGCCGCCCACCGGTTGAACGCGCCCATCGCCGGCCCGCACCAGATCTGGTAGTCGGCCCGCCGCGACCCCTCCCCGGTGATCGCCCACCTGCTGGAACTGCCCAGGTACCAGCGGAAGACCAGGGCCATGCGGTGCTTCGGGTCGGCCTCGGCACGGGTGATCTCCGCGGGATCGCGCTGCTCCCAGAACGCGCGCGTACGCTCCCAGATCTCGTCGAACGGGGCGCGCAGCACGTCGCGCTCGATCGAGGCGCGCAGCACGGACGGGATCTCCTCCAGCGAACCGTGGGCCCGGTACGCCGCGTGGAGCCGGCCGGCCCGCTGGGCGAACATCGTTCCCCGGGAGAGCACTTGCAGCTTCACGCCCAGCTCGAACATGTCGGCCGCCGGAGCCATGGCCACATCGGAGATGTCGGCGTCGCAGAGCATCGCCTTCGCCTCGTCGGACAGGCCCGCCTCGGTGGCCGTCTGGTTCACCGACCCGACGACCACGTAGGACGCGCCGAGGGCGAAGGCCCCGGCCACCGCCTCCGGTGTGCCGAGGCCGCCGGCCGCGCCGAGCCGGACCGGCCGGCCGTAGCCGAACCGCCGGCACAGCGCGTCGCGCAGGGCGGCGATCCTCGGCAGCAGGACCGACAACGGCCGGTTGTCGGTGTGCCCACCGCTGTCCGCCTCCACGGTGATGTCCTCGGCCACCGGCACCAGGGCCGCCAGTTCCGCCTCCTGCCGGGTCAGCTTCCCCTGAGCGACGAGGGGGCCCAGCAGTGCGGGTGGGGCGGGGGAGAGGAACCTCTCGGCCACCTCGGGCCGGGAGACCTTGGCGAGCAGGCCGGTACGCCGGACGACGCTGCCGTCCGCGCCCCGGCGCAGCCCGTGGGCCGAGCACAGCACGACCGCCGGGGTCAGCTCCATGAACGCCGACGCGGAGATCCGGGGGACACCGCAGCGCAGCAGCAGCTCGGCGACGCGCGACTCCAGCGCCGGCTCGGCCGGTGAGTGGATGAGGTTGACGCCCCAGTTCCGGCGGGATTCCAGCTCGTGCGCCAGCGTGTGCACGGCCCGCTCCACATCGGGGTAGGCCAGACCGCCGGCGCCGAAGAAGCCGGTCATCTCCGCCCTGGCCATCGCCGAGACCATCCGGGTGGTCGCGATGCCGTTCGCCATCTCACCGGCGACATAGGGAAAGCGGACGCCGTGCGCCTCGCAGAAGGTGCGACCGCCGAGCCACTCGGGGTACAGCGGCGGCAGCGTACCGAGCACCGGACCGCCGGGTACGGGGCCGGTGGCGAGCCCCAGTTCACGGCCGTCCGGCCCGCTGACGACGTGGACGGGTTCCCGGATTCGCCGGGCACGGGCCGTGATCCCCTCGGGCGAGAAGACCGGCGGGGACGCGGCGGGGGAGCCGGGAACTGCGAGGACGGACACGGAAGGGCTCCAACGGGAGAGGACGTCTGCTGGTCAGGCGTACGAGGCGGACGGGAGGACGGCCGGGGCGATGTCCGGCGATCCGGGGAGGGCCCTGCCCCGCGGGGCCAGACCGGACCAGAGGTAGTCGAGGCCCACCGGGGCGGAGGCCGCCGACGGCCCCAGCCGTGTCCTGACCCGGGTGTCGTCGAACCGCCGCCGATGGGCGAGGTAGACCGTCATGCCCGGGTAGAAATCCAGCAGCGCCTCCAGCGCCGACGGGGCGTCCGGCTTGGTGGCGACCAGGTCGATCGAGAGCGGGACCAGCCGTTCCAGGAGGGTCACGACCGTCGGTACGGGCACGTCGCGGTCATGGACGACGTGATACGTGTCGACCCCGCCCGAGGGCGCCAGGCCGGCCAACCGCACCATGACCTCGGCCGCGTGGTCCACCTGCAACAGGTTCAGCCGGCCGTGCGGATGCCCCACCGTCCGGATGCGGGGCCGGCCGGCCGGGCCGGGGCTCGCGGGGCCGGCGGCACTTCGCGCGTCACGCAGGATCCGCTCGATGACCAGCAGCGGATGCGAGGGCAGTTCGGGGTGCGGCGGCAGGTCCGTGACCAGGATGCTCGGCCGCAGGACCAGGACCGGGCGGCTGTGCTCCCGGGACCACGCGTGTACCAGCAGCTCCGCCTCGTACTTGGACCGTTCGTAGGCGTTCTCGAAGCCGCGGGCATCGTCCAGCTCGTCCTCGTACGCCACTCCGTCCCGCCGCGCCCCGGCCACGAACGCGGTGCTCACGTGATGGACCACGGGCCTCTGACGGCCCGCGGCCGCCAGCTCCAGGACGTGCCGGGTCCCTTCGACGTTGGTCCGGCGCAGCTCGGGAAGGTCCCCTTCCAGATTGATGCTGCCCGCGCTGTGCCAGATCGCGCCGAGGCCGTCGGCCAGTTTCTGGAACGTCCGTCCGGACAGCCCCAGCCGCGGCAGTGTCAGATCGGTCTCCACCACCCGTAACCGGTCGGGGAGCTGGGCGGTGAACTCCTCGGGCGAGCCCGTCAGTTCGAAGAACCGGCTGATGCGGTGCAGGGCGTTCCCCGAACCGGTGTGGGCCAGGACCGTCACCGATCGGTGCGTGTCGAGCAGACGACGTAACAGGCGCAGTCCGAGAAATCCGGTGGCGCCGGTGAGGGCGACGTGCACGAGTGCGGC
Source organism: Streptomyces sp. NPDC048671 (assembly GCF_055587045.1). Classification (NCBI taxonomy): domain Bacteria; kingdom Bacillati; phylum Actinomycetota; class Actinomycetes; order Kitasatosporales; family Streptomycetaceae; genus Streptomyces; species Streptomyces sp. NPDC048671. The sequence goes on along the minus strand of NZ_JBVJHB010000012.1, from coordinate 53,755 downwards.
TCCAAGGGCAGGGTGAGGGGCGGGCCGCGACCGCGCGCGGAGAGGCTGGGGTGCCGCCGTTGCGGCGACCGGGAGCGGGGGAACGGGACGCCACCGGTCGTCCTGCGACGCGGGGTGTCACTGGCGGTCGCACCGCGCACGGTCCGGCTCGTCCGGCCGGTCCGGCTGGTGCTCGCCGGTTCTCCGACGCCCCCTGTCTCGCCGGGGTTCCTCAGGCCCTCCCTGGACCCGGTGACCTCCGGCGCACGGCACACAATGTCAGACGGCGGGCGGGGCGAGAGCCCCGATTCCCTCCGCTCACCCGAACGAAGTACACGGCACCGTGGCCCGTGCGCGCCCGCACGGTTCGGCGGATCCCGCCCCCGGCGGCGTACGGGGCAGCACGACACGGCCGGGGCCGTACGGCGGCGATCTGAGCCCCGTCCTCCTTTCGAGGGAACTTGCCGGCGGGGGCCCTGGGCCGGCCCCCAGGGTTCGCCGTGTCGGCGTCGGCGGCGGGCAGCCGGGGCCGCAGGCCGGTCATGGCATGGAAACCAGCAGCCGAGGGGCCTGAGGGCGGATACGGCCGGCCCCCGACGCCCCGACAGGAATCTGGCCGCCGAGGCCGGAGCGGGGGTGCGGATACCGGACGGATCGGCTCCGGTCGGGGGTCATCCTGATGGTCGGCCGGTCCGGGCAGCCGGTGCGCTGCGGTCGGCCGGGGCGGGTGGGCTGCGGACGGCGCCGGTGGCCTCTCGCCGTCCGTCCGTCCGCTCGCGTTCCCCCGTCCCTCTCGCTCGCCTTCAGCGCGCTCGCCCTCGGCCCGAATCGGAGCCCCGAAGCCCCATGTCTGATCTAGAGCAGTCCACCAGGTCCGGCCCGTCCGCCCCGTCCGTCCGGCTTGATCAGTCTGTTCCTTCTCCCCGCCACCCCACCCACTCGGTCGACCGCGCGTTCCTCAGCCTGGAGCGCCGTCGTCCCGACGTCCGCTGGGACGCCGGTGGCGTCGCGTACCTCAGCGGTCCGCCCCCGACCCTGGCGGACCTTCGCGCGTACGTGGGCTTCCGCCTCGGCGAGCTGCCTCTGCTCACGAGCCGGGTCGAGGGCGGTCGGCGGTCCCGGTGGCAGCCGGACGCGGATTTCGCCGTCGACCGGCAGGTGCACGAGGTGGTCGCCGACGGACCCGCCGGGTGGGACTCCGCCCTGCACACCGCGCTCAACGCCCCGTTCGCGCCCGGCGCCTACTGGGGGGTCTGGCTGGTCCACGGCCACGAACCCGACGCGTACGCCGTGTGCTACCGCTTCCATCACGCCTGCCAGGACGGTTCGGCCGCCGCCATGACCTTCCGGGCCATGCTGGGCGAGGGGGAGCCATCGGCGCGCCCGGTGCCGGGCCGGAGCCGGCGGGCCGGGGTGCCGCGACGGGTGGGTGCGGCTGTCGGGCTGGCCACGAGGTTCGTGGCCGGCTCCCTCGCCGCTCGCGGTCACCGCCCGGACGCCGCCTTCACTCCCTCCGGGGAGCGGCGGCTGTCGCGGGGCCGCGTACCGGCGGACACCCTCCGCCGCATCGGTACCGCGCGCGGCGGCTCGGCCCACGACGTGCATCTGGCCGCACTCGCCGGGGCGTTGTCGGTCTGGTCGGCCCGCTCCGGCGTACCGCTGCCTCGGGTGACGGCTGTATTGCCCGTCGACGCCCGCCGCCCCGACGAGGACCAGACGTGGGGAAACCGCTGCTTCGCCCTGCCGCTGGAGCTGCCGGTGGGGACCGCCTCGGAACGCCCGGACGGCTCCCGGAACGGTGACGCGTCCCTGCGGCGACTGGACCATGTCATGGCCGCGACCCGGAAGTTGCGGGGCGAGGCATGGCGGCAGGCCATTCAGGACCTGGTCCGCTTCATGCCGGGCCGCCCCACCGAGTGGTACCTGCGAAGGATGCTCTCCCCACGCGTCACCAACGTCATGGCCACCTCCATGCCGCTCGCCGACAAGGGGAGCCTGGGGGAGACGCAGGTGACGGGCACCGCCCTGTTGCCCCTGCTCGTGCCCGGACACCTCTGCGGGGTGGGGCTGTCGTTCTTCGGCGACTGGGCCGAGGTGTCCTTCGTCGCCGACCGCGCCCTTCCGCTGGGGGAACTGCTGCCGGAACTGTGGGAGCGGGCCGTGGGCGAGCTGGAGGAGAGCTCGGCGCCGGTCATCGAGTGAGAGTCCCGACGGAGCGGATCACACGGCGTCGGACACCGGAGCGGGGCCGGCCACGCCGGACAGGGGTGGGACCGCACCGCGTGCTCGGCGTCTGCCCGCTCGGATTTCCCGACGGAGGGCCCTTCGGTAGGAGCGGACGTCGATCTCGATCCCGTGGCGGTAGGTGGACACATAGGTTCTGTCATGGAGTTGCCAGTCGCGGGCGATGGCCCGCGACATGTCCGCCGGGGACGGCAGCGCGACCGCTCCTTCGATCAGGTCGGCGATCCATTCCGCCTGCGGTTCGAGCAACGGGAAGGCCTCGCCGGCGGGTTGGGCGAGCCCCATGAAGTAGAGCCCGGGGAGCCGGGGCGGCGTCGTGCGCAGATACAGCTCCGTGCGGCCGTCCGGAGCGGCGAAGACGGAGGGGGCCAGGAAGGGGAAGGAGATGGAGTAACCGGTGGCGTACACCACGGCGTCCACGGGTTCGCGGCTGCCGTCCGTGAAGGCCACCGTGTCCCGGCCGAAGGAGCTGACGCCGGGCTTCGGGGTGACCGCGCCCCGAGCCAGCTGGACGAGGAGTTCGTCCGAGGTGGAGGGGTGAGCGGCGAGGGGGCCGCGGACCGGTTCGGGGAGCCCGTAGTGAGCCGGGGCACCACGGGTCAGCCGCAGGAGGAGCGCCATCGCCGGGCCCTTGAGGAACCGCGGAAGACGGGACAGCGGGCTCCACACCAGGTGATCCGCCGGCCGGCCGAGCAGCATCTTTGGAAATACATGCACCGCCTCGCGTGCGGAGAGGAACGTCCGCGCCGCCGTACGGGAGATCTCCGCCGCGATCTCGCACGCGGAGTTGCCCATACCGATCACCAGTACCCGCCGGCCGGCGTACGGCTCGGGGTAGCGGTAGTCGTGCGAGTGGACAGCGGGCCCCTCGAAGTGCTCGGCCCCAGGCACGGGAGGGTCCGGGAGACGGGGGTCCCAGTGGTGACCGTTGGCCACGACCACCTCGGTGTAGCGCTGCGCCTCCTCATCCGCGGCCGCGTCCCCGCGGCGTCGGCGGACGACCTCCCAGCCGCCGCCGTCCAGGGGCCGCACCGAGGTGACCTCCGTGCCGAGCGCGATGTGGCGGTGCAGACCGAACGACGCGGCGTAGTCCTCCAGGTAGGCGAGGACCTTGCTGTGGTGCGGAAAGACCGGGTAGGTCTCCGGCATGGCCAGCGAGGAGAAGGACATGCTCTCCTTCGAGATGTTCGCGTGCAGCGACGCGTACACCCCCGACATGCCGTTGTCGTTGCCGTACCGCCAGAGCCCGCCGATGCCCGAACCGGCCTCGAAGCAGTCGAAGGGAACGCCGCGCGAGGCAAGGACCTTGCTCGCGGCCAGGCCGGACGGGCCTGCTCCGATCACGCACGTTCTCCGCATGGCTGACTGACCTTCCCTATGGGCGCGACGCCGCCGGTGCGCGCGTGGAACGGGACCGCGGGCAGCGGCCCCGGTCACGCTAGCCAGCCCGCGGCCTCGGGGCCGCTGTTCGGGGACAGGCATGATCGCGCGGGTGACACGTCGTGCACAGGATTGACGCCGGGCAGCGGGCGCGCTCGCGGCGCCGTTTCCGCTGCTCGGCCTGCTCGTTGGGCAGCAGCGGACCGGTTACGCCGCCGAGCGGCCGACCGGAGGACCCCCGCCGACCGGAAGACGCGGACCGGTTCCGCGGCCATCAGGAAGACCTGGTACGACGGAGTAACACGATGGACGTCACAGATGTGCACCACTCCTACCGGCAGCACGCCGTTCTCCGGGGCGTCGACCTTCGGCTGCGGCCCGGCGCCCTCGCCGGGATCGTCGGGGAGAACGGCGCGGGCAAGTCGACTCTGCTGAAGATCCTCTCCGGTGAACTCGGGCCGGACCGCGGCTCGGTGCGGCACGACGGCAGGTTCGGCTACTGCCCGCAGTCCGTGGTGCTGAACGACTCCTTCACCGTCCGCCAGCACCTCGACTTCTTCAAGAAGGCGTACGGGCTCGCGGACCTGCGGCGGGCCGAGGAAGTGATGGAGGTCCTGGCCTTCACCGAGTACCTCGACCAGCGCGCGGGCCTGCTCAGCGGGGGCTCGCGACAGAAGCTGAACCTGACCCTGGCGCTCATGCACGATCCGGACGTACTCCTGCTGGACGAGCCCTACCAGGGCTTCGACTGGGAGACGTATCTGCGCTTCTGGGAGCTGGCGACGAAGCTGCGCGACGCCGGGCACTCGGTGCTGGTCGTCTCGCACCTGGCGTACGACATCGACCGGCTGGACCTGTTGTGGCGCCTGGAGGGCGGGCGCCTCCACCGGCAGGAACGGCGTGCGGGGACGGCGGCATGAGGCGGCACTGGTCCCTGTTCGCCACGGCGTCCCGGTACGCGCTGATCGGACATGCCCGCAACCACTTCGCGATGCTGCTGGTGGTCGTGTACATCCCCGTGTGGATCGGCCTGGCCTATGTGACCATTCCCGACCAGCCGGCACCCTTCCGGCTGCGGGCCACCGGCGAGGTCCTGTCCCCGCCCGGCAACCACCTCACCCAGATCACCGGCGCGCTGAACGCGGTCACCCTGATCGCCGGCTTCATGATGTTCGCCGCCACCTTCACGGGCGGCGCTTTCGACCGCCGCCTGGCCATGGCGGGATACCCGCGGTATCACCTCGTCCTCGCCAAGCTCTCCGCGCTCACGCTGGTCTGTGCCGCCGTCGCCGCGTACGCCACGGCCGCCGTCGGATGCGCCTGGCCGCCGCGGCAGCCCGTCATGCTCGCGGCCGCCCTGTTCTGCGCCGCCCTGACGTATGGCGCGCTCGGCGTGGTCTTCGGATCGGTACTCCGCCGAGAGGTGGAGGGCATGTTCGCCATCCTGATGATCAGCATTCTCGACGTCGCCCTGCAGAACCCCCTCTCCAGCTCGGGGTCGGACAGCGCCGTCGTGCGCTTCCTGCCGACGTACGGAGCTGTGCAGGCCAGCATGTCCGCGGCCTTCTCCGACGCATCAGCCGCCCAGGGCCTCGTGATCCAGTTCCTCTGGCTCATCGGCGCCGCGTCGGCCGGGTTCCTGGTCTTCCGCCGGCGCACCCGGAACGCGCTCACACCGGAACGGAAGCCATGGGGTCCGGCTGCCTCCGGGCGCGGGACGGCGGAGGGCACCGACGGAGCCCTGGCCTCGGCGGAGCCCGGCTCGTCCGCGGAGCGCGTACGGCCCACGTGATCGCCGGACCACCGGCCGCTCCGCGGGAGTTCGCTCGTCGCACGGACGGCCGACGACACTGTGTGCCATCGGCCGTCCCGACGACAGAAGCCGTGACCTGGGGAAGACGGTGATCGTTCTGTAGCCGTCGGGCGCTGACGCGGTGCCCGGACCGACACGCCCTTTCGTGCAAGGAGCACTGCCCCATGAGTCTTTCGCGTACCGTCCAGCGCACTGTCCTTACGGCGGCTCTCCTGTCCGTCTCAGCACTGGCCGTCCCCTCCACCGCACAGGCGGCCCCGCTGCCCCCCGCCTGTCAGACGGCGCTGCTCGGAACCCTCGACAAGTTCCCCGTCGCGAACTTCACGGTCCCCGACAAGGTCCAGAACACCATGCTGGTCGAGATCATGGGCCTGAGCGAGGCCGACCAGAAGGCCCTCACCGAGGTGGCGTGCGCGGCCTGGAACACCTGGGCGACCGAGAACGGGCAGGCGGTCGCCACGGACCTGGACACCCGCTACCGCAACGCCGCCGGCCCCGCGTGCAACAAGTTCGCCAAGTCCTCCATGGCGACGATCAAGCAGTACGCCCCGAGCATTCCCGCCGAGACGCGGGAGCTGGAGAAACTGGCCAAGAAGGTCTGGAAGAACTCCATGACGAAGCTGGCCGCGGAGGCCACCAACGCCGATTGCCGTGCGGCCTACGACGGGGTGAAGGCCGGCTGGTAGCGGAACGCCGGGCGGGTGGCCGCCTGACGAAACCCCAGGAGCCCCGAACTCCTCGGGAAGACGACCACGAATCACCCGCCCCCCTGCTCGGGCAGGCAGCAGACCGGCCCCTGGCCCTTACCTCCCCCCGTAAGGTGCCAGGGGTCTCCCCACGCCCTCCTCGCGCGGCAGATCACCGAGACGCGGGAGTTCCGCGGCGCGGGGTTCAGCGACGGCGACTGCCGGCTCGAACAGTGCGCGCGGGGGCGCCGGCACACAAGGGACCGGAGGTGCGGGAGCGTGGATCCGGGCCGGCCACAGCCAGCACATGACATACGTCTCCCGCCAGTTGACGGAGGCAGGGTGAGCGGCTTCCGCCAACAGGGGCCGCTGGAACAGGAATCCCCTCACGCCGCCCCGACAGCACGGGCGACGGGGTGAAGGGCGGCGTACTCCAGGGGGGCGGACGGGTCGATGGACATGTCCAGCGGGGCGGGTTCGGCTCCCGCCCGGACCAGGAGGTCGCCGACCGCCGCGATCATCGCGCCGTTGTCGGTGCACAGCTTCAGCGGCGGCACCCGCAGGGTGATCCCGGCGGCCCGGCAGCGTTCCTCGGACAGCGCCCGCACCCGGGAGTTGGCAGCCACCCCGCCCACCACGACCAGCGTTCCCACACCGTGCTCACGGCAGGCGGCGACCGCCTTGCGCGTCAGTACGTCGGCCACGGCCTCCTGAAGCGAGGCCGCCCCGTCCTCCAGCGGCAGTTCCTCACCGCGCAGCCGGTGCTGCTCGGCCCAGCGCGCGGCGGAGGTCTTCAGCCCCGAGAAGGAGAAGTCGTGGCGCGAATCCCGCGGCCCGGTCAGCGGCCGGGGAAACGCCACGGCGCGCGGATCGCCCTTCCTCGCGGCGCGGTCGATGGCCGGACCGCCCGGATACGGCAGCCCGAACGCCCTGGCCACCTTGTCGAAGCACTCGCCCGCCGCGTCGTCGATGGTGTCGCCCAGGTGCACGATCGGGTCCCGCGCCAGATCGCGTACGAGCAGCAGCGAGGTGTGGCCGCCCGAGACGATCAGCACCATGCAGGGATCGGGCAGCGGCCCGTGCTCCAGGGTGTCGGCGGCGACGTGACCGGCCAGGTGGTGCACCCCGTACAGCGGCACGTCCAGTGCGAACGCCAGGGTCTTCGCACCGGCCAGGCCCACCTGGAGCGCGCCGGAAAGGCCGGGCCCGGTCGTCACGGCCACTGCCCCGATGTCCGCCATCCGCAGCCCGGCCCGGTCCAGTGCCTCCCGTACGACGGGGGTGAAGGAGTGCACATGCGCCCGCGCGGCGATCTCCGGGACCACTCCGCCGAATCGCGCATGCTCGTCCATGCTCGACGCGACCGCGTGCCCGAGCAGCCGGCCGTCGCGTACGAGACCCGCGCCGGTTTCGTCGCACGAGGACTCAATGCCCAGCACCAGTGGGGATCCCACGCCTGTCCTCCTGCATTTCATTGTTAATTGCATGCTCTGTGCAATAAGGGTAGGTGAAGTCCACCTGGCCGGTGTCCGGCCGGCGCCGGACAGTAGAGTTCGGGTGCGCCAGCCCCCGAACACCGAGGTATCGTCCGTGACTCCCGAACCCGCCGCACACCCCGTTCCACCTGCAGTGAGCGTCGTGGGAATCGGAGCCGACGGATGGTCCGGCCTCCCTGACACCGCACGCTCGGCGCTCATCGCCGCGCAGATCCTGATCGGCGGTGAGCGCCAGCTGGGCCTGCTCCCGCCGGAGTGCGCGGGACGGCGCGTGGCCTGGCCCTCGCCGCTGCGGCCCGCGGTTCCCGGCCTGCTCGCCGAGCACGCGGGGAGCAGGATCGCCGTACTGGCCAGTGGCGACCCGATGTTCTACGGAATCGGCCGGGCCCTCACCGAAGTGCTCGGCGCCGATGAGCTGCGCGTCCTGCCGCACCCGTCGTCCGTGTCCTACGCCTGCGCCCGCGTCGGCTGGCCCCTTGAGGACACCGAGGTCGTCACCCTGGTCGGCCGGCCCGCGGCGCGGCTGGCCGCGGCCCTGTACGACGGCCGCCGGCTGCTGGTACTCAGCGCGGACGCCGGCACCCCCGCCGTGGTCGCCGCGCTGCTGCGTGAACACGGTTTCGGACCGAGCCCGCTCCGCGTCCTGGAACAGCTCGGTGGCGAGGACGAAGCAAGTGCCGAGGGAACCGCGGACACCTGGGCGCACCCGCCCGGCGATCCGCTCAACGTCATCGCGGTCGAATGCCGGAGCGCCCCCGGCACCCCGCGCCTCGGCGCCGTCCCCGGCCTGCCCGACGAGGCGTACGAACACGACGGCCAGCTCACCAAGCGCCACATCCGGGCCGCCACCCTCGGCGTGCTCGCACCCGCCCCGGGCGAGCTGCTGTGGGACATCGGCGGCGGCTCGGGGTCCATCGCGGTCGAGTGGATGCGCGCCCACCCCTCGTGCCGGGCGATCAGCGTGGAGCGCGACGCCGTACGGGCCGAGCGCATCACCCGCAACGCCGCACACCTCGGTGTGCCCGGCCTGCGCGTGGTCACCGGCCGGGCCCCCGGCAGCCTGGCCGGACTGCCCGTGCCCGACGCCGTGTTCATCGGTGGCGGGCTGACCGTGCCCGGACTCCTCGACGCGTGCTGGGAAGCGCTGCCGGCCGGCGGCCGCCTGGTCGCCAACACCGTCACGCTGGAGTCCGAGGCGCTGCTCACCGAGCAGTACCGCCGACGCGGCGGTGATCTGGTCCGTCTCGCCGTCGCGCACGCCGTGCCCGTCGGCGGCTTCACCGGCTGGCGGCAGGCGATGCCGGTCACCCAGTGGTCGGTACGCAAACCCTCGATCAGCCCGATCGCGGGGCTCCCAGTGGAAGCCCGCGCAGAACAAGCAGGAGACAACAGATGACCGTGTACTTCATCGGCGCGGGTCCGGGCGCGGCCGACCTGATCACCGTGCGGGGCGCACGCCTGCTCGCCGCCTGCGGGGTGTGCCTGTACGCGGGCAGCCTGGTGCCCCCCGAACTCCTCGCCGAATGCCTCCCGGAAGCCAGGCTGATCGATACCGCGCAGCTCGACATCGACCAGATCACGGCCGAGCTGACGGACGCGCACCGGGCGGGCCACGACGTGGCGCGGCTGCACTCGGGCGACCCCTCGGTGTTCAGCGCGGTCAACGAACAGATGCGGCGCCTCGACGAGGCCGACGTGCCCTATGAAGTGGTCCCCGGCGTGCCCGCGTTCGCGGCCGCCGCGGCGGCACTCAAGCGGGAGCTGACCGTGCCCACGGTCGGCCAGACCGTCATCCTCACCCGGGTGGCCAACCGCGCCACGGCGATGCCCGAGGGCGAGGACCTGGCGACACTGGGCCGCAGCGGGGCCCTGATCGTCCTGCACCTCGCCGCCAAGTACGTGGACCGGGTCGTCGAGGAGCTGTTGCCGCACTACGGGGCCGACTGCCCGGCCGCCGTCGTCGCTCTCGCCTCCCGTCCCGACGAGCTCATCCTGCGCGGACCGCTCGACGGCATCGCGGAGCAGGTGAAGGCGGCGGGCGTGATCCGTACCGCCGTCATCATGGTCGGCCGCACGCTCGGCGCCGATCAGTTCCGCGACAGCCACCTCTACTCGCCCGGACGCGACCGGCACGTCTGCTGACGGCGCCTCACCCCGGCGGCCGGCCGGCCGGTCAGCGGACGCTGCTGCGCCCGACGACCGTGCCCGCCCGGTCGATGCAGATGACGTCGACGGCGACCGGCGCCCCGCGCAGCACGGTCAGCGCCTCGTCCCGCGCGGCCATGGCCACCAGGTCCCCGAGGGGGACACCGCGTGCCTGGCACGCCTGGAGCGCCGCGAGTCCCGTGTTCGCGCCGGCCACCTCGGCGGCCAGGGCCTCGTCCGCGCCGCCCCGCCGGGCCAGCCCGGCCAGGAACGGCTTGTCGACCTGGGAACGGGCCGAGTGCAGGTCGAGGTGGCCGGCGGCGAGCTTCGACAGCTTGGCGAACCCGCCGCAGACGGTCAGCCGTGCCACCGGATGACGGCGTACGTACTTCAGCACGGCGCCCGCGAAGTCGCCCATGTCCAGCAGGGCGATCTCCGGCAGCCCGTACTCGGCCACGACGGTCTTCTCCGAGGTGGAACCCGTGCAGCCCGCCACGTGGGTGTGGCCGGCCGCACGGGCCACGTCCACGCCGCGCCGGATCGAGTCGATCCACGCCGAGCAGGAGTACGGCACCACGATGCCGGTCGTGCCCAGGATCGACAGGCCGCCCAGGATGCCCAGCCGCGGATTCCACGTCGAGCGGGCGATCTCCTCGCCGTGGTCGACGCAGACGGTGACCTCGACGTCCCCCGAACCGCGATGTGCCTCGGCGACCCTCGCGAGGTGGTCGCGGATCATCTGGCGGGGCACGGGGTTGATGGCGGGCTCGCCCACGTCGAGCGGCAGGCCGGGCAGGGTGACCGTGCCCACGCCGGGCCCGGCCCTGAACACCACTCCCGAGCCCGCCGGCAGCCTTCGGACGGTGACCCGTACGAGAGCGCCGTGGGTGACGTCCGGGTCGTCACCGGCGTCCTTGACCACCCCCGCCATGGCCCGCCCCTCGGCCAGCTCCTCCACCGCCAGCGCGAACGCCGGGGTCTGGCCCCTGGGCAGGGTGATGGTGACCGGGTCGGGGAAGTCCCCGGTCAGCAGGGCGGTGTACGCGGCCGTGGCCGCCGCGGTCGCACAGGCACCGGTCGTCCAGCCGGGCCGCAGGCCGGTGTGTTTGAGTTGGGCGCTGCGCCCGCCCTTCGCCTCACCCACGGATGGATCCCATGCACGTACTCGTACTCGGCGGGACCACGGAGGCCCGCCGCCTCGCCGAACTCCTGGTGGCCGCCCTGCCCGAGGGAGACCGGGTGACCAGCTCGCTCGCGGGGCGGGTGGCCAGTCCGAGGCTGCCGCCCGGCGAGGTGCGCGTCGGCGGATTCGGCGGAGCCGACGGCCTTGCCGCGTGGCTGCGCACGCACCAGGTGGACGCGCTCATCGATGCCACCCATCCTTTCGCCGGGACGATCAGTTTCAACGCGGCGGCAGCCGCCGCGACTGCCCATGTTCCCCTGCTGGCCCTGCGCCGCCCCGGCTGGGTGCCCGGCAGCGGCGACGACTGGCACCCGGTCGGCTCGCTGGCCGAGGCGGCGCGGACGCTGCCCGCGCTGGGGCGGCGCGTGTTCCTCACCACGGGACGCATGGGGCTGGCCGCCTTCGCGGAGCTGGACGGGCTGTGGTTCCTGATGCGCTCGGTGGACGCCCCCGAACCCCCGCGTCCCGCCCGGATGGAGGTGCTGCTCGGACGGGGCCCGTTCAGCCTCGAAGGGGAGCGCGAGCTGATCCGCAGGCACCGTATCGACGTCCTCGTCACGAAGGACAGCGGCGGCGCCGCCACAGCGCCCAAGCTCGCCGCGGCCCGCGAAGCGGGGATCCCGGTGATCGTGGTGCGCCGCCCACCGGTTCCCGAGGGTGTCGCGGTGGCCGGCACCCCCGACCTGGCCCTCGCCTGGCTGCGCGGGGGCACCGGGGCTCAGCCCTCCGGGTAGCGGCGCGGCGTCCAGACGATCTGCCGCCCGTCACCACGGCGCACCCAGCGCGTCTGCGAGGACCCGACGATCAGGATCGTGCGCATGTCGACCTCGGCCGGGTCGAGATCTGCCAGCCGTACCGTGCGTACGCTCTCGGCCGGACCGCCGACGTCCCGGCCGAGGACCACGGGTGTGTCCGGCGACCGGTGCTCCAGGAGCAGGTCACGGGCCTTGCCGACCTGCCAGGTCCGGCTGCGGGAGCCGGGGTTGTACAGCGCGAGCACCAGGTCCGCCGAGGCCGCCGCGCGCAGCCGTTCCGCGATGACCTCCCACGGCTTGAGCCGGTCCGAGAGCGAGAGCGTGGCGTAGTCGTGGCCCAGCGGCGCTCCGGCGCGGGCGGCGGCCGCGTTGGCCGCCGTCACACCCGGCAGCACCCGCACCGGCACGTCCGCGTACTCCTCCTGGGACGCCGCCTCCAGGACGGCCGTCGCCATGGCGAAGACCCCGGGATCACCGCCGGACACCACGGCCACCCGCCGTCCGCGACGGGCCAGGTCCAGGGCGAACTCGGCGCGTTCGGACTCGACCTTGTTGTCCGAGCCGTGCCGGAGCTGTCCGGGGCGGACCGGCACCCGCTCCAGATACGTGGTGTAGCCGACCACGTCGTCGGCGGCGGCCAGCACCCCGCGGGTCTCGGGCGTGAGCCACAGCGGTCCGGCGGGGCCGGTGCCGACCACGGCGACCTCGCCGCTGCCCGGGGCGCGTTCGGGGCGGGGGCTGTCGATCCGGCTGGGCAGGACCGCGACCGCGAAGTACGGCACCGAGCCGGCGTCGATCCCGGCCAGGTCGCCCGTGCGCTCCCCGGCCATCGTGGCGCGTTCGACGTAGTGGGCCTCGGGCAGCCGCCCCGACGCCTCGAAGGCGCGGCGGACGGCCGGGAAGGTGCGCCCCAGCTTCATCACCACCGCGGCGTCGGTGGCGGCGAGCCGGGCGGTGAGCTCCTCCTCCGGCAGGGTGCCGGGCAGGATGGTCAGCACCTCCTCGCCCTCGGCGAGCGGGGTCCCGAGCCGGGCGGCCGCGGCACTGACCGAGGTGACTCCGGGGATCACCTCGGTGGGGTAGCGGTCGGCCAGGCGCTTGTGCATGTGCATGTACGAGCCGTAGAAGAGCGGGTCGCCCTCGGCGAGCACCGCGACCGTGCGCCCCGCGTCGAGGTGCACCGCCAGGCGGGCCGCCGCCTCGGTGTAGAAGTCCTCCATCGCACCCCGGTAGCCGCCCGGGTGGTCCGTGGTCTCCGTCGTGACGGGGTAGACCAGCGCCTCCTCGATGTGGTCGGCGCGGATGTGCGCGGCCGCGATCGACCGGGCGATGGACCGTCCGTGCCGGGCGCTGTGATAGGCGACGACATCCGCATCAGCGATGACGTCCACGGCTCGTACGGTCATCAGGGCCGGATCGCCGGGGCCGAGCCCGACCCCGTACAGCCGGCCGTTCCTCTGCTCGCTCACGCTTACTCCTCCTCGCTGGCGATGGCGTTGAGGGCGGCGGCCGCCATGGCGCTGCCGCCGCGCCGGCCGCGCACGATCAGGTGGTCGAGGCCGGACGGGTGCGCGGCCAGGGCGTCCTTGGACTCGGCGGCACCGACGAAACCGACCGGGACCCCGATGACGGCGGCGGGGCGCGGTGCGCCCTCCTCGATGAGTTCGAGCAGCCGGAACAGGGCGGTGGGCGCGTTGCCGACGGCGACGACCGCACCGTCCAGCCGGTCGCGCCACAGCTCCAGGGCGGCCGCGCTGCGGGTCGTGCCGAGTTCCGCCGCGAGTGCGGGCACCGACGGGTCGGACAGGGTGCACACCACCTCGTTGTCCGCGGGCAGCCGCTTGCGGGTGACACCGCTGGCGACCATGGCCACGTCGCACAGGATGGGCGCGCCCGCCCGCAGTGCCGCGCGGGCACGGGCCACCGCGTCCGGGGTGAAGGCGAGGTCGCGTACGAGGTCGACCATCCCGCAGGCGTGGATCATCCGGACCGCGACCTGGCTCACATCGGCGGGCAGGCCGGACAGGTCCGCCTCCGCGCGGATCGTGGCGAAGGACTGGCGATAGATGGCCGGTCCGTCCTTCTCGTACTGGTGCACAGTGCTGTCGCTCTCTTCATCGGGCGGGAAGGGGCCATGGGGCATGGGGCGGGGAAGGATCCGTCGGGCGTGGAACGTACAGGTGTCGCGGTGCCGGGCGGGGGCGGTGTCAGCCGACGGTGCCCCGGGCCGCCGCCACGGCGGCCGCGAGCGCCGGGGGGCCGGCGGGGACGGTCAGCGGGGAGCCCCGCTCCTCGCCGCGCACCGTGCGGACCTGGTAGCCGTCCGGGGTGGCGACGACGTCGACCCACTCGCCGCGCGGGTGGCCGCAGCGGCGTTCGCACCCCGACCAGTACACGGGCAGTGCGCCCGGGGGGCCCACGGCCGCCGTGGCCTCGGTCCGCACGTCGGCCAGGGACTTGGCGCAGCCGGGACGCCCGATGCAGGCTCCCACGCCGGTCCAGGGGGAGTGGGGCCTGATGATCAGTCCGGCGGCCCCCAGCCGGTCCAGCACGTCCGCGGCCCGCCCCGGCTCCAGTCCGGGTACGACGACGCCGCGCCACGGGGTCAGCCGCAGTTCGCCGTTCCCGTGGTGCCTGGCGGTGCTGGTCAGCGCCTGCCACTGGCCGGCGCCGACGCGCCCCAGGGGCACACCGGCGGACAGTGCGACGGTGCCGTGCGGGCCGGTCACGACGCCGGGATCCGGGGGCGCGGGTTTCCCCGGGCGGACGGGGACGGCGGTGCGTTCGCAGCTGATGCCGGCCTGCCGCAGCCGCCGTACGACCTCGTCGAGGAGCGGCTCGCCGTCCCCGGGCAGATCCGGCACACGCCAGGCACCGGAGCCGGCCGCCGCGTGGAGGAAGGCCTCGGCGGCGATCAGGGCGGCCTGCGGCGCCCGTGCGTCAGGTATCCGTACGGCGCTTTCCATGGAGCCGGCCCGCAGAGTCGCGTCGCCGTCGCTCCGCGCCAGCAGGGTCACATCGGCGCCGAGCGCGTCCACGTCGCCGCGTCCGTCGTCGAGCGCGAACAGGAACCGCCCCGACAGACCGGCCGCCGCGTCACTCGCGCACAGCAGTTCGTCCACCGCGGACAGCCACGGCCGGATGTCCCGCTCTCCCCGGCCGTCGAGCCCGGAGAGCGGGGACGCCACGACGTTGCGGGCGCGCTCGTGGCGCTCGGAGGGCAGCAGCCCCGACTCAGCCATCGCGGAGGCCAGTTCGCCGCCGCAGTCCTGGCCCAGGCCGCGCAGCTGCACATTGCCGCGCGAAGTGAGATGCAACTCACCGTCGCCCAGCCGCTGCGCCAACTCCCGCAGCACGTCGGCCTGCGCCGCGCTCAGCACGCCGCCGGGAATCCGGATGCGGGCCAGCGCCCCGTCGTCCGCCCGGTGCAGCCGCAGCGTCCCGGGGCAGGCGTCGCCACGGGCACGGGGAGAAGCGTCTCCTGTGCGCGCGGGAAGGATGGCGGGTGGGGGCATGGCGGCGAGCATACCGACCATCTCATCAGATCCGTATGAGCCCCAGTTGATAGGTGCCCCTTACTATGCCTAGCGACGGGCTGTCCGGCCCGTCGTCGCCACAGATGGCGACAGGGGAGGAAGCCCGGTGCGATTCCGGCGCGGTCCCGCCACTGTGAACCCGGTCGCACCGACCGGGTGAGTCAGGAACTCCCTTCCCCGTCCACCCGGCCACGGCCGGGCAGGGGAGTCCCATTCCGACACCGCCCGGGGCGTGGATACCCCGAGGAAGGCCAGACGCCGCATGATCCTGCTCCTGTCGACGTCCGACACCGACCTGCTCAGCGCCAGGGCAGCCAACGGCCCGGTCACCTACCGCTACGCGAACCCCTCACGGCTCCCGCTCCAGGACCTTCCGCAGCTCCTGGACGGCACCGACCTGGTCGTCGTGCGCCTCCTCGGCGGCGTCCGCGCCTGGCAGGACGGCCTCGACCACGTCCTCGCCACCGGGCGCCCGGTCGTGGTCCTCACCGGGGAACAGGCCCCCGACGCACAGCTGATGGCCGCCTCCACCGTCCCCATCGGCATCGCCGCCGAGGCCCACGCCTACCTGGCGCACGGCGGTCCCGCCAACCTGGAGCAGCTCGCCCGCTTCCTGTCCGACACCGTGCTGCTCACCGGCCACGGCTTCGAACCGCCCGCCCCCGCGCCCTCCTGGGGCCCGCTGGAGCGCACGCCCCGCGCGACGGACGGCCCCACCATCGCGGTGCTCTACTACCGCGCCCACCACATGAGCGGCAACACCGCGTTCATCGAGACGCTGTGCCGTGCCGTCGAGGACGCGGGCGCCCGCGCCCTGCCGCTGTTCGTCGCCTCACTGCGCACGCCCGAGACCGAGCTCATCGACGCGCTGCGGGGCGCCGACGCGATCGTGACCACGGTTCTCGCGGCGGGCGGCACCCGGCCCGCCGAGGCGTCGGCCGGCGGTGACGACGAGTCCTGGGACGCCGGGGCTCTCACCGGCCTCGACGTACCCATCCTCCAGGCGCTCTGCCTCACTAGTTCGCGGACCGACTGGGAGGGCAACGACGAGGGCGTCTCACCGCTGGACGCCGCGAGCCAGATCGCGGTCCCCGAGTTCGACGGCCGCCTGATCACCGTCCCGTTCTCGTTCAAGGAGATCGACGAGGACGGCCTCCCGGCGTACGTCGCCGACCCCGAGCGCGCCGCCCGCGTCGCCGGGATCGCCGTACGCCACGCACGGCTTCGCCACATCCCGAACGCCGAGAAGCGCCTCGCACTCGTGCTGTCCGCGTACCCGACCAAGCACTCCCGGATCGGTAACGCGGTCGGACTCGACACCCCCGCGAGCGCCGTCGCCCTGCTGCGCCGGCTCCGCACCGAGGGATACGACTTCGGTGACGAGGAGGTGCCGGGCCTCGCCTCGGGCGACGGCGACGAGCTGATTTACGCGCTGATCGAGGCGGGCGGCCACGACCAGGAGTGGCTCACGGAGGAGCAGCTGGCCCGCAATCCGGTCCGTATCCCGGCGGCCGACTACCGCCGCTGGTACGCGACGCTGCCGGCCGAACTCCGCGAGGCCGTCGAGGAGCACTGGGGCCCGGCTCCAGGTGAGATGTTCCTGGACCGCTCGCGCAACCCCGAGGGCGACATCGTCCTGGCCGCCCTGCGCCGGGGCAATCTGCTCATCCTCATCCAGCCGCCGCGCGGCTTCGGCGAGAACCCGATCGCCATCTACCACGACCCCGACCTGCCGCCCTCGCACCACTACCTGGCGGCCTACCGCTGGATCGCCGCCGCTGCCGATGACAACGGCTTCGGCGCCGACGCGATGATCCACCTCGGCAAGCACGGCAACCTGGAATGGCTGCCCGGAAAGAACGCCGGCCTGTCCGCCGCGTGCGGCCCCGACGCGGCTCTCGGCGATCTTCCCCTGGTCTACCCGTTCCTGGTCAACGACCCGGGCGAGGGAACCCAGGCCAAACGCCGTGTCCACGCCACCCTGGTGGACCACCTCGTACCGCCGATGGCCCGCGCGGAGAGCTACGGCGACGTCGCCCGGCTGGAGCAGCTCCTCGACGAGCACGCCCAGATCGCGGCGATGGACCCGGCGAAGCTCCCGGCGATCAGGGCCCAGATCTGGACCCTGATCCAGGCCGCGAAGCTCGACCACGACCTGGGGCTCGAAGACCGCCCCGAGGACGAGGGCTTCGACGAGTTCATCATGCATCTCGACGGCTGGCTCTGTGAGATCAAGGACGCGCAGATCCGCGACGGCCTGCACGTCCTGGGCGGCGCGCCCGGCGGCGCCGACCGCGTCAACCTCGTCCTGGCGATCCTGCGCGCCCGCCAGATCTGGGGTGGAACCACGTCCCTGCCCGGCCTGCGCGAGGCACTCGGCCTCGACGAGTCGGCGGCCACCCGCACCACCGCCGACAAGGTCGAGGAGCAGGCACGGGCCCTGGTCCAGGCGATGGAGGACGCGCACTGGGCGCCGGAGGCCGTTGCCGGGGTCGCCGCCGGGCATCCGCGGTCCGTCGCGGACATCCTCGAATTCGCCGCCGACGAGGTCGTGCCGCGGCTGGCGGCCACGACCGATGAACTCGACCACACCGTGCACGCGTTGAACGGTGGCTTCGTCCCCGCCGGCCCCTCGGGATCCCCGCTCCGGGGCCTGGTCAACGTCCTGCCGACCGGCCGCAACTTCTACTCCGTCGACCCCAAGGCAGTGCCTTCCCGCCTCGCCTGGGAGACCGGACAGGCACTGGCCGACTCCCTCCTGGACCGCTACCGCGCCGACAACGGTGACTGGCCCACCTCGGTCGGCCTGTCCCTGTGGGGCACGAGCGCGATGCGCACCGCCGGCGACGATGTCGCGGAAGCCTTCGCCCTGCTGGGCGTCCGCCCGGTCTGGGACGACGCCTCGCGCCGCGTCACGGGCCTGGAGGCGATCGGTGCGGCCGAACTCGGCCGCCCGCGCATCGACGTCACCCTCCGCATCAGCGGCTTCTTCCGCGACGCGTTCCCGCACACCATCGGGCTCCTGGACGACGCGGTCCGCCTCGCGGCCTCGCTGGAGGAACCCGACGAGCAGAACTACGTACGCGCCCACACCCAGGCGGACCTGGCCGCCCACGGCGACGAACGCCGCGCCACCACCCGTATCTTCGGCTCCCGGCCCGGTACGTACGGCGCCGGCCTGCTCCAGCTCATCGACTCCCGCGACTGGCGCACCGACGCCGACCTCGCGGAGGTCTACACCGTCTGGGGCGGCTACGCGTACGGCCGCGAACTCGACGGGCGCCCGGCCCGCGAGGAGATGGAGACGGCGTACAAGCGCATCGAGGTCGCGGCCAAGAACACCGACACCCGCGAACACGACATCGCCGACTCCGACGACTACTTCCAGTACCACGGCGGCATGGTCGCCACGGTGCGCGCGCTCAAGGGCACTGCCCCGGAGGCGTACATCGGTGACTCCACGCGGCCGGAGACCGTCAGGACCCGCACCCTGGTCGAGGAGACCTCGCGCGTCTTCCGCGCCCGGGTCGTCAACCCCAAGTGGATCGAGGCGATGCGCCGCCACGGCTACAAGGGCGCCTTCGAACTGGCCGCCACCGTCGACTACCTCTTCGGCTACGACGCAACGACGGGTGTGGTCGCGGACTGGATGTACGACAAGCTCACCGAGACGTACGTCCTGGACCCGGCCAACCGCGAGTTCCTCCAGCGGGCCAACCCCTGGGCCCTCCACGGCATCGCGGAACGCCTCTTGGAGGCCGAGTCCCGCGGCATGTGGGAGAAGCCCGATCCGGCGGTCCTCGCCGCCCTGCGGCAGGTCTACCTGGAGACGGAGGGCGACCTGGAGGGCGAGGACTGAACCACCGGCCGCCGGGCCGTCGAACGTCAGGAGGGCCCCACCGCGGCGCGGGTGGGGCCCTTCCCCATTGGGGGACGGGCCGGCTGATTCGGCGTCGAACTCCGTTGTCAGTGGCTCCCCATAGAGTTCAGACATCACTCGGGGAGCCTTCGGAGAAGGAGCAGAATCATGTCCGCCAACAAGATCCAGCACAAGGTGAATCACGTCGCGCTGGTAGTGGACTGTTCGGGTTCCATGCGCCCGCACCAGGAACAGCTCATTCGCGTTGTCGACGAGTTCGTGGCGGGTCTGAAGGCCGAGTCGGACAGCCTCGGTCATGAGACCCGGATCAGCCTCTATTCCTTTGACCACAGGGTGGAGAACCTGGTCTGGGACATGGATGTGAAGCATCTGCCGTCCATGCGGGGGCTGTACAGGGTCAACAATGGTGCGACGGCGCTCATAGAGGCTTCGCTGAAATCCCTGAACGACCTGGGCCATATCTGGGAGGAGTACGGCGAGCACAGCTTCCTTCAGATCGTGGTGACGGACGGCGAGGAGAACGCCTCCGGCGGCGACCGGCGGCACGATGGCGACATGTCGATCCTCGGCCCCTGGCTCGACAGGATCGCGGGGAAGATGGGCGGGCTTCCGGGCCACTGGACGTCCGCGATCCTCGTTCCGAACTCCCTGGCGAAGCGCACCGCCCAGAACTACGGTTTCCCGGCCGGAAACATCGCCATCTGGGACGCGGACTCCCAGGAGGGGGTCGAGGAGGCGATCGGCACCGTGCGCGCCGCCGCCACCAGCTTCCTGCGGGGGCGCGAGCAGGGCGTGCGCGGAACGAAGAATCTGTTCGCCGTCGGCCAGGACATATCGGTTGACGAGGTGCGGGCCAGTCTCGAACCCATTCCGGCCGACAAGTACCGGCTCCTGAAAGTCGATAAGGAGGTCGAGATCCGTCCCTTCGTCGATTCGCATCCGGGTGTGACGTACGAACGCGGTTCGTGTTACTACCAGCTGGGCACCCGGGCTCAGGTTCAGCCGAACAAGGAAGTCATCGTGGTCGAGAAGGACACCGATCGCGCGTATACGGGAGACGCGGCGCGCAGTCTTCTGTTCGGTACGGGTATTCGGGGAACCGTCTCGGTGAAGGCGGGGAACAATCCCAAGCTGGAGGTGTATGTGCAGAGCCGTTCGGTGAACAGGAAACTCAAGCCGCAGACACGTCTGCTCATCATGCTCTGATTCGCCGGACAGGGCCTGGTTCACGTGATGTCCCCGGGGTGGGTCGCTCCGTCGCCGGGGCGGCCCAGGCTCTGAGAAATACCCCGGGGGGTATCACTGTTACAGTGAAGTGAAGATACCCCCCGGGGTACATCACTATGGAGGGAGCCGGCCGTGTTCTTCGTGGACACCCTGGAGACCGAGAGCCTGGGCAACCGCAGCTATCTCGCCGGCGGCACCGCGACGGCGGTGGTCGTCGACCCGCCGCGCGATGTGGAGCGAGTCGTGGCGGCGGCGGCCGGGCGCGGGGTGCGGATCGGGTACGTGGTGGAGACGCACATACACAACGACTACGTCACCGGCGGCCTGGAGCTGTCCCGGCTGACCGGCGCGCGGTACCTGGTGCCCGCGTCGGCCAGGGTCTCCTTCGACCGGGTCCCGGTCGCCGACGGCGACAGCGTCGCCGTCGATACCGGTCTGAGCCTGCGGGCGCTGTCCACTCCGGGTCACACCCCGCACCACACGGCCTACGTGCTCGTCGAGGACGGGCGGGAGGTGGCCGCCTTCACCGGTGGGTCGCTGCTGACTGGCACGGTGGGGCGTCCCGACCTGGTCGAACCGAGGCTGACCGAGCAGCTGGCCCGCTCCCAGCACGCCTCCGTGCACCGGCTGGCCGGCGAACTCCATGACGACGTGCGGGTGCTGCCCACCCACGGCTTCGGGAGCTTCTGCTCCTCCTCCCCGGCCGAGGGCGATGCCACCACCATCGGCGAGGAGCGGGCCGGCAACGACGCCCTGACCCAGGACATCGACACCTTCGTGGCGCGGATGCTCGCCGGGCTGGAGGACGTGCCCGCCTACTACGCGCACATGGGTCCGATCAACGCGGACGGCCCCGCGCCGGTGGACCTCACCCCGCCCGGCGCCGCCGACGGCGAGGAGATCGCGCAGCGCCTGGCCGCCGGGGAATGGGTCGTCGACCTGCGCAGCCGTACCGCGTTCGCGCGGGGGCATGTGGCCGGGACGTTCAACTTCGAGGCCGGGGGCAGCCTCGCCACCTATCTGGCCTGGCTGATCCCATGGGGCAAGCCCGTGACCCTGCTCGCCGCATCCGCCGGACAGCTCGCCGAGGCCCAGCGGGAGCTGGTCCGGGTCGGCATCGAGCGGCCGGCCGCCGCCGCCACGGGGGAGCCGACCTCCTGGCTGCGGGCGGGCGAGGACGTGCGTTCCTTCCCCCGCGCCGGCTTCGCCGCCCTGAAGCAGTCGCTCGGCCGCGGCGACGACGTGGTGGTGCTGGATGTGCGCCGTGACTCCGAGCGCGCCGGCGGGTACGTGCGGGGATCGGTGCACATACCCGTCCACGAACTGCACGGGCGCACCGGCGAGGTTCCGCCCGGAGTGGTGTGGGTGCACTGCGCCGGCGGGATGCGCGCCGCGATCGCCGCGTCCCTGCTCGACGCCGAAGGCCGTGACGTGGTCGCCGTCGACGACGGCTTCGACGCGGCCCGGAGCGCCGGCCTGACCGTCACCTCCTCCGGCGGCAGGGTCGGTTCGGCGGCGTGAGCACGCTGATCCTGGCCCTGCTCGCCGGGGCCGTGGTCGGTCTGGCGCTCGGTGCGCTCGGGGGAGGCGGCAGCGTCCTGGCCGTCCCGGCACTGATCTATCTGCTCGGCTTCACTCCGGCCGCGGCCACCACCGCGAGCCTGTTCATCGTCACGGCCACCTCCGCGACCGCCCTGTACGCCCGAGCTCGCGCCGGACACGTCCGCTGGAAGGCGGGAGCGGCCTTCGCCGCCGCCGGTATCGTTCCCGCCGCGCTCGCCGGACTGGTGGCGGCCCGCATCCCGCAGTCGGTGCTCACCGCGGCCTTCGCGGCGGTCGCCGCCCTCGCGGCCCTGATGATGCTGCGCCCCACCCCGCCGGCCGACGGGCGCGCGCGGGCCGTGCGCTCGCTCAGGGCCGGGGGAGCCGGGGCGGGGCTGGGCGCGGTGACGGGACTGCTCGGAGTGGGCGGCGGGTTCCTCGCGGTTCCCGCACTGGTCACGGTCCTGGCCTTCGAGATGCAGGCCGCCGTGGGGACCAGCCTGCTGGTGATCACGGTCAACTCGCTGGCGTCCCTGGTCACCCGCTCCGGCGGTGCGGCGGGACTGGACTGGGCGGTGACAGCGCCGTTCACGGGCGCCGCGATCCTGGGTGCCTGGGACGGCAAGCGGCTGGCGGAGAAGGTGTCCGGGCGCGGGCTGCGGCGGCTGTTCGCCGCCGTGCTCCTCGCGGTCGCCGGGTTCATGCTCGCCGACGCGCTGACCTGACCACCGTCGTAGGCCAGGTCGTCAGGCCGGATCGTCGGGCCATGTCATCAGGTCGGATCGTCGGGCCATGTCGTCGGGCCGGATCGTCAGGCCAGGGAGAGGAACAGCTTCTCCAGGCGGGCCCGCATCTGGTCCCGGTCCCCGGCCGCCTGCCCGCCATCGGCCATGCAGTGCTGCAGGCCCGTCGCGATGATCGCGAACCCGGCCCGGTCAAGGGCGCGGGAGACCGCGGCCAGCTGCGTGATCACGTCCTCGCAGTCCCGGCCCTCCTCGATCATCTTGATGATCCCGGCGATCTGACCCTGGGCTCGCTTCAGCCGGTTGAGCACCGACTTCAGCTCATCGGCCGCCATCTCCAGCTCCACGCTTCCTCCTCCGCTTATACCCCTAGGGGTATCCTACCGTGTTCGGGGCCCCCGCCCG
This sequence comes from Streptomyces sp. NPDC048671, assembly GCF_055587045.1. NCBI lineage: Bacteria > Bacillati > Actinomycetota > Actinomycetes > Kitasatosporales > Streptomycetaceae > Streptomyces > Streptomyces sp. NPDC048671. The sequence continues at coordinate 30,741 of NZ_JBVJHB010000012.1, read as the reverse complement.
CTGGACCGGCGGTAGCCGCGGATCCGTCGCGGCCTCCCCGAGCCCGCGCCCCCGTCACGCGAGCACGAACCCGCTCGCGCGGCGGGGGCGTCGGGCCGGGGCGTTCGGCGCCGACGGGAGCGGCGTCAGGCGATCGACGGCCGCAGCCGCACGGGCAGAGACTGGTGTCCGTTGCTGATGAGCGAGGGCAGCGGCTTCAGATCGGCCACCGGCACGGCGAGTTCGAGGTCGGGGAAGCGCTCGAACAGCAGCCGCAGCGCCGAGGCGATCTCCAGCCGGGCGAGGGGCGCGCCGAGGCAGAAGTGCACGCCGTGCCCGAAGGCGAGGTGCTCCGAGGACGGCCGCGTGATATCGAACCGGTCAGCGGATTCGCCGTGCCAGTCGGGGTGACGGTTGGCCGCGGCGTAGGAGGCGAGGATCGCCTCGCCGGCCCGGATCGTCTGTCCGTCGGGCAGGGGCAGGTCCGTGAGCGCGTAGCGCAGCGGGAGGTGCTTGACGGCGGGTTCGTGCCGCAGCGTCTCCTCGACGACATCACTCCAGTCGGCGCGGCCGGCGCGGATGTGGGCGAGCTGCTCGGGGTCGGCGAGCAGGGCCGTGATGCCGTGATCGATCCCGTTGACCGTCGTCTCGTACCCGGCGCTGATCATCAGCAGGAGCGTGTCGCGCAGTTCGTCGTCGGACAGTGAGCTGCCGTCGCCCTCGGTGTCCCGGGCGGCGATGAGGAGGGAGGTCATGTCGTCGCCCGGCCCGGCGCGCTTGGTGTCGATCAGCTCGTCGAGCAGCTTGTACAGGGAGGCCGTGTTCGCGGCGGCCTCGTCGGCGTCGAGCGCGGTGGAGAAGACCCCGTCGACCAGGCTGCGGAAGGCCTCGCGCCGGTCGTCGGGAACGCCCATGAGCCGGCCGATCACGGCGATCGGCAGCGGATAGGCGAGCTCCTCGCGCAGATCGACGCTCTCCCCGGCCGGCCGGGAGCCGATAGTGTCGAGGAGGGCGGTGACGATCGCCTCTATGGAGGGTTCCATGGTCTGGACGCGGCGTGCGCTGAACGCCGGCGCGACCATGCGCCTGAGCCGCCGGTGGTCACCGCCGTAGGCGGTGAACATGTTGTGCACCGCGATCCACAGGGCCAGGGGCCAGGTGGAGACGGTGTCGGCGAAGGCCGGCCAGTGAGCGCGCGCGTCCTTGGAGACCTGCGCGCCCGTCAGGAGTTCCTTGAGGAGGACGGGGTCGGTGACGGACCACGCGGTGACCCCGAGGATGTCGACGCGGGCGGCCGGTCCGCGGGAGCGCAGGGCCTCGTGCTCGGCGTGGTGGTCCGCCGCGGCGGGGTCCAGGACGAGTATCGGGTGTTCGGGCACGGGGGCTCCTCAGCGAGTGGCGGGGAAAACGACAGGGAGGGATTCCAGGGCACGGTGGAAGGGGCCGGGCCGCCAGCGCACTTCGTCGGCGGGGACCGCGAGGTCCATCTCCGGGAAGGCGTCCGCGAGGTAGCTGATGGCGGTCTCGGCGATCAGGTAGGCGTGGGAGCGGGCCGGACAGGTGTGCGGGCCGGTGCTCCAGGACAGATGGGCCCGGTTGCCGACGAAGGCCTCCGGCGGGAGCCCGCTGGTGAGCGCGGGGTCGTTGTTGCAGGCGGCCATGGAGATGACGACCGGCTGGTGAGCCGGGAGCAGGGTGCCGTCGACGTCCGAGTCGTAACGCGGATAGCTGATGCAGTAGTTCGCCATCGGCGGGTCCGTGTACAGGACGGTGTCGAGGGCGTCGCGGATCGTGGACTCGGCGGAGTGCAGCGTGGCGGAGAACTCGTCGTCGGTGAGGATCTTCCACCAGGTGTTGACGATGAGGTTGGTCATCGGTTCGATGCCGGCGCCGTAGAGGGTGACGATCTGGTGGCCCATCTCCTCGTCGTCCAGCCCGGCGGGGTGGGCCATCAGACGGGAGGTCACGTCGTCCGCCGGGTGGCTCCTGCGCAGGCCCACGAGGTCGCCGATGGCCGCGGTGAGGATCTCGTTGCCGCGGGCGGCGTCGGTGGTCTCGAAGATGCGCGACATGCCGTCGGCGATCCGGGCGCCGATCTCGTCGGGGCATCCCAGCAGCGTGCTCAGGACACGGAAGGCGATCGGGAAGGCGTACTGCGTGGCGAGATCGGCACGGCCGGTGGAGCCGAAGCCGCTGACGGCGTCGGCGGCGACCTTCTCCACCAGGGCACGCAGCTCGTGCTGGTCGATCGCGTCGAGGCCGGCGGTGTTGGCGGAACGGTAGCGGGAGTGCTCGGTGCCACCGCTGCGCAGCGCGTTGGGCCGCCACTCCATCATCGGCCGCACCGGGCACGACGTCGGCACCTGCTCCTGCCACACCCGGGGGTCGGCGGGGAAGCGCAGCGGATCGTTGAGGATGCTGCGCGCCTGCAAGTAGCCGATCACCAGAGTGGCGGGGATACCGGGAGACAGGTCGACGGGCACGAAGGCGCCGAACGCGCGGCGCATCCGCTCGTACGCGGCGTGCGGGTCGTCGGCGAACTCCGGTCCGTACAGGGGGAACCGGGCCCGCCCGGACAGTGGCTCGGTGCTGGTGGGATTCATCGCAGGGGCTCCAGGGGCTCCATGGGTGCGGCCGGGGGTGCGGCTGGGCGGTGCTCCACGAGGTGGTCCATCAGCGCGACGAGGGCGCGGAGCGAAGAGCCGCGGTTGCGGGCGTCGCAGGTGATGAGCGGGGTGGCGGCGTCCAGGGCGAGCGCCTGGCGGACTTCGTCCAGGTCGTAGGCGGGGGCGCCGGGGAAGGTGTTGATCGCGACGGCGTACGGGATGCCCTGCGTCTCCAGCAGGCCCAGGGCGCCGTGGCAGGCGTCGAGGTCGCGGGTGTCGGCCAGGACCAGGCACCCGAGCGCCCCTTCGGCCAGGTCCTCCCAGAGCAGCTGGAAGCGATCCTGTCCAGGCAGCCCGAACAGGTAGAGGACCAGATGACCGCGGGCCAGATGGATGCGGCCGAAGTCCATGCCCACGGTCGTCGTGGTCTTCGCCGGCGTCCCGCGCAGGTCGTCGACCTCCGCGCTGTCGATGGTGATGGGCTCCTCCATGCGCAGCGGAGTCACCTCGGACACGCTGCCGATGAAGGTCGTCTTGCCGACGCCGAAACCTCCGGCGACCACGATCTTGGCGGACTCGGTCACCGTGGCCGGTACATAGGTGACGTTCGGGTCAGACCAGGTCTCGCAGGCCATCGCGCACCCTTCGCAGGAGGTCGGATTCGGGTCGGTCGGAGACTGCGGCGACCGGACTGGTCAGATGGCCGCTGTCCATCAGGGTGGAGACGAGGATGCGCACCGTGGAGGGCGGCATCTGAAGTGCGGCGGCGATGTCCGCGACGGCGAGACCGCCGTGCCCGCCGGCGAACAGGCCCATCAGCCCCCGGGCATCGGGGCCGAGCGCGCCCGTCGGGCCGGTCGCGGCGATGACCACGCTTTCCAGGCGTACGTCCTGGCGCGGACGGACCCGTCCGGCGGTGCGGACGTACGGCCTGACCAGATCCGCGTCACGCCGCGGCCCGCTCATGCCGGGAAGCCGCCGTCCGCCTGTGCCGGGATGCGTTCCGCGGTGCTCAGCTGCCGGCCCACCTTCACCGCGAGCTGCGCCATCTCACGGCTGATCAGACCCACGTCCGCGTGCGGGCCGGTGGTGCAGACGGACAGCATCGTGTTGTCCCCGGCGGCCGTCGTCAGACCGATGTTGGCGATGCATTCGATCATCTGCTGGCGGACACCGCCCCCGCCGGTGAAGTCGTCCCACGCCTTTCCCGCGGCACGCATGGCGGCGGTCAGCGCGGCGAACTTCTCGCCCTCCTCCTGGCTCATGGTTCTCGTGCGCGCCTTCAGCAGGCCGTCGCTGCTCATGAGCACGGCGAAGCGGACGCCCTCGATCTCACCGAGCTGCTCGTCCAGCAGCCAGCCCAGGGAGTTGCTGGTGGTCGACATGGTCAACGTCCTTCGGTCTCAGGGGGAGTGCCCGGCGTGTCGCGGACGCTGCGGGAACCGTTCAGCCAGGCGGTCGCCACCTCGGGCCGGCCGGGTTCCACAGGTTCCGCGGCGGCGGCATGGCGCCGGGCGGGCGGCGCGGACCGCCGGCGGACCGTGAGCCCGCTCACCGTGGTGCCGGAGTCCGCCGGCGCGGGTTCGGCAGCAGCGGCCGGCTCGGCAAGCGGGGCCGCTGAGGTGACGGCGGCCGGTGGGGCGGCGGGGGCGTGAGCCGGCCGGCGGCGGGCGGCGGGTGCGGTGGCCGGGACGGCCGGCTGCGGGGCGGGGGGCGTGGTGAGCAGCTTCTGCGGCAGGACGATGAAGGCGCGGGTCCCGCCGTAGACGTTGGGGGCCGTCACCTCGACGCGGTATCCGTAGGCGGCGGCGAGGACACCGGCCACGCGCAGGCCGGTCTGCGGGTAGGCACCCAGTTTCGTGATGTCGTCCCGCTCCGCACCGGACATCACCCGGCGGGCCCACTCCAGCCGTTCGTCCTCCATCCGCAGCCCCGCGTCGTCCACGATCAGGAAGACCGCGTCGTTGCCGTGCTCCAGGGAGACGTGCACCCGGGTGTTCGGCGCCGAATAACGCAGAGCGTTGTCCAGCAGAATCGCCAGTGTGTGGATCACCGCCTCCACCGCCCGGCTCTCCACCGCGAAGGTGTTCATATCCGCGTGCTGCACCCGCTGGTAGCCCTCGACCCGGCCCATCGCGGAGCGCACGATCTCACCGAGCGCGGTCACCGGATGGCGCCGCGAGAGCTTGTCGCCGGCCAGCACCGCGTACCCGCTGGCGGTCAGCAGCATCTGCTGCGCCAGGTGGTCGATCTCGACCAGGGTCTCGTACGCGTCGTCCGAGACGTGCTGACGTACTCCGGAACTGACCTTGGTGCCCAGCTTCGACGCCCGGTGGACGGTGCCGGCGGCGAACGACCTCACCGCCGCCCGTGCGACGTCCACGGCCTCCTTGCGCACATGGGCGACCTGCTCGCCGTTCTCGCGGCGGACCTGTTCCAGCCTCTCCTCGGCCGTTCTCCCGGCCACCGCGAGGGCGAGGGAGAACTGTCCGGCCAGCGCCCCGACGGCCTCGGCGACCGGAACGCCCGCCAGCTGCGGCGGAACCGCCACATCGACACCGCGCGCCTCAGCCGTCCCGGCCCCGCCGGCGGGGACCGGAACGGCGGTGGTCGCCAGGTGCCGCACGAAGTACTCGGTCATCTGCATCTGCCGGGTGAGGTGCTCGGCGTGCTCGTGCAGGTGGCCGGCCCGCTGTTCCGCCCGGCGTGCCGAGCTCCGGAAGCGGACCGCCAGCACCGAGCCGACCACCACCAGCACCGCGAGAACCAGCGTCAGCGCAAGCATCAGACCCCCGTGAACGTGAGGGAGACGGCTGCCCGTTCTGAGCGTGCGAGGCAGCCGGCCTGGACGTCGTCACTGGCGTGCACCCTGGGCTGGATGCCGCCGGCCGGGGCGTGCTGCTCGATACGCGGGAGATGGCGTTTCATGAGGTCCGTACTCCGTAGTGCAGGGATAATCCGGGTCTGTGGGCCGGGCCGCCGGGACGGCCCGCGGGTGGCATGGGTGGGCGCGCGGCTCGACCGTCCGCGCGGTGGGCGCGGGCGGCTGCCGGGGACCGGCGGGACCTGCGCGAGGGCAGCGGTCCCGGCTCTCACACCGGATGAACGGATCTGCTCCGCAGGGCGTGTTCGGCACCCGGAACGGTTGCGCCGAGGCCGCCCGCGGGCATCGGACCGGCCGGCGTACGGCAGGCGGCAGGGCGAGCGTTCGGGACCTCACAGCGACGATCCGCTGCGCGGTTGCTCGGAGTGTGGCCCATCGCGGAAGTCCTCGGTGTGGAGACAATTCGACACCAGGCATCTCGGAACGGGTTCGAAGTGCCCAGTGCTTCTACCGAGTTGGAGTATGGCCCTGGATCTCTCCCGGTGTAACGCTCGCAGCGCAAGTGTCCGCATGGGCGTTGCGCGGGCCGACGCGGCGGCAGCGCGATCCCGGCGCCGCACTGTAACTTCCTTGTGGCTGCTACGCGTCGGCGGGGAAACCGGGGCGGCACGCGTCCAAGGGGGTAGTGCCATGACGGAAGGGCTTACGGTGCCTGCCGGGGCTGCGGAGCCGCCCGGAGGGATGGGGCCGATCACACGACGGCGGCAGCTCGGGGTCCGGCTGTTCGCCCTGCGCGACACGTGTGGTCTGTCGGCCGAGGAGGCCGGTCAGCGCGCCGGGGTGTCGAAGGCGACCGTCAGCCGGTACGAGCGGGCCAAGGGGAACGTCCGGTGGAACCAGGTAGACCAGCTCTGCCGTGCGTACGGTGCCTCGGACGAGGAGCGCCGGGCCCTCGTCGAACTGGCGAAGAACAGCAGGGACACCGAGGTCTGGTGGATCCCGTTCGCCGGGAAGCTTCCCGGCCAGATGCGGACGCTGCTCGCCCTGGAGAACGAGGCGTCGCGCATCAGGCACCACACCGTGGGCGTCGTACCAGGGCTGCTCCAGACGCTGAGCTACGCCCAGGAGATCAAGGCCACCCCGGGAAACACCTTTCCGCCACAGGACTTGCAGGACTACCTGAGGGTGCGCATGCTGCGCCAGCGGATCCTGGACCGTGCGGCGCCGCCCGTCTACCACGTCGTCCTGGACGAGGCGGTGGTCCGGCGCAGGGTCGGGAGCGGTGAGGTCATGGCCGCCCAGCTCGACCATCTGCTCGCCCGGGGGCGGGAGCCGAGCATCAGCATCCAGGTGCTGCCGTTCTCGGCGGGGGCGTACAGCGCCGCCCTCAGTACCTTCATCGTCTTCGGCGGCCCCGACCCCTCTCTGGACGTCGTCTTTCTGGAGAATCAGGTCGGCTCGTCGTTCCTGGAGGAGCCCCCGGCCCTGAAGCAGTACACCGAGGCCATGGCCTTTCTGCGCCAGGAGGCACTGGACACGACCGCCTCGGCCGAACTGATCGCCGAGGCGAGCAGGACGCACCTGCGCAGCCGGAAGTAACGAGGGGTACCCGTGGCCCGACAGTTCCAGCCAGATTTCTTCAAGAGCAGCTACAGCGCCAACGCCAACGGCGAGTGCGTGGAGTGCGCCCGGCGGCAGCACACTCTGCTCGTGCGCGACTCGAAGACGGCCGGTGGAGCCGTCCTCGCCTTCACACACCTGGCATGGGGCCGGTTCACCGCATCCCTGCGCTGCGGCGGGACTTGGCCCCACTGACCCGCTCCGCCGTTCGGCGCCGCCCCGCCGGTGCGCGTGATCCTGCCAGAAACAGCCTGTCCCGACGCCTGGTTACGGTATTCAGTCCGAGGAGGACATGGCCGGGGCGGGGAATGCCGCATCGGCCGATGGTGATGCAGACAGTCCACAGCCGCGACGGCTGTCCGCATCAAGGCGTCGATGGAAGAGGAAATGCCGCAGAAGCCGAAGCCCCTGGATGACACCAAGTCCGCACGCGCCTGGTGGGGCAAGGAACTCCGCAACTGGCGGAACGTCAGAGGGCTCTCCTCGAAGGGGCTGGGGGCGAAAGTGCACCTCAGCGGCACGATGATCGAGCGCATCGAGAAGAGTGAGCGCCTGTGCGACGCCGGGCTGGCCGGCCGGCTCGACGACGCCCTGGAGGCCGGCGGAGCGCTGCGACGGCTACGGCGCCTGGTCGAGAAGGAAGCCGCCGGGCAGTGCGCCGATGCGGACAGTTCCGCTCCGGGAAGCCCGCAGGCCGGGAGTGTCGCGCGGGACGACGGGTTACTCGACGGCTTTCCGCCCCGCCTCGTCGGCCCGGAGCAGGCCGCACCGCCCACGGTCGTCCGCCCCGAGGACATCGCCCAGGTGCTCGCCGCCGCCGCGACCATCGCCGAGTGGGACAACCTCTACGGGGGCGGCGGCATCGTCCGCAGCTCCCTGTACGGCCAGCTGTCCTGGGCCCGGGGCCTCCTCGCCGCCGAGTACCCGCCCGGCCTGGAAACGGATCTCTTCGCCGCGGTCGGGCGCCTGTCCATCGTGATGGGGGCGAGTGCGTTCGACGCGTACGAACACCAGGACGCGACGCGGCTCCTGCGGTTCGGCCGGCTGTGCGCCGAACGGGCCGATGACTGGCACCTGAGGGCGGCCGCCCTCAACTGGCTCGCCCGGCAGTCCATTTGGTGCGGTACCCCGGACGACGGACTCACGCACGCGGAGAACGGGCTGGTGCGCGCGGACCGCCTCACACCCCGCGAACAGGCCATGCTCCACAACGCCCGTGCCAGGGCGTGGGCGAGGATGGGCCGTACCGGGGAGGCGCTGGCCGCCATCGGCCGGTCCGACGAGGTCTTCGGCCTGGCCGAGGAGGACGAGGACGCCGCCTGGATGAGCTATTACGACCATGCGCAGCATCACGGCGACACCGGGCACGCGGCATTTGACCTGGCGCTGCTGTCCGGGCAGTCACCCGCCGCGGCATCGGCCAGACTCGCGAAGGCGATGGACGGGTACACCGACGCCTACGTGCGCTCGCGCGCCCTCTCCGGCACGAAACTCGCCACGCTGATCATGGCGACCGGTGACCCCGAGGAGGCCCTGACGGTGGCTCACCGGGCCCTGGACGCGGTGGGCCGCCTGCGCTCGAACCGGGCCGTCGAGGACGTGATGACCCTGTCCAGGGAGTGCGGGCGGTACGCCGACGACGCGCAAGTCATCGCGCTGCGGGAACGGATCGTGTCCGCCGTCCGCTTATGACGGCCCGCGCCTCCGTGTGCGCCGATCACCGGCCGGAAGCCCGTAGATAGGATTCCGTCCGTGCCCTGACCCAGGTCAACGGCACAACGAGCCTCAGTGCCCGTGGACTTCCGACCGGTCAGGCCGACGCGGCAGCGCCCCGAACGGCGACCGGAACACCAAGTGAGTGGAGAACCAGTCATGCGTGGAGGCAGCATCGCCGTGGTCGGCGGCAGCATAGCGGGGTGTGCCGCGGCCCTGGCCGCGTCGCGCGGCGGAGCCGGCAGGATCACCGTCTTCGAGCGTGCCGACGCCGAACTCCGGGACAGGGGAGTGGGAATCGCCCTTCAGAGCGACCGCTACGACGAGCTCAAGGACGCCGGCTACGTGGCCCCCGAGATGCCCTGGGCGCCGCTGACCCGGCGGGTGTGGAGCGTGCGCGAGGGCGACGCGGAGCAGGGCCGGGCCGTCGGTGAGCAGCCGTTCCCCTTCCGCGCCTACAACTGGGGTTCCCTGTGGAGCGAGTTGCGCCGCCGGGTGCCCGAGGACGTCACCTACCGGTCCGGCGCCGTCGTCACCGCCGTGGAGCCGGACAGCGACGGGGTGACGCTGCGTCTGGCCGACGGCTACGAGGAGCACTTCGACATCGTTATCGGTGCCGACGGGTACCGCTCTGTCGTCCGCGAGGCCATGTTCCCCGGCATCGAGGCGCAGTACGCCGGATACATCGGCTGGCGCGGCACCTCGGCGGACGTCGAGGGCCTCCCCATGGACGGTCTCTCCGCGCACAACATCGTCTTTCCCGGCGGCCACTGCATGATCTACCGCATCCCGGACGGCTTTGGCGGGCACCGGCTCAACTGGGTGCTCTACACCGCGCCCCCGCAGACCGACGCCCTCCAGCCCGACCTGCGGACCCCGACCTCTCTGCCGCCGGGCCGCCTGAACGCCGAGCTGACGGCCCGTCTGCGTGCCCTGGTGGCCGACAACTTCCCGCCGTACTGGGCGGCCAGGGTGCTCCGCACACCCGCCGAGACCACCTTCATCCAGCCGATCTACGACCTTGAGGTGCCGCACTACACCTCCGGGCGGATGGTGCTCGTCGGCGACGCGGCGAGCGTCGCCCGGCCGCACATCGGCGGCGGCAGCGTGAAGGCGCTCCAGGACGCCACCGCCCTTGAGGCCGCCTGGGTGGCCGGGGACAGCTGGAAAGAGGTCCTGGAGCGGTACGACACCGGTCGTGGCGCAGTCGGGGCGGCCATGGTCGCGCTCGCCCGCAGGATGGGCAGTGCGCAGGTCGAGAACACACCGGACTGGTCCGCCATGGAGCAGCCGGGGTTCGACGCGTGGTGGCAGGACCAGAACAGCGGCTCCGACCGGCGCAGCGGCTTCGGCGGCCACAGCCTCAAGACCCGTTAGGCCGGAGCGTGCACGGGGGCGGTGACCGGATGCCGGTCACCGCCCCCGTGCACGTCCGGGTCCGCCCTCAGGGGGCCGACGGCGCGAGTTCGAGCGCGGCGTGCAGGGCGCCGGAACCGGCGCGGGCGTCCGCGCCGTCCAGCCGGAGCGTGGTCCGTCCCGAGGTGAGGACCGTGAGCGTATGGGCGCACTCGGCGGCCTGGGCCGGGCTGGGCGACACCAGAAGTACGGCGATGCCCTCGTCGGCCAGCGTGGTCACCAGCTCGTGGACCTGACGGACCAGGGCGGGGGCGAGGCCCTCGGTCGGCTCGTCGAGCAGCAGCACGCTCGGTGAGCCGAGCAGCGCGCGGGCCAGGGCCAGCATCTGCTGCTCGCCGCCGGACAGATCCGCTCCCCGGTTGCCCCTCCGCTCGCCCAGCCGGGGCAGCAGCTCCAGGACCCGCGCGGGCGTCCACACGCTCGGGCGCGCGGTGTCGCCCCGGCGCGGCGGACGGTAGGACAGCCGCAGGTGCTCGGCGACGGTGAGGCCGGCGAAGACCCGGCGGCCCTGCGGAACGAGGCCGATCCCGGCGCGGGCGATCCGGTGTGCGGGCCGGCCCGTCACGTCCCGGCCGTCGAGTCGGACGGTGCCCGCCCCGGGACGCATCAGTCCGGCGACGGTGTGGACGAGGGTGGTCTTGCCCGCGCCGTTGTGGCCGACGACGGCGTGGACCGTGCCGGCGGGCACCGACAGGTCGACACCGTGCAGGACGGTGCCGCCGTGATAGCCCGCGGTCAGACCGGTGAGTTCGAGCATCGTGGGCCGGGTCATCCTCTCGCGTCGGTGGTGGACGGGCCGGCGGCGTGCGTGGCGGGCTGCGCGGCCACGGCGTCCGCGTCGTCGTCCTGTGCCCGGTCCGCCGTCGTACCGCTGTTGTGGTAGGCGTCGCGGACCTCCGGGTGGGCGAGCGCCTCCCGCGTCGGTCCCGTGACCAGGACCCGTCCGGCCGCCAGCACGGTGACCGATGTGGCGAGTTGGGCGACGACCTCGACATGGTGCTCGACCAGGATGACCGCGACGCTGTCCGGCAGAGCGCCCAGGATGCCGAGCAGCCGGCCGATGTCACCGTCGGTCAGGCCCGCCGCCGGCTCGTCCAGGAGCAGCAGACGCGGGTCGCCCGCCAGCGCGGCGGCGAGGTCGAGCATGCGGCGCTGCCCGTGGGAGAGCGTGGAGGCCGGCCGGTGGGCGAGGTCCGCGAGGCCGACCGTCTCCAGATGACGGCCCGCGGACTCGGTGTGCAGCCGGTAGCGCGACGGGCTGCGCCAGGCTCCGCGCCGCTTCGGGTGGTGCGGCCAGCCGGCCAGCACGATGTTGTCCAGCACCGTCAGTTCGGAGATCACCGCCGGCTGCTGGAAGCTGCGGGCGATGCCGAGACGGCTGCGTCGGGCGGTGGCCGTCCGGGTGATGTCCGTGCCGTTCAGGGCGATGGTGCCGTGGTCGGCCCGGTCCGTACCCGCGATGAGGTTGAGCAGCGTGGTCTTGCCGGCGCCGTTGGGTCCGATGACGGCGTGCCGGGCGCCCGCGGGGAGCCGCAGGCTCACGTCGTCGACGGCGGTGAGGCTGCCGTAGCTGCGGGTGAGATGGGCGAGATCCAGCACCGGGGACGGTGGTGCGGCGGTCTTCGCGGGCGTCATGGGGAGACCTTCCCGGCGGTGGGCGGGGTGGACGGGGCGGATGCGGACGCGGTGCCGGCCGTGGGCCGTCCGTCCGGCGCGCGCCCGCTCCGGCCGGGCCCGCCGAGCAGTCCGGCCAGTCCGCGGGGCAGCAGGTACACGGCGGCGATGAACAGCGTCCCCAGCAGCAGTGGACCGTGGCCGGGCCATGAACCGGCGACCCAGTCCCGGGTGAAGACGATGAGTCCGGCACCCAGCAGAGCGCCGATCACGGACGTCGTGCCGCCGATGACGACCGCCAGCAGCGCGAACGCGGCGATCTCGAAGCCGACGTCGGCGGGGGAGAGGTACTGCTGGACGCTGACCATCAGCGACCCGCCGACGCCGGCCAGTGCACCGGCGCAGACGTGGGCCACCAGCAGATAGCGCCCCACGGGGTGCCCCGAGGCACGCATCCGTGCCTCGGCGCCCCGGGTACCGGTCAGCAACTTCCCGGCCGGGGAGCGCAGCACCAGCAGGGTGACGGCGACGGCGACGACGGCGACGACGAGCGCGTAGTTGTAGAGGTCGCTCTCCTCGGTCATCCCCTCACCGCCCCACAGCGCCTGCGTGGACGGGAAGCCGACGAGACCGTCGGCGCCACCGGTGACGGACTTGACCTGGTTGATGACCGCGCTGGTCAGCTCACCGACGGCGAGCGTGATCATCAGCACGGTGGTGCCGCGCGCCCGGATCACGGCGGGCCCCGTCACCGCCGAGAACACCGCCGCGGCGAGCGCCGACAGAACGATCTGGACCGGTCCCACCGTCCACCCGGCGTCCGCGAGATTCGCGGTGGCGTACGCGCCCACGGCGAACGGCGCGGTCTGCCCGAGTGTGGGCAGTCCGGCGTAGCCGGTGAGGATGGTGACGCTGACCGCGAGGAGCCCCAGAGCCAGGGCGGACCCGGCCAGCGAGATGCTGTACGAGTCGAGCATCCCCGGCAGCGCGATCAGCAGGACGAGCAGGACGAGCAGCGGAGCGGCCTGCCGCCACGCGGCCCCGCGCACGAACCCGCCGAGCCTGCCGGTCCCGCCGTACCCCCTGAGCCCGCCGGGAGCGGCCGGGGACTTCGCGTCGCCCGTACCGCCCGCCGTACCGCCTGCCGGCTCCACCGCGGGCCCGGTCGCCGCGGCGGCCCGGCGCGCCCCCAGCCGTGCGGCGAGGTGGCGGCGGAGCCTGGCCACCGGGTCCGGGTCCTGCGGGCCGTGCACCGTAGCCGGTTCCGCGAAGCGGGAGCGGAACACCAGCACCGCCGCCATCGCGGCGAAGAGCAGGTACGGCGCCAGTTCCGGCAGCACCGAGACGCCCAGGGTCTGGACCTCGCCCACGGCGATCGCCGCGAAGAATGTCGCCCACAGCGAGCGCAGCCCGCCGAGGACGACCACCACGAGGGACAGCATGAGCACGTTCTCGGACGTGCCGGGCCCGGGGCCGATGATCGGCGCCCCGAGCACCCCCGCGGCACCGGCCAGCGCCCCCGCCGCCGCGAGGACGCCGGTGTGCACCGCCCGGGGGCTGTGGCCGGTGGCCGCGAGCATCTGCGGATCGTCGGCGGAGGCCCGTACCGCCGCCCCCACGCGGGTCCGGGTCAGCACCCACGTACCGGACACCGCCAGCAGCACGGCCATCACGATGAAACAGAGCCGGTAGGCGGGATAGCGGTGGCCCAGCAGCCGCACGGAGGTGTCGAGCACCTCGGGGACGCGTACCGGGAGCTCGTCCGCCCCGAAGAACTGGATGAGCAGATCACCGCCGACCAGGGCGATGCCGAAGGTCAGCAGTGCCTGAGCGAGATGCCCACGCCGGGCGAGCGGAACCGTCGCGGCGGACAGCCCCGCCCCGGCGAGGGCCGCCGCCGCGGTTCCGGCGGCCAGCCCGAGGACGAGGCCGCCCCAGGTTCCGTCGCTCAGCTCGGCGCCCGTGTAGGCACCGATCGCGTACAGCGTGCCGTGCGAGAGGTTCAGCACGCCGGCGGTGCCGAACGCGAGGCTCAGGCCGGCGGCGACCACGAACAGCAGCAGCCCGTAGGCCACCCCGTCCACCGCCGGCATGAGGTGGGCATCAAGAAGCTCCATGTCAGCCGCCGAGTGTCGCCAGGTCCTGGACCATGACGTTGGCGAGCTGGTTGCCGTCCGGCCGCACCTGACGCAGGTACCAGGTCTGCACCGGCGAGTGCGCCTTCTCGCCGAACTCCCAGGCGCCGCGCGGACTGTCGATCTGACCCAGGCCGGCGATGGCCTTGTTGATGGTCTTCGACGTCACGTCACCGTCCTTCGCGGCGTCGGCGATCGCCTTGTCCAGTACGCCGGCCGCGTCGTAGGACGACATCGCGTACGTGGTCGGCTGCGTGTCGTACTCGGCCGTCCAGTCGGCGGCGAACTTGCGGTTGGCAGCGTTGTCAAGGTCGGGCGCGTAGTTCAGGACCGAGTAGATGTCCTTCGCCGCGTTGCCCTGGGCCTGCAGCACACTGCCCTCGGTGACGAAGGCCGTGTACAGCGGCAGATCGGCGACGTCGGACTGCGCGTACTGCTTGGCGAAGTCGATCGAGGCCTTGCCGGCGTAGAAGCAGTACACCGCCTTGGCGTCCGTCTTGGCGATGTCGGCGAAGTACGGCATGAAGTTGGTGGTCTGTGGGAACGGCGTCCAGGTCGTCTTGCCGTTCGGGTTGGCGAGCTTGCCCTTGATCCGCTTGAACTCGTCGGTGAAGCCGCGCAGTTCGTCGTACCCGCCCTGGTAGTCCGGGCCGATCGCGTAGACCGGTCCGTCCACCTTCTCCTTGACGTACGGGGCGATGGCCTTGCCCGGCTCGTCGGACATGAAGCTCGTCGTCCACACGTATTCGAGGTCCTTGACGGGCGGCCGGGCGTTCGATCCCAGGAACGGGATCTTGGCCTGGTTGATCAGCGGCATCACCGCGGCGACCGAGCCACCGCTGACGAGGCCAGTCAGCACGTCGACCTTGTCCTTCTTGACCAGCTTGGTGGCGGCGGGCACGGCGGTCGGGGGACCGTCGCCCTCGTCCGCCACGATGAGCTCGACCTTGCGCCCGCCCAGCTTGTTGCCGTGCGTCTTCAGATACAGCTCGAAGCCGGCTCGCAGGTCCGTGCCGACCGGCTTGTAGGTGCCGGACAGGGAGGCCACCAGGCCGACCTTCACGGTGTTGTCGCCGGCGCCGCTGTCGCTGCTGCACCCGCTGGCGGCTGCCAGACCGAGGGCGAGGGCGGCGGCCGTCAGCGGCCGGAATCTGCGGTGACGTGCGAGGGATATGTCGAAGAACATGAGGGCTCTTATCGGGAGGAGGGGGCAGAACGGGCTGACCCGGCCGCCGAGCGGGGCGACGGACGGGCCGGGTGCGGCGGTGGGGGAACCGCGGGCGGTCAGCGGGTGGGCGAGTGGCTCGGGGTGCGGACGTGAGGAGACAGCGAGTCACCGACCTGGTTGATCAGTTCGGACATCATGTAGCTGACCTCGCCGATGTCCGCGTCCCTGGTGGTGGTCACCAGGAGCGAGGCGCCGCTGGAGACGGCCATCGAGAACATATAGCCGCCCTCCATCGCGGTGAGGCTGTGCTCGACCGGGTCGGTGTTCGTCAACTGCGCTGCGGCGGAGAGCAGGTTGACGACGCCGGAGGCGATGGCCGCCAGCCGGTCGGCGTCGTCACGCTCCACACCGGTGTATGCCAGCGCGAGTCCGTCCACGGACACGGCTATCGCCTGGGTGACTTCCGGAATGCGTCCGGCGAAGTCGCTCAGGATCCAGCTCAGGTCGGTGGGTGAGGTCATTTCTTGGTCCGTTCGGTGTCGTCGTCGGTGGCGGAACGCCCGCGGGGGTTCGAGCTCCGGTTGATCCCCTGGGCGTAGGCCGCGAGGACGTCGGAGACCTGCCGGGAGTCCCGGCGGCGGGGCTGCGGCCGCGGCGCGGCGGCGCCGGACCGCTGATCGGTGCCGCCCCGTTTGCCCAGGGTGGGCCACTGCTGGGGCGTGTTGCGCTGCCGCAGGGGCAGACCGGAGGAGCTGACTCCGGCGATGCGCGAGACGGGTTCCTCGTGCACGGGATGCGGGGCCGCGGTGGTGGCGCGCTCGCGCGCTCCGGTGTCGGACCCCGTGCCGTACGTGCCGCCGCGCCCGTCGGTGCCGCCGCGCCCGTCGGTGCCGCCGGACGCGGCACCCCCGTTGCCCGGGTGGGAGGACTTCGCCGCGGCTGCGGGAGCACCGCCCGTCCGGGCGCCGATACCCGCGCCGACGGGGCGGGCCGGACGCCCGCCCACGTTGCCCGCCTGCCGGCGGCCGGGCTGTCCGACCGCGGTGATCGGACGAGGTGCCTCGTAGCGGACACCGTCGCCGCGGCTGTCGCCGCGGTCCTCGCCGGGCGTGCCCTGCGCCGGCAGGGCCTCCTGCGGGATCTCGGACAGCACGTTCGCGGGCAGGGTGACCTCGGCGATGGTGCCGGGCCCGGACGAGTCGCGCAGTTCGACAACGATGCCGTGACGCGCCGAGAGCCGTGCCACCACGTGCAGACCCATGGACCGTACGTCCCCGATGCCCGCCTGCGGCTCGCGCAGCGCGGCGTTGTGGATGGCACGGCGTTCGGCCGTGATCCCCACGCCCTCGTCGACGATCTGCACCACGGCCCGGTCCCACAGCCGCCATACGGCGACCCCGACCTGCATGTCGGGAGGGGAGAACCGGGTCGCGTTGTCGAGGAGTTCCGCCAGGATGTGCGCCACGTCGTGCACGGCACGGGCGGCGATGCCGATTCCCGACTCGATCACGCCGAGGGAGACGCGGTCGAACCGCTCGATCTGCTGGGCCGCCGCCACGATGACGGTGGAGCAGCCGATGTCGGCCGAACGCACTCGGGCGTTTCCGTAACCACCCAGCACCAGAAGGTTGTTGGTGTTGCGCTCCATGCGGATGGCGAGGTGGTCGAGGGCGAAGAGCGTCTGCATGCGCTCGGGGTCGGCCTCGTCGCGCTGCACGGTGTCGAGCTCCGACACCATGACGCTGGTCAACTGCGCGCCCCTGCGGGCGACACGGACCAGGGTCTCGGCGAACTGCTCGTGAACCCTGGCCTGTTGGGCGGCCAGCCGGACGGCTTCGTGATGGACGGCGTTGAACGCCTCGCCGACCTCGCCGATCTCGTCCCCGCCCGTGGTGCGGACCGGGTTGCCCGACCGCTCCGCGACCTGCTCGGGTGTCGAGCCGCTGAGCGCGCCCGGCCGGGACAGTTCGCTCATCACGGCGGGGAGTCCGGTGTGGGCGACCTCGTGCGCGGCGTTGCGCAGATCGCGCAGCCGCCGGATCATGACGCGTCCCAGGCGGACGGCGACGATGACGACGCCCACCAGGGTCAGCAGTACCAGGGTGACCTCGGCGCCGGCGGTCCACAGGAGCCTGGTGCGCTCCTTGGAGACCGTCGCGTAGACGGACGCGTCGATCCTCTTCTCCACCGAGCGCAGCAGCGTCTGGCGGTCACCGGACGCCTTCTGCCACGCCTTCGGGGTGACATCGATTCCCTTGCTGGTGCCCGTGCGCCCGATCTGGTCCTCAAGCCTTCGGGCCTCCAGCGCCTTCGGGCCGGAGAGGGTGCGCTCCAGCCAGGTCCGCCACTCGCCGGGGCCGAGGCCGAACATGGCACCGGTCGACTCCGTGTAGCCCAGCCGGCTGGCATCGAACGTTCGCTGCGAGGCGACCGTGAAACCACCGGCGGCCTGCGCCCTCATTACCGTGACCTGCTGCTGAGCGGTGTGCTCGGCGGCCTCGGAGAGGGCGGCGGCGGCGCGGATCCGGTCCGCGATGTCGGCGTCGACACCGTCGGCCTGCGCGATGCCGTCGCGGTAGCCGTTGAGGTCGGCGATGACGATCCGGTAGCCGAAGGCGAGCGCGGAGATGGTGCTGCTGCCCGAGCGCACCTGGGCGCGCAGGGCCGGAAGTTCGTCCATGAAGCGCTTGATGCGGTCCAGCGAGGCCTGTGCGCTGCCGGGGACTTCGGACAGTTGGCCGATCTTGCTGTTGAAGGTGGCGATGCTCTTGTCGGTCGCGCTGGAACTCGTCTGGAACGCGTCCGAGGATCCCTGTTTGGAGACCGATGCGGTGGCGGCTGCTCGCTCACGCTGTAGCTGGTGCGTCAAGTCACCGGCGGCTGCGGCGACATCGACCATCTCCGTCAGCCGGTCTGCCTGGAGCGCCTGATTGGTCGCGGGCGCGAGGGCCAGAACCGAGAAGGTGACCGCAACGGTGAGCGGTGCGGTGACGAGCAGGACGAGACGACGATTGATTTTCACTGCGCGGCTCCATCGCCGGAACCGGTGCTGAGTATCGGTGACACGCAGATACCTGTTAACGGGGTGTGGGGGTAACGGTAGGGACGCTGGTGCATCGTGTGCACAGTTGCAGATGGGACAAGCGGGGCGGGCGGGGCTCCAGTGACGCGGCCTGATCCTATGCCGTAGCACCTAACTACCGATGCGCGCATCGTTGAAAGTTTGCGCTCATCTAGTGGCGCGGAAGCGATCCTACGCGGTCAAAAATGTCCGGACGGTGAACTTCGCAAGAGTAAGCGGAATCGCTGGTACGCCGCGGCGGAATCCTCCTGAACGGCTGCTCACGCCCCTCCTGGCGAGCCGTCAGGCACCCATGTGGAAGGCCCGCATGCCCCGCTTTACCCCACGTTGACGAATCGTCGGTTCCCGGGCGGCCGTTGCGGAAAGGTTAGATCCGATTCGCGATGGCGACCGTTCCGGATGGGCTCCCGTCCGCCGGGAGACCGCATGGGTGCCGGTGAACGTCAAGTGTCGTGCCGTGAAGGAATGGTGACGATGCGACAGATGACCGCGCGAATCGCGCACAATGGCGCGCCACGCCTGAACTGAGCCTGATCGGCCGGTATATGCCCTGACGGGCAGCCGTCTTCCGCTGCCGGAGTCCGCGGGGACCGGACCGGCCGAAGCGCGTGCCGGGCCGCCGCCGCTCCCCGGTACGGCGGGGAGCGGCGGCCGGTGACGCCGGCGGGCCCTACGGCTTGCGGCCCACCGCCACGTACCCCGCGCTGATGATGTCCTCCTGGCCGGGGACCGGCTCGCCGAGCTCGGGGTGCCACGCCTCGGCGGCCACGATGCCGGGCTCGACGATCTCCAGTCCGTCGAAGAACGCCGCGAACTGGGCGCGGTTGCGCGGCGCCAACGTGAGCGTGTTGGCCTTGTACATCTCGTCGACCTTCTGGGCCTTCTCCGGATGGAAGTCGGCGGTGAGGTGTGAGATCACCACATGACTGCCCGGCGCCAGCACGTCGGTCAGCCTGCTCATCAGCTCGTAGGCGCCGTCCTCGTCGCTCACGAAATGCAGAAGCGCGATCATCGAGAGCGCGACCGGCTCACTGAAGTCCAGTGTCTTGCCCGCGTGTTCGAGGATGGCGTCCACATCGCGTGCGTCGGCCTGCACGTAGTCGATCGCGCCCTCCGGGCTGCCGTTCAGCAGAGCCTCGGCGTGGGCCAGCACGATCGGGTCGTTATCGCAGTAGACGACGCGCGTGGCGGGGACGGACTGCTGGGCCACCTGGTGGAGGTTGGGCTCGGTGGGTATCCCCGTCCCGATGTCGAGGAACTGCCGAACGCCCTGGCCCGACAGCCAGCGGGTGGCGCGGTGCATAAAGGCCCGGTTCACCTTCGCCATGACCGGAATACCGGGTTCGAGTGCGAGCATCTGCCGGCCCATCGCCTCGTCCACCGGGTAGTTGTCCTTGCCGCCGAGGAACCAGTCGTACATCCGCGCGGGATGCGGCTTGCTGGTGTCGATGTGCAGGGAGGTGGCGTCGTTCGCCGGTCGGGACATAGTGAACTCCAGGGTGCGTGAGGCATCGGGCGATCAGCTCGCCCCCAGAATAGGGAACGTGCGCGCCCCGGAGTCCACCTGACCGCCTCCGGTGCTCTGCTTCCCGCTACGCCTGCTCGGTTGTGACGTCCTGCTGTGCGGGAACGACCGTGGCGTCCTGCTGTGCCGGTACGGCTGTGGCGGCTGCCTCGGGCAGCGAAGGCGCCACCGCCTCTTCGATCGAGCTGTCCGCCTGCAGCTTCTTCATCCGGTCCAGCAGCTCACCCAGCCTCGCCATCGGCTGTGTTTCGAGGTAGGCGGAGAGATCGCCGCCACCGATGAACTGCGGAACGGGTGCCTTCGTGATCTGCTCGAGCATTTCGAGCACCACCACGTTGTTCAGCCCGAGCAGCTCGATACGGGCCTTGAGCTCCACGGCCGCGCGCCGGCTCTCGCCCCGTACGCGTACCGCGTCGATCGCGTCCTCCCGCTCCGCGTTCTCCAGCGCCACGTCGAGGAGTTCACCGCGCATCTGCTCATGGGCCGGCCTCTTCATGGCCTCGTTGAGTGACGGGTCCTGGGCCTCGAATTCGCCCAGGGTGGTGATCCGGGCCTCAACACCCCACCCCTGAAGCGCGCTGCGTACGCGCGAGGTGAGGTTGGTGCGGGTCTCGGCGTACGTTTCGAGGAATTCCTTGACCGTGGCCGCGGCGGCGATCTCGTTGAAGTACGAGACGACGATGGCACCCAGCACCCGCTCGACGAAGCGCTGGACCGGAAGCGGGTCCCGGTCCAGTCCGCCGACGCCCGATGTCCGGCCGCCGCCGTTCCTGCTGACCAGCCCGGGAGCGGACTGCTGCGGAATCTGCAGGGTCTGGCTCATGTCCACGAACAGCCGGTGACCCTGGACGGTGACCGCGATCCGATTCAGATGCGCGTCGTAGTTCCGTGATTTCTCCGGGGACTTGTCGTTCCATTCCAGGATGAGGAGACGGGTCGGGATCAGCACGACGCGAACGAAATAGGGATTGAGGGCGCTGACCGTGCCCTCTCCCAGGGTTTCCTCCTGCACGCCCCGGTGCCCGCCGTTCCGCAGGAACACCCACGGCAGCCGGAAACCCTGATGGCCGTCCACGCGCGGACCCAGTTGTTCGGGTGACTCCGGGGCCGCACCGTCGAGGGTGATCACCACGCCGGTATAGCCGACCGGAATGGAGATCTCCTGAAGATGCTCCACGGAGAGCTCACCCCCGCTCGTCTTCTCGACGGTCTCGACGGTGATTACATCGAACAAGGCCGGATTGATGCTGTAATACGCCCCGCCCTGGAGAATGGCCATTTGCCTGCCCTGCTCACCGCCACCGGCGAGAAAGCGGCCGCCGTTCTGGAAGTCCTCGCATTCCACATGGGGTCCGAAGATGCGCTCCGGCGGCCGGATCCGGCCCGCCTTGGCGTTCACCAGTCCGATCGTGCCGGGCGGAACGTAGACACGCTCGACCTGCTCGACCTCGAACAGCTCCGTATTGATGTAGTACGCCTGACCAGGGGCCAGCGTATCGGCCTGCCTGCCCTGTTCACCCCCGTTCAGCAGGAAGGCCCGGCCGTCCTGGAAGTTGTCGCACACGACGGACAGCCCCAGGGACCGGTCCGCCGGCCGGATCCTCCCCTCCTTGGCCGTGACCAGGCCGATCCTGCCCTCCGCCACTCGTGTGCGGGGCAGGAAGCGGACCTCGTTCAGGGCGGGGAACACCCAGCTGGAGCGGCCCGGCAAAAGGGTTTGTGCCCGCACTCCCCGGGTGCTGTACGGCGTGATGTTGCGGAACTCCGGATGGGTGCGCCCGTACCGTCGGCGCACGACACCGACCCGGTCCGACGGAATGCTCCGGTACCCGAGCCAGCCGATGAGAGCGGCCGCCACCAGAATGACGACCGCTCCGGTGACGGTCAACGCCCCTGCCGAAACAACGCTGATGGCCAGGTATGCCGTGGCGAGGGTCATCATCACTGGACTGTCTCTCCATTTCCGCGCGCCGCGTTCTTTGCGCTCACGCTTGCGTTTCGAAATATGTTGCACGAGTACGACGACGCCGACGAGGTTCACCAGCATGAAGGCCTCGTTCCGGTCGGTATAAATGCCGATCAGGATCGCGACCGAAGCAGCGATCAGATACACGATGAACTTCACCGGTTGATCCCCTTACTCAGGGCGTGTGTGTGCGTTGCCAGCACCGTGGTCACCCATTGGTCGTACCAGTCGAGAAAACGCTCGTTCTGCGGGTTGCGCAGGGTGGGATAGAACCCCCGGCGCGGACCGTGCCCCGCCGATCCGGTGAACTCGTGGTATCCCTGCGGAACGCTGCCCTCGACGGAATCCCGCCATCCGCAGGCCACCGACAGCGCGAGGAAGTCCGCGTGCCGTGCACGGCGTACCCGGGACAGTGCCGCCTGTGCGCGAAAGCCCTGCCTTCCGTGCGAATGATCCGACCAGACCGCGTCGATACCGGCCAGCACCTCGACGGGGATCCGGCGGGCGTCCCGCGCACCCGTCCACCCCTCGTCGAGCCGGTCCGCCGCCTCCAGCAGCACGGTGGTGGTCTGGAGATCAGCGTGCGCGAACTCCCCTTCGTTCAAGAAGGTGTTGATCTGGTCGATCGAGACCGTGGGCGGCACCCGCACCGTTCCCACCGGCGGATGTGCGAGCGGGGCCGGGAGTGCCGGGGGCGGCTCACCCGGGAGCGCGGCGCCCGCCGAGCCGTCCAGCGCTCGCAGCAGGCCGAGTTCGTCCGGGCGCAGCAGCCGGCCGTTCCGCGCATCTACGTACCAGGTGTGTGCCAGGTGGTAGTTGCGTTCCCCGTCCAGCAGGACAGGGAACAGGGGGCGCTGGTGCAGCATCGCTTCGAGGATCATGCGGGTGATGTCGTCGGAATCCTGGGCCTGTGGCGACATCAGTACGACGACGGCGCTCGCGTACACCAGTTGCTGCCGGATCTTCCAGAACTGGGCGTCTCCCGGGCGGAGATCGGCGACCGACCAGACGGTCATCCCGGCCGCTCTCACCTGGTCGACGAGCGCCCGGCCGTACGCCGCGTCGGCCGAGGCGTAGCAGACCACGAACGCGTGCTGGTCCGGCTCGGTGAGGGGGCGGGGCGCCGACGGCAGTGCCGCCGCGATGTTCTCCTCGCCGGCCGCTCCACCGGACCCGGCAGGGGCGGGCCGCGCCGCCTCGCTCCGGATGACAGCGGCGAGTTCCCCGACCTTCGCGTCGTACTCCCGCTCACCGAGGCTCCGGAAGTCCCGCCAGACCCGGTTGGCGGCGAAGGGCGGGAGGCGGACATCGCCGATCAGCACCGGGATGAACCGCAGGTCGCGCTCGGCTCCGGCGGTGGCCAGGGCGGCGTACTCCTCAAGTGCCCGTGGTGAGGCGGCTGAAGCCGGGCTGATGACGGCAATGGCGCACGCGGCGTCACGGACCGCCGTGTCGAGCCGGTGCACGATCACGTCACCGGGCAGCACGTCCCACTCGTCGAAGAAGACCCTGAGGCCGTTGCGGGACAGCCTGTCCGCGAGATCGCCCGCCCAAGCGCTGTCCTCCTGTGCGTGGGAGATGAAGACGTCGATCAGGAGGCATCACTCCGCGGCCGCACGGCCCGCACCAATGTGGCGAGGCGCTCGTCGAACTCGGGGGTGCCGGGGTTCCGAAGGTCCAATGGCCGGCGGATACGGGCGAAGGGCGGCAGCTCCACGTCCTCCACCAGCACGGGGATGAACCGCTGTCCGCCGGAGTGGGCACGCTGGAGCAGGGCGGCGTACTCGTCGCGGATCGCGGAGTCGTTCATGGTCGTCCCGCTGAAGAGCAGGACCCCGTTGGCAGAGGCGAGCAGGGCCCCCTCCTTCTCCAGACTCTCCACCAGCCCCGGACCGATCCAGGCGGCCAGAAACACTCGCAGCCCTTCGGTGCGCAGCCGCGACGCCAGCAGCTCCGCCGACTCGCTGTCCGCTTCGGTGTAGGAGACGAAGACGTCGTAGCGCCCGTCCGGCTCCGGCGAGGGAGGGTCGGGAGAGGGGGAGGGGGTGCGTCTGCGGCTCAACCGCTCACGCACTTCGAGGGCGGTCGCAATGACAGCGGCGACCGCGCTGATGATTGCTATCGCCAACTCCCACCATTCAAGAACCATGGGTGCAGATTAGCTGTAATGCCGTCCGCGCCAGGGGTTTTCGCGTGCGCATAGCCCGATTTGGACCAGCGGGGGACGGAGTCGGGTGGCCCGTGGGGCAGGCGGGGGCTGTGAGTGTTTGCGCAAGTGACCCTTCCGGGTGGAGATCCTGCGCGGAGTTGACGATGGCGGGCGAGTGCGGGCCGTTGGGGTGGTGTCGCCTCGTGGGGATCGCCTGTCGGGCTCGTCCGTGGGGCGAGTCCGGGCCCTGATCGGGATCCGGCGAATGGTTACCGCAGCGTAACTTACTGACGGGTTACCTTCGGTAAGTTCCGCTGCTAGCTTGCGCTCACCTGCATTCGGAGCAGAGCGAGGAGTGAGCTGTGAGCCGCAAGAGCACCCGTTCGCGTTCCACCTTCCATGCCGCGCGCCCGGCGGTTTCCCCCAGTCGCCCGCAACGCCCGCGCGCTGTACGCGTGTTGGCCGTCGCCGTGACAGCGGCGGTCTGTGCGGTCACCTGCGCCGTGCCCGCCACTGCCGCCGGCGGGACGGAGCCCGTGGTGTCCCGGGGCGTGACCATCCCGGACTTCTACAATCCGCCCGCCGAACTGCCCGCCGCCAATGGTGCGTTGATCCGTCAGGAGCCGCTCCCTCTGGGGCTGAGCATTCCGGGACTGGACGGCCGCCCGATGCCCGGCACTGCCACCCGGCTGATGTACAGGTCGACCGACTCCAACGGGCAGCCGGCCGCGGTGACCGGTGCCTACATCGAGCCGTCGGCCGCCTGGAAGGGCGGCGGGCCGCGTCCGCTGGTGGCGGTGGCCGCGGGCACGATGGGCCAGGGCGACCAGTGCGCGCCCTCGATGGCGCTTCAATACCCGCTGACCCTCAACGGCCAGACGGTGTCGGTCGGTTACGAGGCCCTGGCCATCTACCGCCTTCTCTCCGCGGGTACCGCGGTCGTCGTCACCGACTACATCGGACTCGGCGCGACCGACCGGCTCCACACCTACGTCAACCGTGTCGACGAGGGGCACGCCCTGCTGGACGCGGCCCGCGCCGCACATGCCGTGCCCGGCGCGTCCATCACCGCCGAGTCGCGCACGGGGCTGTACGGATACAGCCAGGGCGGCGGGGCCAGTGCCGCGGCCGCCGAACTGCAGCCCTCCTACGCACCCGACGTCGAACTGGCCGGCACGTACTCCGGTGCGCCGCCCGCCGATCTGACCGCGGTCATGAAGGGCATAGACGGCAGCGCCCTCGCCGGCGCGCTGGCCTGGTCGATCAACGGCTTCGCCCAGGCCGACCCCGACGTCCGGAGCGTCGTCGAGGCCAACATCAACGCCGCGGGCAAGGCCGCGCTGAATGATGCCTCGACCATGTGTGTCGGCGACGCGATCCTCGGCTACGGCTTCGCCAAGAGCGGTAAGTGGACCAACAGCGGCAAGTCCATCGGTGACGTCATCGCGGCCGAGCCCCGCGCGCAGGCCGCTCTCGACAGGCAGCGCATCGGCAACCTCAAGCCCGCGGGACCGGTGCGCCTGGCGACCGGCGTCCAGGACGACATCGTTCCCCACGCTCAGGCCCGCCGGCTGGCGGTGGACTGGTGCGGCAAGGGCGCGAACGTCACCTATGACGCCATCATCCTGCCGAACCTCGGCGACAAACTCCTCACCAACCACGTGGTCCCGCTCATCACCGACCAGGGCGACGCGATCTCGTGGCTGACCGACCGCCTCGCGGGCCGGGCGGCGACGTCCAACTGCTGGAGCATGCCGCTCCAGCCCTGACCGGGCCTGCGGCGTTGACCGGCTCTGCGCGTTGACCGGGCTTGCGTTCCCGCCGGTCTTGCGTTCCCGCCGGGCTTCCGCTTCCACCGGGCAGCCGTTCCCGCCGGGCAGCCGCTCCCGCCGGGCTCCGGCCCGGTGGGAGCGGTGCTGTTCCGGGGCGGGTCGTCAGTGCGATTCCCGCTCGGCCGCCTCCGCGACGCGCTTGATGTTCGCCAGCCGCCGGTCCCAGTCGGCCGCCAGTCCGGCCATCCACCGGGCCGTCGCGTTCAGTGCGGCGGGCCGCACCGAGTACCGCACCTCGCGTCCGACCCGGCCCCCGGAGACCAGCCCGGCGGCGTCCAGCACGGTGAGGTGTTTGACCACCGCCTGACGTGAGACGGGGAGCTGTCCGGCGAGCGACGTCGCGGTGGCTTCGCCCTGGGCCGCGAGCAGATCGAGCAGTCTGCGCCGCGTCGGGTCGGCCAGCGCGCCGAGGACGCTGTCGACGGCCGCGGTGGCGTCGGCGTCCTCGGCGGCGTCGGGGTGTTCCTCCGTCACGCGGAAGGCTGTTCGGCGCGCTTCTTCAGTGCGCCGAGCTCCATCGGCCAGCCCTCGGTGTGGTCCTTGAGGTTCTGGCCGCGCAGCTCCTCGGACCCGGCCAGCGCCGTGAACCCGCTCTCGACGACGCGCAGCCGCGTCTTTTGGCCCTCCGCGGTCAAGGTGAACTCCACCAGGGTGCTGTTGTCCTCGCGCAGTTCCTCGCCGGGGAACGCGCTGGTCCAGCGGTATGCCAGATACGTGGGCGGCTCCACCTTCTCCACCCGTACCGGGAAATCGCCGTGCTCGGAGTTCTTCGCCACCAGTGACTCGCCTTCCCTGGCCACGGTGCCGGGCAGGCTCGCCTTGTCGGCCACCCAGAACCCGGGTTGCGCCACCAGTGACCAGACCCGGTCAAGGGACGCCTCGATGAGGGTTTCGCGTTCGATCCGGTCCTCGCTCATGGGATGACTCCTTGAGTTCCGTCAGTGAATGCGGTCAGCGGCCCCTGCCAGCGGCCCCTGCCAGTGGACCTTGCCAGTGGTCCCAGCCAGTGGGTGCTGCCAGTGGGTGCTGCCATTTGGTGCAACTCCAGAGTTGCACGTTACTGACTCGGGAGCAACTGGAGGGTTGCGCGTCGCTCGATGCGGCGTGGACGCGGCATAGGCGTGGCGTGGGGGCGGCTCCCCGTCGCGCCGATAATCCGGTGTCGCGACGGGGGCGGCGGCACGATCATGGGACCGGTCCCTGCCCGTCCCCCCGTAAGGAATCGTGCATGTCAGTGCCGGCCGACCCGACCGTGCTCCACCCGATGCCCGGCCAGCCGCGGGTGGTGCAGCTCAGACCCCTGGTGAAGTCCCCGCTGATCGAGGTGGGGGAGTACTCGTACTACGACGACCCGGACGACCCCACCGCGTTCGAGACGCGCAACGTGCTTTACCACTACGGCCCGGAGAAGCTGGTCATCGGCAGGTTCTGCGCGCTGGGCACGGGGGTGCGGTTCATCATGAACGGCGCCAACCACCGTATGGACGGTCCCTCCACCTTCCCGTTCCCGACCATGGGCGGGTCGTGGGCGGACCACTTCGACCTGCTGACCGGCCTCCCGGCCCGAGGGGACACCGTCGTCGGCCACGACGTCTGGTTCGGCCACAGCGCCACGGTCCTGCCCGGGGTGCGGATCGGACACGGCGCGATCATCGGCAGCGGCTCCGTGGTCACCAAGGACGTGCCCGACTACGGGATCGTCGGCGGCAACCCGGCGCGTCTCCTGCGCACCCGCTACAGCGAGGGGGACATCGCCCGGCTGCTCGCGGTGGCCTGGTGGCACTGGCCCGCGGAGCACATCACCGAGCACGTGCGGACCCTCATGTCCGGCAGCGTCGACGAGCTCGAAGCCGCGGCCCCGCCCGTATGACACCGCTGCGGAGCGGCGTACGGCGGCACACCGAAATCCAGGTGCGCGAGGCCCGGACGCGGGCTACGGTCTCCGGCATGAACTTCCTCCAGATCTACGGCTGACGCGGACGGGGCAGCGCCCCGCCCTCGTCCGGCACGTCCGTGTGCGCGCCCACGACCCGGCACCTCCGCCGGAGTGGCCGACGCACCGGTCCGCCGTGTCCTTTCCGCCGTAGACCTGAAATGAGTGATCCTCCATGTCCCGTCGCCGCGCGCACATCGCGATGGTCGGCATTCCCGCCGTCAGCCACGTCCTGCCGAGCCTTGAGGTCATCCGTGAACTGGTGGCCCGCGGCCACCGGGTCACCTACGCCAACGATCCGATGGTGGCCGAGCGGATCGAGGCCACCGGTGCCGAGCTCGTCCCGTACGGCTCCGTGCTGCCGGTCGTCGACAACAACTGGCCCGACGACCCCATCGCCGCGATGAGCCTCTTCCTCGACGAGGGCGTCCAGGCTCTCCCGCAGTTGCGGGCCGTCTACGACGACGACCCCGCGGACCTCTACCTGTACGACATCGGCGCGTACGCCGCGCGGGTGCTGGCCGAGTCGCAGAACCGCCCTCTCATGCAGCTGTCCCCGACCATCGTGGGCTGGGAGAGCTACGGACAGGACGTGGCGGCGCAGCTCTGGACCCTGCCGGGCGCCGACGCGTACCGGGCGAGGTTCGGCCGGTGGCTCGCCGGGTGCGGTGCGTCCACCACCGACATGGACGTCTTCTGCGGCCGCCCCGCGAACACCCTCGCCCTGATCCCCCGGGCGATGCAGCCGCACGGAGAGGACGTCGACACGGACACGGTGACGTTCGTCGGCCCGTGCCTCGGCCGGCGTGACGGCGAGCCGGTCTGGACCCGTCCCGCTGACGCGGAGCGCGTCCTGCTGGTCTCACTGGGGTCGGCGTACACCGACCGCCCCGAGTTCTACCGACAGTGCCTGGCCGCGTACGGCGAGCTGCCCGGCTGGCACGTGGTGCTCCAGATCGGCAGGCACACGGATCCGCGGGAACTCGGCGACATCCCGTCCAACGTCGAAGTGCACTCCTGGGTCCCCCAGTTGGCGATCCTGGAGCAGGCCGACGCCTTCGTGACCCACGCGGGCATGGGCGGCAGCTCCGAGGGGCTGTTCACCGGGGTCCCGATGATCGCCGTCCCGCAGGGCGCGGAGCAGTTCATGAACGCCGACCGCCTCGTGGAGCTCGGCGTCGCCCGCCGCATCGACACCGAGGACGCCACGGCCGAGGCGCTGCGGAGCGCCCTGACCGAACTCGTCGCCGACCCGGAGGTCGCCCGTCGCTCGGCGCTGCTCCGCGCGGAGGCACGGGCCGAGGGCGGCACGGCGAGGGCCGCCGACCTCGTCGAGGAACTGCTGGGCTGACTCTCCGAGGGCCACACCTGAGGGGCGGTGACGCGGGGAGGGAGGCCCGCGTACCGCTCCGGTCAGCCGGGGGCCTTGCGGCTGAGTGCCTCCCATGCCTGGTAGAGCCCGGCCCTGGCCCGGTTCAGTTCCTGGACCTGGTCGTAGGACCGGCCGCCGACGACGAGGCGCCGGGGCGGTTCAGGCAGCGCGGCCAGTTCCATGATGACGGGGGCGGCCGTGCTCGGGGGCGGCCCGGCCTCCTCGCCCCACATCTCGGCGAGTTCGGCGCGCAGGGGACCGTAGTGCGGGAGGGCCTCGGTCGCCGTGGTGCCCTGGGTGAACAGGCCGGTGCCGTAGCCGCCCATCTCCACGACGGTGACCTTGATGCCGAACGGCTCGACCTCCATCGCCAGCGCCTCGCTGACCGAACTGAGCGCGGCCTTGCCCGCACCGTAGAAGCCGACGGACGCCATGCCGCCGCCGGCGCCCATCGAGGTGACCTGAAGGATGCGGCCGGAGCCCTGCGCGCGCAGGTGCGGCAGGACGGCCTGGGCCACCCAGACCGCGCCGAAGAGGTTGACGTCCAGATGCGCCCGGATCTGTTCCTCCGAGGCTTCCTCCACCATCCCGTAGAGCAGTCCTCCGGCGTTGTTGACCACGACGTCGAGCCGGCCGAAGGCGGCGGCCGCGCGGTCCACGCCCTCGAACACGGCCCGGCGGTCGGAGACGTCCAGCGGGAGCGGGACGAGTGCGTCCGGGTACGCGTCGGCCAGGGCCACGAGGGGTTCGGTGTTGCGGGCCGCGGCCACAACGCGGTCCCCGGCGGCCAGGGCCGCCTCGGTGAACGCTCTGCCCAGGCCTCGTGAAGCGCCGGTGATGAACCAGACTCTCGCGGTCGTCATGCGATCCCACCTTCCGAAGCGAGACGGTGCGTCTCGGTTCGCTTTACTCTGCACGGCGACGATGGTCTTGTCAATACGGACCGGTCCGTCTCGTGTGGTGCTAGCCTGAGTCCATGCCCCAGGTCAGAAAGCCGGATCGCTCCCGGCGCAGCGAACGTTCCCGGCAGGCGATCCTCGAGGCGACGCGTGCGCTGGTGTCCGAGGTCGGGTACGGCAAGGTGGCGATCGAGACCATCGCCGCACGGGCCGGCGTCGGCAAGCAGACGATCTATCGCTGGTGGCCCTCCAAGGGTGCGGTGATCTTCGATGCCTTTCTGGCACTCAGCGAGGGCACCGAGGGGCAGGGCGCGGCGCTGCCGGACACCGGCGACATCGAGGCCGATCTCAGGACGGTCATGCGCGCGACCGTCGCCGAGTTCGCCGACCCGGAGTTCGAGAAGCCGGTCCGGGCGCTCAACAGTGAGATCAGCAATGATCCCGATCTTGCCGCGCAGTACCGCGAGAAGCTGGCCCGGCCCGTGGACGAGGCCAAGAAGGAGCGACTGCGCAGCGCGCAACGGGCCGGCCAGCTGGCCGCCGACGCCGACCTCGATCTGCTCCTTGAAGTGCTCTACGCGCCGCTGTTCCAGCGCTGGTTGCACCGTTCGGGCCCGCTGACCGCCGAGTACGCCGATGCGCTCGTCGGCATCACGCTCAGGGCTTTCGGGCCCTGAGCCGGGTTCCTGGCCTGCGGCGCCGTCCGGGGGTGCGCCGGGAAAACGGGTGCGGGGCCGCGCGGTGTGGTCACCGTGCGGCCCCGGGCCGTTGGATCGTGCGGGTCGTGCCTGTGCCGGGTGACGGGTCAGCCCCTGCGGGTGGTGATCTCGTCGGTGAGCTGGGGCACGACGTTGAAGAGGTCACCGACGACGCCGTAGTCGACGAGGTCGAAGATCGGCGCCTCGGCG